>JBGTEX010000001.1:0-64288 GCA_041747575.1 Pyrinomonadaceae bacterium
GGTGGGCGGTCGGGCTTTCGGTGATGGCGACGCAGCTTTCGGCTATAACCTTGGTCGGAACAACCGGACAGGCTTACGCGGACGGAATGCGTTTTATCCAATTTTATTACGGCTTGCCGCTGGCGATGATAATTTTGTGCGTAACGGTCGTGCCGTTTTTTCACCGCGCGAAAGTTTATACTGCGTATGAATATCTGGAACGGCGATTCAACGTAAAAGTCCGCGCTTTGACGAGCTTTTTCTTTTTGATCTCGCGGGGCTTGGGCGTCGGAACGATCATTTCGGCGCCGTCGATCGTGCTTTCGATCGTCTTTGGCTGGAATTTGATCGTTACGATTTTCGCGATCGGACTTTCGACGACGATTTACACGGTTTTCGGCGGCGTTCAAGCCGTCACCTGGACGGACGTAAAACAGATGTTCGTCATTTTTTTCGGTTTAGGCGTCTGTTTGATCGTTATTTTGGCGAGTTTTCCAAGCGGAGTTTCGGTTGCGGACGGGCTTCATCTTGCCGGATCGCTCGGGAAGCTGACTACTGTCGACACGAGTTTTAATTTACAGGAAAAATACACCCTTTGGTCGGGTTTGATCGGCGGGCTTTTTCTGATGCTCGGATATTTCGGCTGCGACCAAAGCCAGGTTCAAAGATTTTTGACCGCAAAATCGGTCGATCAAGGCAGAACTTCGCTTTTGATGTCGGCTTTCCTGAAGATTCCGATGCAGTTTCTAATTCTGCTGCTCGGCGTTCTGGTTTTCGTTTTTTATCAGTTTCAAACGCCGCCGATCGTTTTTAACTCTTATGAAGTCGCAAAAGCCGAGCAAAGCGTGCAGTTTCAGACGATTCAGCAGAATTATCAAACCGCTTTTGACGAGCGCCGCGAGGCGGCGATAAATTTTTCGACCGAAGGTGCGGAAACGCGGCAGAATTATATCAACGCCGACAAAAAATTTGGCGCGGCACGCGCCGACGCGCTGAAATTTATCAAGGAAACGAGCGATCCGAAATTTAACGATGTCAATTATGTTTTCCCGACGTTCGTTTTGCAGAATATGCCGATGGGCGTTATCGGTTTGATCATCGCGGCGATCTTCGCGGCGGCGATGTCTTCGATCGCGGCGGAGCTAAACGCGCTGGCGACCGCGACGACGATCGATTTTTACCGCAGACTATATCGACCTGAAGCAACCGACGCGCAGACAGTAAAAGTCGGCAGAATTTCAACATTTATTTGGGGAATTTTTGCCTGTTTCGTGGCGATTTTTGCGGCAAATCTTGGTTCGCTTATCGAAGTGGTGAACAAATTCGGCTCTTTTTTTTACGGCTCGCTTCTCGGCGTATTTGTTCTTGCTTTCGTCGTTAAACGCGCAAATTCACGCGGCGCTTTTTTCGGGCTTTTATTCGGCATCGCCTCGGTTTGGATCGCGAGTTTATACACAAATATTGAATTTTTGTGGTTCAATGTTATCGGTTGTTTGGTCACGGTCTTGTTCGGATATTTGATCAGCTTGACGAAGAAAAATTTGAACCGCGGAGACGCTGAGACGCAGAGTTTTTAGGGATGAAAAGAATCAAAAGAACAATTTTCCAGAGAAAAATCTTATCTATCCTTCTTAAAATTTCTCTCTGCGTCTCTGCGTCTCTGCGGTTAGTATTTCCCGGCGATGCGCACGCCCAGGTTCGTCCCGTTTACGATTACGGCGCGATCGGTTTGGCGCAGCTTCTGAAAAAATTGAACACGACAGCGAGCGTAATGCATATCGGCGCGCATCCTGACGACGAAGATTCCGGCTTGCTCGCGTATTTGGCGCGCGGCGAAAATGCGCGGACGGCTTATCTTTCGTTGACGCGCGGCGACGGCGGGCAAAATCTTATCGGCTCGGAGCAGTCCGAGGCGCTTGGCGTGATCCGCACCGAAGAGCTTTTGCAGGCACGGCGGCTTGATGGCGCAGAGCAATATTTTACGCGTGCTTTCGATTTTGGTTTCTCAAAAACTCTCGCCGAAGCAAAGGAAAAATGGGACGAGAAAGTGATTCTTTGCGACGCCGTTCGCGCGATCAGAACGTTTCGTCCGCTCGTCGTTATTTCGCGTTTCACCGGAACTCCGGCGGACGGTCACGGGCATCATCAGTTTGCCGGCTACATCGCGCCTCTGGCGGTCAAAGCCGCCGCCGATCCGAAACAATGCACCGATTCGGGCACGCCCTGGCAGGTTATGAAATTTTATGTCGGACAGAGTTTTCGTTCGACAGAAGAACCGACTTTGAAAATAAACACCGGAAAATATGATTTTCTGCTCGGCAGAAGTTACGTTGAGATTGCGGCGGAAGGTCGCAGTCAGCATAAAACTCAGGAACAAGGCGGATTGGAATTAAAAGGCGATAGATTTACCAGTTTGAATTTGGCTGAAAGCAAAGTGCCGAAAGTTACGAACGAAACAAGCGTTTTTGACGGAATTGATACCTCGCTTAAAAATTACACCAATATTGTTTGGAGAAAAGATTATCTTAAAGATGAATTTGAATCAGTTCAAAATTCGGCTGACAAGATAACAGAGAATCTTAATACTTTTGATAACAAAGAAACTCAAAAACGTCTGATAGAAGGATTACAAAAAATTCAAAAATGCCAAAAAGAATTAAATAGAACAATTTATGAAATAGAACCTGTCGGAATTCTGGATTTAAAATCTATGATCTGGAGAAAAGAAAGTGAATTTATCAAAGCAATTAAACTAACTTCAGGTTTACAAGTTGATGCTTTGGCAAATCAAGAAACGGTTATGGCGAGTGAAACCTTTCTTACTTCCGTCAAACTTTTCTATCCCGAAAATTCAAATATTAAAATTAAGAAAATAAAATTAATCACACCGCAATATTGGCAAAGTTCGGAAGGTGAAGAACCCAAAAACGATTCGCCGTTTGCCAGATTTTTCCGCGAAACAGCGAAATTCTCCCGATTTTTTAATGTCAGAGTTTTTCCGACCGAGAAAATCACGCAACCGTATTTTCTCGAAAATCCGCGCGACGATTATTTGTATAGTTGGAATTTCAATGAAAACGAAAATGAGCCGTTTCAGAAACCGCTTGTTATGGCGGAAATTACAGCCGAAATTGACGCGACGGAAATTATTTTTACACAACCCGTGGAATATCGTTTTGCCGACGACATTCGCGGTGAGATTCGGCGCGAAGTGAATATTGTTCCGGCAATGTCGGTGAGTCTGGATCAAAAGCTTTTGATCGTTCCGACCAGCGACAAGGCGCAAACGCGGCGCGTTGTGATGAGTTTGACAAATCATTCGTCGAAAGCGGTGAGCGGCGTCGCCGGTTTGAATATTGTCGGGCTTGAAGCGATCGACTGGAAATATTCGGCGAACACGAAAACTTTTAATTTGAAAACAAAAGGCGAGAAAACGGCGATAACTTTTGACGTTGAGATTCCTGCAAAAACCAAAGCCGGAGAATATCGACTCTACGCGCAGGCGATGGTCGGCGAAGCTTTGGCGACGCAGGAAATGAACACGATCGCGTATCCGCACATTCAAACGCATCGATATTACACGCGCGCGGAGACAAAAGTCGAAGTTTTGGATCTGAAAACCGCGCCGGTAAAGGTCGGCTATATTGAAGGAAGCGGCGATGGAGTTGCGGAAGCGATCAGGCAGATGGGTTTCGATTTAGAAGTACTCGGAGAAAAAGATCTGACGACCGGCGATCTATCGCGTTTTGGCGTGATCGTCGTCGGAATCCGCGCTTCGCAAGTGCGACCGGATTTCGTTGCAAATCATCAAAGGCTGCTCGATTACGTCAAAAACGGGGGAACGATGATCGTGCAATATCAATTGCCCGTTTATCAAAATCTTCTGCCGTTTCCTGCCGTTATGGGCGCGCGCGTCGTTGACGAAAATGCAAAAGTTACGATATTAGAACCGAAATCGCCGATATTCAATTTCCCGAACAAGATTACTGACAAAGATTTTGAAGGCTGGATTCAGGAAAGAAACTTAAACAATTTCACGACTTTTGATGCTAGATACATGCCACTTCTCGAATCGCACGACGCCGGCGAGGTGGAAAATAAAGGCGGACTTGTCGTAGCCGAGATCGGCAAAGGCAAATACATTTATTGCAGCTACGCATTTTTTCGGCAGCTTCCCGCCGGAAACGCGGGCGCTTATCGATTGTTTGCAAATCTTTTGAGCTTGCCGAAAACCAGAAATTAACAGGGATACAAACGATAGACGGCGATAGAATCTTTTTATGAATCCAATTTATCCTCTTCATCCCTGTTAATTTTTCTTTCCTTATCTCATAATTAAAAACTTATGCTCAAGCGTTACATGCACCGGCGCGAACGCCATTTTGCAATGCTCAGCGACAACCGCGTCGTCCGCGATTTTGATTGGGGTGTCGAATTTATCGGCAAGAAACCGAACGGCGAAGATCCGCGAAAAATTTTCACGGAATACACAGACGAAGTTTTGGCTGACAGCGATAAATTCTTTTTTCCGCCGAATGTTACGGATTACAAATTGGACGGCGACGAATTGAGTTGGACAAGCGGAATCGAAACGATTTCCGTCGAAAACAACACCGTGCGCGCAAAATTTTTCCCGCATCCCGAAAATAAAAGATCGGCGGTTCTCGTTCTGCCGCATTGGAACGCGCGCGCCGGCACGTATTTCGATCTTTGCAGGACGTTCAACCGCGTCGGGCTTTCGGCGCTGCGAATGACTTTGCCGTATCACGAAGAGCGAATGCCGCCCGAGCTTGACCGCGCCGATCATCTGGTTGCGCCGAACGTCGGGCGAACTTTGCAGTCGCTTCGTCAAGCGGTTGTTGATACGCGCGCCGCCATCGCGTGGCTAAAACAGCAAGGTTTTGAAAAAGTCGGCATTGTCGGAACAAGCATCGGAAGCTGCGTCGGATTTTTTGCATTTGCACACGATCTAAACATCGACGCCGCGGTTTTTAATCACGTTTCGGGCTATGTCGCGGACGTCGTTTGGAACGGACTTTCGACGTATCACGTAAAAGAAGGCTTGCAAAAACACGTCTCGCTCGAAGAATTGCGCGAATATTGGCTGCCGATCTCGCCGATGGCTTACATCGAAAAGCTCGCCGCAATGCCGCCGCGACCGCAGCGATATATTTACACGCTTTACGATCTGACGTTTCCGCTCGATCTTTCGCGCGACACGATAAATGCGCTGCGCGAACACAAGATCAGGCACAGCGAAGTTACAATTCCGTGCGGGCATTACACGCTTGGCGAAAAGCCGTGGGTTTACATCGACGGATACAAGATCGTTTCGTATTTAAGAAAGCATTTGCGGTAGTAATCAGAAACGCGCACGAAGTAAGCGTGATTTGATAGTTTAGGCACGCTTACTTCGTGCGCGTTTCTGAAAATGCATTTATGGAAGCTGAAACTCTGGCAAAAGTAATTCGCGGTGAAACGCTTGAGTCGATCCATCGCGGACATCTTTTGATCGTCGACGGCAGCGGGAAAGAGATCGCAAAGATCGGAAATCCCGAAACGCTCGCGTTTATACGTTCGTCCGCCAAACCTTTTCAGGCAATTCCGTTTATAACGAGCGGCGCGGCGGATGCGTTCGGATTTTTGGAAGATGAGATCGCGCTTGCTTGCGCATCGCATTCGGGCGAGCGGATTCATACCGAATTAGTCTCGAAAATGCTCGCGAAAATCGGTTTGAGCGAACCTGACCTGAAATGCGGCGCGCATCTTCCGTTTGCTGAAAAACGCGCGACGGAAATGGTTCGCACAGGCGAAAAGCCGACTCAGCTTCACAATAATTGTTCGGGGAAACACGCCGCGATGCTCGCTTTTGCAAGCCATATCGGCGCGGATTTGAAAACTTACGATTTGCTCGAAAACCCGATCCAGCAAGTGATTTTGCGAACCGTTTCGGAGTTTACCGAAACACCAACACGTGAAATTCCGATCGCCGTTGACGGCTGCGCCGCGCCAAATTTCGCTTTAAGCGTTCGCGCAATGGCGAAAGGTTTTCTAAAATTGGTATTTCCGCCAAAAGAATTTGACGAAAATTTGCGCGCCGCATGCCGCCGCATCGTTTCTGCGATGTGGAAGCATCCCGAGTTGATCGGCGGAACCGAAAGATTGGACACGATTTTGATGGCAGCGGCGAGCGGAAAATTTATTTCAAAGATCGGCGCCGAAGGCGTTTGGCTGTGCGGCGTTTTACCGTCCGAAAAATATCCGAGCGGTTTGGGCATAGCGCTCAAGATCGAAGACGGCGACGATAAACGCGCCCGCGCCGTAATTTCGGTTGAAGTTTTGCGGCAGCTCGGAATTTTTGAAGCGGAAATTTTGAAAAATTATTCGCCTTTGCCGATAAAAAACCGCCGCGGTGATGGCGTCGGAAGAGTTGAGGCAAATTTTATTTTGAATTAGCCGGTGATAATTCGGAGTTTACCGGCAATAACTCGGAGTTTACCGGTGATAATTCGGAGTTTACCGGTGATAAGTCGGAGTTTACCGGCGATAATTTGGAGTTTACCGGCGATAATTCTTAGTTTACAGGCGGTTAGATCGATTTGACATTATGAGTGAGGCTAACCAACAAGAAACTCGTCCGCCGAAGCTTGAAAAAACTTCGAGCGGCGACATTGACATCAATTCATTGGCGAATTTACTCGAGTGGTTTTTGAATTTCGACCCGAGAGTTGCGCTTATGCGGCATCCGCATGTTGAAGAATTGTTTCAGTGGAAACAAGCGGACGACGCGGAGAATGGAGTCGAAATTTATCCGTTCGAAAATGCGGAGGCGCGTTTTGCGGTCGGCGCATTTTCGGCGATCGCGGAAAATAACAGCGAAGAAAAGCTGCAAAATTGGATTACGGACGTTTTGCAGGCGCTCGGTGAATCGAAGCAAACAAATGAAGACATTGCAAAAAGCTACAAACTCGACGCGGCAAAATCGCACGTCGAGCAAGCGGACGCGATCCCGAACAAGACCGAACGTCGTTTGTATCTGACAAGCAGTTGGCTCGAAGCGCTTTGCACCGCGGAGGTCAGATTTCTAGGTTGGGTTTTTCAGGAACTTTACGGAAAGCAGTTTCAGCCGGTAAATTTGTAAAGAAAAAGAGCAAAGCGAATTTAGAAGAGCGCAGATCATTTGAGATGCGGGGCTAAAAATCTTGCAACCGGCAGTGATTTGCGGTAAAGTTTCTCCATCGTTTCCACAATTTTACAGTCGGGGAGCTTTTAAAGCTATGCAGGTTTTATGTCGTTTTAGATCTGTAATTATCGCGCTCATCCAGTTTTTGTTCGTCTTTTCCGTGTTCGTCCAACAATCGTATTCGGGCACTTTAGACCCGAATTTCGGAACGGGCGGGAGATTCACTACCGACTTTCCTTTTACCACTTCGTCTCAATACACTTCGTTCGGTCATAATGTTTTTGTTCAGCCGTCGGGTAGAATCGTCGGAGTCGGAATTCACTTTCAACCGGGATCGGACCCCTCGCACCTTGGAATCGTTATGGCGGGAGTAACCCCGGCTGGAACGATTGATACGACATTCGGCGGAGGTGGTAAAACGCTTGACTGGGAGAATTTCTCATTCCTCTTACTTACGGATACAAAAATGCTCCCCGACGGCAGAATTCTGTACCTTTCTCAATACGTGTCGCTAAGCAACGTGTTTACGACTTTCCTTAGGCGGACAAATGTGGACGGCTCAATAGACTCGTCGTTCCTTCCCGATCTGCAAGTCGGCGAAAGCATACCGTATCCGGGAAGAGTTGCCGTCGCTCCCGACGGGAAAGTATATGTCATAATCATAACCAACGTCAGCGGAATTAACCTGCATTTAGTTAGGCTAAATCCCGACGGAAGCCGTGACGCGAGTTTTGGGGTAAACGGCGTAAGAGATATTCCCAGGATAAGTCCTTCGCCCGATTGGGGACTTTTCGACATGCACGTGCTGCCGAACGGGAAAATCGTAATTGCCGGCAACACCGCGTATACATCGTCGGATTACAGAGAGATTTTTGTTCTGCGGCTTGATCCCGACGGAAATGTTGACCACTCGTTCGGCAGGCTCGGACTCATTCGTCATAGATTCGAGCCGGGAGTTTACGCGAGCGACTTGATCGTCCAGCCCGACAATAAATATCTGATCACCGGATTTATCAAGACTCCCGATCGGGATTCATTTATGATGAGATTCACCCAGAGAGGAAGATTGGACCACGACTTTGGCAACGCGGGAATGGTTGTCACCGACTTTACCGCAGGCGGCGACGATAATCTTGCGGGTGCGGCGATTTCAAGCACAGGGAAGATCTTGGTCGCCGGTCAGGCTTTCGCGCGTTCTACCGCATTCTCAAATTTTCTCGTAGCTCAATATTCGCTAACCGGAACTTTGGAAGCATCTACTCAGACAGCGTTTACCCCTTCGCAAAATTCCGGCGCCGAAGACGTAACAATTCAACCCGACGGAAAAATATTGGTGATTGGATACACCCGAAATCCCAACACCGCAGTCAACGGAAACGTATTTGCATTTGCCCGCTATACATCAATAACAAACGATTAAAAATTTTTATCATTATCTGCCGAAAGTATCGCATTGGCGCATATCACCGTTTTGAAAGCCGCGCGTGAACCACGTCATGCGATCACGCGAAGATCCGTGGGTGAATTTTTCGGGAATGACATAGCCCTGAGAGCGTTTTTGGATCGTGTCGTCGCCGACGGCTTGCGCGGCGCGAATCGCCTCTTCGGCATCGCCGGCTTCTACCAAGCCCTCCTTATCTGCATAAAAAGCCCAAACTCCGGCGTAGCAATCCGCCTGTAATTCCAGCTTGACTGAAAGTGCGTTTGAATTTCCGGCGCGCTGAACTTTTTCCATCGTTCCGAGCAGATTCTGGAGATGATGCCCGACTTCATGTGCGATGACGTAAGCCTGCGCAAAATCACCCGGCGCTTTGAATTCCGTTTTTAATTCATTGAAAAACGCGAAATCGAGATACAGCTTTTCGTCACCGCCGCAGTAAAACGGTCCGACTGCCGAACCGGCAACGCCGCAAGCGGACTGAACCCGATCGGTAAACAAAACAAGTTTCGGATCGCGATATTGCCTTCGCGCCTGTTGCGGCAAAATTTTCCGCCAAACGTCTTCGGTGCTTCCGAGAACCGAGGCGATAAAGCGTTTTTGATCGTCGTTTGTCTGCTGGTCTGGCTGCTGCGTTTGCGGCTGTTCGATTCTCGTCGGATCACTGTCGCCGATTCGCTCGAGCAGCGCTTGCGGGTCGCCGCCGCATAACCAGACGACCAACGCCAAAACCAAAACGCCGATTCCGCCGCCCCCGACGGCGATTCCCTTGCCGCCAAATCCGCGCCGATCGTCAATATTTGTGCTTTCGCGTCCCCACCGCATAATTTTTCTAATCTTAGCATGTTGGCGAAACGTTTTGAAAAACCGTACCGCTTTATTTTTTAGCGCGCGTGTTTCACGTAAGATACAGAAATTACAGATTTTAGCGGAATAAATTAACTTGCAAAATCTTGACACTTGCGGTTAAGGTTTATATCATTACGTAAGCCACATAATTTTCTTCCCGACCTTTTTCAGTAAAGGAGAATGATATGATCAAACTCGATATTGTCAATCAAGTCGCCGACAAAACGGGTGTGCCTAAACAAAAAGCCGAGCAAGTGGTTGACGCGCTTTTTAACGCAATGAAGGACGCTCTGGCAAAAGGAAAACGCATCGAACTTCGCGGGTTTGGGGTTTTTGTAGTCAAACCGAGAAAACGCGGCATCGGGCGTAATCCACGCACCGGCAAGGAAGTTCCGATTCCCGCGGGCAAAACGATCCGTTTCAAGCCGGGCAAAGACCTTCAGGCGAAAGCCGTTTAACATTTTGCAGCAAATTAAGTTTTTCTTACGTTGTGAGTCGTAAATCGCAGGATAATAAAGTTGCGTCATCCTCGATTTGCGATTTTTGCTTTTCACCTCGCCGATGTCAGATCTAAATTCGATCACAAATAAGCTCTTCGACCGCCGCGAAGCGATGCGCCCGACGCCGCGGACGTGGGCGAAGCACACGTTGTTTTTTCTAATAACATTTGCGACCGTGACTATTGCCGGAACGCTGCAGCCGTTTGGAATTATCCCGATCTTTCCCGACGCCGATCCGCAAACCTGGAGCGAGGTCTATCTGTTTTTTCTTTCGCTTCCCACGCGCTACCTCGCGCTGATATTCGGCGCGATCTATCAGCTTTACTCTGATCCGATCGTTTTGCGATACGGCTTGAGCTTTTCCTCCTCGCTTCTTTTTATCTTGATCTCGCACGAAATGGGACATTATATCGCCTGCCGGATCTACCGCGTCGACGCAACTTTGCCGTATTTTATTCCGACGCCGCCGTTGATCGGACCTGCCGGAACCTTCGGAGCCTTTATCAAGATCGTCTCGTTGATGCCTTCGCGCAAAGCGGTTTTTGATATTGGTGTTGCCGGACCGATCGCCGGGTTCTTTGCGCTGATTCCGGTCGCGCTGATCGGATTTTTTACGTTTCAACAGGCGGCGCCCACACCGACAATTCCGGGCGGAACTTTGATCTTTTCCGATCCTTTGCTTTTTAAGTTTTTGGCTTGGATGCTCGGGATCGATCTGCAAATTCCCATGATCCCGAATCCGTTTTATTTTGCGGCGTGGATCGGTTTGCTCGTCACGGCTCTGAACTTGATTCCCGCCGGACAACTTGACGGCGGACACGCGGTCTTTGCCGTTTTTAATAAAAAAGTGCACTACTGGACGGGCAGAATAGCTTTTCTCGTCGTGGTTGCGACTTCGATCACGGGTTGGTTTTTGTACAACAGTCCGAGCGGATTTTTGTTCGCGATCTTGCTTGGAATAATGATGCGCGTTCGTCATCCCGAACCGCTTGATTCGGCTCCGCTTGATCGAAAAAGAAAGCTGATCGCGGTCTTGACGCTTCTGATCTTTCTTCTGAGCGCGACGCCGTTTCCGATACAGATAAAATAAAATTCCAAATTTCAGATTCTAAATTCCAAATTGGAACCTAGACAAACTAAAATTTGGAATTTGAAATCTGGAATCTGGAATCTGGAATTACACAGTTTGCGGAAGTAGTCCTTTTATCTCTTTGACCATTCGCTGAACTTCTTCCTGATCTTCGAGCGCGATCATAAAAAAGTCGTAGCTGGTTTTGAAGCAAACCATGCCGTTGCCGAAAAACCAAACGCCTTCGAGCAGCGGATTTCCGCCGATGATCCAGTCTATCGGCGCGCCGGTGATCGTTTTCGGATTCAAAATATTCGTCATCATTACCGCGCCCGAAGCAAAAGAAAATGCGCCGAGAAGCGGAGCGCCGATCCGTCGAGCAATGTCGCGTTCAAATTCAATTTTTTCGGCTTCGGCTAAC
This sequence comes from Pyrinomonadaceae bacterium, assembly GCA_041747575.1. Classification (GTDB taxonomy): domain Bacteria; phylum Acidobacteriota; class Blastocatellia; order Pyrinomonadales; family Pyrinomonadaceae; genus OLB17. Next base: position 11,440 of record JBGTEX010000001.1, read on the forward strand.
GATAGCTCGCCGTTTGCAATTAGCTCTTCGCGGTTTTTGAGATATTCGTTAAAACTATCGGCGAGTTTTTTCACCGACCACGCCGGAAGCGCAGAATTAAAAAGCCAATGTGAGCTAATGCCGGTAAAAACGACGCCAAGACCGGCGCCAACTGCCATCGAAACTCCCGTCGTCGCGGCGCGAAGCGGATTTTCAGTGATCCAATCGCCCGTTTTTTGAAAGGTTCTTATCGTGGAATCGATCGTGCGCGTCCAACTCGCGCCAAGATTAAAGGCTTTTGAAACGCGATTTGCGGTTGTGCCCGCTGAATCGCGAACGTCTTCAAAGATCGCGCCCGCTTTTTTGCCCGCTTCTTTTGCGACTTCGGTCGCTTTTTCGCCCGCCTCGCCGGCTACGTCGCGCAGCGGCTCGCTCGCGTCATAAACTTTTTTTGCCGTGTCTTCTGCGGTTTTATAGGTTCCTTCGGCAACTTTTACGGCTTGCCGTCCGACGTCTGTTTTTTCGGCTTCGGCTTTGATCTTTTGCGCGCCTTCTTTTAAGGTTTCCGCGCCTTTTTGCGCCGTTTCCTTCAAAACCTCCGCGCCCTTTTCGATCTTTTCCTTCAAGCCGATCTGCTTGTCAAAATCGTCAAACCGTTCCTTAGCTTCGCGCTGCCATTTTTCAAATTTTTCTTTATAATCGACCATCTTTTTTACCTGCGCTAAAAAATACGCCGTTCGCGCAGATTTTGTTCAATGTAGCGCCGCCATCTTGGCGGCTGTCCTGACGGCATCCTGCCTTCATCCGTTCGTGTGCAAGATGTCCACGCGACAGCCAGCACGATGCTGGCGATACGCTTATGATTGCACCAAAGGCGAAAACATTCAACTTTTTTTTATTCTGTGCTAATCTTTGATTTCGACAAATGCCTCGCGTGAAATGTCCAAATTGCGGAAAGGAAACCGAATATCACGGCAACGAATTTCGTCCGTTTTGCTCGGAAAGATGTAAATTGCTCGATTTCGGAGCGTGGGCGGACGGGGCATTTGCGTTGCCCGTCGAAGAAACCGCTTTGAGCGAGGAAGATATTGAAATGATCGAGCGGGCATCGAAGGAGAAAAAGGAATTATGATGTTGAGCGCGCTCAGAGATCTTTTACCGTATGGCGGCGGACTGGTTTTTTTTATTATTTTTGCGTTTGTCGCTTTCATCGCGTTTAAGACGCTTAAGAAAACTTTCAAACTTGCGATTCGGATGACGCTTGTCGCTGTAATTTTGCTGATCGCGATCGTCGGCGGAATCTATCTCTGGATGTCGTCAGACTCAAAACCGGCAAATCGCCCTCAAAACTCAAAAACCCGCTAATTTCTAGATGCTCGACAAGGTCAAAAACTTTTTTACCCGATATAAAGGTCTTTCGGGAAATGTTCTCGCGCTTAGTTTTGTCAGCCTCTTAAACGACACTTCAAGTGAAATAATCTATCCATTGCTGCCCGCGTTTCTGGCTTTGACGCTCGGCGCTTCGCCGTTTGCGATCGGTGTGATCGAAGGTTTTGCAGAGTCGGTCGCTTCGGTATTGAAGCTTTTTTCCGGTTATCTGAGCGATCGATTCAGGAAACGCAAACTTCCTGTTTTTTTCGGATACTCGCTGTCGGCGCTGATGCGCCCGCTGCTCGCGTTCGCGACGAGCTGGCAGCAGGTTTTGTTCGTCCGCGTTTTCGATCGCGTCGGCAAAGGCATTCGCGGCACGCCGCGCGACGCGCTTCTAGCCGAATCGATTCCGCCCGAAACCCGCGGATTGGCGTTCGGTTTTAACCGCGCCGCCGATCATTTCGGCGCGATATTAGGTCCGGTCGCGGCGTTCACTTTGCTTTCGTTTTTGTCAGATACACCCGAAAAGCCGACCGCGCAGGATTATCGACAGGTCTTTCTTTTTGCCTCGATACCTGTCGTGCTCGGATTATTTGTCATCGGATTTTTTGTCCACGAAAAAAAACACGAAAAAGGCGCCGAAGCCGAGCTTTTCACGCCGATAAAACTATCGCTCAAAGAATTTGACGGCAATTTCAAACGCTTTCTTCTCGTCATAGCCCTTTTCACGCTTTCGAATTCGACCGACGCTTTTTTGCTTTTGCGCGCCGAACAGTCCGGAATTCCGGTCGCCGTTTTGCCGCTTTTGTGGATGGCGTTGCATTTTTCAAAAGTTGTTTTTTCTCTGATCGGCGGAGATCTTTCCGACCGTTTCGGAAGAAAAGCGCTGATCTTTTCGGGCTGGGTCGTTTATGCGCTGGTTTATGCCGGCTTTGCTTTTGTCGAAACCGCGTGGCAGGCGTGGGCTTTGTTTATCGTTTACGGTGTCTATTTTGGATTGACGGAAGGCGTGGAAAAAGCTCTGGTCGCTGATCTCGTCGAACCCAAAAAACGCGGCACGGCTTTTGGTTTTTACAACCTAGCATTTAGCATTTCGGTCCTTCCGGCATCGCTGATTTTCGGCGGACTATGGAGTCAATTCGGCGCGGCAACGGCTTTTTTGGTTAGCGGGTTTATTTCAATTTGCGCCGCCGGATTGCTTTTGACCGTCCAAACCAAAACAACAGACAATGAACATATTTTGCACAACAGTTAAACTTTCGCGGAGGAATCGACAACAAAATACAAATATTAAGAAACGGAGGTCAAACTGGAGTGGATGTTTCGCGCGGGTCCAATTTTATCGCAACTGTTTTACTAAAATTCAATTCGCAAGCCAAAAATCGGCAAGCGTTGGTTTTCACTCAAAAACTGCGGAGTTGATTGATAAAATTCGTAATTCGGCTGCACTACGCTATCGTGGTTCGTAATGTTGAAATAATCGATGTACGGCGCGAAAGACCACCGTTTGAAATCGAAACGTTTTTCCGCCCGTAGATCGAGACTGGCAAATTTCGGCAGGCGGAGCGCGTTGATGTCTTGCTCGGATACTATGCGCTGAATATATGCAAACGAATTCGGAAAAATTTCGAACGGCGTGCGGCGCGTGTAAGGAAGCCCGCTCGCAACGCGGTATTTTCCGGCAACGGAAAACCCGTAAAATCTGGTGATGCCGATCAAGGTCAGTTGATGCGGACGCTCGAAATCCGAAGGGAACTTTGCGCCGCCCGGTTCGAAACGCCTTTTTGAATCGACAAACGCGTAAGAAGCCTGTCCCGAAAAAAATCCGGTCAAAGCCTTTTGCACCGAGATTTCAAATCCCCGCGCCGTTCCGCGTCCAGTGTTAAACTGATTGCCGTTTAATGCGAAATTCAGCGTCGGGCGCAGCGGCTGAACGATCAGATCGTCGTAATTTTTCTGAAAAGCCTCGAAACGCACGCGCAGATCTTCCCGGGCAAGCCATTCCACACCGCCGACAAAATGTGTCGCCGTTTGCGTTTTCAGATCGCGGTTTGCGGGTGTCAAAGATAAAACGAAAGCCGATGGCGGCTGGCGATAAATGCCGGTCGCAAAAGTCAGGATGATGCGCGATGCTGCGTTGTACCGCGCCGCGAAACGCGGGCTGAAAAGAGTTTCGCCCGTGACGCCATACCGATCGAGCCGGACGCCGGGCGTCAACGAAAAGCGCGTCGTGACTCGCCATTGCATCTGTGCATAGCCGTAAGCGGAGGTTTTGGTTTCGAGTTTCAGGCGATTTTCACGCGGAACGGCGTTGAATTCTTCTTCTAGCGGGCTGAAGAATCTTGCCGCATTTTCGAACGTATGATAATTCCACTGGTCGAAATAAACGCCGCCGCCAAAGGGCTAGCTGCAATTTTTTCGAAACCGCAGTTGTCGCTTCTTCCTTGATGCCGAATTGTGAATCTCGCAGATCGCGCGCCCGCTGCAAAAAATCCGAATCGGGCAGAAAGAATCTTCCGTCGTTATGCGCGCCGGTCGCCCAAACAGTCGTTTGCGCTAGAGTTTTCGCGCCAATTATCGAGCTTAGTGTGGCGCCTGCCACGATGCGCTGCGACGTTCTCCGCATACGAAACCTGTCCGTCCGGCGGTCAATATTTTGTGCCTGTTCGTTTGTCTGATCGAAGTCCTCGAAGAAATTTAATACAGAAAAGGAAAGCTTGTGGCGCGGCGAAAATTCATAAGTGAATTTGTTCGTAAAATCGAACGTGCGCGGGTAACCGATAATGCCTTGCTCGGCAATTCCGGCGACATCCAATGCGACATCAATATAGCTGCGCCGCGCGGAAAAGAGCCAACTGCCTCTTTTCCCGATCGGTATGTCGGCGCTTCCGCCCGCCGTTCCCGAAACGGCGAAAATTACGCCTTGAATTCTTTCCCGATTCGCCTCGCGTAATTTAATATCCAACGCGGACGACAATTTATCGCCGTAGCGAACGCCGAAACCGCCAGCCGAAAACTCCGCCGTTTCGAAAATATCAGGCGCGAGAATCGAAGCGCGTCCGCCACGATTTCCGTCATATTTATCGGTGAAATATGTAAAATCCTGGACAGGAATATTGTCAATAAACGTCAGATTTTCTTCCGCCGTGCCACCCCGCACAATTAAATCGGCGAATTCGCCCGAAGCCGCCGAAACCGCCGGAAGCGAATTTAATACACGTAATGGATCGCCTCCGCTGCCGGGAGTTTGGCGGATTTCTTCGCGGTTCAAGGTGATGTTGCTGACGGGCTGCTCCGAGTTTTCGGCAAAAATCTCGCTTCTCACTTCAACCGACTCCGTAACGGTAATAGCAAGCTGAACATTCAGCAGAGTGTTTCGGTTGCCCGTTACGCCGATTTGATTCTTAATGATCGGCGCAAAACCGTCCGCGCTGATTTCCACGTTATAGACGCCCGATTCAATTTCAAGCCGAAAATTTCCTTCCGCATCACTTGTGGTCTCCGGACCGTTTTTCACGGCAATTCTTGCCCCCGCAATCGCTTGACCGCTAGTGCGTTCGGTAATTTTTCCGACGATAAATCCCCTCGAGTTACCGGAGGTTTGGGAAAAAACATTTGTAAGCAAAAAACATCCTGCGACGGCAAGATAAAAAATAAAACAAAGTTTGAGCATAATCTTGTAAGGATGATCGCCAATTATTTATTGCGATTTCAACGAAACCTAAATCCGTGAATTAGGTTATTAGCTATTCCATCTTTTCTCTTTATGAAATTTCTTCACGATCATTTCGCGACGCATTTTCGGAAGATGATCGATAAAAAGCTTGCCGTCGCAGTGATCGGTTTCGTGCAGAAAGGCGCGCGCCGCGTAGCCTTCTGCCTCGCGTTCAAACCATTCGCCTTTTTCGTTTTGCGCTTTCAGACGCGCTTTCATCGGACGCACGACGACCGCCGGGACCTTCCCGACCGAAAGACAGCCTTCCTGACCTGACTGTTCGCCTTCCGCTGAAACGATCTCGGGATTTGCTGCGATGAGCTTGACGTCTTCGCAATCCATCACAAAAAGCCGCAAATTCAATCCGATTTGCGGCGCGGCGAGCCCGACGCCTTCCGCGTCATACATTGTTTCAAACATATCCGCGCAGAGCGTTTTCAATTCTTCATCAAATTTTGTAACGGGTTTGCCGATTTCGGCGAGAACTTTTTCGGGATATTCAGTAATTTTTCTGATCGTCATAAAATACAAGCAATAAACAGAGATAAAGGCGATAACGGGAATTTTTGAATTTATCCCTGACCATCCTTTTCATCCCTGTAAGATTCTTTAACGCGGAATCACGCCGCTGCGCGAGTTTCGCCGAAAATCGCGCTTTGCGAAAAAGCCTTTTTCTTCGCGTCCGAGACATTCCCAGCAGACGTTTCGCGCTTCGTTAGTCGGCGAGACAAAAGTATTGTAGTGATCAATTTCGCGATCGCATTCCGAGCAGCGGACGATCGGCTTATCTGTTTTTTTCGGATCAATTCCGTCAATCATTCTTGTCTCCTAAAAGGCGAACTCGCTTTATAAACTTCATTCCTCGACAATAGTTTAATTCGTCGCAGTGAAATTTTCCAAAGGCAGTCGGGCTTTCGCGAAATAGAAATTTGCGAGATGCCGAAAAGATGGAAAATCTCGATCAATTTTCGGTATTGGTGTCGAGTTGATAAACCTTGTAAGTTTCGGTTGCGAAAACGACGGGATAAGAATAAGTCGCGCGGCTGACAAGAAAGTTGGCGCCGTATTTTTGTTTTATTTTGTCAATTTGCGTTGCCGAAAGCCGATTGAACGCCGATTCGAGTTCGGCGGCTGCCGTGTCGCCGTTGGAAACTTCGACGTTATCGGTTAGTTCCGCAATTCGTGCGCGCCATTCGGTGAGACGATCGTAAGGCGGATAATAATACGAAACGAGCGTCGCCCTTTTTGAAAAATACCAGACTTCGCGGCGGCTCGGCGGCTCGATCACCAGCGCGTTTTGGGGTGTGTTTTCGGCGATCCAAATCGCGGCTTTTTGAAAATCATCGCGCGCCGTCGCCCGGCTTTGCGTTGTTTGCGCAATCTGCGACCAACCCTTTCCAAACGGATTTAGCCAAACAATTATCGCCAGAACAAATATCGCCGCAATCAATTTATTCGTTTTCGACGCAATTCGCGGAACAAAATAGAAAGCCGTGAAAAGAAAAAACAAGAGCGTGAAAACCGGAAAAAGCCGCATCGGCATAGAACGGAGCAGCGGGAAAAGCTCAAACGCACGAAAAGCCAAACCGAGAAGAAAGAATGCGCCGAGCACGATCTGAAACTTGAGCAAAAATCGGAGCGCGAAATCTTGGCTTTTTTTTAACGCGATGAAATTAAACGCGAGCATCGCGAACAGTAAAATCATTCCGCTTTTTGGAAATTGAAACGGATCGAGATTAGAAGGCGCGCGAAACAGCACGATGTAGCGCCAATCTTCATACAAGTTCACGCTTGCGATCGTTTGCTCTGTGAAAACGGCGATCAGCGCAGGAAGCGAAAAAACAGCGGTAACGACCGCGACTTTTGCCAAATCTACCAACGGAATTTTTTCAAAAAGAAGCGCCGCGCCAACCGCAAAAGCCGCCCAAAAACCGACCGCCGGATGAAAGCTGAAAGCGAGTCCGAGCAAAGCCGCGGATGTAAGTTTTTTCTCTCGCGCAAAACCGCAAAGCGCGAAAAGCAAACAGACGTATGAAACGGTTTTTGCCTCAAAACCGCCAAAAATCCATTCCTCGCCCACGACCGATTGCGTCAACGCGAGCCACAAAACGATCGAAACCGAAATCGCCCAAAAAGGAATTCGCCAAAACTTTCCAATCTTTAGCAGCGCGATCAAACACGCGCACCAAACGGCAATTCTGCCGAGCCAACCGACCGTTTCGATCGAGAAAATATATGCCGGCAACCCGAAAAGAAAATTAAAAAGCCAATGCTCATTCGCCGGTTTTGAAAACGTCCAATCGTTCGGCAAAAAATTCGGATCGAGGCGGAGAAGGTAAATAAACTCGTTGCTAAATGGAACAGATTTGCCGTGAAATAGAAAGACAAAGAATAACAAAAAAAGAAAGCTCGACCAAAAAAATCTTCGTGAGTCTTCGCGGAAATTTAATGTGTTCTGGAGCATTTTTACCTTAGTAAAAATTTCACCGCGGAGGCGCAGAGAAAACGCCGAGAAACGCCGAGAAACTCTGCGACACTCTGCGAAAACTCTGCGTCTCTGCGGTGAAAAAATAAAAAATCTTAAATATTTTCGATCAAATTCCGCACTTTTTTTCGGGTTCGCCAATATACGTCTTCCATAAAAATATGCGCGAACTCGCCGTTGCGTCCGACGCTCAGTAGATTTTCGATTCCGGTCGATCTTTCAAATTCCTGCCGCGACGCTTCGTATTCGTTGAGAAACATCGGATAAGCGATCGGCGTTCGCAAGAGTTTTGCGCCCAAAAATTTTTCCTTTGCACCCGGAATTATCCGCGCGATATTTTCAAGACAAAGCTCGGTCAATTTTTCCTCATCCATCGCCCAAAATTCATCATCTTTCTCGCAACCGATATCAACCGTAATAATTGTCTTGCCTTCCGGCGCGAGCCACGGCATCGAAAGCGTCGCCTCGGTCAGACGGAAAAACGGAAAATCATTTTCGGGAAACCACAAAACAGTATCCGGCAAAAGACCGCGACCTTCAAATTTCATGTTTACAAAGATCATAGGTCGATAACGAAAGCCGGAGAATTTTTGCAGCGCTTCTGTTCCTTTCACGAGCTTCGCCAGAATATTTGCCGGCGCCGTACTGATCACGGCTGAGACCTCATGAATTTCGCCTTTTGCTCTTACGCCAACGACTTTTTCATTTTCAACCAGAATTTCTTCGACCGGAGATTCGAGCTTGATCTTATCTTCCAAACCTTCCGCCAATTTTTCGCACAATGTCGAAACGCCGCGCTCGGGATAAACGTGATAAACGCTTGCTTTTTCAGGCATTTCGCGATTGTAACCGACGGCGACCGCGCGGCGCGTCAACTTGCTCATCGCTTTTAAATAAAGAGTTTTTCCAATGCTTCCCGGCAAACTTTCACCGACGGCGGGCGAAAGATTTTCCGCGTCCGCGCCTGACCACGCTTCGATCAAAGGCAGCGCGACTTCATTCGATAATGCCGTACCGTAACGTTTGCGAAACCATTCGGCGGCGGATTCCGCCGGATGTCCGTTGCTTAAAGCTTTGATCTTGCTGTTAATTCCACTCAAACTCATCCGCGGAATTTTCATCAAGCCGAACGGATAATTGTAAGTCTTGCCATTTAACCAAACCGTTTCGCCGTAATGTTTGACGGTCAAACATTCGGAGCTTACCCCGATCGCTGCTGCAAGACGATTTGTAATAAAATGCGCGCCGAAATCATACGAAAAACCTTCGTCGTCCTTAAAGCTCGTCGCAAGCCCGGCGATCTTTTTGCCCCCTTCAAACAATACAAACGGAACGCCTTCGCGATGCAGGAAGTTCGCCGCCGTCAGACCTGCGAGCCCTGCGCCGATGATTGCAATTGGCTTCCCGTTTTTCATACTTTTTATAAAGGTTTAATTCGCCGGTTTTCGAAGAATCGCCCGCAAAAGCGCACCTCGCCCGATTTTTTGCAGCGCAATATCGAGCGATGTGAAAATCGAAAGCGAAACAGTGGCTTTTAAAGTAAAGCGATCGATCAAAAAGCGTGGAGCGCGCCAATCGACCAGCGAATTATGTAACGAATAAACCCAATTGACCGGACTGACGACCGTTGCGAGTTTCGCGATCTCAAAACCGGTTTTCTGCGCTAATTTTGCCAGCGATTTTTGATTAAAGAGATTCCAATGACGCGGAAAATGATAGCCGCCCCAATACGAATTTTTAAAAAGTGCGAAATCGATCGAATCGGTGTTATCCGTTACGATCACAAGCTTGCCGCCAGGTTTCAAAATTTCCAAAACGGCCGAAAGCACTTTTTCGGGATGCGCGACATGCTCGATTGTCTGGATCATAAAGGCAAAATCATATCGGTCTTTCTCGATGTTTAGGCCTTCGACGGTTCCGAAGTGAACTTTCAAACCCGATCTTTCCGCCTTCTCGACCGCCCGTTTGTCAAAATCGATTCCTTCCAGCCGCCATGATCTATTGCCGTATTTTTTTAGTAAATTGAGATGAAAACCGTCACCACAACCGACGTCCAAAATTCGTGCTTCGTCGGGCAATCCTTTGCACCAGCTCAAAACCCTTCTTGCCTCGAGCCGTGAACGGATCTTATGGACCAGCCCGAAATCCTGCTCGGAAAAATCAAACGCATGATAGTTCGCCGGATATATCGTTTCAAATTCCGACACGTCGGGACGCGGGTTGAGATAGACCAGACCGCACGAAGCACATCGCATTGCGACAAACGCATCCGCACTCGTCCGATATTCAAAATCTTCGCCAACGCCCACCGGTTTCGCCTCGTCAGTGCCGCAGATGCAGCACTCGACGTGCGTGAGTTTTAGTTTGTTTTTTGTCTCGTTTTCCATTTCCGTGCGGCTATGCGGATACTTTGACGGCGATCGGGAGACGCGTGGGAATCTCGGAATATCTCACGCTGTCGGCGTGTTTTCGCATATTTACGACCTCAAACCTGTTTGTAAAAGCCTTAAGGATCTCACCGGTTAATTCGAGTTTCGACTCTATCGGCATATTCATCCCGGGAAAAAACTTCAATTCCGGTGCGTCGCCGCCGCTCAAAAAATCCAGAGGATGAAGCAATAGCGAAGGCTGTGTCCCCGATAATCTGCACATTTCGAGTGCGCTTTTCCAGTACATTTGTGCCAATGGCCGGGAAAATGTTGAAAGATAAATGACATAGCTGGCGTGAATCGGCATTTTGAAAACCGGAAGCGTCGTGACCGGTATCTCGACCAGCGAATTTTCGCCGATCTGCCATTTATAAGGTTTTAGCGATTGAAACCCGTCGGAAAATCTACCAAAGAGCTTTTTACGTTTTTCGCGTTCCTCATCGCTCATTTCCGGCGATTTGAAAAAATAATACGCCCGCGCGAGCGGTGCGATGTATGTCGGCAGGGTCGAACAATCGTATTCGTATCCACGCCCGGCGAGTACCTCGAGAACGGTCGGGCTAAGGCTGTATCCGGGGCCGCGAAAACCGACCGTACGCTTTCCGGTAACGTTTTCGATGGCGTTTTCGGTCTTTTCAAATTCTTCGACAAGCTGCTCTTTAGAATAGAGGTGCAGCCACGGTTCGTGGTTAAACGAATGATTGCCGATCTCATGGCCGGCTGCCGCTATCATGCTAAGCGCGTTATGGTTTTTTTCGAGGGCCGCATCCTGCCCGACGATAAAAAACGTTATTTTCAGATTTCGCTCTTTGAGAAATGCGAGCACGCGCGGCACGACAATGTCGAGATATGAGGGATACGTTTCCCAGCCCGCATCGCCGTGCGTCTTCATATAAGACCATTTATTGTCGAGGTCAAGCGATAGGCTGGCGATTGGTTTCATAAAAAGGTTTTCACCGAATAGTCGCGAAACTGAATGCTAAGAGAATTCAGCGTTTCAGCGTCTCAACCGTTAAATTTTCTTCGAAAAACCGCTCGGCCAGGTGAATCGTCTCGTTGACATTCAAAGTTCCGTTTACGATATGCGAAGAGTTGATGATAAACAGGCCGTCGATCGAGGTTTTGGCCGGCGGCAACCCGGTCGAATAATTCAAAACCGGAAGCGGAAATACCTGACGCACACGAGAGACCCTAAAAGCCAAAACGTCTTTCCGTACAAAATGCGGATATATTTTTTCGAGGCCGTTTAGAAAAATTTCACGGATTTCATCGTCGGTTTTTTCAAAAAGCCCGTCATCCGGTGCAACATATTTTGGCAGATAAATAAGGGCGTTACGGCCAAATTCTTTCTTATCAACAAGAGCCGACATCTCGATAACGCCCGTAAACGGGGCCTCATCGGTGATATTTGTAACATAATATTTGGACAGTGAGCATTTCAACAAAACGGAAGCGCACACTATGCCCTGATATCGTATATTTTCCAGATCCTGCTTTTCAAATTTTGTCAGGGACGAAACCATTTTTGCCGCGACATTTGACGGGCAGGTCAAAATTACCTTATCAAATGTGTCAAAAACCTCGTTGTGCGGAAAATCTATAACCTTATTTACCGCAACATCTGGTTCTGAAAGAAATGCCCCCGAAAACCCTTGTGCAACGGCGGTCGTGTTTCGTAAAAGCCCGTATTTTGTCTTTTGCTTTACTGTGACCGGTTTGGGGTCGTTTCGCCTTCGTGCTTCGACCGGAGACAGACGAATTCTGCCATTTTCGAGTCGTTCGACATTGTCGATACGCGAATTTAACCTGATCTCAACGCCGTTTTCGACAAGCACCTCGCCGAACCGCTCAAGAACCCTCGCGTAACCACCGCGAACGTATCCGAACATCTCTTTCTTTAGCCCGGAATCGCGAGCGGCGTACATACGCTGGATCGTCGCCCAAATAAACGCGGCCGAGGTCTCCGCATAGGCTTCGCCGAGCTTAGCCTTTAAGAGCGGCTTCCAAATCTTTTCAAATGTTTTTTTGCCGGAGAGCCGTGTAAGCCATTTTTCAACCGTAATTTTTTCGAGCCGTTTCCAGTCTTTGACACGCGACGCGTAAAAGATAGTTGCTCCTAGCCTCAGTTTACTTATCAGCCCGAGCGGCGGAAATTTTAGAAATTCCATCGTGTTGGACATCGACACGAGTTCCCCGTCGGTGTAGAATCCGGTTTTTGTCTCGACCCATTTAAATTCTTCGCCGAGACCTAGCTCACCGATGATTTTCCGGGTATGTTTGTCCGACGCGAGCGTGACGTGATAATGCCTGTCCCATACGACGTCGCCGATGTTCCACGCCGACGCAAGGCCGCCGATCTGATCGGCGCTTTCAAAAAGCGTCACCTTATTGCCATGCTGGGCAAGGCGCAAGGCGAGCGTCATGCCCAGGAAACCGGAACCGATGACAGCAATGGACTGAGTTGTTTTTATTGACACGATAGGGTTAAAAACGGTCTTCCAACCTGCGAATAAATTGGCCTAGCAGCGGAACGGCAAATGAATAATTTCCAAATCTGGTCTTATAAATTAAACCTGCATCAGCTAATTGTCTGAGCATTTGATTTATATGGCTATTTGTAAAATCTTTAGTCACGGAAAGTTTAGAGGCTTCGACGATTTCCTGTACTGTGAACTCATCGTCACAGTTTTTCAAATCACTTATAACTTTTAATAGTTCCCGTTGTCTGTCAGTTGTTCTGTTCCACCTTCCGGCAAAAAAATCTGAGTCGAGCTTTCTAATTATTCCGTCAAATTGAAGATTTATTTGCATATTCATCTCAGTTTGTTGAATGATCGTGTCAAAAGCTTCTCTACAAATAAACTGAATAAAATAAGGATAGCCTGCCGACAACCTAATTATTTCATTCACGCCAAAATCGTTAAATTCAACCGGACACTGTCTTTCTTCGATCGGTTTCCTGATAGCCATCTGACTATCGCTTTCATCCAATTTTGGCAATGTCACGACCCGAAACATTCTTTCTGCAAAAGTCCTCGCCAGCACTAATTTAGGAAAAAGTGTCGGCAAGCCAGCTAGAACCAGCATTATCGGAATCTCTTTTTTCTGAATCGACTGAAAAACATCTAATAAAACAGACAAAGGATGCTCATCTTTTTGCGCCTGGTCACTAAGATTTTGCGCTTCATCGTATGCCAGAATAATTCCTTTTGCTATATTTCCCGATTTTACGTGGCTCCAAACCAACTCAAGCACAAATTTTAGCTTGTCAGAGATTAGTCCGGGAGTTTTCTCAAATGCATAGATTAGGAATTCGTAATCTAATCTGGTTTCGTTAACGGCCTTTGGCGAAACAAAGCCTATTCGTTTAACTTCCTGTTCCGAAACGACAACTCCCGATGTCAAAGTGGATAAATCAGTTAAGAGGCGAATTGCAAGATTTGTCTCATTTACCGTGGCTGACTCAGAAACATCCGTACTGGTCCACAACCACCCTTCTTTGTTTGCGATTGGTTTGAATGTGTCCAGAAGAACCGTTTTTCCAACACCTCTCAGTCCAGTTAAGACCAAATTTTCTAATATCACGGACTGTGTCAGAAGTTTTTTAAACTCTTCGGTCTCTTTTTCTCTGCCCGCTAAAAAGGGTGGGCGATGTCCCGCCCCTGGCCTGAATGGATTTTGAAGAGATCTTTCGTCGTTCATATTGGCATCATAGCGTAGATAGAATTAGTAAATCAACTAAATTAACTTAATTCGCTCAATTTAATATTTCACCTAACATACACTAATTCTTTCACAAGGCTCTATTCCTTTTCAGAAACAACCTTTTCTCTGATCTCATATTTCAAATCACACGCCGGGCATTTTGCGCAAAACTCAGGCATATCCTCTGGTGAAAATTTGTGAAAAAGCTGCCCGCATTTGCAAACGCAGCCGGCCGAACGCGCGGGCGAACCCATAACAAGATGAAAATCCGGTACGCTCTTTGTGACGACCGAACCCATGCCGACCATTGCCCAACGGCCTATTTCGAGGTCATTTCCGATTATACATCCGGCGCCGATGGTCGCGCCTTCGCGGATCAGGGTCGGCAATGTGTGTTCGTCAGGTTCTGACGGACGCAGCGATCGCAGATCTGGAAACGTGGCACGCGGGAAGCGGTCATTTGTAAAGGTCGTCCCCGCCGAGATCATCACGCCGTCTTCGATCTCTACGGCCGCGCATATATAGACCATTGCATTGATCTTTACGCGATTGCCGATCTTTACGTCATAGGCGATATAGCTCTTTTCCCCGACAATACAGTCGTCGCCTAAACTCGCGCCGTGGCGAATATGCACATTGTCCCAGACGCTCGTGCCTTCGCCAAGCGTGACGTTATCTTCGATAATTGCTGTAGGGTGAATCTTTGCCATTTCGTTTTTGCCCGGTGAAGAGGGACGGGGAGGGAGTGTTTTTAGAATGAGTTGAGCACACTTCCTGACGGTCGTGTTTCCGCCCTTTTGTCTTATTTGGCGGCGAGGCCCTTTTCGACGACGGGCTGCCAGAGATTCTGGTTAAGCGATCTATAGGCCGCTTCGATTACGCGGACGGACGCAAGCGCGTCTTGGGGTTTGATATACAGATCGTCTTTTCCAAGCAAAGCCTGCGTAAAATTTTCGATCTTGCCGCGAAACGAGGCAACCTTGTCATAACCGCCGCCGAAGACGGTCCAATCGGGGCTTGAATTGAGCCTGTATTTGGATTCGCGCCATCCAACATGCATAGTTCCGTTTGTGCCAAAAATGCTGATAAAATAGGGAAGCTCTTTATTTATTCCCCATGTCAGATCGACGCTTGCGGTCACGTTGTTTTTTGTTTTTGCAAACATCTTGACGTTTTCATCGACCGAAAGCCCTTGCGTTCCGCCCGCATCGACCGCCAAAACCGATTCGATCCCACCCAGAAAATAGCGGATTATGTCAACCGAGTGGGTTCCGTTATCGATCAGCACGCCACCGCCGGATATCTCAGCGTTTGAGTTCCAGCGCTGCGACATATCGACGTTTGCCGTAAAAGCATTTTCAAACTGCAAAACCTTGCCAAGCACGCCCGAAGCGAGTATTCCCTTTGCTTTTATGACATCGTCGCAGTAGCGGAATTTTGACGCCATCGTAAATAGAACATTGTTTTCGGCGGCTGTGCCGATCATCTTTTCTGCCTCAGCGATGCTTAGACACAAAGGCTTTTCGCAAAGTACGGGAGTGCCGCGATTCATAAAGAAACAAGCGATCTCAGGATGCGTACTCGGCGGCGTCGCGACGATCACCGCGTCCATATCGGCCTCGGCAAATTGCCGATAATCGCTGTAACTTTTACCGCCCGTTATCTCGGCAAGCGCCTTCGCCGCGTCTTCGCGCACGTCGGCAACCGCGACAAGTTCGCAGCAATCGCTTTCGTTAAATGCCTGAGCGTATGCCTGCGCAATTCCGCCGGCTCCGACTAAACCAAATTTTAGCTTTTTCATAAGATTTTTTTTGCCGCGGATTAACGCAGATGACGCAGATTTATTCTGCTTATCATATCAGTGTCATTCGCGAAAATCCGCGGCTATTTTATTTCCTCAAATTCGACGCAGCAACACGGACGTTATCAGCGATGTAGCGAACATGCTCGTCGGTGTATTTTTCATTCCACGGGAGAACCAGCACATCGTGCAGGGCTTTTGCGGTCGCCGGATAATTTTTCATTTCGTAATCGACCGCGCCTTTGCGGGCGAGATCGAACGGGAACTGGCTGTCGCCGAGCGTGTTCTTTTCCTGAAATACCTGACACATAAAGGCCGGCTTTACGATATAACGCGGGGCCGAGAATATGTTTTTCTCTTTCAGAAGATTGGCCATGCCAACCGAACCGCCGTCGATCTTTGAGTCATCGACGGTGAGGCAGTATTTCCAATAAACGTGAGTTGAGCCGTCAGCTATAACAGGCGTTTCGATACCTTCAACGCCCGAAAGCAAGCCGGTCAATGCGGCGGCCGTTCGTTGACGGTTTGTGACGCATTCATCCAGCTTTTCAAGCTGACCGAGGGCGACGGCGGCCTGCAGCTCGCTGACCCTGTAGTTAAGAGCCATAAAATAATGATCCGCGTTGGCGTCGCCATAACCCCAGGCTTTGTTGATATAGAGAAACATATGGCGTGCGAGCTTGTCGTCATTTGTCACGACCATACCGCCTTCGCCGGTCGTCATATGCTTGCCTTGCTGCAGGCTGAAACATCCGACGTCGCCGATCGTGCCGGCATATTTGTCGCCGCATTTTGCCAGAAATGTCTGTGCCGAATCTTCGATCACCGGCAGGTCATGCTTTTTCGCGAGGGACATTATCTCGTCCATCTCGCACGGATTGCCAAAAAGGTGTGTAACAATAATGGCTTTTGTACGGTCGCTGATTTTTTCTTCAATGGTATTGGCTGTGACGTTTAAGGTTTTCGGATCAACTTCGGCAAAAACGGGTACAGCGCCGCGATACATCAGCGGCGTCAGCGCTCCCATATCGGTGACCGAAGTAGTAATGATCTCGTCGCCCGGATTTGGATTAACGGCTGCGGCCGCGATATGTATTGCCGCCGAACCGGATGTACAGGCATAGGCGTATTTAGCACCCAATTTCTCAGCAAAAGCCTTTTCAAGCATTTTGCCGAATTTGCCCTTGGTTGTTGTCAGAGTTCCGCTTTCGAGAGCTTCGAGAACGTACCGTTTTTCAGCTTCGCCAAATGTCCGCCCCGATGCATCCTGATCCGAAGGCAGAAACATCAGCTTTTCAGGTTGTGTTACTGGTGTCATATATTTTATTTATTAGTCGATTGTATTTTTGGAAACTATCTTGAGCTTCTCGTTTCGTAGAGAAGTTTTAATTGATTCGGATTTCCGGAACCAACGAAGGTTTGCAAGATGAAAAAGTAATTGAAGGTGGCCAAAGATGGTTTTGGCAGTTTTCATTTTGGAGATGCCAAAGAGCCTGACCTCTAAAACGGCTGGAAACTCAATGATCTTGCCGCCCGACAAATCAAGCCGGCCGAGCATCTCTGCAATACCGAGAAAGCCGGGTTCGCGGAGCTCCATTCCAATTATCGAGCTGCGTCGATAAACACGGAAACAGCTTGTATAGGTGTCAAGTTTTGAGCGTAAAACCCGCCGGTAGAGAAACGATGCACCGCGGGAAAGAAATAAACGCCAACCGGGGACGTTTCGCACACCGCCATCTCTATGATACGGCGAAGCAGTCACGAGGTCAACCTTTTTTGTCATCATCGGCAGCATCCGCGAGAGCTCATGCGGATCGTAGGTACAGTCGCAGTCCATCGAGCAAACTACTTCGGTTTCCGCAGCCCGCAATCCGGTCATTATACCGGCGGCTACACCCTTATTTACGTCATGCCGCAGAATTCGAACATTTTCCCGTTCACCAAAAAGGTTTTGCAGTTCTTCAAACGTTCGGTCTTTGCTGCGGTCATCGACAAAAATAAAATTTGGCGAATAGCCATTTTCCAATAAACCGGCCTCGACCGCACGGAGCGTATTAGCCAGATACGGCAGAGCTTCCTGCTCGTTGTAACACGGGATGACTATCGAAACCGGCGTGTGTGATTGAGACAAAAGCGGTTTGACGGCTGCGGGCAGATCGTCGGCCACGTGTCGAGCTACATCCGTTTGCATCTTGTCTTTTAATCCAAGAAACTCAGCCGCTCCGACACAGTCATAAAGCGAGAGATTTTCATTCAAAATCCACTCCATTTTATCGAGCTTGCGGTAATGGCGGATGCGGTTTATGTTCGACGCGGCCGAGATACGCGGCTGTTCCGGGTCTAGTTCCCAGACGTGAAAATAAAATATAAACGGCTTGTCCGTCCGCTGGTGCCACGTGCGCACGGCATGCCGCATGAGCGTGTATGGGATTTGCCGGAAATAATTGCCGCCGGAAATAGGCAGGACGCCAAAACCGACATTACGGGTCGAGTACGGGAATTCCCAGAGCAGCCGTCCGTCGGCGTTTATCTGGTGAGATACCCGTCTGCCCTGATCGGTTTTACGCGTCGGCATAAATGAGGCATCGTAGCTAAAACCTTCGTCCGCCAAAACATCCAGTATCCACAGATCCTTTTCGAACGAAAGCTTTTCTGCTGACCGATAGCCGATGACCTTCTGCCCGCACGCTTTCTCAATAGCTCGATTTGTGCGTCGTAAATCCTCCCGAAATTCTTCATCGGTAAGATTTTTAAGGCTTCGGTGGTAAAAACCGCGGCTTGCAACCTCGTGCCCGCGGGCGACTATCTCACGGATAAGACCCGGATTTTGTTCGGCGATCCAGCCGAGTACAAAAAACGTCGCTTTTGTGTGATGCCGGTCGAGGAGATCAAGCGTCTTTCGTGTATTTTGTTCGTAACGCGGCTCGAAATTGCCCCAATTTCGCTGTTGTATCAGATTCTCAAACGCGCCGACATGGAAATAGTCCTCAACTAAAATCGTGAGCAAATGTTGTTTGGTTTTGTCGGCGGAATTCATTAGAAGTTAAAAAAGTGAACTTTGAGCTTTGGCCTGTATCTGTTTTGTCGCAAGCTTTTCCTCGATGATCTTAACTATACGTGCGGCCGAGCGGCCGTCACCGAACGGATTAGCGACCTCTTTTACGGATTTTATCCACGTTTCAACCGCGTAATTTTCTTCGAGCAATTGTTTTAGCGATCCGGGGCTGCTGCCGATGAGTTTTGAAACGCCCGCGCGTATCGCCTCCGGCCGCTCGGTATTTTCACGCAAAACGAGAAGCGGTTTTCCAAGGCTCGGAGCTTCCTCCTGCACCCCGCCGGAATCCGATACGATCAGCCATGCAGATTTCATAACTGCCAGAAAATCAGAATAATCCAGCGGCCCCAGGAGGTGTATCCGGTCATGTCGCCCCAAAATCGTTTTAGCAACTGCCTTGACATTGGGGTTAGGATGAACCGGAAAGAAAAGACACAGATCTTTTCGCTTATCGACAAATTCCCTGATGACCTTCATATTTGCGGTCATAGTCAGCCCAAAGCTCTCACGCCGATGAGTGGTCAGCAGCAGCCGTTTTTTTCCTTCTGTTTTTTTTATAAGCTGCGTAACAACCGGATCGACTTTCAGATTCTTGAGCATATATTTCAAAGAATCGACGACCGGATTGCCGGTAACAAACACGTTCTCGCTCGGAACATCTTCGGCAAGAAGATTGCGGCGGTTTTTTTCGGTCGCGGCAAAATGAAATGCGGCTACCTGAGAAACCAGCCGGCGGTTCATCTCTTCCGGAAACGGGCTTAATAAATTGCCCGAACGCAGACCGGCTTCGACGTGCCCGACCGGTATCCGCCGGTTAAAACCGGCCAGCGCCCCGGCCAGCGTCGTAGTCGTATCTCCTTGCACCAGAATAAGATCGGGCTGTTCTGAATCAAGTATCTTGTCGAGCTTAGCGATAACCCTGGCACATACGTCGTTGGGCGACTGGTTGCGACGCATTACGCCGAGATCAAAATCGACGTCAACATTAAGCGTTTCAAGAAACGGTTTTAGAAGCTGTTTGTGCTGGCTCGACGAGATGACGATCGTTTGGAAAAATTTCTTGCGCAATTCATGAATAACCGGTGCAAGCTTGATCGCTTCGGGCCTCGTTCCAAAGAGAACCAGGACCTTCATTCGCCAATCGACAGTTCGGCGCAGGTTTTTGCTTGTGCTTGGAGCCACGTTATCGAACATATTCATTTCGGGTCGAATTCACGAGAGGCGTCCCGTGATAATATACACTTAAACATTAGTTTATTCCCTTTTGCAATGTTTTTATGAAATTGTCGTCCGGAATTTGTATTATTTTGTTCTTTTTTGGGGTGACTAAGGGGCAGGAGCCTTCCCCGACTCCTGAACCGATACGTGAGGAAGTTATCGTCACTGCAAACAAGATCGAGACGCGGATCAGCGACACACCGGCAAGCGTCGTCACATTTTCACGGGTCGAAATAGAATCCGCCGCGGCCCCGACGATCGATGATACGCTGCGTCAATCGGCCGGATTCTCAATCTTCAGGCGATCATCGAGCCGAAATGCAAATCCGACAACACAAGGTGTTTCGCTTCGCGGCGTAGGATCGAGCGGTGCGAGCCGGACGATCGTACTGCTTGACGGCGTGCCGCTTAATGATCCGTTTGGAGGATGGGTGCAATGGAACCGCGTTTCGCCAATTGCGGTCGAAAGCATCGAGATCCTTCGCGGCGGAGCTTCGAGTTTGTACGGAGATGCAGGCCTGAGCGGGGCGATCAACATTTTACCGCGTAAAATTGAGCCTAAATACATTTTTACGGCGGACGTTTTTGGCGGAACACAGGGTACACTTTCAGGTTCGGGATTTGCGGGTTTCAATGCCGGCCGGTGGTTGGCTGACATCGACGCAGCGAGTTTTCAGACGAAGGGCTTTAGGCCGGTCGATGAGGCGGTTCGAGGCCCGGTTGATGTTTTTGCCGGTGTTCGCAGCTCCAACTTCTCGACGCGGGTGGTTAGAAAATTTATCGGGCAATCTTCTATTTTTGCCAGGCCTTCGTATTTTGGTGAGGTGCGGACTAACGGTACCGGTTTGCAGACAAACAGAACCCACATTCGTCAAATAGTTGTGGGCGGCGATATTCGAACTCGGGCCTCCGCAGTCAATTTTAGCTGGCGCTCCTTTGCCGGCTCTCAAGTTTACGATCAGATATTTTCTGCGGTAAACGCCGCGAGAACGGGCGAATCGTTAACCCGCGTCCAACGTGTCCCGGCACAAACCGCAGGCGGTTCCGCACAATTTTCTTTTGTTTACAAAGATCATACCATTCTGACTGGAATTGAGATCAGGAATGTTCGCGGCTCGAGCGATGAGATCGGATTTGCAAATAATTCAGCAGCCTCCAATGTCGGGGCCGGCGGACGTGAGAATGCGGCGGGCGTATTTCTGCACGATTTTATAAAAATCGGTCAAAGGCTCGTAGTCGCGGGAGGCCTCCGGTTTGATCGCTGGAGGAATTATAGGGCGTTGATCTCGACGCGTATTCTTGCCACGGGCCAGGTGACGACAGCCGCTCTTCCGGACCGCACGGAAGCTGCGGTCAGCCCGCGGATCTCGGCTCTTTATCATTTATCTGACCGATTCTCGCTTTACGCGAATGCGTCACGCAGCTTTCGCTCTCCGACTCTGAACGAGCTATATCGGGGCTTTCGCGTGGGAAATGTCGTTACACTTGCAAATGAAAGGCTGGAAGCTGAAAAAGCAAATAATATCGAAGCCGGAGTCAGTGTGCGTCTTGCAAAATTTTCGCTTCGAACAAACGGCTTTTGGACAAACATCGACCGCCCGATCGTAAATGTCACATTGACGGCCACGCCAAACCTGATTACCCGACAGCGTCAGAATGCCGGATCGACCCGTTCCGCAGGATTTGAAGTAGAGGCGGAAATGCATATAAAACAGGCGAGCCTGTCGGCTGGTTACCTTTTTGCAGATGCAACTGTCACAAGCTTTTCGTCAAACCCTTTGATCGAGGGCCGGATGATCCCGCAGGTCGCGCGGCATCAGTTTACATTTCAGGCAAGATATTCTCCGGCGAAATGGATTTTTGCGGTTCAGACCCGCGCGTCAGGCTCTCAGTTTGACGACGACCTTAATCTGTTTCGCCTCGAACCCTACGTTCAGGTTGATGTTTTTGCGGCAAAGAGAATCATCGGGAATTTGCAGATCTACGCAGCGGTTGAGAATATTTTTAATACAAGGTATTCCGTTGGCCGGACGCCTGTTCGGACAGTCAGTTCGCCAACGAATTTTCGTACCGGTTTTAGGTGGTAATTTTCCAGCACGCATTGCTGCTCTTCGCAAATAATAACGCACGCAAACTACCGGCTCCGCGCGACCACCGACGTTTATTCCGGCGGGCCTGTGCATCCGGGCGCCATCAGAGCGGGTTGTTTGGTACTGATGATCGGATAATTTTCGGCTTCGGCGTTTTTTCCGAGCCAATCGAGATATTCTTCGGGGATCGACATATCTGAAAAGATTGCTTCGACCGGGCATTCCGGCAGGCAGGCGTCGCAATCGATGCAAGCGTCGGGGTTAATAAGGAGACGGTCGGGCGTCTCATGAAAAGCCTCAACCGGACAAACTGCGGCACAGTCTGTATATTTACATTCGACGCACGGCGTAGTAACTATATAGGTCATAATTGTTCCAGGCCTGGCTTTCAGGCAGTAACTGCTTGCGCTTACTGCCCCACAGCGCGGGCGTTAAAAAGCGTAAATTCCAAATTAAAACCGTAATATCCTAAGGCTAACTTGTCAAATCAGGTTAGACAAGTGATAGAATGCCTTAGTTAACCGGCACAAATCGATATCTACTTAAGGCAAACAGGATGAAAAATAATAAAGCTGAGCGTGATTTATCACTAGATTTTTTGCGTGTAACTGAGGCCGCCGCGATCGAATCGGCCAAGACGATGGGTCAGGGCGATCGCAAATATTCAGATCATGTCGCGGTCGAGGCGATGCGCGAAGTAATGGACACGGTGCCAATGCGGGGCCGCATTGTGATCGGCGAGGGCGAACGCGACGAGGCTCCGATGCTCTACATAGGCGAAGAGCTTGGCGGTGGCGACTTTTCGGATGAGGCCAGGGCCGAATTTCCGGAGGTTGACATCGCGGTCGATCCGCTCGAAGGCACAAATCTATGCGCCCTCGGTGCCAATAACGCGATCGCCGTCCTCGCCGCCGCCGAGCGCGGCGGACTGCTGTATGCGCCGGACATCTATATGGACAAGATCGTTGTCGGCCCGTCTTGCCGCGGAGCGGTCGATATAGACGCTCCGGTTGCGGAAAATTTAAAAAATATAGCTCGCCGTTTGGGTCGGGACGTCGAGGACCTTACAGTTATTTGTCTTGACCGCACGAGGCATAAGCAGCTTGTCGATGATGTCCGCTCGTCCGGTGCACGCATTCGCCTTATCTCTGACGGCGATCTCTCGGCGGGTATCTCCGCGGCCGTGGCCGGGACAAATATTCACGCCCTGATGGGTATTGGCGGTGCACCCGAAGGCGTAATCACCGCCGCCGCAATGAAATGTCTCAATGGCGAGATACTCGCTAAGCTTGTCTGGGATCCGGAAAGGTTAGGCGTCGATAAATCAAAAGTTCCCGCAGAGATCGAGGTTATTCGGCGTCTTTCTGAAATGGGAATCACCGATCCGAATAAGATATACACCACAAACGACCTGGCGCCCGGTAAAAAAATCATCTTTTCGGCCACAGGCGTAACCGACGGGGCTCTGCTTCGCGGCGTGCGCTTCTTCGGTGCGGGCAAGCGAACCCATTCGGTTGTGATGACCTCGGATTCGAAGAGCATACGTTTTGTAGATACCGTCCACGTCGAAGGCGGGCCGGACGCCGTTATTAGATTTTAAAACATTCAAAAAGACAAGTTAGTTTTAGGAGGGTTTTTGATGAGTGCAGCTATCGATGCGATACAGGATTTGCGGACTCAAAAAAATGGAGCCGAGGTGGCCGACAAGGGCGGAAAGCTGATTGTCATAACCGCCCCGCTTACCGAGGCGATCGATCATGCCGGTTATTTTATACAGATGGCTATGGCGTCTATTCCGATATGGATGGAGGGCGTTATAAACCGAAAGTATCCAAAATGGCGTGAGGTCGAGCATTACGAGGACGGTTCGGCAAAATATATGCCGGCCGGCGTCCGGCTGGTTGAAAAATCGCTCGAGCGTGCCTATACCAAGGACGACATTGTGTCGTGTTATCCTCAGGATCTCGAGAAATTTATCGGCCCAAATACCCGCATCGTCGCGGTTTCGACACATAATCCGCTTGGCGTTACCTTTGCCGCGGGCGTTTATACTTCGATTTTTGGCTCGTCAAAGATGCCGATAAACTCGCATTATTCGCGCGAGCTTTTCGCGCAGATCAAGGGAAACAGGCACCGTGAAAATTTTAAGGTGATCGTCGGCGGGTCGGGCGGTTGGCAGATAATACAGACCGATCTTTATGAAGAACTCGGTATCGACTGCGTTGTGGACGGACGCAGCGAATCGACCGACACGCTCGACCTTTTTGCCAGCGCGATACGGGGCGAAAAGCTGCCTAAGGAGATAACGGTCAAACATCCGGTTGATCGTGATTCGATAATGTTTCCTGATACGAGAACGACGTTTGGCGTGGTCGAAATGACTACCGGCTGCGGTCGCCGCTGCAAGTTCTGTGTACCGGATCTAAATCCGCAGATCGACCTGCCCAAAGACAAGATCATGGGGGCCGTCCGGGCAAACGTCCGCGAGGGAAACAAACAAATCAGCCTCGCGACCGAGGATATGTTTATCTGGGGACAGGTGCATACCGACACCCCTTTCTATTTTCCAAACCGCGAGGCGTTGCTCGATCTTTACGGTTCGATCGTCGATACTCCGGGCGTCGAGCAGCACGTTCTGAGCCATTCGACGATAGCCCCGGCGGTCGTTGATCCGATACTTATCAAAGAGCTATCGCGGATTTTGCTTCCAAAAAGCCCGATCCATTTTCCGTATCTGAGCACTCATCCTGAAAAAAAGGCGCTCGCACCGCTGATCGGACTCGAAACCGGTTCGATAAAAATGGCAAAAAAGATCATGGCCAGCAAAGGTGTTCCGTTTGCCATCGACGAATGGCAAAGTGTGGTTCTCGAAGGCCTTCGTGTTTTGAACGAGAATAATTGGTTTCCAGCGATGACACTCATCGTTGGCAACCCCGATGAGACCGACGAAGATAATATGGCAACGCTCGACCTGATTTACGAAATGGAACGTCGCGGCCTTTTCGCCTTTCTTATACCATCGATCTTTACCCCGCTTCACGATACGCGGATGGAGATGGAAAAAGGCGTGACAGAGACGCGGCAGCTGACGCCGTTGCAATGGCAGTTGATGATGAAATGCTGGAAGATGAATCTGCGCCCCGGACAATACAGTTGGTGGGGCCCGACCGCGTGGCGGATCGGCTCGATCGGGATGTGGCTGTACAAGCTCAGAAAACTCAACGGCCCTAATTTTACCTATCCGCTGTTGATGTTCTCGGGCCTTATGTCCGAAAAACGCCTGGCAAAAATGGGCAAAATATATCAGGGCAGGCCGATCAATGTAAAAACCAGAAAGGAACTGTTAGCGACCTTAAAACCTAAGGCGTTACAGTATTTAAGGGAGGATTGCGGCGACCTTCCCGAAGCCTATTTTACAGCCAAAAAAGCTAAAACGGCCGCCACAGTTTGAGAGAATGGCAATATCAAAACCCTACGTACTTGATCTTAGCGAAGTCGGTGCCGGCGATGTGGCTCTCGTTGGCGGAAAATGCGCGAGTCTCGGCGAACTCTATTGTGAATTGACCAAGCAGGGCGTCCGCGCGGTTGACGGCTTTTCGACGACGAGTCATGCTTACGAAGTCCTGCTCGAAACGGACGGACTGCGAAAAAAGCTTCAAAAACTGCTCAAAGGCCTGGACGTCAACGATTTGGACGAATTGGCTCGGGTCGGCAGCGAGGCCCGCAGCCTGATGCGCGAAACCGCATTCCCGCCCGATATTGAATCCGCGATCTTTGCAGCATACGAATCGCTCGGGAATCGCATCGGCAAAAAGTCTTTTGAGGTTGCCGTTCGTTCGTCAGCCACAGCCGAAGACCTTCCGGACGCATCGTTTGCGGGCCAGCAGGATACGATACTCAATGTCCGGGGCGACTCGCGTCTGATAGAGGCGTGCCGCGAATGCTACGCTTCTCTGTGGACAGATCGTGCAATTTCGTATCGGACCGCAAAGGGGTTTGACCATTTTGAGGTAGCGTTATCTATCGGAATTCAACCGATGGTAAGGTCTGACATCGCGTGTTCGGGCGTGATGTTTACGCTTGATACCGAAAGCGGTTTTCGCGATGTGGTCGTTATAAATGGAGCTTGGGGGCTTGGTGAAGCGGTCGTGCAGGGCATGGCTACGCCGGACGAATGGATAATCTTTAAACCCACGCTTAAACTCGGTTTTCGCCCTCTGGTAACCCGCAAGCTTGGCGTCAAGGAAGTCAAGATGGTCTTTGCCGACGACGGTACGGGTACGCAGGTTCGCGATGTTGTCGAAACACAGCGGAACCGCTTTTGTCTTGCCGCGTTCGAAGTGCTGTGTCTGGCCAAATGGGCATGCGCGATCGAGGATCATTACTCAAACCTGGCCGGAAAGCCGCAGCCGATGGATATCGAATGGGCAAAAGACGGCGTGACGGGAGAATTGTTTATATTACAGGCCCGGCCCGAGACGATCCACGGTCAAAATACACATAATTACATCGAAAAATACAAGCTCGTCGGCAGCCACGGAGCACCGCTCGTAACCGGCGTCGCGGTCGGTGAAAAGATCGGGCAAGGCACCGCTCACGTTCTGCTCGATTCGTCTAAACTTAAAAGTTTTAATGAGGGCGAGATATTAGTGACGTCGATGACGGACCCGGCGTGGGAACCGATAATGAAGCGGGCGTCGGCGATTGTCACCGATCGCGGCGGGCGAACCTGCCATAGCGCCATTATCAGCCGCGAACTTGGCATTCCGTGTATCGTCGGTTCGGGCGATGCGACCGAAAAGATCAAAAACGGGACAGACATTACCGTCTCGTGCGCAGAAGGCGAACGCGGCAACATCTATTACGGCAAGATCGATTTCAAAGTTGAAAAACAAAAGATTACCGATAAAGAGCGCCCGCGAACCCAGATAATGATGAATGTCGGCGATCCCGACCACGCATTTACCGTGTCGCGTCTGCCAAATGACGGCGTCGGCCTTGCCCGGCTTGAATTTATTATAAATAATCACATCGGCATTCACCCGATGGCGCTCGTCAACTATCCAAATCTAAAAAATCGCGCCGACATTGAATTGATCTCAAAACGCATTCGCGAGGAAGACCCGAAAGAGTTTTTTGTCCGTTCGCTGGCCGAGGGCATCGGACGTATCGCCGCGGCATTCTATCCAAAACCGGTTATTGTGCGGATGTCTGATTTTAAGTCAAACGAGTATGCGATGCTCGTCGGCGGAAAAGAATTTGAGCCGGTCGAAGAAAATCCGATGATCGGATTTCGAGGTGCTTCGCGCTATTATGATGACCGTTATAAAGCCGGTTTCAGGCTCGAATGTCTTGCTCTCCTGCGCGCCCGCGAGGATATGGGGCTCACCAATATCACGCCGATGATCCCGTTTTGTCGAACCGTTGAAGAAGGCGAAAAGGTGATCGCTCTAATGGCTGAGCACGGTCTAAAACAAGGTGAAAACGATCTCGAGATCTACGCCATGTGCGAACTACCGGCAAACGTCGTGTTTGCGGATGAGTTTCTAAAGGTATTTGACGGGTATTCGATCGGGTCGAACGATCTAACTCAATTGGCTCTGGGCCTCGATCGTGATTCAGAAATGGTCGCTCACCTTTTTGACGAGCGAAACGGCGCCGTCGGGAAGATGGTTGCAATGGCCATCGACGCCGCAAAGCGAACCGGAAAAAAGATCGGCATCTGCGGTCAGGCGCCGTCGGATTATCCCGAATTTGCTGAATTTTTGGTCAAACGCGGTATCAATTCTATTTCGCTAAACCCTGACACCGTAATTCAGACAACGCATCACATTCTCGAGACGGAAAAAGCCATTGCCAACGCTGCTTCTAAAAAATAGCATCTAAACTTTTTCTGAGAGTTGTTTTCTGCCGCCGTGACCGAAGCCCCCGAAAACTATATTGCTCCGAGGGTAGCCGCGATCAAGCGAAAACAGGCCATTCGCGTTTGGACGGTTGGTTTGGCGGTTGTACTGATTTGGGTTTTGCTCATTCTCCTTGCGCCGCTGACAAAGGCAAATGGCTTTGTCTTCATCTCATCACCGTTGTATCAATTCTTTAGCTATTTGTGCCATCAAATGTCCGAGAGATCGTTCTTCGTCGATGGCGGGCAGTTTGGCGTCTGTTCGCGGTGTTTTGGTGTTTATTTTGGTTTATTTTTAGGTTTTGCGGTGTATCCGTTGTGGCGTTCGGTTGAGGCAATTGAACCATTACCCCGTTTTTGGCTGTTTTTATCGCTGATCCCGGTCGGCGTCGATTGGTCGCTTACCGCATTTGGAATCTGGGAGAATACACAGCCTTCGCGCTTTATAACCGGCCTTATACTGGGTGCAGCGTGCTCCGCATACATTGTTCCCGGCCTGGTCGAAATAACGCAAAACCTCACTTTCCGCCAGACAAGACGCCGGCATTGACGCACCGACCGATCGAAACTCACCACCACGCCGCACACAGCCACGCCGAATATGGGTCAGCAAGTCAGAAATTCTGGAAATCCTTAAATATACGATTCGCATCCGAACTTTTATCGGCCTGGATTCGTAACTTTTATTGACTTAAATTCTCAGAGAGAGCAGAATGGATAAATAGGGCCGAATATGAGTTTTACAAAAGAAAATGCGGTAGAGCGGGCAAAAGAGGATCTGGCCGATCGCCTCAGGATCGAGGTAAAAGATATAGTAGAGAATAGGGTTTCGGATCAGGATTTTCCCGATATGTCGCTCGGAGCACCCTTGGATGACGAGACGTCCGCTCAGATGATTTCAAGCGGCTGGCGGATCGAACTCGGTGCAAATGGTAAAGTTTACGAATACCGCGCCGACAAATATCAACTTCGCCTGCACAACTTTAACGGCACGAATTACGTCATAGAGTCATAAGCAGTTTTTTAGGAGTAGTACTATGAATCGCAATAATATCTGGATACATGGCGGAATCGCCGTCGTTTTGATCACAATGGCAGCAGTTTTTGGGCAGATCGAACGCTGGAAGACATCGTTAGACGGGCCGAATATGGTAGTCACCAAAAAGGCCGACCGGTGCAGGGTTAAAAATGTCTATAACAAAAATTTGCGTAACGATGATATTCCCGAAGTTCTAGTTCGCTTTAAACCCGGCGTAACTCTCGACCAGATCAAACGTCTCGCATCGCTTAATAATGACAAATTGGCCGATGAAATCGAATCGGTCGGCGGGCTGGCCGTGATAGATGATCTTGACAACGCCAATGCTCAAAACGTCGCCGATCAATACGCCGCGATGACGGACACCGTTGTATATGCCGAGGTCAATGAGCAGATAAAAATCGACGATCCGGTTCAGCAGGAAGTCACTCGGGACGCCGTTTTTCGTGAATCCGCGGGCGAGGTGCCAAATGATCCGATGTTTGCCGACCAATGGGCGCTTAACAACTTAGGTCAGGACGGAGGCACAAAACGCGCCGATCTGGACGCTCTAAAAGCATGGGCGACGACAAAGGGAAGCGATGAGGTCGTCGTTGCGGTGCTCGACAGCGGAGTCGATTTTACACATAGCGACCTGCGTGAAAATATGTGGTTTCGTCCGGACGGCGTTCCGCAATACGTTGACGACGAATTAGGCTCCTTTAACGACCGACACGGCTTCAACGGCACCGACAGGATCGCCGATCCGATGGATGATAACGGCCACGGCACACATTGTGCCGGTATCATAGGGGCCGAAGGCGATAACGCCATCGGCGTTTCGGGTATAAATCAAAAGATCAAGATCATGCCGCTTAAATTTTTGGGCCGGGGCGGTTTTGGCTCGACAAATGACGCCATAGAAGCGATAAATTACGCTATCGACCGCAAGAAAAACGGCGTCAATATTCGTGTTATCAGCGCAAGCTGGGGTTCGACGTCGAAGTCCAGAGCGCTCGAGGACACGATCCGTGCAGCCGGTAACGCAGGGATATTGTTTGTCGCGGCGGCCGGTAATAACGGTACTAATAACGACCACCGCCCTCATTATCCGTCAAATTACGATCTGCCGAACATCATCAGCGTAGCCGCCCTCGACCGTAACGATCAACTTGCCGGATTTTCGAATTTTGGCCTCAAGACCGTTCATATAGCCGCACCCGGTAAAGACATTCTTTCGACCTGGTTGAAAGACAGCTATCGTGAGGCGTCGGGTACGTCTATGGCGACGCCGTACGTTTCGGGTATTGCGGCCCTAATCATAGCAAGCGAACCCACGATTACGATGAAAGAACTCCGCGCACGGATTTTAGATTCAGCCGATGGCCTCGATTCGCTCACAGGCCGCGTCAAAGCCGGTGGCCGGATATGTGCGGCGAATGCTCTCGGCAACATCGTCAAAGATCACTCGCACAATTGACCCGCCGTGAAAAAGTCAATGGCCGACAGATCGGAAAGCGGAATGTTGAATTTGCTTGAGGGAAAATGAATATTCCGCGGGCAAACTCCGACAATCCGTTCTTTTCTACATTAATGCAGCCTGACATCTGTACGACTCACCATCTGACGCACGAACCCGACGTTTTCGGCACCTGTCAGCCGTGATATTTTCTGTTCTTGTTTTGTAAACCGTTGTGAAGATTGAGTTTACAGTCTTAACTGGGTTATGGCACGCCTCTTGCGTTTATCTATTAGTGAGCAATGCCAGATCATTGCCCAAAGTAATATAGATAAGGAGAAAACAATGAACAGAATAAAGAATTTAATTGCATTTAGTATATTTTCGCTTTTGGTTTTGGGCATACCGGCGATTGCAAACGCGCAGTACCGCGACCGCGACCGTGATGATGACCGTTACGGCAACGGCGGGTATTATGGCAATGACGGTTACTATGGCAACAACGGGGGTAACAACGGGCGGTATGGCGATGCTCGCTCAACAATTCGCAGCCTTAAAGATCGAAGCCGTCAATTGGCACGCGAAATAGACCGTGATCTCGACCGAAGCCGCGCAGACGGAACACGCCGCGAGGACCGGATCAACGAGGTTGCCGACCGCTTTAAGGACGCCGTAAACGACCTGGACAACAACGGCAGACAAAATGACCGCGAAGTTCGTCGTGTTTTTGACGCCGCATCACAGTTGGATCGTGTAATATCGCGTTCGCGCCCCAGCTATAACGTCCAAAATCTTTGGGCGGGCATCAGAAACGATCTTCGGGTTCTGGGCGGAAACGGATATTACGATAACAACAATCGCAACAATCGCAACAACCGCAGCAACCGTAACCGAGGGTATGGCAATAACCGGATCAATTTACCGAGTTGGTGGCCTTTCTAACAGTGAACTACTCACAATGTCCTAAGCCCGTGTCAAATAAAGACGCGGGCTTTTTGCATTCGGAGTTGCTGCCCCGTTCGGATTCCCTCTTCGAGTCGGCTTTTTTCCAACAACAAGGAGCCGAAACTCGCTCCGGATGAGAAGCAAGCTTCACCGCAAATAGAGCGGCAAGCCGCCGGCGCCGCCTCTGACCGCCGGGTCAGAACCGGAAGCGATAGCGACTGGGTTCTTTTTAATGAACCCCCTGAATAAAGAAAAATTTGCAAAGGTTTACCGCACTTGCCGTCTGCTTTAGAGGCGGTTACGGATTCGATATTCGGTCAAAAGCGCTCAGAAGCTGCGGAGCAGCGAAAGCATGTAACCCCGGGTGGAGCCGTTGCGGCGGAACCTGGGGTCAGACGAATCATTTTCTCCAAGTCCGCGTAGCGGGGCGACAGAGTTCGCATAAATCTAATGGCCAGAATAATTAACAAAAATCTGTCGCCCGCATGCTCGGGCTTCGATCATCCTTGCAATCCTGACCCCAGGTTCGGCCGCAACGGCTCCACCTGTAGGCTACATGCTTTCGCTGCTCCGCAACTTAAGAGCAAAATCCCGGACCTTTGTTGACAATTGCGTTTTATCTATGATATATTATATCGCAGACTGTACACGATAAGAATGTCTTCTGTCGCAAATTGAAACAAATGTTTCACTTGGAACACTATATTTCACCGAAATGAAACACAAAACCACAACCACAATGTTTACAACGCTTTACAAGGCTTTTTCGTGTTCCAAAGTGAAACAACGAAATAAAACACGAAACCACAACCACAATGTTTACAACGCTTTACAAAATTTTTCGTTTTTCATTATGGAACAGATCTGTTTTTATGTTCCAAAAAAACATCTATATTCACCGAAATGAAACACGAACCCACAACCACAATGTTTACAATGACTTACAACGCTTTTTCGTGTTCCAAAGTGGAACACCGAAATGGAACACGAAACCACAACCATAATGTTTGCAACGCTTTACAAGGATTTTTCGTTTTTCATCATGGAACAGATCTGTTTTTATGTTCCAAAAAAACACTCTATATTCACCGAAATGGAACACGAAACCACAAACACAATGTTTACAACGTTTTACAAGGCTTTATCGTGTTCCAAAGTGGAACACCGAAATGAAACACAAAACCACAACCATAATGTTTGCAACGCTTTACAAGGATTTTTCTTGTTCCATTATGGAACATATCTGTTGTTTTTTGATAAGAAAACACTTTTGGAGGGAGTTGATCTATAAAGGCTTATCACTTTTACAAAAACCGTGCTTCTTCGGCAGGCGGCCGATCATACGCTAATGCGTGATCGCGGTTTAATTGATTGATAGCGGGAATTTGAGGCTATTGTTTCTTTTTATAAGATAGCAGCCTCTCCGCGGTTTCCCATAATTTCAGATGAACAAAAAATGTCCGCAATGCCGTCTCGTTAATTACCAAAGCGCATTGGCCTGTTCGCGTTGTGAGGCTGAGCTGGCCAAACCTGAACGGCCAACGACGCGTACGATCAACGGAGGACAGGGTTTTTTGTTTCGAGCGACGGTCTGTGGTCTGGTCTGCGTCGCCGTGTTGATTGGATTTTACCTTTCACTTATCGCATCGGCCACACCGCTGACGGCCGTTCAAAAAGAAACGGTACAAAAGGCGATCGCTGTTTTGCGAGACAAGGGCTTTGCGGGTGATGTGGCGCTGCTCGATAATTTTACCGTCTATCGAAGCAATGATAACTGGCTAAATGCCTCCGTAGAAAAGGAAAATGCGTACGCGGCGACAAACTTTCCGTTTGAGATAATGACGCTTTACGACGATTTTTTTACATACCCGGTTGACGATACGGAGCGTGCGGCGATTTTGCTTCATGAAGCCCGGCATCTGCGCGGTGACGAGGAAAAGAGGGCTTATGAGTTTGTTTGGAAAAACCGCAAACAACTCGGATGGACGAAAGAGAGATATCACGGCTCGGTAGTCTGGCGAAACATCCGCCGGCAAACGAGGGAAAATGCACCGAATCTGTTTGTATGTGATTTTAACGAATTTGCCGACTGTACGGAGTAGGCTTGTGAAGAACCCAATCGCTATCGCTCGCGGTTCTGACTTTGCGGGAAAGAACATGGTCGCTATCGCTGGCGGTTCTGGGTTTGCGGGAAAGAACCCGGTCGCTATCGCTTCCGGTTCTGACCCTCTTGGTTTTTTTTGGTCAGATCTTGATCGCATCCAAACTGATTTTTGCGGTTTTGATCGGATCGGCAGTTTTTACGGGCACACGAAGAATACCGGTTGGTGAAAAACCTGCGTCTTCGTTTTCGGCCAAAAACTGCAGAAGTTTTTCCGGCGAGACGCGGGCCGATTCTCCGAGTTTGATAGCTACGGCGTCGGCGGTTTTATCAATCGAGACGACTGCGATCTTTTCGGCAAGTTTGCGGAGGCGGGCGTACTGAAAAAGGTTATCGACCGATCTCGGAATGCGTCCGTAACGGTCTTCTATCTCGGCGTGGATTTGTGTCAGTTCGTCCTCAGTTTCGGCTGAAGAAATCCGTTTGTACGTTCGCAGACGCTGGCTCGTTTCTGAGATAAAGTCTTTGGGTATCGAGACGTCGATACCGAGATTGATCGAGACGCTTGTTTCGTCGGCAATCTCATCGCCGCGCATCTCTGCAATCGTGCGTTCGAGCATTTTTGTATAGAGATCAAATCCGAGAGCATCGAGATGACCCGATTGCTGGCCGCCGAGAATATTTCCGGCACCTCGCAGCTCTAGATCCAGCGCCGCAAGCCGAAAACCGGCGCCAAGATCGGAAAATTCGCGGATGGCACTTAGCCTCCGCCGTGCTATCGGCGTTAGCTCGATCTCGCTCGGGATAAGCAAATATGCGTACGCACGCCGGTTCGAGCGTCCAACACGGCCGCGAAGCTGATAAAGCTGCGAAAGGCCATAGTTATCAGAGCGGTTTATAATGATAGTATTCGCACGCGGTATGTCGATGCCGTTTTCGATGATCGTGGTTGCGACCAGGATATCGTATTTGTAATCGATAAAATCGAGCATCACCTGCTCCATGTCCTTTTCGTTCATCTGGCCGTGGCCGACGGCAACACGGGCGTTCGGGACGATTTTTTGCACAAGGGCCGCGATCGCCTGAATCGATTCAACGCGGTTGTGGATAAAAAATATCTGCCCGTTACGGGCTAATTCAAGTTCGATAGCTGAACGAATTACGCCCTCGGAAAACTGCACAACCTGCGTATTGATAGCGAGACGGTCACGCGGCGGCGTTTCGATAACCGACATATCACGCATACCGAGCAGTGACATATTTAAAGTTCGCGGGATCGGCGTTGCTGATAATGTCAGCACGTCCACCTTTTTCTTTAGCTGTTTTAGTTTTTCCTTATGCCCGACGCCAAAACGCTGCTCTTCGTCCACTACGACAAGGCCGAGTTTGGGCATTTTTACATCGGTTGACAGAATCCGGTGAGTGCCGATCAGGACGTCAACCTCGCCTTTTCCGGCCGACTCGGCGACAGACTTTTGCTCTTTTGTTGAACGAAATCGCGAGAGCAGCTCGATCTTGACCGGAAAAGCCGCGAATCGTTTCTTAAAGCTCTCAAAATGCTGATATGCGAGAACCGTGGTCGGCGTAAGGATTGCGGCCTGTCTGCCGTCCATCACCGCCTTAAACGCTGCCCGCATTGCAACTTCGGTTTTGCCGTAGCCGACGTCGCCGATAATCAGCCGATCCATCGGGGCCGGTGTTTCCATATCCGTTTTCACATCCTCGATCGCGGCGGCTTGATCGACGGTCAGATCGTACGGAAAAGCATCCTCGAATTCGTGCTGCCACGGTGCATCCGGCGGGAATGCGTGGCCGCTGACGAGCTTTCGCTCCGCGTAAAGCCGCAGCAGTTCGTCGGCCATATCGCGCATTGCCCGTTTTGCTTTTGCCTTGGTTTTTTGCCAGCCAATACCGCCGAGCCGGTCAAGTGTCGCCGACGTTGTTTCGCCCGATGAATAACGCGAAACCAGATCCATGCGCTCAACCGGAACAAACAATTTTGCATCGTCCGCATAGATCAACAGCATAAACTCGCGTTCGGCACCCTGCGAAGAGATCGTCTGCAAACCAGAAAACAGCCCGATGCCGTGATCTATATGGACGACATAGTCATCTATCTTAAGATCACGAAAATCCGATATAAACGCGCCGAGTTTGCTCTTGGTTCTTTTTGCCGGCCCTTTAGCGGGACGAAACGCGGCCTCTGTGATATCGCCAAAAATATCGCCTTCTGCGTAATAAATCAGGTCAAACGAAGGCAGTTCGAAACCGGCCGATAGACTTCCGATACGTATTGCGTCGGGCGTCAACGAAGCATCGTATTCACGCAAAATTTCTTCCAAACGCTCGGCCATTCCCGGTGTTTGAATGACGATCTCAGTTTTGCTTTGCTGACTTTGCGACTTTGAACGAAAACCGAGTTCGGTAACAAACGCCTGAATATCGCCATGAAATTTACGTGTCGAGCGCGATTGAATTTCGATTTCCACGGCTTTTTCGGCAGTTGGAAACAGAAATAGCGGTTCAAAGGTGGAGACACGACCGGCATGGCCTGTGCTTTCAGGCATGGCACCGTCGCCGCGGTTCAGATTTTCCCCTTCGAACTCCTGGTCGCTGGCGGCGGCGGTGCGGCCCAAGGCACGTAACTCGATCCGCCTTAAATTTTCGAGATGTGCGCGAAGTTCTTTCGCAGGCAAAAATAAATCACTTGGTTTGAGGCCGATCTCGCCGGATTGCGTAATTGCTGCATAGTTGTGCTCAAGATGTTCGTACAGTTCGCCAAGCGTTTGTTCGACGGCAATAGGTTCGTCGATGACGAAAACGAAATCGGCAAGATGATCGAAGATGCTCGCAGACAGCGGTTTGGACAAAGGGATGTGAAATTCCCAACCAGAAAATATCTCGCCTTCGTCGGCGAAATCGGTTCGATCCTTTAAATTCCGGGCAAATTTCTGGTCGGCAAACCGTTCTCGGGCAAAGAATGCCCAGTCTTTCAAATCCTGCTGAGAAACTGAAATTTCTCTCATAGGAGCGATCGCTATCTCATTGAGATGTCCGGTCGAAAGCTGAGTTTCGGCGTCAAACGTTCGGATCGAATCGACCGTGTCGCCAAAAAATTCGATCCGCACGGGTAAATCAGCATCGGGCGACCAAACATCGACAATACCGCCGCGAACCGAGAATTGTCCGGGGCCGAAAAGCGGCTCATCGCGGACATAACCGCCGGCAAACAAGCTCCGGATCAAGATTTCGGGTGCAAAATCCGTGTCGCGAATCAAAACGCTGCCAAGTGCGGCAATCTCATTCGGGGTGACCGTCCGCTGAATCAGCGATCGTCCCGAAACGATGACAAAGGGGCTGCCGCCGCGTATTTGCCAGAGTCCAAGCGCACGCCGCTCCTGTGTTTCCGCATGCGGCGAAACGCCGGAAAAAGGGTCAGCTTCGAACGAAGGCAAGGTCACGATCTGAGATTTGAGATCTGAAATTTGAGATTGAAAAAAAGCTAGATCCGTTTCCCAATCATCAAGTTCGAGATTCGATGCTGTTACTACGGCAAATGACTTTCCGGTTTCCGCCTGCAACCGCGACAGAACGCAGGCCTTGGCGGAGATCGAGGTCAGCCCGTTCAGGCTAATGACCCGCGAGCCGTTTTGGAGTGCCTTAATTAGTTTGTCGATTTCGTAAGTCATAAACGCAGACATCCGCAGAAAACATTTATCGGAGGCCTGATTTACCTTGTTAAATGTTCCCGTGCGGTGTTATTAGTTTGCCACAATCCGCTTTTCGTCGAAGCCTTTAATCTGTCTTTTCTTCTTCCGATTCGGTGGAATCTTCAAATTCCAATGCCTCGCGGTCCAACTTAACCTTACCATTACGCAAATTGAGATCGCGTTGCGGAAATGGTATTTCGATGTCGTGTTCGCGGAATTTGCGGCATATACCGAAATTGACGCTGCTTTTGAATGCGCCGGGACGGTGAACCTGCGTTTCGGTCCAGACCCAGAGTTCAAAATTTATCGAGCTGTCGCCAAATTCAACCAGCCTGACCGCGGGCTTCGGGTTAGGCATCACGTCCTCGTTTTCCTCGCCAACCTCGATCAGCAGACGCGAAACGAGATCGACGTCCGAATCATAACCGACGCCGACCGGTATGCGAAAGCGCACACGTTCGCTGCCAAAACTCCAATTTACGACATTTTCTGATATAAATTTACTATTCGGGACAATGATAGCTATGTTATCGTTTGTATGAATTCGCGTGGCGCGGGCGCCGATCGCGATCACCTTTCCGTTTACATCGTCAACCTCGATACGATCGCCGACCTTAATCGGGCGTTCGAGCAAAATTATAAGGCCGCTGATAAAATTACTGGCAATATTTTGGAGGCCAAACCCGACGCCGACGCCGATGGCACCGGCAAGAACATTGAGCGTCGTAAGGTCGATACCGACCGTCTGGAGAATTATCAAAAATCCGACAAGCAAAATAGCGTAGCGGAGTATCGTGCCGATCGCGGTTTGCGCACCCACGTCCAGTTTTGTTTGCTTAAGCAATCTGCCGACCAAAATATCTTTGACCTTTTTTGAAAGATAAATAAGAAGGATCGACAGGAGAATGACATAAATAATGCTCAAAGGAGTAATTTTTGCATCGCCGAGAGCAAAAATGTTGTAATTGAGAACATTGAAAACTGGATTGAGATATTCGGAAACAAAATTCTGCATAAGAAAAGGCAAGTTGAGGGGTTATCTCTTATAATAGGAGATTGCAAAGGATTTTCCTAATTTCACCGTCGATGCCCGGCTCCTGTTTGTCTCTTTTAATCAGTAGTTTATAGTCAATAGAACAGTTTATGAGCATTCCCGAATTTAACGACATAGTTGAACCGAACGATCAGACCGAAGCTCGCAGGGAGCATCTGGACGGTCTGCGCAAACTCGTTGGAAACGTATATCCAAACAAATTTGAACGCTCGAAGTTGAGCGGGGACGATGACACGATCACCAATCTTTTGCACTTCGCACCGCTTGTCGAGATTGTCAGCGAGATCAACGCCATTGTGGCAACGCTTGCGGAAAGAGAAAGACCGGCGGCGGAAATAAAGGACGCATTAAACGCACGGCTGCGTATATTGGGCAATGTGCGTATCGCCGGCCGTCTCGCCGTACCGCCGCGCGTAATGGGCAAGGCGGCATTTGTACACCTCTCAGACGGCCTCTCACGTTTGCAGATATATGTCCGCTGCGATGAGGTTTATGGCGTCTGGAACGGGTCAGAACCCCCTGCGTCAGCGGGCGGGTTCCCGTCAGAATCGTCTGTGTCCGCAGATACAGAAGCGGACACGTCAGCAAGGGTGAAATCGGGCGATGATGATGCGAATCCAAAATCCGAAATCCGAAATCCGAAATCAAGAGACGGATGGGAGATTTTTCAGCTTCTCGATCACGGCGATTTTATCGGCGTCGAGGGTTTTTTGTTTATCACAAATACGGGTGAGCTGAGCGTTCATGTCGAAAAGCTCCAATTTCTCGCCAAAGCAATGCTCCCGATGCCGGATAAAATGCACGGCATCGCCGATCCCGAATTGCGCCGGCGTTATCGCTATGTTGATTTGATCGGTTCGAGTTTGCAGGTCGAACACGAAGGTTTGACGACGCGTGAAGTTTTTGTGCGCCGTGCAAAGATAATTTCGTCGATGCGGCGTTATCTCGATGATCACGGTTATATCGAAGTGGAAACCCCTATGCTCACACCAAAAGCTACGGGCGCGGCGGCAGAGCCATTTGAAACGTATCACAAAGCTCTCAACATAAAGCTATATGCCAGAATCGCCCCCGAACTTTACCTGAAACGCCTTATGGTCGGCGGTTTTGAAAAGGTTTACGAGATCAACCGCAACTTTCGCAACGAAGGCATCTCGCACAAGCACAATCCCGAATTCACGATGCTCGAATTTTACTGCGCCTACATGGACGTGAACGGAATGATGGATTTTTGCGAGGAAATGCTGAAAGAATCCGTGTTGGAAGCAACGGGCAGTTTGAAAATCGAGTATGAGGGAAACACGATCGATTTCAATAAGTTTGAAAGGATCACGATGCGTGACGCGGCAGCACGAGGCGGAAACACTAGCGGTATTGAGTACGCCTCTGACAACACGATCCAAAATACAAAATCGGAAAGCACAGTCGCTACGGCTCGTGTTTCCACCGTTGACGATGCCGATCTTCTGGAAATTTTTGAGAATGAGATTGAAGCGACATTGATCCAACCCACCTTCATTATTGATTATCCTAAATCAATTTCACCTCTTTCAAAGGCTTCGCCCGCAAATCCGGCGATAGCCGAGCGTTTTGAATTATTTATCGGCGGAATCGAACGTGCGAATGGGTTTAGCGAGCTCAACGATCCGAAAGAGCAATACGAGCGCTTTGCCGACCAGATGAAAGAACGCGAATCGGGCGATGCTGAGGCGATGATTTTGGACGAAGATTATATAAAAGCTCTCTCTTACGGAATGCCGCCGGCCGCCGGTATCGGCATCGGGATTGATCGCCTCGTGATGCTTTTGACAAACAAACACTCGATCCGCGACGTTATTCTCTTCCCGCACATGCGGCCGGAAAGGCGACATGAGGAAGATGTGGAGATTTAACGCAAAGGCGCCACGACGAGCAGCCAAATAGAATTTCGTTTATTTTGTTTTCGAGTGAGTCTTGGCGCCTTTGCGTTGCAAAATGTTTTTTTGAGATTAGTTCTGTACACAACCTTCGCCCTCGTCGCGTTTGCGTTTAACTCGATCCTGTGTCGGCTTGCGCTGCGCGGCGAAGAGATCGATGCGGCGGGCTTTACGGCGGTCAGGCTTTCGTCCGGCGCTGTTGCGTTGGTCGTCATCAGCTATTTTCTCAGCAGACGCGTCAGCAGCCCTGTCAGTAGCCAGCACGTAAGCAAGGGCTCGGCGGGCGAGCGTAGAGCCCTTACTTACGTGCGGGCTACTGACATGGCTTCGCACACCTCGCGGGCTGCAGACACCGGAAACTGGCTTTCGGCGTTTTTTCTTTTTGCATATGCGGTGTGTTTTTCATTTGCCTATATCGGTTTACATGCCGGAACGGGTGCGTTGATACTTTTTGGCTCGGTTCAGATGACCATGATCTCGATCGCGATCTTTCGCGGCGAAAGGCCGTCGGCAGGAGAGTGGATCGGGTTTTTTGCCGCGTTCGGAGGGCTTGTATATCTTGTATTGCCGGGTCTCGCGTCGCCGCCGTTAAAGAGTTCGGTGCTTATGGCAACGGCGGGAATGGCTTGGGGTGTTTACACTTTACGCGGACGTCGAAGCGGCGATCCGCTGGCGGATACGACCGGTAATTTTGTCCGCTCGCTGCCGATGATGGCTCCTGTAGTGCTGGTCTTTTTGCCAAATCTTTATTTATCGAGCCGCGGTATTTTGCTCGCCGTGCTTTCGGGGGCGGTTGCCTCGGGCGTCGGCTATACGGTTTGGTACGCGGTTCTTAAGCATCAAACGGCAACACGGGCCGCTATTCTTCAACTCGCCGTTCCGCTTATCACGGCTGGCCTCGGTTTGCTCCTTCTTAACGAAACCGCAACTCTCCGGCTGGCAATCGCCGCCGCTCTTATCCTCGGCGGCATTCTGATAACTATCTTTAACAAAAGCGAAATACCGAAAGATGAGGAAGCTGTCTGATTAGCCGCTTTACGCTATTTTATTCAGACAGCCTCCTTCATTGTTTCTAAATGGATGCCGCAATTGCCTCGTCGAATATCTCCAATGCGACGTCTACGTTTTCCTTTGCCAAAATGAGCGGGGGTGACCAACGGATCGAGTTGGCGCCGCAGCCGAGAATGATGAGGCCGCGTTTGAAGCACGCCATTTCTATACGGTCCCTGAGTTCGGCGTCGGGTTCGTGCGGGTTTGGAGACGGGATCGTCCCGTCAGACGAGGCTTCTGACCCATTTCCTTTGGAGGAAAGCGAACCTTTGATAAATTCAACGCCGAGCATCATTCCGAGACCTCGGACATCGCCGATCACATCATACTTTTCAGCCAGTTTTCTGAGTCCGGCTTCGAGATAGGCGCCTACTTTGCGGCTGTTATCGACGAGGC
Source organism: Pyrinomonadaceae bacterium (assembly GCA_041747575.1). Taxonomy (GTDB): domain Bacteria; phylum Acidobacteriota; class Blastocatellia; order Pyrinomonadales; family Pyrinomonadaceae; genus OLB17. Next base: position 52,839 of record JBGTEX010000001.1, read on the forward strand.
CGCCTTCAAGCAGTTCGATGGTTTTCAGAGCGGCGGTCAGGGCGACCGGATTGCCGCCGAAGGTCGAGGCGTGGGCTCCCTTGTGCCAGTCCATAATATCGGCTCGGGCGATGCATGCACCAATGGGCATGCCGGAGCCGAGGCCCTTGGCGAGACACATAATGTCGGCTTTGACACCCGGATGATGATCGAGAGCAAACATTTTGCCGGTGCGGCCCATGCCGGACTGCACTTCGTCGATAATGAGCATTATTCCGTGTTCGTCGCAGATCCGGCGAAGTTCTTTTACAAACTCGACCGGCGCCGGTATATAGCCGCCTTCGCCCTGAACAACCTCGAGGACTATGCCGGCCACCTCCTCAGGCGGTGTTGTGGTTTGAAACAGTTTATTTTCGATCCAGTTTACCACGTCGCGCGTGACGGTCGCTTCGTCCGTCGGTTGATCGGTGACAAAGTGGCGGAATTTATTGGGATACGGGATGTGAACGACGTCGAGAGCCTGCCGCATAAAGCCGAGCCGCTGCGCCTTCTTAGAGCTTGTCAATGACAGAGCTCCGAGTGTGCGGCCGTGGAACGAGCCATAAAATGATATAAATTTTTGCCGCCGTGTGTGGTACATTGCCACTTTTAAGGCGGTTTCGATAGCTTCGGCACCGCTATTAGCAAAATGCGTCCGGGTCGGCCCGTCAATCGGGCAGATTTCATTCAACTTTTTGCCGAGTTCGGGCATGTGGCGGTAAAAAAAGTCGGTGCCGCAAAGGTGTATAAGCTCACCGACCTGTTTTTGAACGGCGGCAACGATATCCGGGTGACAATGCCCGGTCGAACAAACGGCGACCCCGGCATTACAGTCGAGAAATACGTTGCCGTCAGGATCGGTGATCCAGACGCCACTGGCGTGATCGGCAACTAACTTATAATCCGGACGCGGATAACTCGGCGTGACATATAATGCGTCCGCCTCAATAATTTCGCGGGACTTCGGCCCCGGCAATTCGGTTTTAATAATCGGTCTTTGTAATTCTGTGGTTGGTGTCATTTTTTTTCTCCTTGTGGCCGGAATATCATTTCCGACGGTCAGAACGGGCAGACAGCCCGTTCTACTGTGAAGATTTAAGAAATGATTCGATCAATCGGATGTGTAACGATCCAGACTTCTTCCTCTTGAAGTATTCGCATAAGGCCGGATTTTATCTCTTGCAAATAGTCCACAAGTTTGCCCGTTTCGACTGAATCTGTCGGATCGGTATCCAGATCGCAGGAAAGTACTCGAACGGAGTCCGATACCAGATCAACACTTGTCGAAGATGCGTAAAGGCCGGTGAACGGAGTTGTTAAGGTTGCCCCACCGCGTGTGAGTGCCAATTCCTCGGCAAACCATTCGACCGCTGTTTGATAGCCGTCAAGGTCAGATCGTATCGGAAAGAAAATCTCAACGCGAGTTCTTTTTTCGATCTGCATCCATTTTCTCCTCAAAAGCTGCAATACGTTCTTTTACGTTTGCCATTCTTGCGAACATTACGGCCTTTGGATTGTCGAGGGTAATTGGATGTCTCCGCCGATTTGTTTGCGGCGGCGTAGATGCATCTTTTGTTAATTTGTCCTGTATCTCGTTCATCTCTTGTTCCTCAAATCTTGTTCCTCAAATTCATAAAAATGGGAATTTTGCGTCTAAAGAACAATGAATCAGTCACCCGCGAAAAGATTCGCACGCTGCTTAATGGGACGAAGTTTTGAGATGCATCGTGAGGTCATAATTTATACAAGGAATATACTTCAGATACAAAAAATTTTCAATCCGGGTAAAGGGGTGGAAGAAAAGTGAGACTTAAAGGGGCGTGTTGTTGAGTTGAACCGGTTGGCTTATGATTTAATTATGTCAGCGAAAAAAAAACCTAACCGATTGATAGATGAGACGAGCCCTTACCTACTGCAGCATGCACATAACCCTGTAGATTGGTACCCGTGGGGTGACGAGGCGTTTGAGAGGGCAAAGGGCGAGGACAAGCCGGTGCTCGTGAGCATAGGTTATTCGGCGTGCCACTGGTGTCACGTGATGGAGCATGAATCATTTGAAGACGAGGGGGTGGCGGCGATAATGAACGAGCATTTTGTCAACATCAAGGTCGATATGGAAGAGCGTCCTGACGTCGATCAGATCTATATGAATTTTGTCCAGCTGACGACCGGTCGCGGCGGCTGGCCGATGAATGTCTTTCTGACACCGGACAAACGGCCTTTTTTTGGCGGTACATATTTTCCGCCGGTTTCACGTTACAACATGCCTTCGTGGCCGCAGATTCTGAACAGTATTGCCGAGGCTTATAAGGATAAAAGGGATGAACTGGAAAATACGGCAAACGACATAACCAGAGAACTCCGGAAAATGAGCCGCGTCGAAACGGCTCCCGAAACTCTCACAACGGAATTGTCCGATACGGCGTTTGCCAGTTTTTTACGCAGCTTTGATACCGTGAATGGCGGTTTTGGCGGCGCCCCGAAATTTCCGCCGGCGATGTCGCTCGAATTTCTTTTGCGTTATCACAAGCGGACAGGCGAGGAGCGTGCGCTCAATATAATTACGCACACACTCGACAAGATGGCCGGCGGCGGGATTTACGACCAGCTTGGCGGCGGATTTCACCGGTACTCGGTCGATGCTGTTTGGCTTGTACCGCATTTTGAGAAGATGCTTTATGACAATGCCCAGCTAATACGCATTTATCTACATACCTTTCAGGTTACGGGAAATGAATTTTATAAACGGATAGCGGTTGAAACGCTTGAATACATAACTCGCGAAATGCTTGACGAATCGGGCGGGTTTTATTCGACGCAGGATGCGGACAGCGAGGGCGTCGAGGGGAAGTTTTTTGTTTGGACGCCGGAAGAGATCGATGTAGTATTAGGCGGCGGGCAGGATGCCAAGGCTTTTTGCGAATTATATGACGTCACGGCGGAAGGCAATTTTGAGGGTGAAAATATATTGAACATGCGCAATAACAGGACGGCCGCCTCGATTGACGAGTCTCGCTCTGTGCTGTTCAAAGCCCGTGAGAAACGCATAAAGCCTGATCGTGATGAAAAGGTTCTGACGGCCTGGAACGGTCTGATGCTGGCGGCATTTGCTGATGCGGCGGCGGTGCTTGGTAATGATGATTATCTGGAAATAGCAAAAAATAATGCAGATTTTATACTGACACAGCTTGAGAAAGACGGACGGCTTTTGCGGACGTGGAAAGATGGAACAGCGAAGCTAAATGGATATATCGAAGATTATGCAAACGTGGCCGACGGGCTTGTCACTCTTTATCAGGTTTCCGGCGAAGTCAGATATTTGACTGAGGCAAAACGGCTGGCCGACCTGATGATCACGGAATTTTGGGATGATGAAAACGGAGGTTTTTTCTTTACTTCCAATGACCACGAAAAATTGATCGTCCGGAACAAGGATTTTTATGATAATGCGACGCCGTCCGGTAACTCGGTCGCAGCCGATGTTCTATTGAGGCTCGCCAGGCTTTTGGGCGATGACAGATATGAACGGTTTGCCGTGACGGTGGTAAAGCTGACGGCTTCGCAGTTGAGGCGTTATCCGCAGGGGTTTGGACGTGCTTTGTCAGCACTGGAATTCTATCTTGCAGCGACGAAGGAGATAGTTGTTATCGGCCCCAAAGGAAACGAACTTGCAGCCGACGTTCTCCGCCGTTACCTGCCGGATGCAGTAGTGGCATTGTCGGACGATCCTTCGGTTGATTCGGCGACAATACCGTTGTTTAAAGATCGCGGAAGAATAGACGGCAAGCCGGCGGTTTATGTTTGCGAGGATTTTGTTTGTCAGCAGCCGGTGACAGAGAGTTCGGATTTGGCTGCGATATTGGCTCCCGGCAATCAGTAATTGCCGTATTAAAAAGCCCGATCGTAGTTAAATGATCGGGCCCTTTAAAAAATAACAACTTATAAATCAAAGCTGTTGTTTGTAAGGTTAAGGTCTGTTGCTATTAGCCGGTTTCATAGCGTCGTTACCCGACTTCATCGCATCGTTGGCTGGCCTCATTGATGAATTACCCATGGCATTGGCATTATTCGCCATTGCATTCGCTGTATCTTTCATTTGATTTGCAGCCATCTGAGCGGCATTTGCAGCAGCATTCGCTGCATTTGCCACAGAATTCATAGCGTTAGCGACCGCTCTGTTAGTGTTGGCGGTGTTTGGTGCCGTTTCGCCGCAAGCCATTCCTAAAGCACCCATTACAAGAACTGCTGATAGTGCAATTACTTTTTTCATATCTAAAGTTTCTCCTGTCTTCTTCAAAGATTAGATCTAATTTATTTTATCGATGACCGCGCAAGCACGATCCTGTCCCCCAAGTCTTTCTGTTTAAAAGGAACAAAGCACAATATAGTGGTGCTTTAGCGGGAAGTCAACCGCTGACATGCGAAAACCGTATTTTTTTTGTTTTTGCCGGTGAACCGGACATGCCGTTTCTAACAGCTTAAGTCGGAGTATTTTTTCGGAATGCCCATATAATAAAAAAAGCACCTCGTTCGAAAACAAGGTGCCCGATAATAAAAATAACAAAACAAATCAATTACGGCCGGTTGGCTCCCAAAGGTGTTGCCGCATTTGCCGGTCTCATTGCGCTGTTGCTGGAAGTTGAATTCGCGGGTCTCATAGCGCTGTTGGAATTCGAATTTGGGGGTGACATACGGTCGGTGTTGTCCGATGTCGGCGCAGGCGTCGCAGCACGGGTTGGTGTGGGCGTAGCGATGTTAGTGGGCCGGTTGGCATTTATGTTTACATTGGTAGCGGTTTCGCCGCAGGCCATGCCGAGGGCGCTCAAACCAAGAACGGTTGAAAGTACAATTACTTTTTTCATTTTATTTAGAACTCCTAATCTATCTCAAAGAATAAAAAGCCTGTCTCCAGGCGGCGGCTGATCGAACACAACCGTTTTGTCCTGAACTCTTTCTTTTTCAGGACAAACGACAATATAAGAATTGAAAAGCGTTTAGTCAACCTTAAAATGACAAAAAATCAAATATTTTTTACAAATTTTTTTACTCTACCGCCGCATTTGAGCAAAGCGATGCAAAAGCCTGTATTTATTGACCATAAATTAGTTCTTGACTTAAATCACGTTGAAAAGATATATTTTTAACGGGGAGTTCTTCCCATTTTGCCGGTTCGGCGCACGCCATACTCAGATGACAATCCCTAAAAATAACGACACGGACGAAAGCGCCCGATCATTCTCGCCTTTTCCGATAATAATAGTCGGCATTTCAGTCGCCGCTATCATTGCCACTTTTTTTCTGGCAAACTCGTCCTTATATTTTTTAGGTAAGATTAACGGGTTCGCCGGAATAATCGCGGCCTATCTGACCATTTGTCTTTCACTTTATTTGCGGCAGTCCCGAAAGAGACGCAGTAGCGATCGGCCGGAATATCTATCCGATACAGATGTTGAACGTGGCCTGTTTGCGCTCGATGAGACAAATACTTTTTTTTCAGGTTGTCTAAAATCGGCCGATGCTTTTCGACTGGTTTCGAGCCGTGTTCACGACCTTTTGCCTTATAAATTGATCGTTTTGTATTTGCAGGATGCGACCCGGACACGTCTCGCAGCGGCCCAGTTTGACGGTGTAGGATTTGAAGGGAAATTGATCGGCTTTGGTGAGGCCCTTGCGGGTAGATGTTACACAAGCCGACATGTTGAATTTGAACGCGATCCGGCGCAGTCTTTTGGTTCGGTCGTGGCGGTTCCGCTTTGCCGTGAGACAGAAGTTTTTGGCGTCCTGCAGTTGTTTTTTGATAAGAGTTTTGATCCTGAGCGTGTCGATCTGTCGATTTTTGAGGCTGTCGGGATGCGTGTCTCACCAATGATGCTGAGCTCGATAGCGTTTGAACGCAGCCAGGCTAATGCTCTTACGGACGGTACGACAGACTTGCCAAACGAACGTGCCTTTTATCTTGTTTTGGAAAATCAGGTAGCTGAGACTCAGCGAAAACCCGATATTCGGCCGCTGACTATACTGGCGCTGGATATAAAAAATTTTGCCGAGATCAACCAAAGATTTGGCCACTCAGCCGGCGACCGCGTTCTGAATTTTGTTGCACGGACAGTAACAGATAGCCTCAGACAGATGGATTTTTTCGCTCGGTCGTTAAATGACGAGTTTCTTGCGGTTCTGCCAACGGCGACCCGATCGATCTCCCATGACATTATTGCAAGGATACACACCGGATTTTTTGGCCGAAAATTTAAGATAAACGACAGTGAATCTATCGAGATCGAATTAAACATCGGATGGGCCGCATTCGGAGCCGACGGCGAAACGCCATCGCAATTATTGAGAAAGGCCCGTGTTAGAAAAGATCAAAACAAATTAAAGGTGTCAAAAAAAGTACTCTCATTCCCGCACGAATCGCTTCATTAGACCATCTGCCCTAATTTTGTATTCGCTTCGACGCCTTGTATATTTGGTGAATGGCGAAAATAACTTTTTACGGCGGGGTCGGTTCGGTAACCGGTTCAAAATATCTTCTCGAACATAACGACAAAAAGGTCCTGGTCGATTGCGGCCTATTTCAAGGACAAAAAGAATTGCGCGAGCGTAATTGGCAAGATCCGCCTTTTGCGGCAAATGAGATAGACGCGGTCATAATTACACACGCCCATATTGACCACACTGGATGGCTGCCGCGGCTTGTCAAACTCGGATTTACCGGTCCCGTTACGACCTCGCGCGCGACCGGTGATCTGTTAAAAATATTACTGCCGGATTCGGGACGCCTACAGGAAGAAGAGGCCGAATACCGCAACCGGCACTCTCTGACAAAACATTCACCCGCACTTCCGCTTTATGATGAGTCGGACGCAAACAGAGCGTTGGAGATGGTGCGCGCCGTTGCTAATGACGGAATGTCGGTTGAGATATGTAAAGGATTTCGGGCGAGTTTCAATGTCGCCGGGCATATTATTGGTGCCAGCATGGTGCTCGTTGAAATGGGGGGAAGTGATTCCAGATCGATTAGATTTCTATTCTCGGGTGATCTGGGCCATTATGATCAGGCGATAGTTAAAGACCCTGCTCCGCCGCCTGACTGCGAATATCTGATGTGTGAATCAACGTATGGTGACCGGCTGCACGGCGATATAGATTCGGAAACGCAGATGGCCCGTATCATTAACGAAGCCGCCGAAAGGAATGCTCCAATATTGATACCGGCATTTGCCGTCGGCCGGACGCAGGAGGTCGTCTATATGATACGCGAACTTGAGGAAAAACTGGTGATTCCGGTGTTGCCGGTAATTATCGATTCGCCAATGGCCGCCAAAGCGACACAGGTTTATAGGCGCTGGAACGAGGAACACGACGAGGAATACGCATCTATTCTTACCGCTCAAAAATTTCCGCTTCGAACGGCCTCTATGCAAACGACCTCGTCGCGGGACGAATCAATAAAGGTTAATGATATGAAGGGGGCAAGGATAATCATTTCGGCGTCGGGGATGCTGACCGGCGGTCGGGTTGTGCATCACGCAATGCGGATTTTGCCGGACGAGAATGCGACGATCATTTTTGTCGGCTATCAGGCGGCCGGAACGACGGGCCGCCGCGTTCAGGATGGCGAACGGGACGTGCGGATAATGAAAAACTGGATTCCGGTCAGATGTCACGTTGAAAGGGTTGAGGGCTTTTCGGCACACGCCGATTGGAAGGCCGTACTTCGTTGGCTCAGTGCTCTGAAAACGCGGCCAAAAACCGTATTCACAACACACGGCGAACCCGATGCTGCAAGAGCGATGGCAGGGCATATCCGTGACCGGTTTGGTTGGAATGTCGTAGTGCCGCAGTATGAGGAAAGCGTCGAACTATCATGAATATATTAAATACTACCTGGAGCAGAGAATGAAAAAGATAACAATAATATTTACGGGTTTTTTGGTTTCTATTCTGTTTGTTACGCCGTTTGCCGCCCAAAAAGCAAATCCTACGATCGATTCCCTTGCATTTATTTCGGGTTGTTGGGAAATCAACGTCCCGGAAAAGAAAAGATTGGTCTCCGAACAATGGATGTCGCCGGCGGGTAACGCGATGATCGGGATGTCGCGGACGGTGAGCGGCGGCAAATTGAGCGGTTTTGAGTACCTTCGGATAGTTCAGGACGATACCGGTATTCGATACATCTCAAAGCCGTCTCAAAATAAGGACGAAACTGTATTTAATCTCATAAAATGGTCAGCAAGCGAAGCCGTTTTTGAAAACCCGGCACACGATTTCCCGCAGCGTATCATCTACAAATTAACAAAACCCGATACTCTTTTTGCAAGGATCGAGGGAACAATTAACGGCAAACTGAGCACCGTTGATTTTCCGATGACGAGGACTAAATGCGCCTAACGTCTAGTTTCCGATCGGGTCGCCGGGCGGCGTCGCAAGCGTCGTTGTTTGCTTGCGGGGGGCATCCGGCCGTGTCAGGAAACGTTCTATATCATCCAGCGTTGCCCGATAATGATCTGCGGTATCGGCCGGTGCGGCTGGCCGCTTAAGCATTGCTGCTAATGAACGCAAGGCTTCAGTTGCTGTGGCGCGAACCTGCGTTGACGCATTGTTATTAGCGGCCAAATCCATCAGGCTTGAAACAGTCAGGCTCTGTACCGCACGCTGAATTGCCGCTTCATTCGCATCCCGTAAATAGGGCGTTTTCCACGTCGCTGTTATAAGCGCATCGACGACCTCGCGAAAATGCGGGTTGGCCTTGTCACGGGCATTAAAATCTATGAGACGCGCCGCACGGCTTGGTTCGAGCAAACCGCTTATCGTCATTTCCGCGGCGATCTCGGCGGCGCCGATCGGGTCAAAAACCGGACTTGTGCGTTTTGCAAACAGCTCGGAGCGGCCCGAACGATAGCCGTAAGCCGTCGGCGGTATCAATTTTAGGATATTTTCAGAAATAACAAGTTCCGATGGTTTTATGGTTTCGAGAACGGCCCGCAGGGCCTCACGTTGTCGATCTGCCGGGACAATTTCCATTATCGTCGGCGGATTTGCACCGCTTTCGGTTCGCACGGCATACGTATAATAAACGCCGCCGAGCGTTTTCGCCGCGGCCGTCAGCTGGTAGCGGTGATGCAGATAGAGCGGCAGGAATTTGTTCTCCAACTCGGACAAAGGTGTTCCGTTCGGTATATTTTTCAGGCCAAACTGGTTTAGGCCGATACGGCGGACCTGCATTTCGTGAACGAGCATCGCGACAGGGTCGGGGCCGTTATCCCATAGATTTGCAAGCGGGTGAGCGGCGCCCGCCGGACGGGTATCGGCGTCGCCGATAAAAAGCATTCCGTTTCTCACGCCTTCGGTGACGATCTTTTCAAGCTCGTCGTTTTCGTTTGCACCTGAACTAAACTGTGTGTATGCATAACGAACGGCAAATTTATCGAACGAGCCGATGCCGATCGCGTAGGCGTTCGAAAAATCGAGCTTGCCGTTTTTGATCTCTATCATCGGCGCCGGATAATCCATTACAGAACCGCGGCCATAGGTGCTGGCCGCAAAATTGTGCGTAAAGCCGAGTGTATGGCCGACCTCATGCGCCGATAACTGACGGATCCGGGCGTAGGACATCGCGGTAATTTCGTCCGCCGCGGCGGCCGCCGACAGATATTCGACATCCGGAAGCAATCCGAAATCGCAAGCATTACCGGCGGATAAATATTGCGGAGTGAGTCCGACGCCGAGGAGAAAGTCCTGACGTGCCCGCTGCGAATCGAGAGTGACGTCACCTTTTAAAACCTCGCCTGTTCGCGGGTCAACGACACTATCGCCGATCGACCATCCGCGTGTCGAGCGGTGAACCCAATTGATCACATTAAAACGAATGTCCATCGGATCGGCATCCGGCGGCAGCACGCGAACCTGAAATGCGTTTCGAAAACCGGCTGCCTCGTACGCCTGATTCCACCAGGCCGCACCCTCGATAAGCGCGTCCTGTATCAGTTTTGGGGCGCCGTTATCGACATAATAGATGATCGGTTTGACAGCTTCGCTGACGGCTGCATCCGGGTCTTTTTTCTCGAGGCGGTGACGCTGTATCAGACGTTTTTCGAGATCTTCGTTGATGTTGGTGCCGTAATCGTAAAAGCTGATCGGAATGGCCCCGACCCGCGGGTCGAAGCGGCGAGGCCGATATTTATCATCCGGTAGCTCGACAAACGAATGGCGCTGGCGGACGGTGACGTGTTTTCCGGTCGGCGTTACCTGACTTATAAGGTTTCCTGCCTGGGTGTTTGTGGTCAGCGTTATCGTCGCCTCGACCTCGGTGTTTTTGGGAAAGCCTTTTGTATTTGGTATGTAAAGTGCACTCCGGCTTTCATCAAAATTGTATGTTCCCTGCCTCGCCTGATTGATCCTGTCGGCAACACCGTGCGCATCGCGAATCAAAAAACTCGTCGCATCGACCAGAACCTTATCACCCTCGCTCGCCTCGACCTTAAACCCCCAAATGACGGATTTTGCAAATGATTCTTCAACCGATCTTCTTTGCGCGGCGTCACCCGTCGCCCGAAAATCATAGTTTGGCTGAACCAGCAAAACTTTGTTTCCGGAACGCTCAAACGACACTATCTTTGTCGATCCCAATTGTCCGCGATCAAGCCCGAGCGGATTTGAACCGACGCCGGTCGGCAGGCTGACCAGATACAGAAATTCCTGATCAAGCCGCGTGATCTCAATATAAATCTTGCCGTCTTCGCTGTTTAGATAGAGCGGCATAAAACCATCGATCTTTTGCAGCTTGTCGGTGATCGCCGAAAAAGATTTTTTAGCAGGCGCATCAGGTTTTTTGTCCTGAGCAAAAACCGAGGATACTGCAAGCAGCAAAGTAAAGGCGAAGTGGATTCGTTTCATAAAATTGTAGTTTGTACGAAAAAATTTTGTCAGCAAAAAGTTAACACTAATACGTAAGTTTTATCAATAAGGTTAACTATTTCAAAGCCTTTCGGGCTTTAAACTGCGATCACGCATCAGCGTTATTTTCGGCCGTCTGCCGCAAAGCGTGCCGGATAAACACGGTTTTAGCAAAGTAATAAGCCCTTACAGATCAACTCCCTCCAATGGTGTTTTCTTACGAAAAAACAGCAGATCTGTTCCACTTTGGAACACGAAAAATCCTTGTAAAGCGTTGTAAACATTGTGGTTGTGGTTTCGTGTTCCATTTCGGTGAAATATAGAGTGGTTTTTTGGAACATAAAAACAGATCTGTTTCATGATGGAACACGAAAAAGCCTTGTAAAGCATTGTAAACATTGTGGTTGTGGTTTCTTGTTTCATTTCGGTGTTCCACTTTGGAACACGAAAAAGCGTTGTAAGTCATTGTAAACATTGTGGTTCTGGTTTCATGTTTCATTTCGGTGAATATAGAGTGTTTTTTTGGAACATAAAAA
>JBGTEX010000002.1:0-16728 GCA_041747575.1 Pyrinomonadaceae bacterium
TGGGTCATGCTCGGCAAAGCCACCGCCCAAACCGCCCTCCACTTCGGAGCCAACGACCTAGACGGCACCATCACCGACGGCGGCGAGCTCACCCACAGCTACTCCGTCGAATCCGGCGGCGAAGTAAAAATGTCCAAACAAGAGATCATCGAAATGATCCAGCGTGCCGGTTTTGAAGCTGTCGAGCGAGATACGGTGTATAATCGTGTGGAAAAGATCTCGGTTTAATTGAATAGGAGGCAATAAAATGGGCATAGACAGAATAACATTTGACGCAAACGTAATGGGCGGTAAGCCTTGCATTCGCGGGCTGCGCGTAACGGTCGGAACTATAGTCGGCCTCATCGCTGCTGGAAAGTCGCATCGCGAGATACTGAAAGCTTATCCATACCTCGAAGAACAAGACCTGCGTGAGGCCCTGTCGTATGCCGCATGGCGTGTTGAGGAGATCGAACTCCCGCTTGCCGCCGCATGAAGATCCTGATCGACATGAATCTGTCACCTGAATGGACAGCCGCATTTACGGCTGCAAACATCGAATCGGTGCATTGGTCCACAGTCGGCGATCCGCGAGCCGAGGACATCGAGATAATCAAATACGCTCGCTCAAATGGTTACATCGTTTTCACCCATGAAAGTCCCTACGAAGGCCGCAAGTTTACCCGAAGTTCCTCCGAAATCATGTTAATATACGGAAATGACACAGAATCTTAATGCGGTAATTATCAAAGAAGGTGTGTGGTATGTTGCTCAGTGCCTGGAAGTTGACGTGGCTTCACAGGGCAAAACCGAAGATGAAGCAATGAAAAATTTAAATGAGGCTCTATTGCTCCATTTTACTCCGCCTGTGGCTACTATGCTGCCGACTGTTCGGAATTTTGAACTAGAGATCGCTGCGTGAAACCGATACAATATCGCGAACTTAGACGCAAACTCTGAAAGCGGGTTTCTATGAGGCCGGGCAGGTCGGCAGCCATGTTAAGTTCGCAAAGACCGTTTCGGGCGGTCTGATAACAACGACGGTTCCAAAGCATAGAGAAGTGGCCAGCGGAACACTCCGAAGTATCCTGAGACAAGCACATCTTACTGAATCCGAATTTGAAAAACTATAAGTTTGCTGGTTGCGTGAATTGAAATAAAGGCTTCATGACGCGACTCACCGACGGCGGCGAGCTCACCCATACCTACTCCGTCGAATCCGGCGGCGAACTATGACCAAACAAGAGATCATCGCGAGTGACCAACGTGCCGGCTTCGACCCCGTCGAACGCGACACCATCTACAACCGCGTCACGGTAGTATAAGTTCGCTGTCCAGTTTTTACGCCCGAGTGAAGGTTGGGTGGTGCTTGATTCGCAAGTCGATTAGGAGGCAAAATATGACAGATGATTACTCGAATATGGCGTTTGAATTTCAGGAACGCCTTAAAACGGCCCGACAGGAAGTTGCGGACGCGCGGGCCGGTAACGATAAACTCGCACTTGCGAAAGCGTTGAAACGTCTGGGTAATATCGAGCGTCGACCGCCATTCCTGCGTGAAACCGCTAATAAAACTTACGCCGAGGTCGCTGACCTGTTCCGCGAACTGAAGCTGCCCCTCGAAGAGGCCTGGGTGTTGCGGCACATCGGCATTAATCATGAATACGCCGAGCGTTTCCCCGAAGCCGAGGAATATTACGACGCCTCGCTAGACCTGTTTCGACGGCACGCGACGGCCAACTCGCTCGACTATGCGAATACGGTTCGCTATCCTGCCGTGATCAAAAATCGCGTCGGCAAACGTGATGAATCAACGAGGTTGTGGGAAGAAGCCGTCGAGCGCTATGACCAGATAGGCGCTCCGGTGGGCACCGCAGAAGCGGCAGCATGGCTTACGATATTCGCTGTCGAGAAAGGCGACCTGCCGAGGGCGAGCGAGTGGTTTGCCAAGGCCGCCGCCGCCGCCTCTCTCGCAAACGATCCCGACACGGTCAAGTTTATTGCTGAGGTCAAAGAAAAGTTGACGCAAGCTGGCACTAAATAGAAAATTGACAACCTAAGACCATCGCCGTCTCACGCCTGATGCTCGCGGGCTTCGACCACATCAAGGCCTACTGGGAATGCTCGGCAAAGCTACCGCACAGACCGCCCTCCATTTCGGCGCCAACGACCTCGACGGCACCATCACCGACGGCGGCGGGCTCACCCACAGCTACTCCGTCGAATCCGGCGGCGAACTATGACCAAACAAGAGATCCTCGAAATGATAGAGCATGCAGGATTTGAAGCTGTCGAGAGGGATACCGTGTATAATCGTATAGAGAATGTAGCCGTGAGGTGAGTATATGAATGCTAATTTGACGAGTTTTTTTGTTCCCCGATGGCTTCCCGACCGGACGAAAGGTATCAAGTATTACATTTCGTTTGAGGAGGATGCTCCGAGAATGACGCCCGAGGAGTTTTGGGATTTTTCGCGACGCAACCCCAATATGCGTGCCGAACTTACAAAAGAAGGAGAAGTAACGCTGATGTCGCCAACTGGATTCGAATCGAGTTATGAAAACTCACAAATCAACTTCCAACTGACGAGCTGGGCCAATAAGGAAGGTAACGGCGTAGCAACCGAATCCAACGGAGGCTATATTCTGCCAAACGGTGCCACATATGCTCCAGACGCGGCATGGACACAGAGAAGCCGATTGGAAAAATTTACCAAGGCCGAACGGAAACGATTTCTGCCGATATGCCCGGATTTCGTGATCGAACTGTTGTCGTTTTCAGATAAGCTCGCCGAGCAGCAGGCTAAAATGGAGGAATACATCGAAAACGGGCTTCGATTAGGCTGGCTGATCGATCCGTACCGAAAAGCTGTACACATCTATCGCCCCGACCGCGAACCGCAGATTTTTGATAATCCCACGTCAGTCTCAGGCGAAGCTGTCCTCCCGGGCTTCCAACTCGATTTAACTAAAATCTGGTAATCTTCTCCATCACCGACGGAGGCAAGTGCCAGATTCACCGGGATTACCAGGTCGAAGCCTGCGGCGAACTATGACCAAACAAGAGATCATCGAAATGATCGAGCGTGCCGGCTTCGAAGCCGTGGAAAGAGATACGGTCTATAACCGCGTCACGCGGTGTAAGTTTGTTGCCCATTTTTACGCGCGAGTAAAGGTTGGGGTGCTTGATTACCCGCGTTTCGCGGCAAATAGCCACGTTGCTTTAGCACGTGGTTAGATTGTTCTAATAATGCAAAGGGCGTTTTAACGTCCTTTTTCACCACATATATATCGAGCAGCGTTCATTCAGAGATAAACTTTCACATCACTTGGCACACCAAAACCAGCCTGCCAATGATAAATGAACGGATCGAAGACCGACTCTATCATTATATAAGTCACAAAATTATCGAGACGCCCAGAGCACGTTTTCACGCTATCGGTGGCATCGAAACCCATATTGATATTGCGACCAGCTTGCAGCCAAATATTCTCGTTTCGGATTGGATCGGGAAACTAAAGGGTTCGAGTTCGTATTACATTAATCACGAAGTTCAACCGAAAGCTCTCGAATGGCAGCGCGGTTACGGCATCGTTACGTTCGGGACGAAAGATGTGCATTGGGTGATGATTAAATCAACAATCAAAAGGAACACCACAAAAACGGCACTACTCGTGAATGACTGGAGAAGCATTCATATGATGACGGCTAAAGCCCAAACCGAAAAGGACGTTAAAACGTCCTTTAAACGTTGATTGCAAGCTACGCACGCCGTCAACTGGCGTGGCTATTTGCCCTTCGGGAAAGCCTCGCAAAAACGAGGCTGAAAACTCAAAGAACTCGAATGCAGGTTGGACCGTCGGTAAAGCGGGACAGCACATACGCTACAACATGTATGAGCAATTCGACCCGCTCACACCTGGTAGATATTCGTTTCGCGTGATGTTTTGCGTACAGGGATCGCCACACCTTCTGATCTCGAATACCATTTTTTTTAAGATCACTAAGGCACCTTTCTCTCACAATAATTGAGATTTTCTTTATCCTCTACGGGCCTCACGATGTTAATATAAGATTATGACACAGAATTTTAATGCGGTGATTGTCAAAGACGGTGACTGGTACGTTGCTCAATGCCTGGAGGTTGACGTGGCTTCACAGGGTGAAACCGAAGATGAGGCCCTGAAAAATCTAAATGAGGCTCTCTTACTTCATTTTACTCCGCCTATGGCTACCGTCCTGCCGAACGTCCGGCATTTTGAATTAGAGATCGCCGCGTGAAACCGATCCCATATCGCGAACTCAGGCGCAAACTTATGAAAGCGGGCTTCTATGAGGTCGCTCAGACCGGCAGCCATGTTAAGTTCGCAAAAGCCTTGTCGAGCGGCCTGATAACGACGACGCTTCCCAAGCATAGAGAAGTGGCAAGCAAAACGTCGAAGTATTCTGAGGCAAGCACATCTTACCGAAGTCGAATTTGAAAACTATAACTTGCATGACGGCACCATCGTGGACGGCGGCGAGCTCACCAACAGCTAACAAACGAAGGCTAAGTAAAAATGACAAAACAAGAGATCATCGCGGGTGACCGCCGCGTCTGCTTCGTTGCTGAGATAAAATTCGATTCGATCGATTGCATGTTTTCACTTAGTGACGTGTATGACAAAGTGAATTTCGACGATGAACTATAGTTTAGAAATCGGGCCATCACCGACGGCGGCGCGAGATTGCCCACAGCTACTGCGGTCGAATCCAGCGGCGAACTGTGACCAAGCAGGAGATAATCGCGGGTGATCCACCGCGCCGGCTTCGAGGGCGTGGAACGGGATACGGTGTATAATAGGGTCGAAAGACAGGCTGCGTGAGGAAGTTATGAGCATTGCATTAGCTGACACCGTAATTCCGGTACCATTTATGGAAGACACTCGTTCGGTACGTCTTCATTTTGATTTCGAGAACCAAAAGCGAAGAATGACGCCAAACGAGTTCTGGGAGTTTTGCGCCATAAATCGCAAACTTCGTGCTGAGTTAACAAAAGATGGAGACGTTATCATTATGCCGCCGACAGGCTTTGAATCAAGCGAAGCGAATTCTGAATTGCTGCTTCAATTAGCAATCTGGGCCAAAAAGGACGGTACCGGAAAGGTGACTGAATCCAACGGGGCATACGTTTTACCTGACGGCTCCACCAAAGCACCTGATGCCGCATGGATCAAAAAAGAGCGGCTGGAAAGTTTCTCGGCGGAAGAGCGAAAGAAATTTCTGCTCATTGCTCCGGACTTCGTCGTCGAACTCCGTTCCGAATCCGACAGCTTGAGCCAACAACAGGCCAAGATGGAAGAATGGATCGAAAACGGCGTCCGTCTCGCATGGCTGATCGACACCAAAACCAAACGAGTCCATATCTATCGCGCCGATGGCGAAATAGAGATTCTGAATGATCCGTCCAAAGTTTCAGCCGAAGACATACTTCAGGGATTTGAACTCGACCTTACCGAGATCTGGTACAGCTCCAGCTAAAGCTATTCGAAAGACTGATTTTTCCGATATTTGGCTAAAGCCGAAATTTATCTGTCAATTCTTCCCGTCAGCTAAAGCAGACGGCAATTCATAAAAAATTCTATTGTTCCACTAAATTTCCAGTAAAACCAATTTCCATAAACATCCACACTTACGGAGCTTGCAAAACCGATCAATCGGGTTTAACGGGCTTAATATTTGGTCGAACCGGGTCAGAACCGCGAGCGACAACGACTGGGTTCTTACCAATTGCATTTCAGCCTTACAGATTCCCGCGCCGTCTTTGCTCTTCTTCTATTGAGACGAACAGGGCCTTGAAATTGCCTTTGCCGAAGCCTTTGCAGCCTTTTCGCTGGAGGATTTCGTAGAAAACGGTCGGGCGGTCTTCGACGGGTTTTGTGAAGATCTGGAGCAGATAGCCCTCTTCGTCGCGATCGACGAGGATGCCGAGCTTTTTGAGGCTTTCGATGTCTTCGTCGATCTCGCCGACGCGGCTGGGGAGTTCGGCATAATAGCTGTCGGGGACGGTCAGGAATTCGACGCCGTTATCGGCAAGTTTGGCGACCGTTGAGCGGATGTCACGACATAATAAAGCTAGGTGCTGCGCACCGGGACCGCGGTAAAATTCGATGTATTCCTGTATCTGAGATTTGCCCTTTTTGCTCTCGGCGGGTTCGTTGATCGGGAATTTGATGTTGTGCTGCCCGTCCGACATAACGATCGACATCAGGGCGGAATATTCGGTCGAAATGTCTTTGTCGTCAAACGTGATGTAACGGAAAAAACCCATCACATCACGATAAAAATCGCACCATTCGCCCATCTTGCCAAGCTCGACATTGCCGACTATGTGATCGACCATCATGATACCGGTCGGCTCGCCCTTGACGGCCTGTTCGATAAATCCCGGCAGGAAAATGCCTGTGTAATCGTGCGTTGAATTTCCGTTAGAGGAGCCCTTACTTACGTGCGGGCTACCGACATGCGGGCTGCCGACGCTGTTGTATGAATAAAATGAGTGAACGGTGTCACCATAGGTTGCGATGGCCGCATGGCGAACGCTTCCGTTCTCATCCGACAGATCGCGCGGCTCTGTGACCGCCTTCGCACCGCGTTTCACAGCCTCGTTAAAAGCGTGATCGGCGTCCTCGACATAAAAGGCAATATCGCGAACGCCGTCGCCGTGCTGCTTGATATGCTCGGCCGCCGGATGCTCAGGATTGAGCGGCGTCGTCAGCACGAAATTGATATTTACATCCCTCATCAGGTAACTCGTCGTCTCGCGATTGCCCGTCTCCAGCCCAGAATAGCCGGCGCGCGAAAGCCCAAACGCCTTACGATAATAAAACTCCGCCTGCTTCGCGTTCCCAACATAAAACTCAACGTGGTGTATCTTCTTTAGTCCTAAAGGATTTTGTGTATTCATAATTCTATTCAATGCCAGTTCCGGTACGTTCGCGTTTTCACGGCACCGATATGAACTTCTTATTATAATGTATTGCCGCAAGCAACCGAACTTTACTTCCGAACATACCCGATCTGCTTTGTTTGCCTGCCCGGCGCGGTCATTGCCCGATCGCCGCAAATACTTCCTTAAAATGGTCGTCATGGCTTCCGAGTTTCTTTTCTATCTCAGCAAGGCGTTTTCTGAC
This sequence comes from Pyrinomonadaceae bacterium, assembly GCA_041747575.1. Taxonomy (GTDB): domain Bacteria; phylum Acidobacteriota; class Blastocatellia; order Pyrinomonadales; family Pyrinomonadaceae; genus OLB17. The sequence goes on from JBGTEX010000002.1 coordinate 7,152, forward strand.
CTCTTCGTTCGTTGCCGAAAGCCGCCGCATATTTACAAACGCCCGCATTATCGCGGGTATTTACCTGCACCGCCCGGTCGCTGTTCAAAACACTCGAAAGCATCGCCACGCCCTGCTCGGTAAAGACATACGGCATGGTGCGACGGCCTCCACGCCCTTTATTTGACATCGCAATTTGCGATGTCAAAGAATCACGCTTAGCGGAATCAAGCCGAAATATAAAATCATCAGGAAATCTGTTTTTGTTTCGTTTTACTGCCTCATTCAGCCGAAACGTCGTTATACCGTAGAGTCCAGCCAAATCGCTGTCCAGCATCACTTTCTCGCCGCGAATCAAATAAATCTTTCGCTTCGACCTGATCGAGTGTTACGACAGCGATCTCCGCTTTTTCAGTTTTCTTTCCTGCCATAAACTAATAATATCTTGAGATGCCAAGATAGAATCTCAATCTTGAAGTCGCAATTTGCGATATCAAAACTTGCAATGACAATCCGTGGCTTCAAGTTTTGAGGTGCCAAATTGGCACCTCAAGTCTTCGAACTCCGCCTGCTTCGCGTTCCCAACGTAAAACTCGACGTGATGTATCTTTTTCAGCCCAAACGGATTCTTAACCGCTGTATCCTTATCAATGCTGTGTTTGTTTCGAATTCTTTGTCCAAACAAGCTCGCAGGCCTTTTGAATAAAGCGTATCTGTCGAGCTTTGATCTCTTGAAAACGGCACGGCAAAAACTGGCAAACAAAGCGCAAGCAAAATTGTTCTTTTTAGGTAAGGCATTAGCTTTTCGATTCGACTTCAATCTCTCTCGGTTCAACGAGTAAATTGATGCCAGCTGCGATCTCATCGATTCTTTGCATTGAAAGCGTTCCAACCTTTTCCTGCAGTTCCGATTTGTCTATAGTGAGAATTTGCGATACGACGACAACGCTTTGCTTCGGCAGATCGGCCTCGGTTTCATCAAGTAAGACGTTTCCCGGTGCTTTGGCACGACGTAGGTTCGTGGTTAAGGCGCACGCCAACGTTGTTCCGAGAGCACCGTGATTAAAAACATCGTTTTGAACAACGACGACGGGCCGCACAAATGCCAGCGACGAACCGCTCGGTTCGCCAGGATCGTACCAATAGATATCGCCTTGATTTATTTCCACTCTTCCAGAACTCGCGACGCTTTTAGATTCGCAAGTCGCAGATACTCCATTTCCGTCTCGTCAGAGTCGTCGGCGTAGGCCAGGTTTAGGGCGTCATAAAATTCACGATTTGTGAGGCCAGCCGCACTTCGCAGACGTTTTGGTTCTTCCTCAAGAACTGTCAACAAAGCTCGGCTCGTCCTCGACAGATGAACCGGCTCGAGCAGGCGAACATTGCCATTGGTATCTATTTCCGCTTCGAGTGTTTGAACCATAATTCAATTCTAGCTCATTTGCGCGAGAATGCTTCGATATATTTCCTCTTCACTTCCTTAAATTCCTCATACGACGGAACGATGCATAGGACTCACAAATACGATTGACGAAAGCAACTAAAGCTTGATCGCAAGCTCCAATTCCCCACCAAGTCCGATCTCGACTATCTTTCGCAAGGTCGATACGCGTACGTCCTTTATGTCGTTTTCGACACGCGAAATATACGCCTTGTTTGTTCCGGCTTTATCTGCAAGCTGCTGCTGCGTCATGCCCCTTTTCATGCGCGCTTCCTGGATCATAAAGCCAAGTTTGAATTCTTCGAAACCGCTTTCTACGTCGTCACGCCCCGGCGTTCCAATCTTACCGAATTTTTCGTCAGCAAATTCGTCAAGCGTTCTTATGTCATCCTTTTTCAGCATAATATTCCTCTCTTATTCTCAATGCCCGGTCGATCTCATTTTGCGGCGTCCTTTCAGTTTTCTTCTGAAAGCCGTTCATCAGGACTACTATCTGTCCTTCGTCAAAAAAACAAAATACGCGATAGATGTTGCCGCCAAACTGCGTACGCAGTTCCATCAGTCCGTCGGTCCCAGGGAGCGACTTTAGATGATTTCTGGGTATATCGACTACGGTTCGCAGGATCTTTATCGACCAGTAAAGTTTCTCCCGCACCTTTCGCGGCTGTTTATCAAAGAAATCATCAAAATAGCGTTTGAAAAGAATGACCTTTCTCACGTCTTCTCTCATACTTATTCTATAACAAGTTGTCCAATCAGACAACTTTATTTTACCCCAAAACCCTCAATATATTCCCGCGTCACCTCTTTTAGTTCGGCGTACGACGGGATTACGTACAAGATCGGCTGCATTTCGGAGTAGTCGTAGGCGGTGTTGATGACGCGTTCGAGGTCGAACGGGCGGCGCTCCACGCGGTCGGTGAAAGCGTGTTCGAGTTCGCCGTAGCTTGAAAGCAGACCGGCACCGTAGGCCTTGACGTCGCCTTCGTGTTCGACCATGCCGTATTCGACCGTAAACCAATAGAGACGGCCGAGTTCTTCGAGCTGTTTGTCGGTCGCGATGCGGGCACCGTGGCCGATGAATTGCGAAAAATCGGCAAACGCAGGGTTTGTGAACATCGGGATATGGCCGATCGCTTCGTGAACGATGTCGGGTTCGGGCGTGTATTCGGGCCGCGAATGATGACGGATGTACTGCGTCGAGAGCATCCTGCGATACGAAAGCCACGAAAGGAAGCCACGAGTTTCAACCAATCCCTCGATCGGTGCCAGGCGAAAACCTGTCAATTCTTTCAAACGCCGGTTCATCTCCGTCAACTGCGGAATGCGTTCATTCGAAATGGCGAGGTCTTTCTTAGCCTGCAAATAAAATGGCGAAGCGTGTTTTTGATGCAGCTTCTCGAGCCGCTTTGCCACATGCCGCCAGATGCCCTGTTCGGTTTCATTATAATCGACGTCGGTAATCTCGCCGGTTTCCCGAAATTTCTTTGCAAGGCCCGCTATGTAATCCCGCCGTGTGCGGTATGCGTCGTCACTTGCTCCCGGATGATCGAGTTCGAGTTGGTTGATATCCTCAAATTCCATATCGCGGAATTTCGGGACGTCGTCGTCCCCGGGTTTAAAATTATCAAGCAAAAAAGCGGGTTCGGAAGTGGTTGTGGCGGTTTCAGTCGGCATAGGTTTTGCGTCTCCTTTAATAAATACGATGCAGCAAAGGATCTTCGAGTTATCAGATATGTTCAATTATACCTCACGCGCATATTTCGTTGAATGATAAAAGCAAGCAAAAGCAACTAAACGGCCTTAAACGTCAGCGTTAACACTGTTCAGATTGTTCGTTTTTTCTTTAATGCGTAATCTCGGATAAAAGAAATCTACTAAAATATTTTGCCTGTTTAGCCGCAAATGTTTCAAAATATATTATGGATTTTTTATTTCAAGCATTTTCGCTGGACTGGAGATTGGCGGTAATCGACCTTTTGCGGGTTACGATCGCGTTTGCACTTGCGGTACCGATCGGCTGGGAGCGGCACAGATCGGAACGCAGCCTGGGCCTCAGAACATTTCCGATCGTGGCGATGGCCGCGTGCGGTTTTATGCTGATCCTAAATCAATTGCCCGGTTCCAATGCGGAGATCCAGGCACGTTTGATTCAGGGTTTAATTACCGGTATCGGTTTTATCGGCGGCGGGGCGATCTTAAAAGAAGGAACAAACGTGCGCGGCCTTGCGACGGCCTCGAGCATCTGGTGCACAGGGGCAATCGGCGCGGCTGTCGGTTTTGGACGCATTGACATCGGAATTATTCTCAGTCTGGTAATGTTTGTTAGCCTGCGGATTCTCACGCCCGTCGTTGCCACTGACGAATACGGCAATAATAAGACATCAAAAAAAGAAGAAAATAAGGATTCGGAAAATAAGGAGGAGTGAAAGCGACGGGGGTTTTGGCATAGCCGCGAGCGCCGCCTAAGACCGGCGGGTCAGAACCGGAAGCGATAGCGACTGGGTTCTTTTTGACAGGTGTATTGTTTGCGGCTATGCCGCCGCGGGCTTGCAAGCCGCAAGCGGCAGAGATTCACATAATCTCATGGCCAGATAATTAACAAACCTGTCGACCGCTACGCGGGCTTCGATCATCCTTGCAAATCCTGACCCAGGTTCCGCCGCAACGGCTCCACCTGGGATCGGGACTTTCACACTTTTCCCTTGCGGCACAATCTTTCTCAGCCAGCATCTACATCTCCCGTATATAGAATCCACCGCTCCAGGAACCCGGTCGCTATCGTTTACGGCTCTGACCCGCGAGGTTTGCGCGGGGCCAAATCTTCCTTTTTCTGCTTGAAAACATTATCATACTAAAGCGGCCCGCCCGGGGACGGCATCATGTAATCCGAATGATTGTGTGACTAAATAATTTTATGCAAAAACAAACATTTGAATCAAATCGAAAAAACAGCTAGGGAAGCCGTGTAAAAATGCACCTAAGATACCAAACAGGTTTTCGCAATGAATTCGCTACAGAGGCGGTCGAGGGGGCTTTGCCGGTCGGGCGGAATTCGCCGCAGCGGGCGCCGCTTGGGCTTTATGCGGAGCAGTTTTCGGGGACGGCTTTTACGGCTCCGCGTGGGGAGAATCGGCGGACGTGGACATATCGGATACGGCCTTCGGTTTTGCATAAGCCGTTCCAACCGTATCGAAGAGCCCTAACTGACACGCGGGCTACTGAAACGGATAGTGTCCTTACTGACGTGCGGGCTACCGACACGCGGGCTACTGACGTGCGGGCTAGTGACACGCGGGCGGCGATCGCGGGGGACTTATCTTCACGTTTTAGATCCTCGCCATTTGATGAAATCGTGACGACGCCGAATCAGCTGCGTTGGGATCCGCTGCCGATTCCGACCGAGCCGACAGATTTTATTGACGGGATAACCACGATCGCGGGAAACGGCGATCTGTTTGCACAGAGTGGAATGGCCGTGCATATCTATGCCTGCAACAAAGGCATGGACGAGCGGTATTTTTACAATGCCGACGGCGAGATGCTGATCGTGCCTGAGATGGGCAGCCTGACGGTCTATACCGAGCTTGGGGTGATCGAGGTTTCGCCAGGCGAGATCGCATGTCTGCCGCGCGGCTTAAAATTTCGGGTCGAGATCGGAGCGCGGACACTCCTGTCCGCATCGCCGCTTGCGGCGAAAGATGGGGTCGCAGATTCGTCAACATTGTCAGCGAGCAAGGCTCGCATGCAGACTGGAGCGCGGACACTCCTGTCCGCATCGCCGCTTGCGGCGAAAGATGGGGACGCAGATTCGTCAACATTGTCTGCGAGCAAGGCTCGCATGCAGACTGGAGCGCGGACACTCTTGTCCGCATCGCCGCCTGCGGCGAAAGATGGGGTCGCAGATTCGTCAACATTGTCTGCGAGCGAGGCTCGCATGCAGACAGGAGTGTCCGCGCTCCAGTCGGCGCGCGGTTATATTTGCGAAAATTACGGCCAGCCGTTCCGTCTGCCCGAACTTGGGCCGATAGGTGCGAATGGTTTGGCGAATTCGCGTGATTTTGAAACGCCGACAGCGTGGTATGAGGATGTAGAAGGCGATTTTGAACTCATCGCAAAATTTGGCGGGAATCTATGGTCGTGCGAGATAGACCATTCGCCGCTGGACGTTGTCGCGTGGCACGGCAACTATGCTCCGTATCGCTATGATCTTAGGCGGTTTAATACGATCGGCAGCATAAGTTTCGATCATCCCGACCCGTCGATATTCACCGTTTTGACAAGCCCGAGCGATCTGCAGGGCACCGCAAATTGCGATTTCGTCATCTTCCCCGACCGCTGGCTCGTCGCCGAAAACACATTCCGCCCGCCGTGGTTTCACCGCAACACGATGAGCGAATATATGGGCCTCATCTATGGCGCCTACGACGCCAAAGAAGAAGGCTTTGTCCCCGGCGGCGCGAGCTTGCACAATCAAATGTCCGCCCACGGCCCCGATCTCGAAGCCTTCGAAAAAGCATCGAATGCCTCACTGGAACCGCAAAAATTAACCGGCACACTCGCCTTTATGTTCGAATCCCGCTACATCATCCGCCCGACAAAATTTGCGATGGAATGCGCCGAACTGCAGCACGAATATTTCGAGGTGTGGCAGAGGTTGAAGAAGAATTTTACTGGAACGATGGAATAGTTTTCTATTGCATCGAATTTTTATCTTGAAATAGTGTAGTCGACAGGCTACACTATTTTGTGATTGAGATTCGAAAAACCAATATTTTTGTGAATTGGTTAGATAATCTTCGCGATGGTCGTGCTCGCGCTCGAATTCAAGTGAGAATCGAACGACTTGCCTTGGGGAATCCCGGAGTCGTTGAACCTGTTGGCGAAGGGATTTCGGAAATGAAGATCGATTACGGCCCGGGTTATCGAGTCTATTTTACAAAACGAGGTCAAAAATTGATCATTCTTTTAGCTGGAGGAGACAAAGGTACACAGTCGAAAGACATCAGGATTGCCTTACGTCTCTCACGAGATCTTTAGGAGTATCTATATGAGCAAGACCATCACTACACGTTACGATGTCGCCGAACATCTTAGAACACCGGAGGAAATGGCCGCCTACCTCGAAGCCTGCTTTGAGGAAGCCAACGGCGACGCTGCATTCATAGCAAAGGCACTCGGTGACATTGCACGTGCAAAGGGAATGTCGCAAGTTGCCCGCGACGCCGGCCTGTCTCGTGAAAGCCTCTACAAAGCGCTCTCTGGTGAACGAAGTCCGGGCTTTGATACGATTCTTAAAGTGATTTCGGCACTTGGTCTGAAACTTCACGCCGAAGCGAACTAGACCAAATCGAACACGCCCGCCCGACAAAATTTGCGATGGAATGCGCCGAATTGCAGAACGATTACTTTGAGGTTTGGCAGAGGTTGAAGAAGAATTTCGGCGTGTGAATAATTTATGAAACGATGCCCTGAATGCAGGCGGGATTATTACGACGACACGCTCTTTTACTGTCTCGACGACGGCAAAGTCCTGCTTGAAGGCCCGCGGAGCCCGGACACTCCTGTCCGCTCTTCGTCTGACGAGCCGGCGACGGCGATCCTGTCCGGGCATGGAGTACCGCCGTCAGGCGGCTCCGGGTCAGAACCGGAAGCGGTATCGACTGGGTTCCCAGCCGACGAACCGCAGACCGCGATCCTTCACTCGACGGCGGCTCCGAGCGAAGCTCCGACTCGCGCTCAGATAAACACAACCGACCAAACCGCGATTTTGCCACGCGGAGCGGAGGCGGAGCCTCAAAAGTCTTTGGGTGATTCGTCGGAAAAGCACAGCCTTTCCGCACATCGAGCGGCGAAGCCGCAGGGGAAAGATGTTGGTTGGCAGCGGCGGTTGGCATTTGTAGCAATAGCCGTTTTGATTCTCGTTGGCGGTTTTTTTGGCTACCGATATTTCTCGGCGTATAGTTCCAAACAGATTAATTCCATCGCAGTGATGCCGTTTGAGAATAGAAATTCGGATGCTGACACGGATTATTTGTCTGACGGTTTGGCGGAATCGTTGATCTTTCGCCTGACGCAGATTCCTGATCTGAAGGTCAGTCCGACGAGTTCGGTGATGCGTTACAAGGGTAAGGAGACTGATGTTGCAAAGATCGCCTCCGACCTTGGCGTAGATGCGGTGATGACCGGACGCCTTACCAAGCGGGGCGACAATCTGAATGTCACGGTAGAGCTGGTGGATGCCCGCACCAACAACTCGCTGTGGGGCGAGCAGTATGAACGAAAACTTTCGGAACTATTGACCACCCAACGCGAGATTGTCACCGAGATCGTGGGCAAATTGCAACTGAAACTATCAGGCGAAAGCGAGCAAAAGCTGGCGAAGAAATACACCGACAACAACGAAGCCTATCAGCTTTATCTTCAAGGGCGGTATGAGTGGAATAAGTTTTCGGTGGATGGTTTGAACAAAAGCATCCAGCTTTTCGAGCGTGCTATACAGATTGATCCGACCTTCGCACTAGCTTACTCAGGAATGGCGGATTCTTTTGTGAATCTCGGCGTAGATTATGTTTCTCCTAACGACACCATGCCTAAGGCGCGGGTGGCCGCGATGCAGGCAATCGCTTTGGATGACTCCTTGGCCGAAGCACACACCTCTCTTGGCTCGTACAAGATGTTCTTTGAATGGGACACCGCCGGCGCCGACGAAGAATACAGGAAAGCGATTAGTTTGGACGCAAGGTACGCGAACGCGCGGCATTTTTACAGCCATTGCCTGCAGTTTTCTGGCAGGGAAAGCGAAGCGATTCGCGAAATGAAGAAAGCTGTGGAAATTGAGCCTCTCTCCTTGGTAAACAATGCAGAACTCAGCTGGGCATACTATCTCGCAAACCAAAACGATGCTGCCCTTGAACAAATTCAGAAAACCATTGCAATCGAACCAACATTCGCTTACAGCTACTTTGTTCTTGGCCTGGTGCATGCGGCAACGGGGAAATCTACCGAAGCACTAACAGCTTTCCGCGAAGGCAAAAAGCTATCGCCAGATTGGATCGAGCTCGAGGCGGAACTTGCATACACCCAAGCATTAGCTGGCAATCGCCACGAGGCAGAGGCATTGCTGGCTAAGGTGTTGGATGCGGCAGACACAAGATATGTAAATCCGGTCCATATAGCCGCAGTTTATTCGGCACTGGGCGACAACGACCTGGCTATCGAATGGTTAGAACGGGGTTATAGAGAAAAGAGCTCGTGGATGAAATGGATCGCAATAGAGCCGCAATTGGAACGGCTGCGGACCGATCCCCGGTTTCAAAATCTTACTCGCAGAGTAAATCGGTGAAGCGTGCAATATCTAAAGGGTAAGCCAGATCCTTCTTCGCCTACGCTTTGGCAATGACAAAGATAAGACGATTGAATATCTGAACAAAGCGTATGAAGAGCGTGACAGGTGGTTGCCCGCACTAAAGGTCAATAAAACCTGGGACTTCCTGCGAGACGACCCGCGATTTAAGGAATTGGTCCGACGAGTCGGGATCCCGGAATAGAATTTTATGAAACGATGCCCTGAATGCGGTCGCGAATACGACAATACGATGATGTTCTGTCTCGATGACGGAGCCGAATTGCTCTATGGCCCTGCGAGGACAGGATCGGGAGCGGTATCGACGGGATTCTCTCCGGACGAACCACAGACCGCGATACTTCATTCGACGGCTGCTCCGAGCGAGGCTCCGACCCGCGCGCAGATACAGATGACCGACCAAACGACTGTCTTGCCGACAGGCACGGGCGATGTTGTAACGAGCAAGGGTTTTGATAAACGCTTGTTTCTGGCTCCGCTCGCGCTTGCTGTCATCGTCCTTGGCGGATTCTTTGGCTACAAATCTTTCGCTCCAACCAAACAAATCGAATCAATCGCCGTGATGCCGTTTGTTAATGAGAGTGGAAATGCGGATGTTGAATATTTGAGCGATGGAATGACGGAGACGCTCATTAAGAGTTTGTCGGAGCTGCCGAATTTGAATGTCAAACCGCGTTCGTCGGTCTTTCGTTACAAGGGCAAAGAGACCGATATGAAAACTATCGGCAAAGAGCTGAATGTCGAGGCGATATTGAACGGCAGAGTGATCCAGCGCGGCGAACAATTGACGC
>JBGTEX010000003.1:0-67303 GCA_041747575.1 Pyrinomonadaceae bacterium
ACCCTCCGGTCAAAGCCTGGATATTCAATAATTTCTCTGGTACAATCTGTCATAGCGAAGCCTCCGATTCTTCTTTGTAACTAACTGCATTATATCGGGTTAAAGGCTTCGCCGCCACTATTGATGCAATATTCAGGCTAACCGCGAACTCGGCGATATTTTTAACCGCGCCATGACCAGCATTTCCGCCCACGTCATACCGGCTCTGCTTGCGGCGTATGATTTTTCGGAAGTTAACGTTTTAGCGGATATTGCCGGAGGTTACGGCCACCTGCTTGCCGGCATTATGCAGGATTATCCGGAAATGAAAGGTGTTTTGTTTGATCTGGCTCCGGTTTGCGATGATGCGGCGAAATTTCTCGAAAATAAAAAGGTCGCCAACCGCGTTGTTACGGTCAGCGGCAATTTTTTTGAGAGCGTGCCGGTCAAGGCTGATCTCTATATGCTCAAATATATTATTCACGATTGGAGCGATGACGAATGCGTAACGATCCTGGAAAATATCAAAGCCGAAATGCCTGATGGCAGCAAAGTTATCATCATTGAAACCGTAATTCCCGAAGACAATGAACCTCATTTCGGCAAAATTCTGGATATGGAAATGCTGCTTTCGCCCGGCGGGATCGAACGCACAGCCGGAGAATTTGAACAACTTTTATCGGACGCCGGATTAAAGTTAAATCGGATCATACCGACCCAATCCATGTTCTCGATTGTCGAAGCGGTTAAAGCCGCTTAACTGTTTGCAAATTTTAACTTTGCTGCTGTGTGCGTTTTGCAACAGCGTTTGGGTAAAATTTTTTATATTTTGGTTTGCAAACCTTAAAAAAAGGAATATAATGCGTTCAATCAAGTACAAATAGTTTTTGGGTTGTGTCCGTAATTTGTCGCGATCAAAACCCTTTACACAAATGTCGTTAGTTTAACTCGAGGAGGAGTTTTTATATGTCAGGTAGCAAAATTTCATCACAAATCGTCACAGGCCGCATAGCTTTATTAATAGTGATTGGGGCTTTTCTTTTGATCTTCACCGCCGTCGGCGCGAGCGCCGCGGGGTATTCGGTTTTTGAATCGGCCAAGGTATTTTTTGGTCTTCCGTCAGGGGCAACGGTTGACTTTCCGGCGTCGGCCGCAACTAAAGAAGGGCTTGCGCCCGTTGGCTGCGACGACGATCCCGTGGTGACGGATTTTAGTGACATAGATTCGTCGGAGACTCTGCGGGACTCAGTCTTGAGGGCATGTCCGGGGAGTACGATCACGTTCTCCGGCAGCGGGACGATCGAGTTGATCCAGGGAGAGATCGTAGTCGATAAGGATCTGACCATCACCGGCGAAGACAATTCTATTTCCGTTTTGGGCGATAATTTTTCGCGTGTTTTCTTTATCGGAGTTAATGACCGCCCCGGTCAGGGAAAGGGCGGAGGCGACGTAAATGTGACTCTGGACGCGTTAATGATTCGCGATGGCGGTTCGACGAGGGGCGGCGGCATTTTTATTAGCGCCTTTAGTACGTTGAACCTGACGAATTCGACTGTGACTAACAATTCCTTACCTATTGATGTCAAAGAACGCAGCGGTGTTGCGGCGGACGGCTCCGAGCTGACCGCACCGGATGGCGGAGGAGATTGCGGCGGTGGTATTTTTAATAATTTCGGTGCCACTTTGAATGTCACCGACTCAACCGTTGCCAGCAATTCGACGATCGGATTTGGCGGCGGGATATGTAACATCGTCGGGTTTGTCAATATTTTGAGATCGACAATATCCGGCAATGCTACCGACGGCGGCGATGGCGGCGGAATCTATAACCAAGGCGGTTGGGTGGATATTACGATGTCCACGGTATCTGGCAATTCGACGTCGGGCGGCAACGGCGGCGGTATATACACCGAAAATTTCGAAAACCGCGGCAATGCTCCGCTTGGCGATACGGTGTTTGGAGTACAAGTTACCAACTCAACGATCTCGGGTAATTCGACAGACTTTGTAGGTAGGGGGCTTACACCGAGCAGTACTCTTGGCGGCAGAGGCGGGGGTATTTATAATTTCGGTACTACTGTCAGCCTAACGGACTCAACGATCACTGCCAATGAGTCATCCGACGGTTCAGGCTCCGGATTCTTTACCGAAAACCTTATCCGTCCGAATGGTACACCCGAACCACCGTCCAGCTTTCCGGTGATCAGAAATTCGATCATCGCCGCCAATAATACAACGAGCTCGATCGCCGATGTAGATGGTTCTTTCGTGTCTGCCGGCTACAATCTGATAGGCAGGGTCGGGACGGCAACCGGTTTTTCCGCCGGTTCGCAGGACCAGATCGGTACAGGCGCATCACCGATAGATCCCCTTTTGGGTATGCTCGCAAATAACGGCGGCCCGACCCGGACTCACGCTTTGCTTATGGGAAGTCCCGCGATCGACAGAGGCCTCTCACTTTTAATCATGGATCAACGCGGCTTGACACGTCCGGTTGATAACCCCGCTATCACAAATGCAACTGGCGGAAATGGCGCCGACATTGGTGCGTTTGAAGTTCAGCCTCCCGCAGCGACGCCGACTCCAACGCCGACGCCGACTCCAACGCCGACGCCTACTCCAACACCGACGCCGACCCCTACGCCGACGCCAACTCCAACGCCGACGCCAATACCTACGCCGACGCCGACTCCGTTTCCTTTTGATGGGGTTGTGTATGGGATATCTAACGGGTTTGGGACGCCTGAGGATAATTTGATCTATCAGATCGATCCATCCACGGCAGATCTGACAAATATTGTACAGGTGACGCTGCCCGGATTTGAAGTGCGAAATTCGCAGGCCTTGGCCGCCCGGCCTGGTGACGGTGTTTTGTTTGCTGTCATACAGGTCGTGGTCAGCGATGAAGAGGGCGTCGATGAGACACGACCCGATGGCGGAGGCGGAGGCCAGAACCGGCGTCTTGTAACAATCGATCCGGTCACGGGTGTAGCAACGGATATAGGGATGCTGTCGGACAGAGTTTCATCCCTCGCCTTTCGCTCGGCCGATACGTTGATCGGCGTGGTCGGTGACGGCGGTTCGGCGTCTGAGACGCTGTTCCGGATTTCCACGGCGGATGCGTCGATGACGCAGCTTTTCGCTCTTGGCAACGGCGACGACGGCGAGACAATCGCGTTTCACGAAAACGGCCTGCTTTACCATTCATCGGGCAGCGGCGGATTCTCAAGCCGGCCCGAAGGCGAAGACAACAGCGGTGTATTTGAAAGCGTCGATGTCGATTCGCAGAGTGTCATACTGCTCGGCCCGGCCGAAACTGAAGCGTTTGCCCTTGGATATTCCCGTCAGATCGGCGAGATGTTTATGTCCGATATAAGATCTGATCTTTACACGGTCAGCATTGTGGACGGATCTAGAACATTTATCGGAACAATGGAAGATCAACTCGATAATGCCGATAACCGCGGCCTGGCGTTTGTCGAGGCGATGCCTGAGCCGACGCCTCGGACGATCCGGATCACGGATGTTACGCGGAATGAGGGTGACGCGGGTGCGATCGCGTATGTATTTGACGTGACAATTTCGTTCGAGCCGCCGGTGGGCACGACGGTAAGCGTTGATTTTACAACGGTTGACGGAACGGCGACGGTTGCTGACAATGATTATCAGCCAGTGTCCGGGACGATAGTGTTTACATCAAACACGCCGACGCTCCAGCAGGTAACGGTACTCGTAAATGGCGATACGAGATTTGAGCCAAACGAGGTATTTACCGTCCAATTGTCAAATCTGATGAATGACGGCGGTGGCGGGGTGATCGTGGTCGAGCGTGAAGGCGTCGGCACGATCTTTAATGACGATGTGGCGGGCGGAACTCCGACACCGTCTCCGACAGTTTCTCCATCTCCGACGCCTTCTGTCGGGATCGAAGGTGATGTTGTAAATGCGGCCGGCGGTTCGTCGGGTGACGGAGCGGTTCTGGCAAATGATGTAAATATCACACGGCAGTTTGCACTCGGCAATCTGACGGCGGTGACAAGCCCGAACCAGTTCCAACGCGGTGACACATCGCCGAGGGCGGCATTTGGCGACGGCCGCATCGACGCATCAGACGTCACGCAGACCCGCCGATACAACCTAGGTCTCGACCCTGTGACGCCCGCCGCCGGCCCAACCGGCCCGGTCGCGACTTTGACATCGACAGCCAACGCTTTACGCGATGGCGGACGAACTATTCGGGCGGTGAGCGGCAGCATTTTGGATGGGCGTTTGGCCGTTTCGTTTGAGATCGATTCGCAGGGAGATGAGGCCGCCGCCGGATTTACGGTAAACTTCGATCCGTCAAAACTCAGCAATCCGGTGGCCGCACTCGGCACGGGTGTGCCGCTCGATTCGCATCTCGGGACAAATCTCAACGAGGTTCTAGCCGGACGGATCGGTATTCTGGTTGATTCGCAAAACCGGTTTGAAAGCGGAACGCGTCAGATCGTGACCGTCACCTTCAATGTGGCCGCAAACGCTGAAACCGGTTCGCTTCCGATCACCTTCGGCAGCAAACTCGCCCGTCAGAGCGTCTCGGATGCAAACGGCACGCTGCTACCGACGATCTACGCCGGTATCGGCACAGGCATGCAGGTCAACGGCCGCATCCTCACGCCCGACGGACGAGGCCTCCGTAACGCGACCGTCACCATCACCGATTCAAACGGCATAACCCAAACCGCCAGCACAAGCTCGTTCGGCATATACCGTTTCGAAAACATAACCCCCGGCGAAGCCCACCTCCTGACAGTAACCTCCCGCCGCTACCGCTTCGCCACCCGCGTCCTGCAAATCTTCAACCCGCTCTCAGAAGTAGATTTCGTAGGGCTAGAATGACCCAAAATTGTCGCCCGCTGCAACGCATTCCGGGTTCTGACCCCAAAGTCAGAACCCGGATGCGTAAGCGGGCGGGTGGGGCACTGTGCAGGATTCGCAAATGCTGCTGCGTTTCGGTAATATTTAGTTACAAATATTGGCCGAATGGCTGGCGAGTGCTTATCTACATGTCCCTATCCTCGATCGAAGAAGCTGCAACCGACATACGCGAAGGCAAAATTATAATTATTGTCGATGACGAAGATCGTGAGAATGAGGGCGATCTCGTTTGTGCGGCGGAAAAAGTGACGCCCGCGATCATAAATTTTATGGCGGTACACGGCCGCGGGCTAATATGTATGCCGCTGACCGAACAGCGCTGCAATGAGCTTCAGCTTTTCCCTCAAACGACCGAAAACACGTCTAGCATGGGTACGGCCTTCACGACCTCGATCGAAGCCCGCGTCGGCGTCACGACCGGCATCTCCGCGGCCGATCGTGCAAAAACGATCCTGACGGCTGTCGATCCGGCGTCAAAACCCAGTGATTTAGCACGTCCGGGGCATGTGTTTCCGCTGCGTGCAAAAGCCGGGGGCGTTCTGGTCCGGGTCGGGCAAACCGAGGCGAGTGTGGATATGGCCCGAATCGCCGGTCTTAAACCCGCCGCGGTCATTTGCGAGATAATGAATGACGACGGCACGATGGCGCGGATGCCGGAACTCGATATTTTTGCAAAAAAACATAGCCTGAAGATCATATCCGTCGCCGAACTGGTACGATACCGCATTCATAAGGAGCTGCTCGTCCGGCGGGTCGTCGAGACCGATCTGCCTACACGGTACGGCGTTTTTCGCACGATACTTTACGAGAATGTGATCAACGGCGAAACGCATCTCGCGATGGCGCTTGGCGATGTTTCGGGGACAACCGGGCCGGTACTTGTGCGCGTCCAAACCGAGAACGTGACCTTCGCTATGTTCGGCACAAAAATTGGCGAAGCATCAGACGCTGTCGAGGTGTCTCTAAATATGATTTCCGAAGCGGGGCGCGGGATCGTCGTTTATCTGCGTCAGCGTGAAAACAACCTCGATCTGGTAAACCAGCTCAGGACATATGCGCTGATGCAGGATAAGGGCGTCGATTTTCAAACTGCAAAACGCGAAACCGGCTACGGGAAGGTTCATGATTACGGTATCGGTGCGCAGATTTTGAAAGATCTGGGCGTGGAGAAGATTCGGCTTATTTCCAACCATCCGCCAAAAGTAAATGCTTTGGACGCATTCGATTTGGAGATTGTCGATACGGTTCGGTTTTAGTGTTCTTTTTTATAAGTAATGGCGGACGACGAGACAAAACAACCAGAGGATAACGAAACGGAAAAAAATGCTACGGCAGTTTCTCCGCGGCGATATTTTACGCGCCGCAATACGGTGATCGCCGCCGGATTGGCCGCGGTCTTTGGTGTTTTGATCGTGCTGTTTGTGGCCGTTACATATAGATACGGCGTTTTTGACAGTTATATTAAAGCCCAATTTGTCGCAAAAATGGCCGACATCGGCGTCGTCTTTGATGCAGACGTTTTTCGGGTAACTATAAACCCGCTCGAAGTCGAGCTCAAAAATGCAACATTTAATGACCGCATCAGCGGCGAAAAGCTTTTTTTTATCCGCGACGCCCATCTAAATCTCGCGGTTCAGGATTTATTCGCCTGGCAGCTGAGCCGCGATATAATTATCGAAAAGACCGAAATACGCGGTGCGGAGGCATGGGTAAACTTTGACGAAAACGGGAAATCCAACTTCTCTAATCTTCAGCTTGTAGAAGATGAGAGTGGTTCGGCTGTCAATTTCAAATTTGATACGGTTGATTTCTCTATGCAGGACAGCGTTGTTCATTTTGGCGATCTGACGCGAAATATTTCAGGCGATGCGAAGAATGTTTTATTTCTGCTCTCGCCGGAAAACAGGGACGTGGCTGACGAGCAGAGACGGTACAAATTTGACCTTACCTCGACTGATTCGAATTTCGTTTACGACGCCAACACGATCGATGATATCGATCTGCGGGTTGCCGGAATTGCGGACGAGACCGGTGCCGAGATAAGTACTTTTGATTTGCGGACGCCGATCGGCGAGACAACCCTGACCGGAACCCTGACAGATTGGGCGGCTCCAAAATACGATTTTGATATTCAATCGTCGGTCGATCTTACACAAGCGTCAAGCATTTTGCCTATCGGCACGTCGCTGGTTGGCGTCGGAAACTTTAAGGGCAAAGTGACCGGCGAGGGCGAATCATGGAAAATCGACGGCGAGATCGACAGTCAATCTCTCCGGGCTGGCGGCGTTTCGCTCAAAGGAGCAAATGTAACCGCAACGGTCGCGGGTACGAATTCAAATTATGAAGCCGACGGCACGGCTATCGCTCAGATGCTGACGTTTGACGATTTTAGACTTGATTTTTTGAGACTAGCGGGTAACGTTCGCGGAGCGGGAACGGATTTTCGATGGATCGGCGAGCTTCAGGCGGCGGCGGCACAATCGAAATCATTAACCCTCGGCGGCCTGTTCCTTTCGGACGCTTTTGCAGAATATAAAGACAGACAATTGCGTGCGGAAGCCGGCAGCGGACGTGCAAAAAAATTCACGATCGGCAATATAGAGTCCGATGATTTGACGGTTCGGAATGTAAAATTATCAACCGCCGACAGTGCCCTCAATCTCAGTTCGTCGAACGCGCGGGCGAGGTCATTCGGAACGCAGGAGTTCAGTTTACAGATCGTAAACACCGGGAATCTGCAGATACGAAATCGCAACGGACAGACGGACGTCAACATCAACGGCGTGCGATCGGAGTCCGGGCGGGTCAACGACGCGAGGCTGAATAATGTATCGGCAGACAAATTGCGGGTCACCAACCTTCCGAATTCGACGGACATAACGGCAACAAACCTGCGGGCCGGCGAGATCATTCAAAATGGAGTCAGAGTGGATGGCGTTGAGGTCCCGACCGTTGATTTAAAGAATACCTCGGCTGTGATGGTTGTTTACGCCGACAGGCTTCGCGTGGCAAAGATAGACGCGGGCGCGGCTGTATTGGGCAGCCTGAATATAGCCGGGGTTCGTCTGACGATAAGACAGGGCCGCGTCGAGGCGCGCTCTGGTGACATCGACGCCGGAAATGTAGTGCTTACAAACTCATCCGCTTTGCCCGGGGGCGGAAATCTCGAAGCCGTAAAGATAAATAACCCGGTCTTTATACTCGAACCATCGGGCCGCTACCGTGCGACCGCCGATATGAGTCTCGGCGGCGGTGCGGTTGGCACCGTTGCGCTCGGGGCGGCAAATGCCAAAGTCGATATAAATAACGACCGCATCGCTCTCAACGATTTGACGGCGGGTATTATGGGCGGGCAGTTAAACGGCAACGCCGTTATCGCGCTTACCAATCGAAGCATGTCAAATGTTGCCGCCGATTTTACAAACCTCGACCTTTCAAAACTTCTCACGCTACAGGGCGGAACTACGACTCCGATAGCGGGACAAACGTCTGGAAATGTTGATCTGCGCTTTAGCGGGACAAACTTTCGCACGGCATCCGGGACCTTAAATGCCGAAATAAACGCAAATGCCGGTACGACAGACAGCGGCATTATACCGATCGGCGGCCGGATAAATCTGACTGCGGTGTCGGGCCTTTTTAACATAGACGCCGCAACTCTTAAAACCGAAAACAGCGAACTAACCGCGAGCGGACGGTTTGATCTGAACGATGATAATTCTAATCTTGCGCTTACCTTAAGATCAGACGACGCAAATGAGGTCGTGCGGCTTATTCGCGTACTCGATCTATCACCGGCAATCGAAGAACAGCTTGATTCGATGCAGGTCGCGGTGGCCGGTAAACTAAATTTGAACGGCGATCTCACCGGTAATTTATACGATCCGACCTTTGACGGCCGGGCCTCGCTCGATTCGATCTCCCTTCGCGGGCGCGAACTTGGGAGCGTTTCGACCGACATTTTCTTTGCACCGGACGGCATTGACCTGAAAAATGGAAAGCTGCAGGAGCAAAACGGAGGCAGCGCCGCATTTACGGTCAATATCAGAAACGCGGGCGAAGACGTTGCGGTCAAAGCAGATTTGACCGATGTGAACGCCGGAAATTTGCTTGCCGCGCTACCTCTCGAACTGCCGGAAAGTCTCAGGGATTTTAACGGCAAGACGTCTGGCAGGATCGATATCAGCGGGCTTCCGGATAACGCACGCGGCGAAGTCAACCTGACGTCTGCAAACGGAATCATCGCCGGGCAGCCGTTTGACGGCCTCAATGTCAAAGCCGTCTTTAACGGAACAAGCGTCGATCTCGAGCAAGCCGAAATACGGCTCGGGACCGGTCTGGTAACCGCCACCGGCAGATACGACCGGGCGTCGGCGGCCTTTAATTTTGATCTGGGCGGAAAGTCGGTCCCTCTGCCGCTTGTTCTCGCTCTTCTCCCGCAAAACAGTAGCATCCCCGCGATTACCGGAGTTACGGATTTTACGGCCAACGCTACCGGTATATTAGAGCAAACATCGACCTATAATGTTAATTTTAGCGGCACTGCACCCAACGTTCGGGTCGGTACAAATACTCTCGGCCAGGTTACTTTCAAAGGGCAGACGTCTAATCAAATGCTGACCGCCGATCTGACGGCGAGCCTTGACGGAAATCCGCAGGTAATAGGCGCGGCAATTAATTTTGGTGATGAGAATTTGCCGTTTACGCTCGCAACTAATTTTAATCAGAGTCCGATTGCCCCATTTCTCGCATTTATTCCTCAGGCTCAGGGCCTTTCGATAACCGGAACCGGAACCGGCCGCATCGAAATTGGCGGTAATTTATCGCAGATCGACAGCACGGGCAACCGCGTTTTCTCGGCTGCAAACTTAAGCGGCACGGCACAGTTCTCAGAGCTTGCACTTCAGATACAGGATACGCCCCTAGCGGCGGTCGAACCGGTCATGATCCGGTTTAATTCGGAAGAAATTAATTTTGAAACCGTTAGATTCGCGGGCGGCGGTTCAAATGCCACGCTCACGGGCGTTAAAGCTTTGACCGCTAACGGAGTGAACAATCTTTCTATCGACGGACGCATAAATCTTAATCTGCTTAATCTGATCTCTAATGACACGTTCTTTTCCGGGTTTGCCGACACTTCGGTCAGGCTTTTGGGGCCGAATTCGACGGCGCGGCTTTCCGGTACCGCTAATATTGTCAACGGCTCGGTCTCAACGTTTCTCGGGTCTGACAGATTTACTATCGCCCGGCTTGCGGCCCGGGTAATTTTTACATCGAATCAGGTTGAGGTCGAAGAGGCAACCGGTTTTCTCGGCGGCGGCAGGTTTACGGCGAGCGGCGGCGGAAATCTCAACGGGCTCGCGCTCGAGTCGTTTCGCTTGTCTCTTGACGGCAATAATGTGACCGTGCCGCTGCCAAAAGATTTTATTACGACCGGGGATGCACAGCTTGAAATTTCAGGCAGCAGGCTCACGCCGGCGTCAAATCTGCAGTTGAGGATCGGCGGCAGGGTCTTTGCACGACGGAGTGTTTATTCGAAAGATATAGATCTTGCAAATTTGGTCGGCGGACGGCGTGACCCTGTGCTTTCTGGCGGAGGCGGCGGTTTATCGGCACCGGTTTTTGATAATCTGGTGATCGAGGGCCGCGACGCTTTGGTCGTAAAAAATAATATCGCCGATCTTACCGCCTCTGTCTCTCTTGTTTTGTCGGGTGACGCTGACAATCCGCGAATTGCGGGCCGGATCACGGCGAATAGCGGAACGATCTTCTTTCGCAAAGACAGATACATTGTTCAGCGCGGCGTTTTAGAATTTCCGCCAGATACAGGTATCGAGCCGATCATCAATCTACAGGCGGAATCAGAAATTGCCGGATATCAGGTTTTTATAAATCTTGCCGGGCCGCTAAAAGATTCGGAGCAGCTTGCGGCGACCGTTCGCTCGAGCCCGGCACTGCCTCAGGCCGACGTCGTGTCTCTGATCACAACAGGAAATTTGACAAATTCGGCCGGCGGAATACCGACCTTCGCACAAACCGGCATCAACACGGCCGCCGAGATTCTGACCGATACGATAATCAATAATCCGGCCCGACGGGCGACCGACCGGCTATTTGGACTTAATGTTTTTGAGATCGATCCGCTTATTTCCGGTCAGCAGGCAAATCCGGGTGCCCGCCTCACCGTCGGACGGCAGATCAATAATGATCTGCGCGTGACATACGCGACCAACCTTTCCCAGGATCAAAATCAGGTGCTCGCGCTCGAGTACCGGGTTTCAAACAGACTTTCTTTTGTGGCTCAGTATGAGCAGCGAAGCCTGAGCAATGTAACGCGCGACCGCGATAACTTTAGTTTCGAAGTTCGGTTCCGAAAAAGGTTTTAAGAATCGGTAAAAATATCTCTATTTGATGCGTATCGGGACGGACATAAAGCAACTAATTACCGCGGCGAAACACAGATCGTTGTTCCGCGCATTGTGTCTGTGCGTTCTGGTGGCTGTCAGTTTTTTTACCGGCTTCTCACAAAATAAATACGAAAAGCAGCGGATAGCAATGATCGACATTCAGATCGTCGGCGCCGGCAGCAATCCTGCGGTGATCGAGCGGTACCGCATTACGGTACGCGAGGCCGTCGGTGAAATATACTCGACGACCCGGATCAGAGATGCGATCGCAGCGCTTTATGATACAAAAGAGGTCGATACCGTCGTCGTTACCGCCACTCTGGACAAAGCCGGTGACGTCGATCTGCGTTTTGAGATAAAACGAAAGACGCAGGCCGAAAAGGTCGAGATCATAATTGGCGAGGCGGACGGCGACACTATTAAGGAACAAGACCTTTTGTTCAAACTCAATCTGCTTACACCGGGAACGGTAATAACCGAGCAGACGCTCCGTAATAATGCCAATGAGATTCTGGTTTACCTGCGCGACCGCGGTTTTTATCAGTCCGAAGCGGTTTACGAGCAGAGACCTCTGCAGGACTCGAACGAGGTCGCCGTTACCTTCAGAGTTACTCCAAAAGCGCAGGCAGCGGTCGGGCGTTTTCAAATAAATATCGAGGGCTATAATAAGACGATCCCGCGCGAAGACCTGAAACTCGAAAAGGACGGCCTCTATTCGCGCGACCGTTTGCTGGCAGACGTTGCAAAGGTAAGGGAAATTCTGAGAAAGGACGACTTCCTGGCACCGGAATTAAATGAGCCGGAGATCGAGTACGATACCGATGCCAATACGATCTCGGTCGTTTTGGCCGGAAAGGTCGGGCCAAAGGTCGAGGTCGTCGTCGAATCGGCTGAGGGAGCGCCCGGTGAACGAACGCAGAACAGGCTGATCCCGGTCAAACGTGAAGGTACGCTGGATCTTGCCGCGATAATAGAGGGCGCGCGGCGTTTGGAAAATTACTATCAGGAAGAAGGGTATTTCTTTGCAAACGTTGTCTCCGTGTGTTCGGTCACCCCGCCGCTCGCCGATTTTGAGGATAAAGCCATCGCAAATGAGACCGAGTTTTTATGCTCGTTTCTCGGCAGCGAAGATCTGATGGGCCGCGTGGTAGAGGTTAAGTATCGCGTCGATCTCGACCGCCGTCTTCGCCTGACCGATATTCGCATACAGGGCACTGATAAATTGACGATCGAGGACGTCATCACGGTGCTCGGTTCGCAAGAGGCGAACATACTCGGCATAGTCCCGGCACTCGGTTACGGCCGGGGTTATACGAGCGCCGCTATTCTCAAGGACGATATTGCCACGCTCACGTCGTTGATGGATGAGCTTGGCTATCAAAACGCCATGGTTCGCGTTAATCGCGGCGTAACCCTGGACGGAGAAAACCTGATAATCACATTTGTGATAGATGAAGACATACCAACCATCGTCAGCGATGTAAGCATTGCCGGAAACCAGGCGGTGGCAACCGACGTACTGCGTGCCGAGCTGCCGCCGATTACCGGACAAAATTATTCGCGGGCACGGGTCAGAAACGCGGTACGGAAACTTGCTGAATATTATTCGAACCATGGTTTTTATTATGCCCGCATAACATCGAGTATCGTCGAATCAGAGACGGTGACAAGCGATGAAAAAAGAGAAGTAAAGGTCGAATTCAAAGTCGAAAACGAGGGAAAAAAAGTTGTAATAAACCGTATTCTGATAAACGGGAACGAGGCAACGAAAGAGGCCGCGGTCTTAAAGGCCTTAGCGCTGCGGGAAGGCGAATTTTTGCGGGCGAGCGACGTCTATTTGAGCGAGCAGAATCTCTACGGCACCGACGCCTTTACACGAGTACAGATCGAACCGCAGGCCGCCGGCGACAGGGCCGACGGCACACGTTTGACGGACGTGATCGTCAATGTCGAAGAGCAGCCGGCCAGATTGTTATCTTACGGCGGCGGATTTTCGACCGAGCTCGGGCTCAGCGGTTTTTTTGATATCCGGCACGTTAATCTTTTTGGCAACTTGTGGCAGGGCGGAGCGCGTGTCAAGGTCAGCCAGCGGCAGCAGTTGGTTCAGTTTGATTTTGTCAATCCCAGATTCCTGCGCGATGGAGAAAAGCGGTTTGCTTCGCTGACATTTTCGGCTCAATATCAACGCGATACTACCGTGACGCGGTTTTTTCGTTCGACGTTCGATCAGGGAACTTTTGGCATCGTCCAGCGAATCGACGAGAATGGTAATCCGATCGATGAATTCGGCGCCGATACCGGCAGCCCGACGATAAACCGCTTGGGTCTGTCGGTAGAGACAAACCGGACGATCAGCCGAAAGAACAGAAGCATTCTTTTTCTGCGTTACAAGTATGAGGATGTAAGGCTTTTTAATATTGACAGCCTGCTTGTGAGAGATCTCCTGCGGCCGGACGCCAAGACGCGAATATCCGGATTCAGCACCACCTTTGTCCGCGATACGCGGCGGAATTGCCTGATAAAATTTTCGCTCCTCGACCTGATCGCAAAGGGTGAGCAGGGCGAGCCGTGCCGTTACAATGCGAGCGATCCGACGCACGGCGATTTTTTGACGGCGGATTATAATGTTTCGGTTCCGTTTTTGGGTGCAAATGTCGGATTTCAGAAGTTTCAGGCAAGTTACAATTTTTACTACACCTTTCCCGCACTAAAAAACACAACGCTGGCAGCACGCGGGATACTCGGTATCGGCACTGTCTTTTCTGATGATGACCGGTTTACAAGCACACAATTCCCGTCGTTAAACGGATTGCTGCCGATCAGTGAAAGATTTTTTGCCGGCGGATCGACCAATTTGCGGGGTTTTGATTTCGAAGAGGCCGGGCCGCGGGTCGTGATCGTGCCGCAGGGAACGTTTCGCAACAGCAGCGGCGAACCGGTATTTCTCGACCCGTTTACAATTCCTTTCGGAGGAAACGCCCTCGCGGTCGTAAATCTCGAAGCGCGCATACCGGTGTCCGATTTGCTCCGCGTGGTGCCATTTTATGACGGCGGCAATGTATTCCGGAAAGTAGGCGATATATTTAAATCTCCGGAGATTGCCGCTAATGACGTTGTCGGTCAAAATCAGCGTGCCGTCTGGACGCATACCGTCGGACTTGGCCTCAGAATTAAAACGCCGGTCGGTGGTGAATTCGGTGTCGATTACGGTTATATCCTCAATCCACCCCGCTTCCTGATCCCGCAGCCCGTCGGCCCGAACGCCGTTTTCCGCCTGCATCAGGGCCAACTCCATTTTCGCTTCTCACAGGCGTTCTAACTCAGTGAAACGGCACTTTTACCCAAGCTTGCCGGACTACGCCAATACATGAGTTTCGTCCAGTTCTACGATGAGGCTCTCGTTGGTAAAGAGGCTGTTGTTTAGAAGATAGTCGAGGCGATTGGTATAGACCCTGGACGTCGGTTTGACGCTGTCCTTTTGACCAGAGCGTTTACGGCTTGTTTTTCGTTCGTACATCGCACGGTCGGCGGCGACGATCATTTGGTCAAATGTTTCGCCCTCTTCTGGATAGCCAGACGAACCGAGGCTGACGCCGACCGATGCGTGTTTGTTATCGCCGACCGGCAGGGCAAAGGCTCCGACGGCAGTTTCGATACGGCTGCAAAGATCCTGAACGTCTTCGTGGCTGGTTTCAGGGATCAGTGCCACGAATTCATCACCGCCGTAACGTGCTAAAAAGTCGTAATCGCGAAGTTGGCCGAGGATGACCTTGCCGATCTCTTTTAGCATTTCGTCGCCGACCTTGTGGCCGAATGAATCGTTGACCTTCTTAAAGCCGTCCAGATCCAGCATCAGCAGTTGGAAACTGCTTCCGCCGCGACCCGCTCGGGCAACTTCTTTTTCAAACTGTATTTGCAGGCTGCGGGCGTTTGGCAGGCCGGTCATTGGGTCGGTCATCGCATGCGTCGTCGCCTCGTCGTGTTTTAACGACTTGCCGACAGCGTCCGCCGCGATTCGCGAGATGGTTTCGAACAGGCGTATATGTTCCTCGCCATACTCTTTAAGCTCACGGTCATAGATCGTCACGGCCCCGATCAATTTTCCATCTGCGATCAGCGGAACCGACGCCATTGTCGAATATCGTCCCGCCAATTCGACCTGCGAATATGAAAAGTCGAGATCGGGATCTACGTTGAAAACAATTTCGCGTGATTTCAGAGCAAATCCGGTCGCCCCCTGGCCAACCCTGACACGTCTGAGCGCAAGCACCTCGGAATTTTCGCCTTCGACATGCGCGGCGACGGCCGTTCTTTTTGTATCGTCAAGCAAATAAAGCACACATGTATCGAAAGGTACTAATTCGGCGATCTTTTTTGCAAACATATTTAGTGCATCCGGCAGATTGGCGGACGAGCTGAAATCGCGTGCGAGTTCGTACAGGCTGAAGACCTCACGATTTGCGAGTTTTATCTGTTCGACGAAGTTCGGTGCCTCGTTTTCCTGATAATTTGAGATCGAATCGTAGGTGAGGCCCGCGGCATTGATCTCGTCCTCCAAAGCGCTCAGGCTGCGGATCAGAACGCTGACAATTGCCGGATCAAAACGCGAACCGCCCTCTGCCTGAATTATCTGCCTTGCCTTATCACGTGTGAGGGCCGGCCTATAAGACCGCGGGCCGCGGATTATGTCAAAAGCGGCCGCAACGGACAATATTCGGGCCGTGAGCGGGATCTCGTCCCTGGTCAACCCCTCGGGATAGCCGCGGCCATCCCATCTTTCCTGATGATGTTTGATCGTCGGGATTACGGGATATGAAAAACCTATATTTTCGAGTATCTGAGCGCTCACTTGCGGATATATCTTTGTTTTCTCAAATTCGGCGGGCGTCAGGCTGCCGGGTTTATTCAGGATATGATCGGGAATAGCCAGTTTCCCGATGTCATGAAGCAATGCTCCGGTTCGAAGGGCCTGAATCTCAATTTCCGGGAGGCCGAGAGTTCGCCCGATTCCGACGGCGTAAATCTGCGTCCGGCGGACGTGTCCGGTACCGATCTGGTCGCGAGCGTCGATGGCGGTTGCCAGAGCCTCGACCGTTGCAAGGTGAACACGGCTCGCCTCAGTTATTTCTCTGGTTTTTGCTTCGAGACGATTGATATGCATCCGGTAAGCAAGCACAGAGATGACCGTCAACGGTAAAAGCAGAAAAGCCAAACCGTATCCAAAATGATGTAAGAGCAGCCAAACGAGCGGAACTGCGGTAACGATCGAGACGGCCAGGATCACTTTTTTTGATTTTAGATAATGCTTTATTTGACGATGTTTCATTTTGGTCGGATATAGGACACTTTGAATTTGCCGGACATTTTCCGGAATTAGCTCTGCACAAGAAACGCAACAGGCCGCTTCTCTACCGCACCTTATACAAATCTCGTGCCAATGCCCCACGCACTAAATTATGAGCAAATAACAGGGCGCAAAAAAGCAAGGAACTCTAATATCGGTCTGAACGACAATTCATATTGACAGTACCCGGTCAGATTGACAGTTAGTCTGGAGAGTCGATGGTGAGAAAACCTGGATCAGGGAGCTTTTGAAAATCAAACCCGTGTGTGGTTAAACCGGGATAATGCATTAAAGAAAAACGAACAATCTGAAGAACGTTAACGATGACAGCAGTATATATTTTTGTATCGAGGCGGCTTTAGCCGTCTTTTCTGCCCTTAGCCACGACCCCTTTAGGGCGTTGGTCGAGTTTTCGCTTGTCCTGACAGGGCGTTTTAACGTCCTTTACACTTCGATGGCTAAGCCACGAAGAACGGAAGCCCGTTAAAACGGGCTGAGGACGTCTTCAAACCTTGTGTTGTAATTATCTGAAAAATAATCTCTGCCGATCGCGGCTTGTCGCTCTATTTGCGGTGAAGCTTGCTTCACCGATGGCCCTTCAAAAAAAGTTAAAGCTCCGTAGGAGCGGCATGTTATTGATTCGCCTGGGTTTAATGTCGTCCCTAGCGGGGCTTAACTTCCTTTTTTGTTTTTGTTCTACAAACATTTCGCTCCTACGGAGCGTGTTAAATCCTGCTTAATGACTTTTGAGACAGCCTCGCAAATAGACGGGCAAGCCCGCGGCGGCATGGCCGCAAAAAATGCACCTGTCAAAAGAACCCAGTCGCTATCGCTTCCGGTTCTGACCCGCCAGTCAGAGGCGTCGCCCTGGGCGACTCCCCGATTTGCAAAATCAACGATATAATAGGTTGTCGGACCGCAAAGCGAAAGCAGCGGAAGTCGGCAGAGGTTGTCGGGCCGCGAGCGGCGGCGGGCACCAAATTTTTATTTGAAACGCAAAAAGACAGTCAGGCACGAAATGGGTCATTTCAGTTGACTTACGGACTTGATTTATTACTTACGGACTTGATTTACGGCTGCCGCCAATTCGTGAAAACGACGATTTTATGGAGATATATTTTCAGCTTATAAGCGACGGCGAATCGTTAAAAAAAGCTTGTGACGAGCTTTCCGGCAAGCCGTTTCTTGGCTTTGACGTGGAGACGACCGATCTCGACCCGTATCGCGGTGATCTGCGGCTCATCCAGCTCAGCGACGGAGCGAATACGAAGGTTGTCGATCTTAAGCCTTTTAAATCGCGCGGCGATTTACGTACTTCCGCAGAACTCGCTCCGCTAAGAGACTTGCTGGCCTCGACCCGGCAGACCAAGATCGCACACAATGCAAAATTTGATTGCAAATGGGTACGGCATCATCTCGGGACCGAGGTTGGCAGCATTTACGACACATATTTGGCAAGCCTTCTGATCTCGGCCGGTGAAGGTGAGCGTCGGCACGGCTTGGCGGACGTCGTTCAATTTTTTCTTGGACGGACACTGGATAAAAGCGAGCAGGTCAGCGACTGGGCGGCCAACGAATTGTCGCATTCGCAGGTTGAATACGCCGCAAAAGACGCAGCGATTATGCCGGAGGTGCGTGAAAAGATGCACGAACGCATCGTCGCCGACGGCCTCGAACAAGTGCTAAAGCTCGAAAATGAATGCGTGACGCCGATCTCAGAAATGGAACTGAACGGTTTTTATCTGGATACTGAACGCTGGCGCAAGCAGCTTGCGAAAGTGACAAAATTACAGATCACAGTCATCGACGAGCTGCAAAATCTACTCTCGGCGGGTGTCGCTCAGGCGTCGCTGTTCGGTCGTGCTGAGATCAATCTCGACTCGCAGGCACAGGTTGCGTCGGCGCTGACCGGTCTGGGCGTTCCGGTGCCAAATACAACGCGGGCATGGGAACTGCAGCCGCTTGCCGAAGAATGGCCGGTCGTCGCAAAGCTGCTCGAATATCGCGGCCTGGCCAAATCAATCTCTAGTTTTGGTGAGAATATTCTCGAATTCATCGAGCCCGCGACCGGACGCATACACGCTGATTTTCGCCAGATCGGTGCTCCGACCGGGCGTTTTGCATGCTCTAAACCAAACCTGCAGCAGATACCTCATGAGGATGAATACCGCCGGTGTTTTCTTGCTCCCGAGGGCCGACGGTTGGTGATCGCCGACTATTCGCAGATCGAATTGCGGATTTTGGCCGATTTTTCAGAGGATAAGAATTTTATCGATGCATTTGTTTCGGGACAGGATTTTCACTCGGCAACGGCCGCGCAGGTTTTTGGAATCAGTGGCGGCGAAGTCACGTCTGACCAGCGTTCGTTTGCAAAGCGTCTAAATTTTGGTGTTGTTTATGGCATTGGGGCGTCGAGATTTGCAATGATGACGGGCCTCTCCCAGACCGAGGCTGAAAACACTTTAAGAAAATATTTCGCAACCTATCCGAAAATGGACGAATGGCTCCGAATGCAGTCAAAAACAGTTTTGACGGAGCGTCAGGCGCGTACAAAATCCGGCCGTCTGGCCCGTATGAATTTTGACGCAAACGACCGCAGTTCGATCGGCGCCGCACAGCGTTATGCAAAAAATATGCCTATCCAGGGCACGTCGGCAGATATCCTGAAACGTGCTTTGCGGCTGCTCCACGACGATATCCGTGCGACATCTGCCAGGCTTGTAAATATCGTCCATGACGAAATCGTCATCGAATGCCGCTCCGACGAAGCGGACTCGGCCGCAAAAATTCTCGAATCAGCAATGCTCCGCGCCGGAAGCGAATTTATTTCTACTGTTCCGATCAAGGTCGATATTCATACCGCCGGCGAATGGGCGAAACAGCCGCCGGGTATGTCAATCAGCAAAAAAGCAAGCTAAGCCGTTGATCTAGTTGGGTTTACGCGGACGCTTCGGCTTCACGCGGGGCGATGTACATTATTCGGGCGCAGCTTTCGCAGGTGATGATTTCGTCGCCTTTTTTTACATTTAGTTGAATCTGCGGGCGGAGCTGCATATAGCAGGCGGAGCATGATCCGTTGACGACTTCGGCGACGGCGATGCCGTCACGGCTACGTTGGGCCATGCGGTCGTAAACAGAAGCAAGACGTGTCGGGAGCGTTGCGAAGGAGGTCTGGCGGTGCTTTGTCTCGGTTTCGAAATCCTTTTTGTCTTTTGCGAGTGCTTTATCAAATTCGGCAAGAGCGGCGTCGCGTTTACCGTCGAGAGTTGCGATCTCGTCGGCGCGTTCCTCGAGTTCTTTTTCTACGCCTTCAACCTCGTCCAGGATTTCGACTATTTGGGTTTCGGCGGCCGATATTTGTTTTTGCAAAGCATCGGTCTCGCGCATCGCGGTTTCATATTCTTTCTGATTTTGCGCGTGTTTCAGGTTGCGGTCGGCACGTTCGAGGTAAGTTTTGTTTTCGGCTATCTGTTTTTCGAGATCGGCCCGTTTTGCATCGAGCGTGTCGCGTTTATTTTGTATTTCGCGAATAGTGAAGGCGTGCTGTTCAAACTCCTGTTCGATTGCCGCACGCCCTTCTATCGCTGTCTCAAGTGACCGTTTTAACTTCCTGAGATTTGTATCGGTCTGTTGTAATTCAATTAATTTATCAAGATCTGCTATCACGTATGATGTACTCCCGTATTCCAAAACTAACTTTTAATACTACCGTAAAGCGTTAGAAAGATAAAGTTGCCGAGTTGGCTTATACACTTCATCAACACGAGATGTAAAAAAGCCCGAAAATTTTAAACCTCCGGACTCTTTCAAAAACCATATCTAAATTCTAAGATCAGAACACGTATTTGTTTGCCTGGATCAGCGTGTCGGCAATCCGCTGTCGGGCGGCTATCGTATTTATCGGCGAATTATTTTTTGTAAACCGCTTCAAAGCGACAAGTAAAGTCCGCATTTCATCGCCATCGGCAAATGCGGCTATCGTGTTTTTCGCTTTTGCTTCGACACGCTGTATGGCGTCATTACAATAAACGCCGGCCATATCAATGTGTAACGCCGCGGCGTCTTCACCACTTGTTTCGGTAATTTTCTTCGCCCGCAGGATGGCTGTTTCCATTTGGTAAGCGTCCATTATGATGTCCGCCGTATTGAGCAAGATCTCCTGCTGATTTTGCAGCTCCATCATGTATTTTTGGGCGGCTGTTCCGAGTACCATTAGAGCGACCTTCTTTGCATTTTTTGCAAGCTTTGTTTCGGCAGCAAGCAAGCCTTCGTCCTCATCTAATAATGTCTGCGGATTCAGAATCTCGTCCTGCAGAGCCTTTGCCGCTTGCAGCAAGCCTAGTTTGCCCTTCATCGCGCGTTTCATTAACTGGCCGGGGATAAGCATTCGGTTTATCTCATTCGTACCCTCAAAAATACGGTTGATACGCGAATCGCGATACGCCTTTTCCGCCGGATATTCCGCCGAATAACCATAACCGCCATAAATCTGAACCATTTCGTCAACGACGTAATCGAGGGCCTCGGAACAAGCGACTTTGTTGATCGAAGATTCGACCGCATATTCCTCGATCGACTGGAGCTTTTTCGCATTATCAGCACCGTCGCCTATCAACGCATCGATCATGCCGACGGTTCGGTATGTGATCGATTCGGCAACCCAGGTGCGAATCGCCATTTCAGCGAGTTTGTGCTTGATCGCGCCAAAGGATGAGATCGGTTGGTTAAATTGATGCCGCTCGTTTGAATAACGAATTGCCCCGTGCAGAGCTAGCTTTGCACCGCCGGTTACGGACGCGCCGAGCTTAAATCTGCCGACATTTAAAATGTTAAAAGCGATCTTTGCACCGTCGCCGACATTGCCGATCAGGTTCGTTGCCGGAATTTTGCAGTCCGACAAAATGAGCGGCGTGGTCGAAGATGACTTAATGCCCATCTTATGCTCCTCATTACCGGGACGGCAATTATCACTGCGTTCGACAACGAATGCGGAAAACTTTTCCTTCTCGCCATCGACCTTTGCAAACACGATAAATACGTCCGCAAAACCGCCGTTCGAGATCCACATTTTCTCGCCGTTGAGCGTGTAAGTCGCTCCGTCTTCGCTTAATTTAGCGGTTGTCTTCGCACCGAGAGCATCCGAACCAGAACCGGCCTCGGACAAGCAATAAGCTGTAACAACCTCGCCCGTAACGATCTTTGGTATCCACGCCTGCTTCAATTCTTCGGAGCCGAAATAAAGTATCGGCAGGAGCCCAATCGACGTTTGAGCTCCGAACGTCGTGCCAAAACCGCCGGCCCGACCGATAAATTCGGCAATAACGACGCCGGTTGTCTGATCAAGCCCGAGACCGCCGTATTCCTCGGGAATCGTAGCGCCAAGCAGCCCAAGATCACCGCCTTTCTTAACAAGCTCGCGGGCAATTTCCCATGCGTGATTCTCTAAGGCGGGAATCTGCGGCTGAATTTCATTGTCGCAAAATTCGCGCGTCGTCTCGCCGATCATCTTCTGTTCGTCACTAAAATCCTCGGGCGTAAAAATCTCGGCCGTATCCGCAATTAAAAACTCGCCGCCTTTCATATATTCTTTTTCCATTTGTGCTTCCATATTTCTACTCCTAAAGTTTTTCTAAAGATCCAGCGGACTTACTACCTTTATATCCTCGAACCGCTTAAAATCTCTTGGATTGAGCGTAACTAAATTCTCTACTCCGTGTACGATCATCGCCGCTGCGATCCGTGCGTCATGGGCGACTTTACCTTTGACGTGGTATTTCTTGACCAGAGTTTTCCATTTCTCAAATACTTCGTCCGTTTCAGGTAGAAGAGAAAAGACTTTCTGTAGATTCTCAATTTCTTTCTCCGCTTCAAGAACGGTCAACCCCTGGCCGTTGACGCTCTTCGGCCGTGTCGCTACGACCCAAAATTCAACTAAAACCTGCGTAATAATTAAGATTTCTTCACCCGTCTTCCCGCAGTTGTTCAAGGGCTTGCGTAACCGTTTTGAAAATCGGGTTTGCCGGCTCATTCAGCCGCAGGATGATACTCGTGTCGGGAATGAAAGCCATTAGAGTCAATCCTCGTAAATATTCTCTCGCCTCAACGCTTCATCCGACAAAAACGGGCCGCCGCGATCTTTATGGCTATCCAACCAGGCGTGAAACCGCTTGGACCATTCGCGTTTGCGCGTTTCGTCATCGACCTCCCGCGCATTTTCTGGTAGCTGGGCGTCGGCCATGCTCTCCTCGATGAATTCTTCGAGGTACGCCCCGACCGGCAAGTCATTTTCTCTCGCAACAATCTCCAATTTTCGCTGTGTTTCCGGTTTTAGTTGAAGTGTTATTGTCATAATTTCACATCCAAATCCTTTCGAAAATTCTCCCCGCTCGTTGTCAAGCCGCGATTCGCTCGATTTGCTAATATGCCCTTGCATTCTTGGTTTTCGCGTCATAAAGGTCAACCGCCTGCTGCATCCGCAGCCAAATGTCAGGCAGCATGCCGAGGCTTATGCCCAACCGATGCGCGATGTCGGCCGTCACCGGCTGGCGCTCCATAATTATTTCATTCAACGTTTGAGTTGAAATGTTTAAGACGCCTGCCATCCCATCGGGCGACAGGCCAATTTCTGGTAAGATATCCTCCCGCAGAATTGCTCCGGGATGTGTCGGTCGGCGTTCGTTCCTTATCTTCATAACTTTTTCCTCAATGGTAATCTTCCAGATCTAAATCAACTGCATTTCCGGCTAAAAATCGAAAAGTCAAACGCCAGTTTCTTATTGACTTTCATAGACTTCAAGAAATTGTCTTAAGGTGAAATCATTACACCGAACGATTCGGCAAAAAAAACTTATTCAAGATTTTCAAAAATCCCCGCCGCGCCCATGCCGCCGCCGACGCACATTGTAACCATTCCGTATTTTGCGTTGCGGCGTTTCATTTCATGTAACAGGGTCGCGGTCAATTTTGCACCGGTGCAGCCCAAGGGATGGCCGAGAGCGACCGCACCGCCGTTAACATTGACCTTTTGCGGGTTCATTTCCAATACCTTCATTACCGAAAGCCCTTGCGCGGCAAAGGCCTCGTTCAGCTCGATCACGTCGATTTGATCCAGTGTCAGCCCGGCGAGTTTCAGAGCCTTCGGGATTGCATATACCGGGCCGATGCCCATTTCTTCGGGCAGACACCCTGCTGTGGCAAACGAGACAAATCTCGCAAGCGGCGTCAGGCCGAGTTCCTTTGCCTTGTCAGCAGACATAACTACCGCAGCAGCGGCACCGTCTGACATTTGTGACGAATTGCCAGCGGTCACCGTACCGTTCGCGTGAAAAACGGCTCTGAGTTTTGACAGGCCTTCAGGTGAAGTGTCGGCACGCGGGCCTTCGTCCGTATCAAAAACCACTTCTTTACGACGGACACGGCCTTTTTCATCAAATTCATCAATATAAACGGCCATCGGAACGATCTCATCGTTAAACTTACCCTCGGCGATTGCGGCCAACGCTTTTCGATGCGAATTAAATGCAAATTCGTCGGCCTGCTCGCGCGTGATCTCGTATTTTTTCGCGAGATTTTCCGCCGTCAGCCCCATGTTCAGATAATAGTCCGGATACGAATCGACCAGAGCCGGATTTGGCCGCACGGTGTTTCCGCCCATCGGAATCATCGACATCGTTTCAAGCCCGCCCGCAACGATCACATCCGCGCCTCCGGTGGCGATCCTGTCGGCCGCAAGCGCTATCGTCTGCAACCCAGACGAGCAGTAACGGTTTACCGTCATTGCCGAAGTCTCAACCGACAGGCCCGCCGCGATCATGGCCGTCCGCGCTACGTTCATCCCCTGCTCCGCCTCGGGAAACGCGCAGCCCATTATCACATCCTCGATCTGCGATGGATCAAGGCCCGGGACGCGGTTTACGGCGTCCTTTATCACCGCCGCACCCAGATCATCGGGGCGCGTATTTTTTAGCGTGCCTTTCGGAGCCTTTCCCACAGCGGTGCGCACCGCCGATACAATTACTGCTTCTTTCATAATTCCTCAAATGCTTACCAACAAAACTCACCGCCCGCATCAATGACATAAACGCCGCCGCCGGGCAAAAATCGGTCAAGTAGATGCAAAACAAGTAATATCTAAAACCGTCAGCATACCTAAAATTATACTTTATTCCAAGCGAAAACAACGAATTCGAGCCGCATCTCTGCGGTTTACCAAACCCGCGAAAAAGATGAATTTTGCCTTTTCTGACGCCGTAGCTAAAACGCGGGTTCCTCGTAAATACCGTAAACGTCACGCAGGGCAACGCATATCTCCTCGACGGTGGCATAAGCGGCCACGGCTTCGATGATTGAGGGCATCGTGTTCTCGTTCGTATTTGCGGCAATTTTCAGCTTTTCGAGCGAAATTGCAACGGCTCCGGCGTCACGGACTGATTTTACGTGTTCCATCCGCAGTAGTTGATGGTCGCGGACGCCTTCGTCGATCTGCAATATCTCGTATTTCGAGATACCTTCGTCCATAACGTATTTGTTGACGCCGACGATCACCTGTTCTTCGCGTTCGACCGCTTTCTGATATTGATACGCTGATTCCTGTATCTCACGCTGCGGAAAACCGGCCTCGACCGCTTCGACCATACCGCCAAAGCCGTCGATCTTTTCAAAATAATCCATACATCCGTCAATCATTTTTTGCGTCAGCGATTCGACGTAATAACTGCCGCCGAGCGGATCGACCGTGTTTGCCACACCTGTTTCTTCGGCAATGATCTGCTGTGTCCTAAGAGCGATCAAAGCCGCGGCGTCGGTCGGAAGTGCGAGGGCCTCATCATAAGAATCTGTATGAAGTGACTGAGTTCCGCCGAGTACACCGGCGAGAGCCTGTATCGCTACACGTGCGATATTATTTAGCGGCTGCTGCACGGTGAGCGAGACACCGGCGGTTTGCGTGTGAAAACGCATCTGCATCGTACGCGGACTCTTTGCGCCGAAGCGTTCTTTCATTGTCCTGGCCCAGACAACGCGGGCGGCTCGATATTTGGCTATTTCTTCAAAGAAATCGTTGTGGGCATTGAAGAAAAACGACAGCCGCGGCACAAATTCGTCAACGTCCATCCCGCGGTCAACGCCGTACTTAACGTACTCGACGCCATCACGCAGCGTGAACGCAAGCTCCTGCAGGGCGGTCGCACCGGCCTCGCGTATGTGATATCCGCTGATCGAAATAGGGTTGTATTTCGGGACGTGTTTGATCGTGTATTCGAATGTGTCAATAACCAGTTTCATTGCCGGTTTGATCGGGTAGATCCATTCTTTTTGAGCGATATATTCTTTGAGAATATCGTTTTGCAGCGTGCCGGAGATTTTCTTAAAATCGGCTTTTTGCTTTTCGGCAACGACCAGATACATTGCCAGGAAGATCGGTGCCGGAGCATTTATCGTCTGCGAGACCGTAACCTGATCCAGCGGAATGCCGTCAAACAAAACTTCAAAATCCGCGAGCGAAGACACGGCGACGCCGCATTTGCCAACCTCGCCCTCGCTTAGCGGCGAATCGCAATCGAGGCCCATCAATGCGGGCAGATCATACGCCACGCTCAAACCGGTCTGTCCCTGCTCCATCAGATATTTGAAACGTCTGTTGGTTTGTTCGGGCGACGAAAATCCCGCAAATTGCCGCATCGTCCACAGCCTTCCGCGATAGCCCGTCGGATGTATGCCGCGTTTGTATGGATATTCGCCGGGAAAACCAATTTCGCCTAACCCTTCGGTGTCGGATTCCGTATATAGTCGTTCGACGGGTTCGAGACTGACGCCTTCAAACGAGGTTTTGCGTTCGGGCATTTTTTCCATAACCTTTGCAAGCGTTTCGCTCTCCCAGCGTTCGCTTCCCGTTATCGAATCCGGTTTTACTTCTTTTATTTCAGATACCATAGACTTTTTGTAAATTTTGATCTTATCATAATCGAGGTAGTTTGAGATGCACGCCCGACAGGCAAAATTGCAAATCCGCCTGCTATTTGCATACAATTACCGAATGAATATCAGTAAGACTACGTTTTTTTTAACGCTGTGCCTGTCCGCCGTGCTGCTTTGGGCCTGCACTAACGAGAATGGTAACGTGAATGCGCCATCCGGTGCGAACGCCGCAGGCGATACCGCTGCAAACGCAAATTCCGCAAAAACTAACGTCGAAGAGCTCGGCCTGCTCGCCAATGTTCCTTATGAAACCGAGGACATCGTATGGAAGGAAGATAAGGTGAACGCGAAATTGACGGCAGTTCTACGTTTCTCGCCCGAGGACGCTGATAAGATTGTGGCTGAATCGGAAAAAAACGGAGCGCCGCAAAGAGTTAATATTGCCATGGAAAGCTGGTTCCCCGCCGAGCTCACGGCTCAAAGCGAACTGAGCGGCGACCAATCTCTCAAGGGTCTCGCTTATCCGGCAAATATCTTTTATCTTGCACCCTACAGTTCGGGCCGAGTTGCCAGAATAGAGGGCAGCGACTATTTTATACTAGACCTGTCCGCTAAATAAAATGCAGCGTGTTTTTGGTGCTCCTGAAACCCTAATTACGCGTTAGCGAAGTAATCGGCGTTCTGTCGCAAAGCGTGCCGAAGAATCACACGGTTTTTAAGAAAATGGCGATTCGATAAGTCCCTGCAAATCAATCACTTACAAAAGTGAACAAGGAAGTCCCGCCATGTCTCATTTTTTCTCTGACTTGATTAATTATTCGCTTTCAGCATGCTTTTTGAAATTATTCAGGATCGCCTGCCAGCCGTCTCGCTGCATTTCGATTGAATTCTGAGTTTCAGCTTCAAAAGTCGAGACGATCTCTGTTGCGTCGCCATCCGGCGTAAAATTGACTTTTACTTTTCTGCCGTCGGTCAAGGTGTAAGCGATCAATTTATTCGGTTCGACTTCCGTGTAAACTCCTTCGAAATCAAACCCGAAGCTGCCGTCTTTGGCTTCCATTCTTGATAGAAATTTGCCTCCAACACGCAGATCGTTCTCCGCATGCGGCGTATGCCAATCGTCCGAAGCGTTGTTCCATTTTTTGATATGTACCGGTTCGGTCCAATATTTCCATACTTTCTCGGCCGGTGCATTTACTTTTGAATCAATCGTAATGTTTTCTCTTTCTCGTGTTTCTTTTACTTGCATTTGTTCTTTCTCCCTCCAAAACCTGATTTGGCGATAAGTTGCTGTGTTTTTGACATTCTTCTCTGCGTCCTCGGCGACTTTGCGTGAGAATTCTTTTTTAACGCAAAGACGCCAAGCCCACAAAGATTTTGAAGCGATTTAATCAAAAATTCAGGCGGCCGCTTTTTCGCTTGATTCGCTTTCGGGTTTGTGTTTTACGACAAATGAATTTAGCTCGGTGATCTTGTCCCCGCTAAATCGATAAATGTCGCAATACGAATAAGTATTTTCCACGCCGTTTTCTTTCATTGTCATGTCGCCGTAACACGCGGCGCGGTCACCCTCCGAGATGATCGACGTGACGTTGATCTTCGGCGGTTCCATATCGCCCATCGACGACATAAACTTGCGGATTGCGTCTTTACCTTTTTGCGGCTGCTCGCCGGCCATTTGCCATTCGATGTCCTCGGCGCACAGGGCCAAAAAATCTTCCGGCCTGTTTGCTTCAAATGCAGCGTTTGATTTTTCGATTATTTCTTTGTTTTTATTTGACATAATTTTCTCCTTTTTTAACTATTTTGCTCTTTGCCGAGCGGAAAACCTGGTTTTTCCGCTCGGCCAGTTTATTAACATTTCGCGGCTAATTCTCCTCAATTACCGACAGGAAGTTACCGGCCGGGTCCTTGAACCATGCGATGTTTGGGCCGCGGCCGCTTTCCGCGCCGCGAAATATGTTATTTTCGTCGGTTTGCGTTTCACCTTCGTAAGATTCGAATTGGACGCCGAGGCCGTTTAGCGCTTCAACCGCCGCATCGATATCGTCCACGAGGAAATTCAGGATCGTGAACGACGCCGCTTCGTGCTTTTCCTTTGGATAAATGAATACGTCCGCACCGCCGGCCAACTTGATCGCCAGGCCTTCGGTCTGCTCGGAAACATCCAGCCCAAGCGTCCGGCCGTAAAATTCCTTCGCCGCTTTCAGATCGTTTACCGAAAAGCTGCTGAATGTTTTTGCGGTTTTGAAAATTGCCGCATTGTTAATTTTTGTTTCGATTGCTTCCATTATATTTTTTCCTTTTTTACCGGCCTGTGATTTCGGGCGTTTATCCGCGCTTTTTGTCGGGCCGTGGTTTGATCGCGGTTGTGTTGGTCCTCGGCGTCACGACCGACGAATTGAATTCCTGCCCGCTTTTCAGTTCGCGCTCAGATTTTTCATTCAGCAGTTTTGAATCCTTGAGGATCTTTTGCGCCGCTTTCGCGGCCTTGCTCGGTCTCTTTTTAGGTTTTGGCATAATTAAAATCCTTAACTTATTACGATCCAACCGCCGCCGACAACTTCGTCGACGGGGTTCGTTTTCTGGCAGCATTATCGCCAGATTCAATTTCTGACTTTTGATAAGTCTTCTTCACATCGAACATTATCGACGCGATCTCCAAACCTTTGGATCGCGTCTTTGATGAGTACAGGCCATTATGATGACCCCATCATCCGCGATAAAGAAATAAAATGCATGTGGAAATCTGCTGACCAGAGCTCGGCGGATTTGCCGATAAACGACGGGAAACAAAAGCGGATTTGTCCGCACAAGATTTAGCGTTGCCCGCAGCGTGTATCTAAACTCATGTCCGAGTCCGAAAACTTGATCTTGATACCAGTTAAACGATTCCTCAATGTCTGCCTCCGCTTCGGGCCGGATTATCAGCCGGTACTTCATCGCAAATTTGCAAGCCTTTCGTCAAGCTCTTCCCATGTAATTCCAGCATTCGGATTCTTTTCATAAGCCTCCATTCGGCGATCCAGCTCACGCTTGAGTTCATCCGAAATGTAAAGATCTTTTGAATCTGACGCAATGCTGTCCCAAATGTCTTCGACAATTTGCAACCGCTCGGAAATGCTTAATTCGAGAATCTCTGCGACTTGGGTGGCCATTAACTTTACCTCTGGAAGAAAATTATAAGGCATTGGCGTTCGGGTCGACAAATTTAATTCTTCACAATCCAACCGCCGCCGACAACTTCTTCGCAAGCGTCGATGTCGTAGAAAATGGCCGTAGCCATTATTTGGAATCCTTCAGAATGTTTTGGGCCGCTTTGGTAGTGAATTGCTTTCGGTTTAGCCCTTTGCTTTATGTTATTACTTAGGAAGTTGGATGGTCAGCCAAAAAATTTCTCGTATTCATCATGGCTTCCGACCCAAAACCAAATTGCCGTCGAGTCCTCTACTATGCATAGGTCCCGATAGCCCTTTGAAATTCTCGTTGACCAAATATTTGAAGCCGAATTTATACATTTGAAACTAAGAGAAGGATGAAAAGGGTTTTTATGCCAAAACGAATATGCTTTCTGCGCAACTTTTTTCAAGGAAGAATCCAGTTTAGAATACTCCTTCCAAAATTCCGGCGTAGTGCGTGAGTTCATAACCGATCAAGATCAAAGTCTTCTGTCTCGCCATTTTTGAATTGTTCCCTTACCCGTCGCGCGGTTTCCGTCAATTTTTCAGAAGTCGTGTCAAAACTCTTATCCCATCGCAAATCATCCGAAATATCTGAAAGATATTCACGAAGATGTTCGACGGCTCTGTCCTGAACGGTCTCGGGATACGCTTCGAGCATTTTTGTCATAGTTTCAATCGTGGCGGTTGACATAATTTCTCCAATCGATGACTTAGTTTCGCACAATCCAACCGCCGCCGACAACTTCTTCGCAGCCGTCGATGTCGTAGAAAATGGTTGCCTGGCCGGGCGTGATGGCGCGTTGCGGCTGGTCAAAAACAATGCGGGCGCCAGACGGAGCGTGGACACTTCTGTCCGCATCGCTGCCTGCATGGGGAAGCGGCTGATCAACCGGATAGATCGTCGCCGGTGCCGGGTCGTGGCGGTAGCGGATTTTTACTTTTGCTCGAACAGGTTCGCCTGGCTCGTCAAACGCGACCCAGTTAACGCCTTTGGCGATAAACTCTGTCGAATCAAGATCTTCGGCCTCACCAACTATGATCTGATTTTTCGCACGTTCGATCTGCAAGACGTACAGCGGCTTTTCGTTTGCAATGCCAAGCCCTCGGCGTTGGCCGATGGTGTAGCGGTGA
Source organism: Pyrinomonadaceae bacterium (assembly GCA_041747575.1). Classification (GTDB taxonomy): domain Bacteria; phylum Acidobacteriota; class Blastocatellia; order Pyrinomonadales; family Pyrinomonadaceae; genus OLB17. The sequence continues at coordinate 30,876 of JBGTEX010000003.1, forward strand.
ATGCCGGTGTGCGTCCCGACCGTTTCACCCGCCGTGTTTACGATCTCACCACCGTCAGGCAGATCATCTGCCCGATCTTCGTGAACTAAATATCTATCAATAAATTCCGAATATTTACCATCCGGCACAAAGCATATTTCCTGCGATTCCTGTTTTTCGGCCGTGTAAAGTTTGGCTCCGCGGGCGATGTCCCGTGCGTCTTCCTTGGTCATCTCGCCAAGCGGAAAAAGACTGCGCGAAAGCTGGTCCTGCGTCAATTCCCACAGAAAATAGCTTTGATCTTTCCAATGATTACGCCCTCGAAAAAGGCGATAGCGGTTTGCAGCTTTGTCATATTCCACGCGGGCAAAATGCCCGGTCGCAACCTTATCGCAGCCAAGCGATACGGCCATTTTATCAAGCGACGCAAACTTCAAACGCGAGTTGCACGCAACGCACGGAATTGGCGTTTCGCCGTCAAGATAACTCTGAACAAACGGCTCGACCACATCGCGCTCAAAATCTTTCTCGAGATTCAAAACATAAAACGGAAAACCCAAACCTTCCGCAACACGCCGCGCATCATAAACATCATCCAGCGAACAGCACCGCGACGGCAGCGGCTCGCCATTCTCATCCACACTTATACCGCGCCGCTGATTCCACAGCTGCATAGTAAAGCCGACCAGCTCATGCCCCTGCTCCCTCAAAAGCGCAGCCGCCGCCGAACTATCAACACCGCCGCTCATTGCTACCGCTATCTTCATAATCACAAATCTCTATTTTGACAGCGCCGAGCCATTCGGGCAAGGTCAATTATGGCTTCGCTCCCCATACATTTCAAGAAGCTATGAAAATTGCCCTCCGCTAAATCTGGCTCAAAATTGATATTCATAATGATTTTCTTTTCCTAAAAGCAAGTGTATGATCGTTAATGTCGAGGAATCACCAAATGACAGAGTGTGCGCGCTGTTTTGCCGCGATTAACGACGGCGACCAGAAATGTCCGGCTTGCGGTTTGAGTGTCGGGCAGGGGTTTGCGGCGACTCTACAGCAACCGCCCTCAGACAGCGCGGAACACACTCCAACCAAATTTCAGAAAATAGATAATGCCATTCACAATACGGCATCCGACGGCGGCAGATTTGTTGCCGGAACTGTTCTCGCCAAACGGTATCGAATCTTAGGTTTGCTTGGACGCGGCGGAATGGGCGAGGTTTATAAAGCGGAAGATTTGAAACTCGAACAAACCGTTGCACTTAAATTTCTTCCTGAAAATTTAGCAAAAAATGAAGATGCGTTAAAGAGATTTCTCGGCGAAGTCCGCACCGCACGGCAGGTTTCGCACGAAAATGTCTGCCGTGTTTTTGACATCGGCGACATTGACGGCAAGCATTTTATCTCGATGGAATTTGTGGATGGCGATGATTTATCGCAGCTTTTGCGGAGAATCGGCAGGCTTCCATCTGATAAAGCCGTCGAGATTTCGCGGCAAATTTGTATGGGTTTGAATGCGATTCACAAAGCGGGAATTCTGCACCGCGATTTGAAACCCGCAAATATTATCATTGATTCAAAAGGTCTGGCGAGAATTACGGATTTCGGCATCGCCGGATTTGAAGCAGATGTTCAGGGAGCAGAATCAAGGGTGGGAACGCCCGCTTATATGTCGCCCGAACAAATTACGGGCAAGGAAGTTACACAAAAAAGCGATATTTATTCGCTCGGACTTCTGATCTATGAAATCTTTACGGGCAAACAGGCGTTTGAAGCCGAATCGGTCACCGAGCTTATCAGTATTCATCAATCAATAAACCCGACGAATCCATCGGAATTGGTCGAGCATTTAGATCCGTTGGTTGAAAAAATAATCAATCGCTGTGTCGAAAAAAGTCCGTCCGACAGACCGCCTTCCGCATTGCACGTTGCGATGGCACTTCCGGGCGGAAATCCGTTGCAGGTCGCACTCGAAGCGGGCGAAACACCGACTCCCGAAATGGTCGCCGCCGCCCCGAAAAAAGGCGTTCTGAAATTGCCCGTCGCACTTACGCTGCTTGCCGTATTTATCGGACTTTTTGGCGTTTCGATGTATATGGCTTCAAACTACGACACTCACGCTTTTGCTCCGCTTGAAAAATCGCCGGAGGTTTTGAGAGAAAGATCGAGAGCGATTCTCAACAATTTGGGATACACGGACGCTCCTAACGATTACGCTTCCGGTTTTGAGCAGATTGATGCTTATAAAAATTATTTGGAAAAAACCGATTCTCTGCCCGATTCGTGGGAAAGATTGAGAAGCGGTCAGCCGCTAAATATTTACTTTTGGTATCGCCAAAGTTTCAAGTCTCTTGAACCGATCCGAACAATAAATGTATCTGAAAGTAATCCGCCATTAAGCGAACCGGGAACGGAATATTTAAGACTCGATGTTCGCGGAAGACTGGTCATTTTGATCGCCGTTCCCAAGCGAATCAGTCCGCAAACGGTAAAAGGCGAAACAAATTGGAAAAGTTTATTTGAACAAGCCGGACTCGATATTGAAAAATTCACGAAAACCGACTCAAAACTGACTCCGCCGGTCTATGCCGATGAACGAACCGCCTGGCAGGGAACACTGGCGGATTTTGAAGACATTCCGATTCGCGTCGAAGCCGCCGCTTATCAGGGAAAACCCGTCTATTTCCGCGTTGTTCCAATTTGGGATGACGATTTGATCGAACAGGATTTTGGCAGCGGTCAGTCGCAAGGTTTCGACATATTTATTTTTATCTTTATAACTTTTATTCCGATACTCGGAGCAATTATCCTGAGTTATTTTAATTTGAAGTCGGGACGCGGAGATATTAAGGGAGCGGTTAAGATTTCAATATTTTACTTTTTTATGATATTCGTCCCCATTCTTATTTTTAATGACCGCATTCCGACAATAAATAACGGGATGCATATTTTCTTTCTAAACGGCGGTGTATCGCTCATCCTTTTTTTATTTTATATTGCAGTCGAACCGTTCGTGCGGCGTTGGTTGTCTGAAATACTTATTTCGTGGAATCGTCTGTTGGCGGGCGATTTTACCGATCCGATGATCGGACGGGATATTTTGATCGGCGGAATATTGGGATTTTTTCAATTTCTGACATTTTATTTCGGCGGATTTTTGGGAGATTTTTTAGTTTCCAAAAACTTAACGATTAATTATTTTTATGTGGATTCATTGGAAGGAACACGGGCGACTATTGATTTGATTTTGCGATCATTTGGGGGGTCAGTTTTTACGGGCTTACAATATTTAACGGTGTTGCTGGTTTTTTATCTTATTTTCAGAAAAAACAAATGGGCAGCTATACTGATTATAAGTCTGTTTCTAATTAGTGCTAACGGGATTACGTTTTTTCCGTCAAGAGGTTGGAGTTTTGTTTTATTTATAAGTATTGTATTTCCGATACTTCTCTATTTCTACGTCCGCTTCGGATTGCTGACACTAATTTCAGGCTTTAGCTTTGTCAGTCTTCTTAATATCGCTATCACATTCGACACTTCGAGATTTTATTTCTCAAACACGCTCATCGCCGCCGTCATCGGTCTGGCAATCGCTCTCTACGCCTTCTACATTTCAATCGGCGATCAGAAGATTTTTGAGGGAAGGATTTTGAAGGAGTGAAAATTTGATAGAATGCCACTGTTATTTTAGAAAATGTTTTTCAGGTGAGAATTTGAAATGAAAAAATGTCCACATTGCTCAACCGTTTTGTCTGATGACAAACAAAAATGCGATGCTTGCGGTTTAAGCGTGGCGGACGAATTTGCTCCGACGATTCAAAAATCTCCCGATGAAGATCACACGCCGACAAAAATTCAGGAAACCGAAGATCCGATTCACACAACCGCATCCGACGGCGGCAGATTTGTGGCGGGAACTGTTCTGGCAAAACGCTACCGGATTATCGGTCTTTTGGGAAAAGGCGGAATGGGCGAAGTTTATAAAGCCGAAGATTTGGAATTGGATCAAACTGTCGCACTCAAGTTTCTGCCCGAATCTTTTGCCAAAGACAAATCGGCACTCGCCCGTTTTCGCGGCGAAGTCCGCAACGCCCGAAAAGTTTCGCACGCAAACGTCTGCCGCGTATTCGACATCGGCGAAATGGACGGCTCATATTATCTTTCGATGGAATATGTGGACGGCGATGATCTTTCAATGCTTCTAAAAAGAATCGGACGCTTGCCGTCGGACAAAGCGGTTGAGATTTCCCGTCAGATTTGTCTCGGACTTCACGCGATTCACGACAACGGAATTCTGCACAGAGATTTGAAACCCGCCAATATCATTATTGATTCACGCGGCAAGGCTCGGATAACCGATTTCGGAATTGCCGGAGTCGAGCAGGAGATTCAGGGCAAAAAGGAAATTATCGGAACGCCCGCCTATATGTCGCCCGAACAGATCACGGGCAAGGAAGTTACGGCAAAAAGCGATATTTACTCGCTCGGACTTCTGCTTTACGAAATTTTTACGGGAAAACAGGCGATCAAGGGAGAATCATTTAATGAACTGATCGAAATTCACCAATCGCAAACGCCGACTAATCCATCAACTTTTGTTGAGAATATTGATCCGTTAGTTGAAAAAATAATCAATCGCTGTCTGGAAAAAGAACCATCGGACAGACCGAAATCGGCTTTGCAAGTCGCACTTTCATTGCCGGGCGGAAATCCGCTCGAAGCGGCAATTGCGGCGGGTGAAACTCCTTCGCCGGAAATGGTCGCCGCCGCACCGAAAAAAGGCGTTTTAAGATTGCCCGTCGCACTCGCTCTGCTTGCCGCTTTTATCGGACTTTTTGCACTTTCGATGTATCTTGCTTCGGAATATCAAACTCACGCTTTTACACCGCTTGAAAAATCACCGGAGGTTTTGCAAGAACGAGCAAAAACAGTTCTTAACAATTCGGGATATACTGACGTTTCTAACGATGGCGATTACGGTTTCGGATATGATATTAATTATCTCGCTTACGCATATAAAACCAAAGATTTCTCGCTTTACAATTTTGAAAAATTGAGAAGCGGACAGCCTTTTGTCGTTTATTTCTGGTATCGCCAGAGTCGGAAGCGTTTATTACCAATCTCAATCGCACCGGGCATAACAACCGAATCCGATCCGCCTTTAACCGAACCGGGAACGGAATATGTAAAACTCGATGCTCTTGGAAGACTTGTCGAAATGGTTGCCGCTCCACCGCAAATCAGACCGCAAAAAACAAACGGCGAAGCAAACTGGGAAGTTTTGTTTAAAGAAGCCGGACTCGACATCGAAAAATTTAAGAAAACCGAACCGGAACTAACTCCGCCAATTAATTCTGATGAACAAGCCGCGTGGCAGGGAACGCTGGCGGATTATGAAGACATCCCGATTCGCATCGAAGCTGCCGCTTTTAACGGAAAACCGGTCTATTTTCGGATTATTACGCCGTGGGACGAAGATTCAATAAAAGAAGGTCTTTATGGAGCAAATGCGTTTCAAATTAGTGCAATAATTGGTTTTGTTTTTAATTTTCTCGCCATATTCGGAGCAATTATTCTTAGCTACTTTAATTTGAGAGCCGGACGCGGAGACCTCAAGGGAGCCGCCAAGGTTTCGATCTTTTACTTTATTGCGAGAATTATTCACAGGCTGATTTCATATGATTACGATTCGATATTAAATGATTGGCAGGTCATATTCTTTATTATCTGCGGTCAAACAGTCGTCCTTTTTCTCTTATATGTAGCAATCGAACCATTCGTGCGGCGTTGGTGGACTGAAGTGCTGATTTCGTGGAATCGTCTGATGGCGGGAGATTTTACAAATCCGTTGATCGGACGGGACGTTTTAGTTGGCGGATTATTGGGGTTTGTGCTTGTTCTTTCCCAGTATTTCGGCGGATTTTTGAGAGATTTTATAGTTTCCCGTAGTCTAACGATAATCGCCGTCAGCACTTCTACGCTTGAAGGAACGCGGGAAAACATAGCTCAGATTCTGTTAATATTCACCGACTCGATTGTAGTAGCATTACTCGTTTTAATGCTGTTCGTAATCTTTCATCTTGTTGTCAAAAGAAAATGGCTTGCTACGCTCTTTGTCGGTTTCTTTATAGTCGGTTTATTAGGCATCGGATTTTTCCCGTCAAGAGGTTGGAGTTATCTTATATTTCTGCTGGTTATCTATGTGCCGCTTGTCTTTTTATTCATCCGCTTCGGGTTACTCACAATTATTACAGGCTTAATTTTTATGAGACTTATGAGTATTGCCATCACATTCGACACTTCGAGATTTTATTTCTCAAACACGATCATCGTCGCCGTTATCGGTCTGGCAATCGCTCTCTACGCCTTCTACATTTCAATCGGCGATCAGGAGATTTTTGAAGGAAAGATTTTGAAGGAATGAAAAGGGTGCAACGGGTTAAACCCTGATTGCATTTTCCTTTTTTGTTGTGCTATATTCGTGGAACTATGAAACTTGCCTTCCGCTAAATCAGCCTCAGAATTAGTGTTCGCGTAGGAGCATGTCTGCGCTTCTTTTGTGAACATTCCCCGGCACGCTTCGTGTCTTTTTATTCATCTTTACGGGTCAACGGTTATGTCTTTAGTTAGCGAAAATCCGTCTGCGGAGACGGTTGATAATTCATTTTGGGCGGTGATGCGCGAGGCTTTTGTCGGGTCGAATCGGGATTTTACCGAGGGGCCGATCTTGATCGGACTGATAATTTTGGCGATCCCGATGATCCTCGAAATGTCGATGGAGGCCCTGTTTGCCATTGTCGATACTTTTTTTGTCGCAAAATTGGGCGCCGAGGCCGTTGCGGTTATAGGCTTGACCGAATCCGTACTTGTATTGATTTATGCTGTGGCAATCGGGTTAAGCATCGGTGCGACCGCTACGGTCGCACGCCGGACGGGTGAAAAAGATTTCGACGGCGCGGCCCGAAGCGCGGCACATATAATCTATCTGGGCGTAATCGTTTCGTTTATAATGGGTGCGATCGGTGTTATTTTTGCGCCTGAGATTCTGCGGCTTCTCGGTGCCGAAGCCGACGTGGTCGAGCTCGGCACCCCGTTTATGCGGATAATGTTTGGCTCAAATGCGGTGATCGTATTCCTGTTTTTGCTAAACGCGATATTTCGCGGGGCGGGCGATGCGGCCATTGCATTGCGCGTTTTAGTTATCGCAAACGGGCTCAACATACTTCTCGACCCGATGTTCATTTTCGGCGTCGCTTTTTTTACAGAACTCGGCGTAACGGGCGCGGCCGTGGCGACCGTGATCGGGCGCGGCGCGGGCGTTGCCTATGCCGCGTGGTCTCTGTTCGCGCGCAGTAAAGGCGGGCGGATCGAGATTCGCCGGCGGCATTGGAAGTTCGATCCGAAGCTGCTCTGGAGCTTAATTCGCCTTTCATCGACGGCCGTTCTGCAGTTTCTGATCGCAACGGCAAGCTGGACGGGCCTTGTTGTAATAATCGCCGGTTTCGGGACAGTCGCGCTTGCCGGCTATCAGATCGGAATGCGCGTTATCTTGTTCGTTATTTTGCCGGCCATCGGCCTTGCAAACGCGGCGGCAACGCTGGTCGGCCAAAACCTCGGTGCCGGCAAACCGGAACGCGCCGAGCGTTCGGTATGGATGGCGGGCGGCATAAATGCAGCGCTACTCGGTTTATTCGGTTTGTTTTTTGTGCTGTTTTCCGATCTTGTGATAAGTGTTTTCACAACCGAACCGGCTGTTTCAGCGTTTGGCCGCGACTGCCTTCGCATAGTCGGTTACGGTTTTGCGTTTTATGGTTTGGGGATGGTGATGGAAAGCTCATTTAACGGCGCCGGCGACACGGTGACGCCGACGTGGCTGAACTTTTTTATTTTCTGGCTGTTCGAGATTCCGCTGGCATACCTGCTCGCCTACACATTCGACATGGGGCCGCGCGGTGTTTTTTGGGCAATCACACTCGCATTTTCGCTCCTCGCCGTGACGTCGGCTCTGCTTTTCAAACGCGGAAAATGGAAGTTGAAAGTCGTTTAACGTGTAAATTAGCACCAAGGCAGGCATCCTGTTAAATCTGGCAGCTCGAAGCTGTCATCTGTGTTAATCTGTGGCTGAAAGTCTCAGATGTTGTTCCCGGACCCGAAAGTTTATGATTTTCCCGAATGGCTGCCGGTCGGCGACTATTTTTATTATGCAAGGGATGTGATCGCCTTCGGAACGCCGCTGACGGTCGAAACGGTCGCAGAGGCGTATCGCAAAGGCATCTTCCCGTGGTACACAAAGGGCATTCCGCTGCCGTGGCACTGCCCCGAAAGGCGTGCGATTCTTGAATTTGACGAACTGCACATTCCGCGAAGCCTCCGCCGGCAGCAAAATAAATCTCGCTATTCATTTACAATCGATAAAGATTTTTACTCCGTCATCAAAAACTGCGCCGCCGCCAAACGCCCCGATCAGGGCGGCACTTGGATAACGGCCGAATTCATCGACGTCTATTGCCGGCTTCGTAAAGCGGGAATGGCACACAGCGTCGAGGCCTGGGACGCTGACGATGATCTCGTCGGCGGCCTCTACGGTGTCAACGCCGACGGCGTCTTCTGCGGCGAATCAATGTTCTACACCGCCCCAAACGCCTCAAAACTCGCCCTCCTTTTCCTCATCGACCACCTAAAATCACGCGGCTCAACATGGCTCGACGCACAGGTAATGACCCCGCACCTAAAAGCCCTCGGCGCAAAAGAGATTGACCGTGAGGAATTTTTGGATAAACTCAAAGCAAAGCAGTTGCGATCTTCGAGGCTGTTTCAAAACTCATGACACGGAGAAATATTTATGGAGACTTTTCCAGGAGTTACGACGATTGGATACTGGTCCGAGATCAAGTTACAGATACTTAAGGAATATGCTCTTAAATATTCTGTTATTCTTTCAAAACAAAGCAATTTAAAGCACGTTTATATCGATGCGTTCGCTGGTGCGGGAGTGCATATTTCGCGGGAAACTGAAGGTTTTGTTTTGGGGAGTCCACTAAACGCTCTATATGTAGAGCCACCTTTTAAGGAATTGCATTTAATTGATTTGGACGGTCAAAAAATCAACATATTAACTGAACTTACGGAAAAATTTAATCATGTTCATATCTACGAGGGCAACTCCAATGAGATTTTGTTAAAAGAAGTGTTTCCGAAGGTAAAATATGAGGATTATCGTCGCGGACTTTGTTTGCTCGATCCCTACGGACTACACTTGGACTGGCGAGTGCTTGAAACAGCTGCTGCGATGAAAAGTATAGAGGTATTCTTGAATTTTCCTATTATGGATATGAACCGCAACGTGCTTTGGAGAAACTATGAGGCAGTTAGTCCAAAGGAAATTGACCGCATGAATGCTTTTTGGGGCAGCGAATCGTGCAAACAGACGGCATATTCTGAACCGGTTCAAAGAGGACTTTTCGGCGACGACCCGCTTCAAAAGGAGCCAAATTATGCTATTGCGGCAGGATTTCAGGAGAGGCTCAAAACGGCTGGCTTTAAGTTTGTGCCAGATCCAATCCCGATGAGAAATACGGCCGGGGCAACGATTTACTATCTTTTCTTCGCCTCTAACAATGAAACGGGCACCAAAATAGCAAAGCATATTCTCGAGAAATATCGTACAAAGGGGAAGAAGTAATGGCACACAAATCTCCGATTGAATGGACAGAATCCACCTGGAATCCGGTAACGGGATGTAAAAAAATCAGTCCGGGCTGTAAGAATTGTTATGCTGAACGGTTGTCAAAACGACTTAAGGCAATGGGACAAACTAATTATAGAAACGGGTTTAAGTTGACCTTGCAGCCGCATATGCTAGAGCTTCCGCTCAAATGGAAACGGCCGCAAACTATATTTGTAAATTCGATGAGCGACCTTTTTCATACGGAGATTCCGCTCGATTACATTCGGCGTGTGTTCGATGTAATGAATCGCGCCCATTGGCACCGATTTCAGGTATTAACCAAAAGAGCGGACAGACTTGCTGAAATCGAGTCAGAATTGTCGTGGTCGCCTAATATTTGGATGGGTGTTTCTGTTGAAAGCGAAAAGTACGTTCATAGGATCGATGACTTGAGGAAAACGGGAGCAAAAGTAAAATTTCTTTCCTTAGAACCGCTACTTGGCCCGTTGAAGTCATTGAATTTGATAGATATTGATTGGGCAATCGTTGGCGGCGAAAGCGGTCATGGTTTTCGTCCGATTAAGGAAAGCTGGGTTATCGATATACGCAAACAGTGTCAAGCGTCCGGCGTTCCATTTTTCTTTAAGCAATGGGGCGGATTTAATAAAAAGAAAACAGGGCGCCTTCTCGAAGGAAGAACTTACGATGAAATGCCGAGGTTAGCATATGCCTAATTTTTTAATCTACGGAGCAAACGGTTACACCGGTGAGTTGATCACGCGGTATGCGGTTGAGCGTGGGATGCGGCCGATTTTGGCTGGGCGGAATGCGGAGGCGATTGGGGAATTGGCCGCGAAGCATAGGCTTGAGCATCGTGTTTTTTCGCTTGATGAGACGGCGAAGTTGGATGCGGCTTTGCGGGAGGTTGAGATGGTTTTGCATTGCGCGGGTCCGTTTTCGCTGACTTCGCGGGCGATGGTCGAGGCGTGTCTTCGGAATAAGACGCATTACACGGATATTACGGGCGAGATCGCTGTTTTTGAGGCATGCGCGGCGATGGACAGAAAGGCTGTCGAAGCAGGTGTGATGATAATGCCCGGCGTCGGGTTTGACGTTGTGCCGAGCGATTGCCTGGCCCTTCATCTAAAAAACCTTCTGCCGACGGCGACGCATCTTTCGCTTGCATTCTGCGGGATGGGAAAGCTCTCGCACGGCACGCAGGCGACGATGACCATGAACATAGGCAAGGGCGGAGCCATCCGAAAAGACGGCAAGATCACGCCCGTTCCCGCCGCCTGGAAAACACGCGAGATCGACTTCGGCGAAGGTGTCAGCAGCCCGCATTCAAGTAAGGGCTCGATTGTAAAAACGGGCGTGACGATCCCGTGGGGCGATGTCGCAACCGCATTTTATTCGACCGGTATCCCAAATATCGAAGTTTTCACCGTCGTCCCGAAAAGCGCTCTGAAAATGATGAAAATGAGCCGCTATCTCGGCTGGCTGTTCGCAACCGGGCCGATGCAAAAATATCTGCAATCCAAAATCCAGCCCGGCGGCCCGACCGACGCCGAGCGCGCGAAAGGCAAAACCCTCCTCTGGGGCGAAGCCTCCGACCCAAACGGCAACCGGGTCGAAGCCCGAATGCAAGCACCCGAAGGCTACACGATGACCGCCCTCACCGCCCTAAACATCGCCCAAAAAATCACGGACGGCAACGTCACCCCCGGCTTCCAAACCCCCGCCAAAGCCTACGGCGCCGATCTGATCCTGGAAATCGAAAACGTAGAGCGGCAAGACGTCGCCCCAGCCACAGCCTAAGCGGTGCCTGTGACAATTTCACCTTGAAAGTAGAGAATACTGATCGGTGTTTGACCCGAAAGTAACATTTAGGAACTTGTAAGGCTAATTAGAAAGCGGTGGGAAACGCTAATCTTGTTTGTCGAACGCTTTTCATTTATCCTTTAGAACAAGATGAAAATTTACGATATTACAGTACCGATCAGTGATGCGACCCCGATCTATAAGGGCGATCCGGGTGTGGAAATAACCTCATTTAAGGCAATGTCCGACGATTCGAGTGCAAATGTTTCAAGGATTTCGCTCGGGGTCCACACCGCAACGCATGTCGATGCCCCAAATCATTTTATCGACGGCTCACTCCGCGTTCACGAGATGGATCCATATAAGCTTATCGGGCCGTGCCGCGTTGTCGAGATTGCTTTAGATGTGATCGCGATCGAGCCTGAACATATCGGCGATATCAACGGCGTCAACCGCGTTCTTTTCAAAACGCGCAACTCGGCGTTTTGGTCGGAACCGGAAAAGGGCTTTCGCACGGATTTTACACACATCACACCCGCGACCGCGACAATGCTGGCCGAAAACGGCGTAGTCCTGGTCGGTATCGATTATCTTTCTATCGAAAAAAGCGGCTCGTCGGGGCATCCGGTTCATGTCACGCTGCTTGAGCGGGAGATAGTTGTTCTCGAAGGCCTTGATCTGCGGGAGATAACCGCCGGTGATTATGAGATTATATGCGCCCCACTGAAGTATGACGGTGCGAACGGCGACGGGGCACCGGCGAGGACGTTTTTGAGAACCGTTTAACAGAAACTTATAATATGTCGCTTGTGCAGATGGATGTCAGCGAAAAAAAATTATAGTGAGAACATTTACCTTCTTGTCCGGCGGATACCCTCGGGCAAGGTTATGACGTACGGCCAGATCGCCTTGACGCTTGGCGACGGCTATACGCCGAGGACCGTCGGTTATGCAATGCATGCCTCTGATGATAGCGTCCCGTGGCAGCGAGTTATTAACTCGCAGGGGAAATGCTCGACCGGACGGCTGACGATCCCGATAAATCTGCAACAGGAACTGCTCGAAGCCGAGGGCATTGTTTTTAATGCCAGCGGAAAGTGTGATCTGGGGACTTTTCAGTGGTTTCCACAGGGTTTCGAGACTGAGAAAGACGATCAGATCAGTCTGTTTCAGGAAACTTAGAGCGGTTACGGATTCGATATACGGGAAAGTGTAGATGCTGGCTGGTTTGTGCCGCAAGGGAAAGTGTGAAAGCGCCGCTCGCGGCTTGCAAGCCCGCTTCGGCATAGCCGCAAACAAAGCATCTGTCAAAAGAACCCAGTCGCTATCGCTTCCGGTTCTGACCCGCCGGTATGCCGCGATGAGTAGTATGTCACGAGCTATTGGCAGCAGGTTCGATTTGCGGCTTTTCAGCCGCTTTCGACGGTTGCCGTAATGGCTGAGCGAACTAAACGTTCCGCACTACATCCAATCCGTAACCGCTTTACCCGCAGATGGACGCCGATGACGACAGATTTTCAAATCCATTCTAATCTGTGTTCATCTCTTATCGGCCCCACTTTAGTTTGTCCCTTAAGACATCAAAATAATTGCGATTTGCAGGGTGGACGAGGTTAAATGTTGTTTTGCTTTTTCGAATGACGATGCGGTCCTGAGCGCTCATCGGATACCCTGTCTGGCCGTCGAGGCTGAGTACGACCCCTTCGTTTTCGTTGTCCAACGTTAGATCGATTTGGGCTGTGTCGGGTACGACCAGCGGCCGGTTTGTGAGTGTAAACGGGCAGATCGGCGTAAGTACGACGGCGTTCATCGACGGATAGATGATCGGGCCGCCGGCCGAGAGATTATATGCTGTCGAACCTGTTGGCGTCGATACGATCAGGCCGTCAGCCCTGAATTTATTTACAAACAGCCCGTTTAGCTTGACCTCGATGTCGATTATCCTTGCGAGGGCGGATTTGTTAATAACCACGTCATTTAAAACGCGGCCGGTGACGAGTTTTGTCTCATTGCGCCAATGCTCGGCGTCGAGCATCACGCGCGGGTCGATCTCGTATTGGCCCGCGATGATCGCTTCGAGAGCGGGAAACATTTCCTCGATACGAAAATCGGTCAGATAACCGAGACTGCCGTAATTTATTCCGAGAACGAGCACATCAGCGTCACCGATGATGCGGGTGGCCGATATCATGGTTCCGTCGCCGCCGAGAACCACGATCAGGTCGGCGTCAACGACCGGCGAGCTTTCGGGACGGATATCATCGGCGGATATGGTCTCGCACGATTGACCAATTCCCCGCGATTTTAGCCATGCTGTAAGCTCATCCGCGGTCGCCATTGCTTTGGCATGACCGGGCTTTACCACGATACCGACTGACTTTATCTGTTTGCCTGCCATCTAGTTTGAAAAGTTAAGTTTATCATCTTTGAAACAAACCCGGATTACACAATAACGTTATGATCGGGATCAGGCCGCAAAGCGTGCCGAAGAAACACGGTTTTTGGTAAAGTGATAAGACTTTATAATTCGAGATCATGCGGAAGAAAAATCAGCCTCATTTCAGAGGCTTACCGCGAAACGGCATATAATCATTTCTCCAAGCCCGCGCAAGCCGGGCAGAGATTCGCATAAATCTAATGGCCAGAATATTTAACGATCAATCTCCACTTCCAAATCCTTCGTTTCGTAGAACGCCGAAAGCAAACCGGCTGAAAGAAGCCACTGTTTGCCCGTTGCGATTGTGACGGGAATCGAGAACGCCGCGCAGAGTTTTAGTCTGGTTGTCCTGCTCGCTTTCTTGCAGCAAATCGAGCGGATCGAGATGACGGACGTTCGTTTCGATGTCCATCGCCCAACGGCTCTGCGCCAACGCGCGCGTTTCGTCCGAGTCGCTCAAGCGGCTTTGCAATTTGCGGTATTCTTTTAAGGCTTCATTCAAATCCTGCAACGCGCCGGAACTTCTATCCGGGTCAACGCGCCAAATCTCCCAATAGTCGCCCGCGCTGTCGCATCATTGTATTTCGGCTCGCCGCCCGCCGTGATGATTCATTCCCAATCTAATTAGAAGTTAATACAGAAATGCGGTAATAAAGAACCGCTCTATTATCAGTTTATAAATTTCGATCTCAAATGTAGAAAAGGTTGTAAACGCTCCGAGAAACCCTGCGATCGCGGCCAGTGCCTTTTTCCGTTGCCTTAATCATTGCACCGTATAGCCTACACACGCTAAACTTAGCGTTTATGGCAGAAACCGTTCAATATTCTAAAACCGCGGACCGAATGGTTCTGTATGATGAGATCGTACCGCAGGTTGCGGGTCTTGTCGGGGGAGAAACGGATTTGACCGCCAATCTTGCAAACATAGCGGCGGTTCTAAAGGAAGTATTCGGATTTTTCTGGGTCGGGTTTTATCTTGTAAAAGAGGGCCAGCTTGTCCTCGGCCCGTTTCAGGGGCCGCTCGCGTGTACGCGGATAAATTTTGACCAGGGCGTTTGCGGCCACGCATATTCGACGCGGCAGACGACAATTGCATCGGACGTCAATAAGTTTCCGGGGCATATAGCGTGCAGTTCGGCGGCGAAGTCTGAGATCGTTCTGCCGATCTTCGGCCGTCGCGGGCAAGTTGTCGGTGTTTTGGACGTCGATAGCGATAAACTTGACGATTTCGACCAGACGGATTCTGAGGCCCTGGGCCGGATTGTAAAAATTATCGAGAAATTTATTTAATTATCTGTCAAATTTATGAATGCGATCGAGTACCCGTATTGGGTTTGGATAATGTTTTTTGTGGTTGTGTTGACCGCACTATTTGTTGACATCGGCATCGTCAATCGCAAATCGCATGCGCCGACCCGCAAGGAAACCGTTCTTTGGAGCATCGTCTGGGTTTCGCTCGCGCTTGCCTTCAACATATTTATTTACTTTCAGTTCGGCCTTCAGCATGCAAAGCTTTTTCTGACCGGCTATCTTATCGAACTCTCGCTATCGGTCGATAATCTGTTTGTTTTTCTCCTTATTTTTACATTTTTTAAGGTTCCGAAGCAGTTTCAACACAGGGTTCTGTTTTGGGGCATCATGGGTGCGCTCGTGATGCGTATGATCATGATCTTTGCTGGTGCCGAGCTCGTTGACCGTTTTCACTGGATCATCTATCTGTTTGGTGTATTTCTCGTTTACACGGGATTAAAAATGTTTCAGGACACAGATGAGAATTTCGAACCGCACGAGAGCGTGATCGTAAAGTTGGCGACAAAATATATTCGTATCAGCAAGGAGTACGATGGCGAAAAGTTCTTTACGGTCAAAGACGGCGTGCGGACCGGCACCCTTTTACTCCTTGTCCTGATCGTGGTTGAATTTACCGATCTAGTCTTTGCCGTAGATTCGATACCGGCGATATTTGGCATCACGACCGACCGGTTTATTGTATATACATCAAATATTTTCGCGATTCTCGGCCTTCGAACCTTTTTTTTCCTGCTCGCCGATCTGGCAAACAGATTCCATTATCTAAAATACGGCCTGGCTTTTGTCCTGACATTTATTGGCGTAAAAATGCTCTTGCCTCTCGCTGCTCAGGGTTTGATAATGGTTTTAGGCGACGGGAACGATTCGTCACTGGCGAATTTTGTTCGACGATATTTGAATCATGAATTCGAGCAAATGGTAATTAATGTTTCACTTGGAACTGTGGCGGGCGCAATACTGATCTCGATTCTCATCTCACTAATAGCGCCGCCCGCGCAAAAAGCAGCCGATAGTGAGTAAACACCGCCCGTAATGGACGAAAATAAATACCGCAAATTTTATGTCGAGTGGTGGAAGATACGCAAAAGCACGATCTACGCGGTGGCCGCTGTCGTTTTGCTCGCCGTTGCTGTGTTTGCCGGATTTCAGTGGGCGTCGCGGAATAATTGGTTTATCCCGGACGAAAAAATCGATTTTCCAAAGGACGCAGCCCGGATCATATCGTTTGAGGGCGACGTCCGTGTAACGCGTTTCACCACGCGCGAAACCATCGTTGTTACTAAAGAAACTTACATTGCTGCCGGAGATATTGTGCAAACCTTGTCAGACGGCAGGGCGATCATTCAGATGATCGACAAATCAGAATATACCGTTCGGCCTAACAGCGCTTTTGTCGTCAAAGATTCGACCTCGCTGTTTGGCGGAACAAATGTTCGGGGATCACTGGTTGACGGGCAAATTAACGTCAGAACGGACGAGCAGCCGCAGGACACGACCAATGTGGTCGAAGTAGCGGATTCTGAGAATCAGCTTTTTCCGAATACCGTAGCCAGCTTTGACGCCGATTCTGTAACAAACGGCGGCGAGATCCGGATCAGCCGCGGCGGTGTTGAAACTACTATCGGCGGTGAGAAAACGACGATCACAGAGGGCGAATTTGCATCGGTAAGCGGCGGTAAGCTGTCGGCCCGCGAAAAATTACTCGCGGCTCCGCGGCCCTTGGTACCCGGTAATTCCGCACAGATCGTCGATGGCGGTAACGGCGTCAATGTGACGTTTAGCTGGCAGGATGCAGAGGGCAACCCTGCGGTAAGCTATTACCTTCAAATTTCCAGGTCGCCGACATTTGCATCGGACGCGATCATGGTTGACCGCAGCGGGCTGACAGGGCGTGAATTCCGCCTTGCCGCCTTAACGCCCGGCAATTACTATTGGCGTTTAAGATCAACGGCCCGCTCAGGCCAAACGACGAACTGGAATGACCCCTGGAAATTTATCGTTGTCAGGGCCGGCGAAAGCGTTGCCATAGAGGCAACGGAATGGAAGGCCGAACGGGTCGGCGGCAATGTATATCTGTTAAGCGGGCGAACGAGCGCTGGCGTAACCGTCAAATCTCAGGGCCGCGAAACAAATTCGGGGCCGGACGGGACGTTTCGGCTTCAGATATCATCGCCATCTATTGAGACGGCGGTCGAGATCAGCGATGACCGCGGCAACCGCACGGGTTTTGTTATTTCATTACGCAGCGGCAGAGTCCTTCGGCGTTATTGAAACGGGGGTAGATCATCGCACACCAGCAAGCGCACACCGAATTTAACCGCAAAGGCCGTCTAAAATTGGCGCTCGGTTTGACGTTTGTTTATATGCTGGTCGAGGCGGTCGGCGGTTGGCTGGCCAATTCTCTGGCCTTGATCGCAGACGCCGGACATATGCTGACCGACGTCGCCGCGCTTAGCCTCACTCTCGGTGCGATTTGGTTTGGTGCGCGTCCGGCGACGGCGAAAAAGACTTTTGGATATTATCGCCTTGAGATTCTCGCTGCCTTTATAAACGGGATCGCCCTGGTTCTGCTATCGTTTTGGGTTATCTACGAAGCCGTCGATCGTTGGCGATCACCGCCGTCGATAGACGGAACGAGCCTGACATTGATAGCGGGCGGCGGCCTTCTGGTCAATATTGTCGCGGCAAAGCTGCTTCATTCCGGACATAAGCACGATCTGAATATGCGCGGGGCGTGGCTTCACGTTATGGGTGATCTGCTCGGATCCGTGACGGCGATCGCGGCCGGTATTCTGATAGCTGCATTTGGCTGGCTCTGGGCCGATCCCGTTTGCAGCGTCCTAATCAGCCTTATAATAATTTTTGGTTCCTGGCGGTTAATTACCGACTCGGTCAATGTGCTTTTAGAGGGAACGCCGGCCCACATTAATCTTTCAGCCGTCGAAAGCACAATTCTTGAAACCGACGGTGTTGCCGGTGTCCATGACCTGCACGTTTGGGCCATCTCGTCCGGTATCGAAGCCCTGTCGGCTCACATCAGCCACGACGATTCGATCATACATTCTGACCTTCTTGTTAAGGTGCGCAAACGTTTGCACGAGCAGTTTGGGATCGATCATCTGACGATTCAGATGGAAACGGTTGACCTCAGGGCCGAGGCCGTCTATGTCTGCGAGACCGGCTCAAAGTGTTTCAAACTGCCAAATTAAGGCGATCTGCGATCAAAAATGGCTCAAATAGATTTAAAATACGGCCGCGGCGTGATTCCGTTCGAGTATGATGAAAACCGGTTTGAGATTCTCGGCGATACTGTCGGAAAACCGATCTTGTCGGATGTTGAGATCGGCGAAAAGCTTGATGATCCGATTGATTCCAGGCGTCTCGATGAAATCGTAAATCCGGGTGACAGTGTTCTGATCGTCGTGCCGGACGCGACACGACAGACGGCCTGCGGCCAGATCGTGAATCTGATCATTCGCCGCCTTATCGCAAACGGAACTTCAGCTTTCGATATTCGGATCGCATTTGCCACCGGAATTCACCGCAAGGTAACCGCGGCTGAAAGGTCAACGATCCTTACGCCTTTTATCGCTCAACGAATAAAAACGCTGGATCATGACCCGCGCGACCTGATGCAGCTGATACAGCTCGGCAAAACGTCCGGCGGTATCGCGATCGAGTTAAACCGTATGCTCGTCGAACACGATCATGTGATCATCATCGGCGGTGTTACATTTCACTATTTTGCCGGTTTCACGGGCGGGCGAAAGCTGGTTTGTCCCGGGCTCGCATCGGCTAAAACCGTCTCGGAAACGCATAAACTCGCATTTGACTGCAAAACCAAATCGCGCCGCGACGGCGTCGATAGCGGTTTGCTCGACGGGAATGCGGTAAACGAAGCGTTCACGGAGATCGTCGCAAAGATCGATCCGTCCTTCGCCGTCAACACAATAGTTGACGATGCGGGCAACGCGGTTGATCTTTTCTGCGGCAATTGGCGATCATCACACCGCGCGGCGTGTGACGCCTATGCGGGCGCACACACCGTTAAAATCAGAGAAAAACATGATCTGGCCATCGTCAGCTGCGGCGGATATCCGTATGACGTCAATATGATTCAGGCGCACAAGGCTCTCGAAGCCGCGTCGCACGCCTGTAAAACTGGCGGAACGATTATTTTTATTGCCGAATGTGCGGAAGGTTTCGGGCGCGATGATTTTGTAAAATGGTTCGACGCCGCAAATAGTGAAATATTGGCCGAAGCGCTGTGCAAAAAATATCAGGTCAACGGACAAACGGCGTGGAGCCTTTTAAAAAAAGCCGAAAGGTTTGATATTCGAATAGTCACCGAGATGGAAACCTCGTCAATGGATAAGTTGCGGTTAAAAAAAACAGACAGTTCAATACTGAAAACCCTAAAAGACGGATTCGGCTGCATACTGCCAAACGGAGCAAAGACAGCGGTGTCGCATTAATTGAGGTAATTAAACCGGGATTATGCGTTAGAAAAATCAGCCGCATTTCTGAGGCTCTCCGCGAAGCGGCACTTAGCCACGCCACTTTAGGTCACGAGCTATTGGCAGCAGGTTCGATTTTGCGGTTTTCAGACACTTTCGTCGGTTGCCGCAATGGCTGTGGGAACTAAACATTCCCCCTTACATCCAATCCGCAACCGCTCTAAGCAATCGGGTGGCGGATATCTTCGCAGGCGGAAAAAACGACGATGGAGATGACGTTTAGCGATTCGATGTTAATAACGGGCCTTGTCAAAAGTCATCACTTTCAAACCCGTCATGATCTGAGCGGTCGCGGTCGCCGTCGTCGGTTTCTTCCTTCAGATCAAGCTCGACCGGGTCAAGCCCTACTATTACCAGTTCGGAACCACATTCGTCACAGACAGCAGAATCGCCTTGTTCGCTGTCTAAATCAACATAAACTTCTTCGCTACATTCGGGGCAAATCGATGTTGGCATTTTTCCTGATCTCCAGAAACTTATCGTATATTTATATTTCGCGCTAATTGAGCGTGAAAATCTAATAATCTATCTAACTTGAATTTAATCGATTTGGCAAGACGATCTGTAAACTTTTTCCAAGGTACGACGCAGCCGCAAACAATGCACCTTGCAAAAGAACCCAGTCGCTATCGCTTCCGGTTCTGACCCGGCGGTAAGCGGCGCCCGCATAGCCGCAAATCAATCTTTGCCGGTCGCGGCTTGCCGCTCTATTTGCGGTGAAGCTCTCTAATGTATTTAAAGCGTCCGGTCTCTCGCTTACGGAATTCTACAATTTATCGTTAAAAAATCCGGTTATGAGCGCCCACGCATCGCGGGCGGCGGTTTCGTTATAGACTTCGGGACGGGTGTTGTTAAAGAATGCGTGGTCGGCGTTGTATTTTACCGAATGAACAGGCAGCTCAAACCGCTCTGCGGCATCCTCAAGCTTTGCGACCTTTTCCGTATCGATCCAATCATCCTGCGTTGCCGAAATAAATATGGTCGGCGTCGTCAGTTTTTTTAAAATTTCGTCGTCCGGAACATCGCCGTAAAAAACGGCTGCGGCGCTTAGATTTTCTAATTCACACGCCGCCCTGAGCGCATAAGTGCCGCCCATGCAATAACCTGTAATGCCAAAATGCGAAATATCAAATTTCGCCGCCGCCGTGTCGATCGCGTTTTTTATCGTGTCGAGGCCGTCCTCGATGGCAAGGGCATTCATCATCCGGCCCGCCTCGGAGCTGTCGGCCGCGATCCTGCCGCGATACAGGTCAGGAGCGATGGCCGCAAAACCCTCGTCCGCATAACGGTTTGCAATGTCCTTAATATGATCGTTGAGTCCCCAATATTCCTGGATGATAATGACAGATTTTCCGCCGAAGTCGGCGGGTACCGCTGCGTATGCCGTGGCCGGGCCGTTTTTTGTGTCGAATGATAATGTTTCGGTTTTCATAGAAATATCCTCCAAAAAATCTGATTTTTTCTATTATAAACAATTCATTCAAATCGTCAGAACCGGACGCGTAGATAGGCCTGCCGTTAAAAAAACCGAATTGTGTACGAAGCCTTTAAGCCCCGCCCCTGTTCAGGCAGAATATCTTTTATAAAGTTCTGATGATTGCGGTAAAGCCTGTCGGTGAGATTAGTGCCGCCGACCGTGAAGATGTGGGCATATTTGGCTTTTGCATATACATAAGAGGCGTTTATATTAAACAAACCGTAACCCGCAGTCGGGGTTTCAAGTGTAAAAATGTCGTCCAACTCTTTTCTTGATGCGAACAAAACCTCAGGCCTGACGCTGAGGCCATTGCGGCGAAAATCCAGTCCTAAACGCAAGCGCGCCGGTTGGATGCGCGGCACCGCGACGTCAATATTTTTTAAACGCGCGCTGACAATATCGGCATTGACAAACGCACCGAGATAATCGGTTATTTCAAAATCAGCTGTCAGGTCAAAACCGCGAAACCGGCTGTCATTCTGAAGATTGGCTCCGACCGGCAATCCGTCTTCGACGTCGATCAGATCGTTTCCGTCCAGATCCTGCGGGGCGAGATAAATAAAATCGTCTATATCGTAATAGTAGAAACTTCCGTTAAGACGAACCCGTTTGAAATCCTGTCGAAAGCTTAATTCAATGCCGTAAGAGCGTTCGCGGGTCAAATCGACGTCCCCGACCTCAAACGTAACCGTTCCGATATGCGGGCCAAAATTGTAAAGTTCCTCGAGGCTGGGAGCACGATACGAAGTGCTGAAATTCGTTACAAACGCAGCACCCTCCCAAAGCCGGAAACGAACTCCCGCGGCACCTGAAAAGCCTGTAAATTCGCGATCCGGATTGATCGGGTTGGCAGGACGGTATCGATTGGTTTCGACGCGCCCTCCGAATTGCAGTGCAACCCTGTCAAAACTGATCTCTTCGAGGCCAAAGACGGCAAAATTATTCTGGCGAACTCTGCCCTCGATCAGGCTTTCCGCTCCTTCGGTCAAATAGCTCCGGCGAAAGCCTTCAAACCCAAACCGTCCGCTAAGATTTTTATAATTCGCCTGTTGGAAAGCGGCGCGATAGAAAAACGTATCGTTAAAGAAAATTGTCGCCACCTCGTCAATGCCGTCGGCGGTTTCGATCTCTTCGTGCTGATAATCGGTAAAATCGATATTAAAGTTGCCCTGTCTTATAGGTCCTTCGACGTCGCGAAAACCGCCGCGAACGCGATAATTATTACGTTTCAGACTCAGATCAATAGCCTCGTCCGGTTCATACGGCAGGCGGTTGGCAAATTCGTCACGGATGGCAAAAATATCCAATACGCACGGATCAGCACCGGGCGGGGGATTTTCGCTGCAATCGCCGCTCAAAAATTCACCTTCTTCAAAAAGCGGAGCGTAGGGAACGCCGTAACGCCTGCGGTCAATATTAAAATTCCCGTGAAAAAAATATTTATCGGAGAAATAACCGGTGCCAAAATTGCCCCCTGTGGCCCGGGAGGCCGAATTCGGAATTCTGCCAAGCGGCGTGCGAAAATCGCCTTCGCGCAAAAAGCTGCCGGCGCCGGTAAACAAAAACTTCTTATAGCCGTATTCGACGCCGCCGGAAACGCCGCCCTGACGATTGTTGGTCGCACCGAGCGTCGAAAAATTTCCGCGAATGCCCGGATGAGCATTGTCCTCGTCGCCGGAAACGGCATTGACGACGCCGCCGACCGCATTTGATCCGTAAAGCAGCGTCGCGGGGCCTTTTATAACTTCCAGACGCTCCAGATTTAGAGTGTCTATCGGCTCACCGTGATCGCCGGATTGAGAGCCGAGCGAGCCGTTCCGGATACCGTTCTGTAGGACAAGTACCCGGTCGCCCTCAAAACCGCGAATGGTCGGACGCGACGTACCCGGCCCGAACGAGCGTTTGCCGATACCGGCTTCGCGTTCAAGCGTTTCGCCTATCGATGTATTGGCCTGTTCACGAATACGGGTCGGCCCGACCGCCGTCACCGACTGAAAAGATTCAAAAACCGATTCTTCCCCACCGGTCGCCGTTACGGTAACCTCCTCTCGAAGAGCCGCTAAACTCAAGCTAAAATCAATGACGGCAGTACCGCCCGTAACGACGACGACCGGCTGCGCCCGATCCGAAAATCCCTCGATATGCGTCACAAGCGTATATCTGCCGGCCGGAATACCCGTAAGTTCGTAAGCTCCGCTGCCGTCCGTCTCAGCGGTCCGCTGCAGCTGTGTGAGTTCGACAGAAACGCCGGACAGAACGGCACCGTTTACATCACTTGTTACGGTGCCGCGGATGGTTCCGGTTGATTGGCCTAACGCAAAAAGCGACAGGCTCAGAATGCTAAATACGATAAGAATAAAACGCAAAATATATTGAAATCTCATTTTTTTAGTTCGGAAATAAAAATCCAGGTCAATCAACCATTTTAGACATAAGCGATCGCATCTCACATCGATTTTTTACCAACGGGTTGTTTGAGTGAATAAACGGTTGTATATCCAAACGAGTGGTTTTCAGGCCGCAGAGGTTTCGAGAAGTATTTAGATCTTGAGAAATTTTGTACGCAGGATCTTTGATTGGAGACGGCTGCAATTTATCTCCTGGCCATTTGTCAGGTTAACGACATAGGTGCCGCCGGGCATCGGTGATATGCGCTCTATCATCAGGACGTTTGCGACGGTTCCGCGTGAAAGGCGAACGAACTTTCCCGCATCGAGTCGTGCCTCGATATCTTTGAGACGGTGATTGATGTTGTATCTTTTGTTGTCGGCGGTTGTAATATGAAGCAATTCACCATCCGCAACGATGCTGGCTATTTCTTCGACCGGTATAAGATATATTTCTTCGCGGACACGTACGGGAATTCGCATAAGCGGCTGTCGATCAGCGTTTTCTTCAACGATCATGGCTGCATTTTTAACTTTTTCAGCCTCGATGGCGCGCCAATCGTCGTGCTCAAGGCGTTCCGCGGCCCTCGTCAGGGTTTCGGCAAGCCGTTTACGCTCGACCGGTTTTAGAAGATAATCGACTGCGTTCAGATCAAAGGCCTGCACCGCAAATTCGTCGTGCGCCGTGACAAATGCCACGAGCGGCATCTGCGATTTACGCAGCATTCTAACCGCTTCGAGACCCGAAATTTCGGGCATCTTAAGATCGAGGATCGCAAGGTCCGGTTTGAACTTTTTTATCAGATCAACGGCGTCCGCTCCGTTTTCTGCCTCGCCGACAAGCTCAACCTGTTCAAAATCGCGAAGGATCGATTTCAAAAATTCGCGTGCCGGACGTTCGTCATCGGCGATTATTATTCGAAGTTTATGCATAAATATTAACGGCTTATCGGGTCAGTGCTTGACAGCAATTTCGCCTCATTTTACGGGCAGGTTTATTTCTGCTGCGGTGCCTTTTTTATCTCCGTCCGTAGCGAGGGTAAGCGTCGCAGTCTCGCCGTAATAGGTTTTGAGGCGTTGCCGGATGTTGCTCAGGCCGACGCCCTCGGCTCCCATTGGTTTTATTTTGGCGGAGCCGGAGTCCCAAACGGTGAGCCGCAGCATCGTTTCGGCTTTGCCGTTTGTCAGTGAGGCGGTGATACGAACCTCGCCGCCGTTCCTGTTTTCTGAAATGCCGTGTTTTAGAGCGTTTTCAACGATCGGCTGGAGGATCAGGGACGGTACTTTTATACTCTCGAGTTTCCTGGGAACGTCAATTTTTATCTTGAGCCTTTCCTCAAATCTTGCGTGTTCGACGTCGAGATAGCTCTCGATCAACTGGATTTCGTCGCCAAGAGTAGAAAATTCGGCCGTGGATTTTAGAACGCCGCGAAACAATTGAGTCAGCCGCAGAAGCGTGTCAAACGCCTTGTCCGGTGATGTTTTTATCAGATAGCCGACCGTCGTCAACGCATTGAATAAAAAATGCGGATTTATCTGCGAACGCAGGGCGGCCAGATGAGCCTCGGTAGCGAGCTTTGCAAATTCCTGTTCGCGAAATTTTTGCTCATAGCGTTCGTGCGAGACCCGCAGGACGTCGATCCGGCGGGCGGCCGTGAGACTGACACCCTCAAGCATCGCGATCTCGTCCGACAGCAGGCGGCGTCCGCCAAAAAATTCTTTGAAACCGATCGTATATTGCGGCGTTTCGGCCGTCGGAATGATTATTGTCGCATCGTAGGCTGTGAAATTAACCGCAGGAAGGCGTGAAATTTCTTTAGGATCGCTGTTTTCCGTCCACGTCGCCGTTTTCGCGGTCAGGGTTTCTGCAAGCGTTTCGCAGAGCGTATTTAATACTTCGTTGACAGACTCGCTCTTTTCGATCTCGCGGGCCAGATCGATCTGCAATTTTGCGTAATCAGCCCGGTGCAGAAGCACTTTATCAACAAGCAGTACGGCGAATTTATAGATTGCCGGATAGGCGAGGGCAGTCGCGATCCAGAGCCCGAGAATCAGCCCCGCGGCCTGTACATCGTCGCGGTCGTGCGTTTCGTGATACCGCAGAAGCGGTAGGGCGACAAAAACATACATTCCAGAGGCCAATGTCGTGAGAAGCATCAGCGAGATCGCGCGTTTTAGAAAAAGATCGGCAAACGCAAACCGGTAATTTTGGTAAAGTATAACGAGGGCAAGGGGCAGCGACGATTGGTGGGCGATCAGCTCGACATACCACGAACTGCCCTCGCGTTCGCCGCTTAGATGCAGGGCCGAGACCGCAAAAACCAGCAAAGCCGCAGCAAAAACCGCTTTTTTCTCGAGCGTTTGGCGCAGATTGAAAATCAAGAGCCCTACCGACAGGGCCAGCGAACTGAACGTCAGCGTTTGGAGTGCGAGAGACGAGGGAACAGCAAAGCCCGCAAATGCGGCCTGAAAATGCATCACCATAGCAATGGCGCTTAGCCCGTAGGCTGCAAACGTCAGCCAATGGATGCCGGAATCCTCAGACTGAGCCGAATGCACGACGACCGACGGCAAAAAGCCAAGTGCGGAAAAAGAAGCCGCGATTACAAAGGGCGACACCCAGACGGCGCCAAAATCCCTCTGAATATAGCCGTATAGTTCGCCTATGTTCCAAAGCAAACCGAGCGATGCGGTTGTCAACAGCAGGAAATTTACATTCTCAGTCTTTTGCGTTTTCCTGTGGCGCACAACCATCAGGGCGACGAGTGCGTATAAGGCGATCCCGACCGAGAAACCGAGCAAATTTACGAGCAAAGCGGCATTCAACGAATTCATTCCCTCCTATACTGAGGCGGTTCGCTATCAAGATACAATTCTATCTCAACGGGTTGTCGTTTTTACACAATGAACGGTAAAATCAGCCAAAACAACGTTATTTCACCAGTATGAAAACACTATTTGTTCTGCGTCACGCTAAATCGAGTTGGAACGAGCCGGAACTCGCTGATTTTGAACGCCCGCTGAATGGTCGCGGTTTGAAGGCTGCACCGTTTATGGGCGAATTGATGGGCAAGCAAGGGTTCGAGCCTTACGTAATTCTAAGTTCGCCGGCTGCACGCGCCGCGGAAACCGCCCGATTGGTCAAAAAAGCGGGAAAACTTGATGCGGAGATATTCCTCAAGCATCAAATTTACGAAGCCAGCCCGCACACCCTGCGCGAGGTTGTCTCAGAAACCGACGACGTTTTTGCATCCGTCATGCTCGTGGGGCACAATCCGGGTATCGAGGGCTTTATCCGCTTTCTCACCGGCGGCGTCGAACCGATGCCAACCGCTGCACTTGCCGTGATCGATCTGGAAATCGATATATGGGAGAAAATTGACGACGGGTGCGGCCGCTTGCGCAAAATATATCGGCCTAAAGATGTGATGAAATAATAATTTTTCGTTTTATTACCGTTTTCATTCGAATTCCAAATGCCTGATCCGCGTTTAACAATAATCTTTCAAAACGCAAAAATTTAATATGTTTGTAACATCCTGTTAATATCCTTTTAAGCCCCGCCGCATAAACTTATCGCAGAAATACCAAGAATTTAATAAAATCGGTCAAATGCTATGCAGCAAACAATTCTGATTATCGAGGATGATGCGGACATCGCTGAGGGTTTGCGTTACAATCTCAAACGCGAGGGCTTTCGAGCCGCGATTGCCGAATCGGGTGAAAAAGGGCTGCGGCTCGCCCTTGACGAAAAGAATCAGCCTTCGCTTATTTTGCTCGATTTAATGCTGCCCGGAATGAGCGGCATGGAACTCTGCCGACGCCTCCGGCGCGAACCGCTAACCGAAAAGACGCCCGTAATTATGCTTACCGCAAAGGCGGCCGAGGGCGATAAGATATTAGGCCTCGAAACCGGTGCGGACGATTATATTATCAAGCCATTTTCGATAAAAGAGGTTGTCGCACGCGTGCGGGCGGTGCTCCGGCGGGTCGAGACCGAGATGGCGCCAAAATATTCTGATGCGCAGCTCACGGTCGATTTTGCGGATATGCGCGTTTCGTGTTCGGACCGGACGGTAAAACTTACCCGTAAAGAATTTGCTCTGCTCGAACATCTTATCCAAAACTCGGGCCGCGTCGCATCTCGTCAGCAGCTTCTTGATAACGTCTGGGGTTACAGCTATTTTGGAGATTCGAGGACACTCGACGTACACATCCGGCGTTTGCGGCAAAAGCTCGACGAATGCGGGAGTTGTATTGAAACCGTCGTCGGTGTAGGGTATCGTTTTATTGGATGCAAATAACGGAATTTCAACCGCCGGCCGAATTAGCAGAATCGATAGTGTCTGTCGAGTCGCCGAATTTGCTGCAGAAAGTCCTCGACACGACACGCGAAGGGGTGATAGTTGTCGATGACAATATGTGCATCGCACATTGTAATGTGCCGGCCGCCGTTGCTTTTGCCCGCGACGGCCTCGACCTCGAAAGCAAACGCCTGAGCGAGGTGATTCGTGATCTCGACCTGCACGAAGCGTTTCGCCAGGCGATAATCTCGCAAGTTTCGGGCGATGTACGGCTCGAGCTTCCGACGGTTGAAAAACGCAAATTTGACGTTCACGTTGCCCCGATCGAACTAAGCGGCCAAAACTTCGCAATCGGTTTTTTTTACGAAACGACTCAGATTGACCGGCTCGAAACCGTCAGACAGGAGTTTCTGTCAAATATCTCACACGAGCTGCGGACCCCGCTCACATCCATCCTCGCCTTTGTCGAAACGCTGGAGGACGGCGCGATCGAAGATAAAGAAAATAATCTGCATTTTTTGAGTGTTATTCGCCGCAACGCCGAGCGGATGCACAGCCTGATCGCCGATATTCTCGAGCTTTCGCTGATCGAATCCGGAAATGTAACGGTCGCTATACGTAGGGTTAACCTGAGTCCGGCCGTTCAGGACGTTATGTCGGCACTCTCGGCAAAGGCCAACGAACGCGGAATCGAACTCAAAAATAAAGTGCCTGAGCGGACGTCTGTTTTTGCAGATTCGGTGCGGCTCGAACAGATGCTGACAAATCTGGTTGACAACGCAATAAAATTTAACCGGCGGAACGGGTCGGTCACGGTCGATTTTTCGACCGGCGGCGGACGCGATGTTATTGCGGTAACGGATACCGGCGAAGGCATTTTGCCCGAACACTCTCATCGAATTTTTGAGAGATTTTATCGGGCCGATCGGGCCCGTTCGCGTGAAATTGGCGGAACCGGTCTCGGTTTAGCCATTGTTAAACATCTCGCGCGTCTCCACGGCGGCGAAGTTGCCGTTAGTTCCGCACTCGGGTCCGGCACCACTTTTCGGATCGAAATACCATCTTAACGGCTCCGTTCGCGTTCTTGCAAATTATTTAAGCCGCCAATGTCGCGAGTAAACGCGAATCGCAAGCGGTTTCGCCCGCTTCTGAAGACCGTACTGAAATTTTAATCAAATTGTGGTATAATCTAATTACGCTCGAAAGATTAGCTCTGCTGTGAGCCGGATTTCCGGGTTTACAGGCGGACGGCTTCTTTTGTAGCTTCTAAGGAGATAACCCCAACATGCAATTATCAATTGGTCAAAAAGTAGCATATCCAAACCAGGGCGTTTGCCTTATCGAGGAATTCAAAAACCATACATTTGGAAAATTGTCGTTAAAAGGCTATTCGCTTCGGGTTCTAAGCGACAACTCCACAATTTTTGTACCTGAGCAAAATGCCGACAGTGTGGGTCTCCGGCCGCTTATCAGCTCGTCTCAGTGCCGGAAGCTGATCAATATGCTCTCGGATGATTTTGAACCGGTATCGGGTGACTGGAAAACGCGCTCTCGCGAATTTCACGAAAAACTAAAAACCGGCGATATTTTTGAAACCGCAGAGGTTTTCAAAATGCTTACGTTTTTGAGCCATGAAAAGAAACTTTCGTTTCGTGAGCAAACCCTGCTCGAAAAGTCCAAATTCCTGATTATGTCCGAAATAACAAATGCCGATTCCAAGAGCCAAACCCCTTGCGAAAGTGAAATTGTCGCGATGGTCGAGGCCGCTTGTACCAAGCATTTATTTACGCAACCGTCCGTTATGACGGCCACTGTTCACTAAGTCCCGCATTTATTCCGTCCGCAGTTGTCAGAGCGTCTTTTCGCGTTCCCAGTTTCGATGGGCCGCGATGGCGGCGGCAAAATCGTCGGCTGCATCAGCCGGCATTTTACCTAAGATGACGGCTTTATCATTGTCAGCGTCACCCACGGTTTTTCTAACAAAATCCACAGCGTCACCGGTCGCACAGATCGCCTTACAATGCTTAAAGGCCTCTCTTAAAAATTCGACGGCGTCGCGTTTCCCGCTTAGCGCGTCTATACTTTTTGATCCGCCAGGGATATAAACTGCGTCAAACAAGACCGATGCGGCCGTCAGAAAGCTAAAATCAGATGTTAATGCACTCCCGTCTTCGCCCACGTTCGAGCCAAGCTTTACGGATACAGTTTTGAGTTCAGCCCCTTTGGCAGCCAGGGCTTTTTTCATAGCGGCGAGATGCGTGGCATCAAAACCGTCACCGATCAGGGCAGCGATAATTCTCGACTTTATTGTATCTTTGACCGTATTTTCCATACTCAAAGCCTCTGAGCGTTCCAGAGAAGGCTTTACGCTTTTAGGCTGTACGGACTTAGGGTCGGTGTCTGCACCAAAAGAGTGGTTTATTGGTTGTTCGGGTTGTGCCGGGACCTCTACGCCGATTGCCTCCCCTACCTTTTTTGCTAGGCCTTTATCGATCTGCGTTAAAATACCGACCATCCGCTCGCGTATGGCAATTGTCTCGACCTTACCGAGCTCAAAAGTTAAGGCATTTACAATATGATCTTTTTCGGCCTCGGATTGACTGTTAAAGAATAGGGTCGCCTGGCTAAAATGGTCGTGAAAACTGTCGCTCCGTGCCCGCACTTTTTTTGCGTCGATCCGCTCTTCGTGGCTGTGAAAACCGCCATCTTCCATTTTTGCCTGAAAAGGACAGCCGTTACCGATTGAATTTGGCTCGTAGCTCACCTTGCCGGTATTGATCGTCTGGCGCATATGAGCGTCGCGCTGATTGTTGTGAACGGGAGCGACAGAGCGGTTTATCGGAATTTCGTGAAAATTTGGGCTTCCCAGTCTTTTTAGCTGTGTATCGGTATATGAAAATAGCCGTCCCTGCAATAGCGGGTCGTTTGTAAAGTCGATACCCGAAACCACATGGCCCGGATGAAACGCGATCTGTTCTGTCTCGGCAAAAAAGTTATCGGGGTTGCGATTGAGCGTCAACTTGCCAATGATCTTTACCGGCACGAGTTCCTCGGGTATAAGTTTTGTCGGATCGAGCAGATCAAAGTCGAACTTATGCTCGTCTTCCTCCGCTACCAATTGAACACCAAATTCCCATTCGGGAAATGCCCCGCTCTCGATCGCGTCCCACAGATCGCGCCGGTGAAAATCCGAATCTTTGCCGGAAATGACCTGAGCCTCGTCCCAAGCGACCGAATGGACGCCGAGCATCGGCTTCCAGTGAAATTTTACAAAGGTTGATTTACCATTTTCGTTTATAAAACGAAAAGTGTGAACGCCAAAGCCCTCCATCATACGCAGCGAACGCGGCAGGGCCCGATCTGACATCACCCACATTATCATATGGGCCGATTCGGGCATAAGCGATATAAAATCCCAAAAAGTATCGTGAGCCGACCCGGCCTGCGGCATTTCGTTATGCGGTTCGGGCTTAACCGAATGGATCAGATCAGGGAATTTTATTGCGTCCTGAATAAAGAAGACCGGCACGTTGTTACCAACCAGATCGTAAACACCCTCGTCCGTATAGAATTTAACGGCAAAGCCGCGTACGTCGCGCGCCAGATCAGTCGAACCGCGAAACCCGGCAACTGTTGAAAACCGGACAAATACCGGCGTTTTCCGGCTCGTATCCTGAAGAAACTTCGCCTTTGTCACATTTTCCTGCGATTCGTACAGTTCAAAAACTCCGTGTGCTCCGCTTCCGCGGGCGTGAACGATTCGCTCGGGGATACGCTCGTGATCAAAGTGGGTGATCTTTTCACGCATAATGAAATCTTCGAGCAAGGTCGCACCGCGTTCACCGGCCTTTAGTGAGTTTTGGTTGTCATTGATGCGAAGCCCTTGATTCGTCGTCAGGAATTGGTCGGTCCCGGTCTCACGGTTTTGTTCCAGATCCTTCTGTTTCTTATCGCCGTTTTTATTGTTTTGATTTTTCATAACCGTTTCTAATATTGCCTTCCGTCTATTTGTAAAAAGAAAAAATGCCGGAATCTTGATAAGTTCCGGCATTTCGGTGTGGCAGCATCACCTACCACACGCTGCTGCAGCGTTAGCCGCATTCCCCCTTGATATTTGGATCTGATTAAAACTCGAGGAATTTGCGCGACTCAGACCCCAACAAAAAATCTCTAAATATCAGAACTAAAAGCAGGATACAGGGCAAAATCTGTTTCTGTATGTCTGCTGTCATACAGTAAACAAAAAATCTCAGATCAATGCGATTATTTGGGATGAACAAAATGTCGTCTAGCAAACTAATCTTGTCCATCCCGCCCCTTGTACATCTATGGTTCACATAGAACTTGTCCAACAGTTATATCAAATGCTTAAAAAGGCGGCGTCGGGCTATTAGCGAGATCAGATGTTGTTCCGGGGCTGTCACTTGGTGACGGGCCGCGTAATCCCAAATATCGTGAAATATTTCCTGAGTTGCCATCTCAGCCTCCGCACGCGAAGAAGTAAATTTTTTTGCGAGCGTCCATATAAAATTCCCGTACGATTCAATGCAGTTATAAATGTCAGCTTTTTGCAGTCTGGTATTACGCCGTATCGGGGGTGGGTCGGCGATCCGGGCCGGCATTTGCGGATTTGATCGTGTAAAGGCCATATTTTTGCAATCCTCAAAATTTCTACCACGACCGGTGTCGCCGGATCATATGCCTTTTTTGCCAGAAACGCCAGCGCCAGTTAAAACCCATCGGCATCGACGTAGTGTGCAGGCCGAATGCAACGGTCAAATGCAATTTTAGGTAATATATCAAAAAGCGAATCATTCTCATTAAAAATCCAGGAAGCGGCCTTTGCAAAAAAATTTACCAATGGCGGGGATGCTCTGTCTGCTTTCACTAACTATGCAGCCAAAAGCCTCCGTAAAATATATTGATCTACCTGCAGCCCCGTGTCGGTACGATTGCTTACATAGCGCGGAGAAAAGTGCCGACGCACGGGATTGCTGGGTAAAAATGCCTGGTACGGAGCGCTTGTCAAGACGGGTCCGGATAGTGGCAGACTTCCCGATATAAGGCTCCATCGTGTTCACGGCGGCATAGACGGAAACAGCAACCGTGTTCTGCTGCACCCAAACTGTCATAGGCAAGTTCACGCAAAAGGGCTGGAAGTGGTGAAACCGCGTTCCTCACGGAGCGTTACTTAAGGCCCGCGCCGTGTGCGGTGAAAGTCGCGGGGCACGGTTCTCAGGGGGCGGAGTGCCAGCAATGTCACTCTGCAACCCGACTGGGCGGGGCGTCCTCATTCACGAACTTCCTTAACCTAACATGAGGTCGAGATAAAGAAAAAAACCTCGCCCCCAAAGAAAGCCGCTTTCGGGCGGCTTTCTAAATTTATTGACGAATTATTCAACTTCCGCACTTAGAATAGATTTTCCTGTCGAAAATTCCGGCAAATCCCAGCCACTGCATTCCGTAAAACTTTGTGTTCAACGAATAATCGGTAAAACCATTACTGCTAGGCAAAGAAACCAAAAAAACATCCCACGCCCAGCGTCCGACTTTTGCTTTTTTTCCACTCCAAACTTTTGCACGATACTTGAAACTTCCTCCTGGTAAGAATTGATTGCAATCGACTAAAAGCGCACCTTGAACTGCATTCAATAACATCTCTGAGTCAATAGTGTCTTTTGGTTTATTAGGTAATCCGCGCTTAGAAAGCTTCTTAAATGTATTTCTCAAGGGCAAAATCACTTTGTGAATTAAAGACTTTATAGCCATTAGCTTCTGGAACAAATTTAAGAAATAAAAGATATTCTTTATTCAATTCAAGTGATTTGTAAGAAGCATCGTCGAACTGTATTTCTTGCTCATCAATTTTTATAAAACCACCTGGTCTCGTAACGGTAATAGTATTATTAACATCAATAGGAGAAACAGAGTTATCTTTTATTACCCTTTTTATCTGGAAATCATATGAGGTATAAACAAATGTCTCATCAACAGAGAGATGCGATTGCTTTTTGTTAACCTTACCGACAACAATAGCATCGGCTTCGCAAGACAGCTTTTCTAAAAATTGATTTTCAGTTGTAACAAAACTATCTGTTGAATTTGGACGACTACCTACTCCAATAGTAATTCCTATACCTCCTTCTTGTTTAAGTTCAGTAAGTTTTTCCCCCTCACGAAAACCATACAATTTTTTATATTCTTTACTAAATGCCCTGTCTTTATCAGTTACTCGTCCTTTCTGAACTACCGTTGGTTCATCCTTTTGTTGTTTTTGTCCTTGACTTGAAGGTGTGGCAAAGAAAATTCCAAAGACAACTGCGCTCACAGCTAAGAGAAATCCGATAAATATTTTCATTGTTTTTATCTCCTATAGTTTTTTTCAAAAATGCTTTAACTTAGTCTAAGGTTAATGTCTATCGCCGCATTCGTAACGCGATAGCCGCCGAACGGTTGAGATGACGTGGGGAGAAACCGATTACGCGCAAGTTTGAGTTCACCGAAGAACGCCAAATAAAAGCCGCTGTTTTTGCCCTCATGCCCATTGTCTGCCTTCACTATCTTCGTAGCTAAAAGCCGTAGAATATATTGATCTACCTGCAGCCCCGTGTCGGTACGATTGCTTACATAGCGCGGAGAAAAGTGCCGGCGCACGGGATGATAGTATGGACGCCCGGTACGGAGCGCTTGTCAAAACGGACCCTGACGATGGCAGACTTCCCGATATAATGCCTCGGTTTCATCGATCATTCGGTCCAGATTAAAATTTTGCTGTGCGGCGGTTTTGAGCACTCCGCCGAGATTGCGGCGGCGATTTTCATCTTCCAAAAACCAACATATCTTGTCCGCGAGGGCAATCGGGTCTTTTATCGGCACGAGGGCGTTTGCTTCTTTGATCAGTTCTTTTGCACCATCGGTGGCGGAAGCGACGACCGCTATTCCCGACGCCATCGCGTCAAGGATCGCAAGGCCAAAACTCTCTGAATGCGACGGCGAAACAAATATGTCAGCCGCGGCAAGCAGAGGCGAAATATCATCCAGCCAATCGAGCCAGACAAAGCTGTCGTCGTGACCGAAAACTTTGACAAGCCGCTTTAATTCGCGTCGAAATCGTTTATCCAGAGAATTGTCCTTTCCCGCTATCACAAAGTGACAATCGGGAAACCGTCTCTTCACTTCGTTGGCCGCAAGTACAAAATCGCGTTGGCCCTTGAGCAGTTTTAATTCGCCCAGCGTCACCACAAGAGGCACATCATTCGGAATGCCGTGAAACTCCCTAAATCCGTTATCGGCCGGCGAAACAGGGGCCGGGCGGATACCGTTCGGGATCACATGAACCTTGTGGGCCGGGAATATCCGTTCGATCTGGACGCGAACCGGCGGCGAAACAGCGACGACCGCTTCGACATTTCTGAGCGCGAATTTGTAAAAAGGTTTCAGCGGAAAAACGTCGTGCCGGGTCAAAATGAGCTTGGCTTTCGCAGCCGAACGCATGGCAACGCTCGCAGCCAAATAGTCTCTGGCGACGTGGGCGTGGACTATATCAACCTGCTCTTTTTCGACAAATCGTCTGATCTTTTTTGCGCTAAACATCCCGAAAGAATTGCGTATAGAGACATACAAAAAATTCGCGGGCGGTATAAAATCAAGCCTCTCCTGCCATTCATTTGTCGGCCTTAGTGCGACATAAACTTCGTGGCCGCGGGCGACAAGCTCATGACACAGATCGACCAAATGCCGCTCGCCGCCGCCAAAGGTCCTCGCCGATGAAATTTGCAAAATACGCACAGACCTAGATTTTCGCGTCTTAGGCCAAAGCTGGTCAAACCGTTAATAGAAAATTGGTTCTACGAGCGAAATTTTACCTTCTTCGAAGAGAACAATCGTCGCCCTCCCCGTAAAGGTTTTAGTAGTCGAATAAATTGCAAAGGCGGTTTTTTCGACCCCGCGTTGCACATTTGGTCGGTGATGTACTGGCATTGGCCGCCGGCGTAAAGGTTTTAGTAGTCGAATAAATTGCAAAGGCGGTTTTTTCGACCCCGCGTTGCACATTTGGTCGGTAATATACTGGCAGTCGCCGCCGAGGCCGGAGTTGTACCAGAGAAAACGGGTTGAACATGCCTGAATATCAGTCAAACCTACACCTTCGGCATGGGCCGTACTAAGGAGCATGGTCGCCACAATGGTATTAGAGCTCGCCCAGCTGTCCGGGGATGCCTCGTACGGGCCAAACAGCGTGTTGTTACAACTTCGTTCGCTCTGAAAGGCGGTAAAAGGTGTGTCGAGGCCAAGCTCGGAAAGGGTCCCAAACGGGTCCACTTCAATGCTTTCCAGAGTGTTCGGGCAGCAATTACCACACGCATAAGTGCTCGCAACACCCTCGGAACTGCGATTGACCATCAATCTCGGATCTTAGTGTCGTACGATGCAACCGTTCTGGCCGCAATCAAGATATTCTTCCTACCTTCAACGGTCGGGGACAGCTTGGCCGCTTCCTTGAGAAATTCATGAGTCTTCCCAAAATCGGCCTT
>JBGTEX010000004.1:0-49733 GCA_041747575.1 Pyrinomonadaceae bacterium
CGCGACGAATACGCCGTCTACACAGAGGACGGCGAAGTCTACCGACGCAACATGGACCGCCTGATGCGAAAATGGGACACGGCAAAGGAATTAGTCCCGCAGCCGGTGTTTTATCGGAATGATGAAGGCAGAATGAGGAATGATGGATCGGGCAAATCTGTCAATTCATCAACTGGCCTTGTTTTCTTTGGCACCTCAACCTACGCCGCCGTCGAAGCTATGGAGTTCCTCGCCGCCGAAGGCATTCATCTCGACGCCATGCGAGTCCGTGGATTTCCCTTTGGCAAGGCTGTCCGCGACTTTGTCGAATCGCACGACCGCCTCTTCATCATCGAGCAAAACCGCGACGCCCAATTCAAAAGCCTGATGATGATAGAATTAGGAGTCGATGCCTCAAGACTAGTTTCCGTCCTCAACTACGACGGCACGCCGATCACGGCGGATAATATCATCAGGCAGATAAAAAGGAGTTTAAGATAGATCATGAAAAATCACAGAATCATAATTTTTCTATTCGCTCTTTCGATGCTTGCCACAGCGACTTATGCGCAGCAACCCTTGCCTACTTCGTCGCCAACCACTGTACCGCAGCCAACGATCAAGACTTTAGATCTCGACAGTAAGTTAATGGCAAAGAAAATGCCGTATTGCGTCATCCTGCCGGCTAATTACGAAACAGAAAAAGAGACCCGTTTTCCCGTTATATACATGCTGCACGGGCTTGGCGGTAGTTATAAGGTGACGAAGCTAAGTTCCGCTAATATACTGACCAGCAGCGAGTCATTATGGTTTTGTCGAGGGCGCCAACGGATTTTACACCGATGGTGCGACAAAAGTGAATGACAAGTACGAAACCTATGTCGTCAATGAGTTGATACCTGAGATAGACAAAACCCTTCGTACTGTTGCCGATCGAAAGGGAAGAGCCGTAGCAGGTGTTTAGATGGGTGGTCAAATATCCTCAGTTATTTTCTTTGGCGGTCTCATGGAGCGGTGCTGTGAATGTGACGGCATTTCACGATGCAAAGGAACTGCCGCCGACCCCGTTCATCAAACAGACTTTGACGACGGTTTTTGGAGATGGTAAAGATCGAGCAGTCGTTAACGCGAACGATCTTATGAAGCTGTTTTCCGAGTATCCAGCCGATAAACTGAAGGATTTGCCGTTTTTCTACCTTGATTGCGGAATCGAGGATGAGTTGGGGCTGTTCAAGCCAAATCGGAACCTATTGGAAATAATGATAAATCGCAAGATGTCGCATGGATATAGGGAATTTCCCGGCGGACACGGCGTTTTTCCGCCTAATACGTTTCCGAATCTTTACGAGTTGAGCCAGAGAATATTCGCAAAGCAAAAGCCGCTTCAGCCGTTAAATAGACATTTGAACTACGTTAGACCGACATTTCGGCATCCGGCGTTGCCTACATACATGAATCGCTTGAAATTTTCGACTAAGTAAGTCACAATCCGGATATGTCAACTATCGTAGATATTGAAAAGGAGGCCTTGGATTTGTCGGATCAGGATCGGGCAAGACTTGCTGATCGACTGATCGCTTCGCTGCCGGTGGACTTTACCGATGAGGACGAGATCGAAGAAGCTCTCCGTCGAAGCAGCGAAATGGACAAAGACCCGAGTCGAATAATTTCTCATAAGGAGTTTTTCAAGGTTTTTGAGGAGCGCCGGAAGTGAAACAGATACTCTATGACGTTGAAGCTCGATTTGATGTTTTGGAGATTGTTAAATTCTACGAGAAAGTTGATGGGCCGCAATTGGCTGACCGGTTCACTTCAGAACTTGAAAAGTTTATCGAGCATATTTCGGAGAGGCCTGAGACCTTTTTCGAGATTTGATCCGGTATCCGACGGGCGAATTTGAATCGTTTTCCGCATCACGTTCTCTTTCAAATTGTTGATACAGAAACAATCAAAATTCTGGCAGTCAAACATGATCGACGCAGTCCCGACTTGGGTTTAGATCGATAGTCAATAGAATATGACCTACGTCAGACCAACATTTCGACACCCGGCTTTGCCTAAGAATGATCTTGGGTACACGGTGGATTATTACGAGGGTTCGCTTTCGACGCTTTGTGCGGGGTGCGGGCATGACGGGATTTCGGCGGCGATCGCACAGGCTTGCTTTGAGATGAATATCGAGCCGCATAAGGTGGCGAAGATGTCGGGCATTGGGTGTTCATCAAAGACGCCGGCGTACTTTCTCAGTAATTCGCACGGGTTTAATTCGGTACACGGGCGGATGCCTTCGGTCTCGACGGGTGCCAATCTGGCGAATCGCGATCTGATCTATTTTGGCGTCTCAGGCGACGGCGATACGGCCTCTATCGGGATGGGCCAATTTGTTCACGTCATCCGGCGAAACCTGAAAATGGTTTATCTCGTGATGAACAACGGCTGCTACGGGCTGACCAAAGGCCAGGATTCGGCGACTGCCGACGCCGGTTCTAAAAATAAACACGGCTCGGTCAATCTATTTGACTCGATTGATCTCGCAAGCCTCGCTATCGAACTCGGAGCAACCTTTGTCGCACAGAGTTTTTCGGGAGACAAGGAACAACTTATCCCTATCCTAAAGGCGGCGATGAACCATCAGGGATTTGCATTCATCAATGTGATCAGCCCCTGCGTCACGTTCAATAACAATCCCGGCTCAACTAAATCCTACGATTACGTCCGAGAACACATGGAAACCACAGCCATGATTGATTTTGTCCCGATAGCCCGTGAAATCAAAGCGAGCTACAAAGAGGGAACTGTGCAAAATCTAAAATTGCACGACGGCACGGCCCTAAACCTACGAAAGATCGACAAAGACTGGGACCCTTTAGACCGAAGCTCTGCGATGAATGCCGTCCTCAATTCCAAACTAAAAGGCGAGATACTTACCGGCCTGCTTTATATCGTTCCCAAAACCGCCGATCTTCACGAAATGCTCGAAACCAGCGAAAGTCCGCTGAATTCATTGAGCCAGTCAGAGTTGTGTCCCGGTTCCGAAATACTTGCCAAGATCAACGAAAGCTTGCGGTGATCTGTCAAAACCACAAACGGCAGCAATTGGTCTTTTTTATACTTTATAACCTGGGAACGGCGCTCGGGAATCTCCTCTTAAAAATTCATCTTCTTCATCGTCTTAGCAAAACGCGGCTCGCCGCGAAGGTTGTCCCAGCGAGAATCGATCTTAATAAAAGACATATGCACCTCCCGCTCAGATAAAGATTGTTCTAGATAACCCAAAGATTTGTCCGTCTCATCCAAACCGTTGTAAATCATTGCAAAACTATACGCCGGAACATAATGCGTCTTCGCTGAAGATTTTAAATCTTCTAAAATTGCGAGGGCATGTTCGCGATTGCCGGATTTTGCCAGAGCGTATGCCAGCTGTGTTACCGGCTCTATGCTGCTAACGGAAACCTCTTTAGCTCTGGTAAAGGAGGTGATAGCCTCGTCGAAGCGTTCCTGACGAAGATAAACACGGCCCATGGCGTTATGTGCTATCCAAAAATTCGGCTCTATTTCCATCGTCTTTTTCAGTCTGTCGATCGCTTCGGTATCACGCCCCGCGTAGAACAAAAATTGCCCCTCTAGTGCATTAATGATCAGCGACAGCGGGTCAAGTTCTCGCGCCCGCCGGATTTGCTCGATGGCCTCGTCGTGTCGGCCGGTATTTGAGAGCAAATGGGCGTAAGAACGGTGAGCATCCGCATTATAAGGAGCAAGCTCGATCGCACGGGTCATACTCTTCTCCGCCGCCAGCCAATCCCAGTCATACAAGAAATGAACCCAGCCCAGCGCAACGTGCGCTTCTGCCAGATTCTCGTCAATTTCCAGGGCCTTCTCGGCCGCGGTTCTGGCCCGCGGCATCCCCTCCTTCGAAGCAACACTCCACCCGGCGAGCGGCAGCGTTCGATAAGAATCGGCAATTCCAGCGTATGCAAGCGCATAATTCGGGTCAAGGTCGATCGCTTGTTGGTATAGGACGATGGATTTGTGTATTTCCGGTTCTCTGATTTTGAAATAATGAAAACGACCGCGCAGATACAACTGGTATGCGTCTGCATTTTTCGTGTAATTCTTGGCGAGCTGCTGCCGTTCGACATTGGTTAACTTCAGCCGCAAATTTGAGGCGATGGCCTGAGCGATTTCATTCTGTGCCGCAATTATATCGGCCGAATCTTTGATGTATCTGCCGCCCCATATCTGCGTATCATCAGAGCCGTCGACAAGGCGGACATTGATGACAAATTGCTCGCCGATTTGACGGATATCACCCGTCATCAGTGTTTCCACGCCAAGCGTGCGGGCGATGCTTATGATGTCGGATTGATTGCTTTTAAAGCGAAACGCGGAATTTCTCGACATAACTCGCAAACCCGAAATTCCCGATAAATTATTGATTACGCTTTCGGCGATTCCATCAGAAAGGTATTCAGCATTCGGATCTTCGCCGCCATTGACGAACGGAAGAACCGCGATTGTCCGAAACGGAGATTTGCCCACCGTGTCCCGTGTGAGGTAAACCCCAAGCCATCCAAGCGTCACGATGACAAACGCAAGCGTAAAAAACCAAAAACGGCCTTTCAGAGTTCCAAATAAGCCATTCGCGTTCTCCGGTTGCTCTTCGTCCGAAATAGAAGCCGGCTCGTTAACCTGCTCGATCTTGCGGACGTCGGAGACAAATTTGTAGCCCTGACCCGGGACCGTCGCGATGAACCGATGTTCGCGCGGTCCTTCTCCCAAAACTTTGCGAAGAACCGATATATTTTGGGTAAGGTTATTTTCCTCGACTATCGTTTCGCTCCAAACCTCGCGTAAAAGCTCGTCTTTGCCGACGACTCGACCGGAATTCTCAGCCAGATATAAAAGCGTATCGAACGCCTTCGGCATCAACGCGATTGAGACGTCGCCGTTAAAGAGAAGGCGTTTCGCGGGATCGATGCGGAAACCATCAAACCCGATAATACTTTCGTCGTGCCATTTATTAGTCGGTTTCACAAATTCTCACAAAATTTCAGCGAAATTCTAACGATTTTTCATAGTCATTTTTACGATTATTACACACATCAGCCACGAACGGACAGATGTGGCTGAAATAAAATCAACTGGAGAAATAAAAAATGAACAGCAAGTTTTTGACAATTACAGGTAAATCGGCGATTCTCGCCATGGTAATCTTTCTAATGGCTCAGATTCCCCTAGCAGCTCAGGAGAAAGTCGAACCGGACACGCAGGACACGGCGGCGGCCGAGAGGAATATATTAAGGTTCTGGAACCCGCGAAATATCGAGGGTACGTGGAACGCGCAAGTAACAATTCGTGTTTGTGCGACAGGT
Source organism: Pyrinomonadaceae bacterium (assembly GCA_041747575.1). Lineage (GTDB taxonomy): Bacteria > Acidobacteriota > Blastocatellia > Pyrinomonadales > Pyrinomonadaceae > OLB17. The sequence goes on from JBGTEX010000004.1 coordinate 5,352, forward strand.
GCTCCCATCGTCACCTTCCAGGCCATGTCAGTGTATGCTCGGGGAGGAACCTATCACGACACCAACGCTACAAACCCCGCGTTGCGATCCTCAGGATTCGGCACCTGGGAACATCGCGGCGGGAACAGGTACAGTTTCGCATTCAGGTTTTTCAGGTTTGACGCGAGCGGGGCGAACATCGGATCGACGGTCGTACGGCACACCGTTACTCTGGATCTCAGTGCTAACGCCGGTTCATCGGCTGGAAGTGCAGACTTCCTCGATCCCGCGGGAAATCTCGTGATGGCCGGCTGTTCGACAGCTACGGCCACGCGGTTCTTTTAATAATTATGCGGATCAGGGGGAGGAAATCATTTCCTCCCCTTAACCAGTTTTAACCCTTGGGCGGCGTTTTCATCCGGTTAACCCTTTGCGGACGAAGCCATGCCGGCCATCACGCACGTTGCTGGAACTGAGTGCGGCGAACCGCAAAACCCCCGCAAGTATCGCGGATGAAAGCCATGGCCGATATAAGCTGATGCCAAAAAAGATGACTATGGTTTAGCTTCGTACACTAAATTAAATGGCGTTTCCGTTGCCCGGCGAAAATGTGAAAAACCGCCTTTGGTTATCACGTCTCGCATCCTCCCTTCGCCAGCTTGCGCTCCTAATGCCATCCCGACTTCCTGCGACAGCGAGGCCGGAGTGCAAAGTAGTGTCGAAGCCGAATAAAAGGCTCGTCCGATTGGATTCAGATTGTCCTTGACGTCATCGTGAGCGAACGGCTCGACAATCATCCACGTTCCGTCCAAAGCCAACGATTCGCGGACGTGTGCGGCTGCACCGACGGGGTCGCCCATATCATGCAGACAGTCAAAGTAGGTTACAAAATCGTAATCGCCTCCCGGAAAATCTTTTGCTTTTGCAACTTCAAATGAAACACGCTCGCCGACGCCGCCCTCGACCGCCCGCTGACGCGCCATTTCAATCGATTCGTCGTGATAATCAAAACCGACAAATGTTGAGTTCGGATAGGCCTGCGCCATTAAAACGGTCGAAGCCCCAAGTCCGCAGCCAATATCGGCAACTTTTCCCCCGGCTTTTAATTTTTCATCAACACCGTCGAGTGCCGGAATCCAGGAGCTGACCAAATTGGCGGCGTACCCGGGACGGAAGAACATTTCGGTTGCGCGAAAAAGTCCCGCATCGTGTTCGTGCCAGCCCAACCCCTCGCCCGTTCGAAACCTTTCGGTCAATTGCGGCACGGCTCGAATGGCGGAAACGGCGAGTAGAAACGCTCCGGGCAAATAGGCCGGGCTTGTTTCATCAGCCATTGCAAAAGCCTGTTCTTCTGAAAGAAAGTAGGTTTGATCTTCCGCGTTGTAAGAAACATATCCGCCCGCCGCCTGCGCATTGAGCCACTCGCGCACGTAACGCTCGTTTGTATCAGTCAACCTGGCTAATTCGGCGGGCGTAATCGGTTTGCCGGCCATAGCCATCGCTTTGTAAAGGCCAAGTCTCTCTCCGATTACAACCAATCCGGCGTGCATCGTCGCGCCGAAATCCGTAATACAAGTTCCCAAAAATTGATTCAGTTTTTCTTCGTTAATTGACATAAATCTCCCCTGGCAGAATATTTACACTTTTTCGCTCACATGTCCAACGCTCGCACACCCGTCGACGCCGCCAGTTATGGTCGGCCTGCTGCCGAAGAGCGTGCCGAAGTGATAAGCACTTACAGTTCAACTGACCTTCAAAAGTTTTTCTTGAAAGAAAACAGCAGATCTGTTCCACTTTGGAACACGAAAAATCCTTGTAAAGTATTGTAAACATTGTAGTTCTGGTTTCGTGTTCCATTTCGGTGAATATAGTGTGGTTCTTTGAAACATAAAAAGCAGATCTGTTTCATGATGGAACAAGAAAAAATTTTATAAAGCATTGTAAACATTGTGGTTGTGGTTTCGTATTTCATTTCGGTGTTCCACTTTGGAACACAAAAAAGCCTTGTAAAGCATTGTAAACATTGTGGTTGTGGTTTCGTGTTTCATTTCGGTGAATATAGAGTGTTTTTTTGGAACATAAAAACAGATCTGTTCCATGATGGAACACGAAAAAGCCTTGTAAAGCATTGTAAACATTGTGGTTCTGGTTTCGTGTTCCATTTCGGTGAAATACAGGTGTTTTAGTGAAACATTTTTTAATTTTTGCGCCAGCAGACGTCTTTAACGTGTACAGCCTATGAGATAATATATCATAGATAATACAATATTGTCAATAAATATTCGAGATTTTGCTCCGAAGCTGCGGAGCAGCGAAAGCATGTAGCCCTAGGTGGAGCCGCTACGGCGGAACCGGGGTCAGGATAGCAAGGGTGATCGAAGCCAGCGTGGCGGGCGAAAGATTTTTTAATTATTCTGGCCATTGGATTTATGCGAATCTTTGCCGCGCGCGGCTTGCAAGCCCGCGGCGGCATAGCCGCAAACAATGCACCCGGCAAAAGAACCCAGTCGCTATCGCTTCCGGTTCTGACCCGGCGCTCGCGGCTTGCCGCTCTCTTGGGCGGATTAAGCAGATAAAAACGGATTAGTACCGTTTAATAAAAAATCAGCGTAAAACCGCCTGATCCGCAAAATCCGCGTTAAAAAAGTTATACATGCGCGGAATCGCATGGCTCCTTACAGCATAATTTGGCATGCAGGCTGACCGACGGCATAGCCGTAAAAAAGGGTGAAGGGGTACCGGTGAAGCAAGTTTCACCGCAAATAGAGCGGCAAGCCGCGTGCAAAGATTACTTTTCAGATAATTACCGCGCTAGATGCTAAACCCATTGACCCATTTTCCTGAATTTCTGATATCTTTCTTCGAGAAGTTGTTTTGAATCTATTGAGGAGAGCTCTTTAACCTCGCGGACGAGGCTTTTCTTTAACGTTTCGCAGATTTTGTCATAAGCGGCCTGAATTTTTTTGTCGCTGCCGGCGGGAATTGTCCATGGTTCCGTTTCGGGTATTATCTCATCGATGATGTTAAATTTTTTGAGGCTGCCGGCGGTGAGTTTAAGGCCTTCGGCGGCGTCAGAGGCACGGCCCGCATCTTTCCAAAGGATTGCGGCGCAGCCTTCGGGGGTGATAACGGAATAGACTGCGTTTTCCATCATTAAAACACGGTCACCGATACCGATAGCGAGGGCACCGCCGCTGCCGCCCTCGCCAAGGACGACAACGATGACCGGTACTTTTAATCCGGCCATTTCCCGAAGGTTAAATGCGATCGCTTCGGCCTGGCCGCGTTCCTCGGCGTCGATCCCCGGATATGCACCGGGCGTGTCGATGATGGTGATGACGGGGCGGCCAAATTTTTCAGCCGTGCGCATCAATCTCAGGGCTTTACGATATCCTTCAGGTTTTGACATCGCAAAATTTCGATGACGGCGTTCGTTAATGTCGCGGCCCTTTTGTTGTCCTATAACGCACACCTCGACGCCGTCCAAACGAGCTAGGCCGGTAATCACCGCAGGATCATCGCCATAGCGCCGGTCGCCGTGGATCTCGACAAAATCCGAAAAGATCGTCGAGATCAGATCCATCGAGTACGGCCTGTCAGGGTGCCGGGCCGTTTGTACGCGTTCAAAAGCGGTTGTTGCCATAAGGTTAAATAATAGAGCTTTCGTTTAGAGACGCAAAGAGTAAAAGAATCAAATCAGGGCGAACTTAAAAGCCGACTGTCCGGCCGCAACCAATTTTTACAACGAACGGAATCTTTGGTTTAGCTGATCCATTCGACAACACAGCCGCGAGATTCAAGCTCACCTTGCAGCGATCTGCTGCCCAAAACCCATAGGCCGTTCGCCTCCAGTTTCACCTGGGCCTGGCCGGCATTCACCGTGAGGGTCACACGGCATCGTCCGGGTTCGCGTTCCAGAATGTTGTAAAGCGACTCGAGATAGGATTCGTCCATCGTAGTTTTCGGCATCGTGATATTTACTTCGCAAGCTTGTGCGGTCTCGACGTCGTCCAGAGATTTGAGATCGTTAACCTTTAGAGTCGGTTCTTGTCCTTCGCCAGCCTCGATATTGCCGTCAGCGATAAACATACGGTCGTCCGCCAGGAACATACTTAGTTTGTTAAAATTGTCACCAAGCACGACCGCCTTTATTCCGCTAGAACGATCCTCGAGACGAAATTGAGCAAAACGGTTACCGCGCTTGCTCGTGCGTATCTGCAGACCGCTGATCATGCCCGCAAGCCGCAGAACGTCACCCGATTTTAGGTCTTCAAATTCAGCAATATTTTTTATGCGCATTCCGGTAAGCAGGTTTGTATAGGCGTCGAGCGGATGGGTCGAAAGATAAAATCCGATAGACGCTTTTTCACGTTTTGCCACATCGCTCTGTGTCCACGGTTCGGCATCGGGTAGGGAATCAGCAATCTCGACCCCGCCGCCAAAAAGCCCGCTCTGCCCGCGCATACGGTCGTCAGCCATACGCTGTCCCTGCCGCAACGCCGGTTCTATAGCAGCGTGGAGCATCGCCCGCCACGCTCCGATCTCTTTTCCATCCGGCATTAATGAATCAAAAGCACCCGCAGCGATCAGGCTCTCTAAACCGCGTCTATTGACCGCCCCCGCTCCGAGTCGCCCGCAAAAGTCATAAAGGGAAGTGAACTTGCCCGTTTTTCGTGCTTCGATCATCGCCGCGACGCTTGTCGTCCCCATCCCCTTTATCGCCGTCAATCCGTAACGAACTGTAATACCGACTGGTGTAAAACCATCGTCACTTTCATTTATGTCGGGCGGCAAAAGCTCAAGGCCCAACGATTTTAACTCGGTCGAATATTTGTAAACTTTTGCGCTGTCCTGTGCCTCATGCGAAAGTACGGATGCGTAAAAGTAAGCCGGATAATGCGCCTTCAGATACGCCGTCTGAAAGGCCAGAATAGCGTAAGCCATACTGTGACTGCGATTAAAACCGTAATTGGCAAACATCGCCATCAGGTCAAAAATTTCTTTTGCTGTTTTTTTATTTATTCCCCTCTCGACTGCACCGTCTATAAATTTTGTTTCGTGGACGGCCATCTCCTTGATCTTTTTCTTTCCCATCGCCCGCCGCATCAAATCTGCTTCGCCAAGGCTGTAGCCGGCAAGCTTTTGGGCCAGCTGCATGATTTGCTCCTGATAGACGAGTACGCCAAACGTATTGCCGAGAATATCTTTCATTTCAGGAACGATATATTCGACCGGCTTTATCCCTCTGTGGCGGTCAATAAAATCATCTATCATACCGCCATCCAAAGGTCCCGGACGATAGAGGGCGTTTAGAGCGGAAAGGTCCTCAAGTTCCTTTGGCCTGAGACGGCGGCACATATCGGCCATACCAGACGATTCAAATTGGAATATTGCCTCGGTGCGCCCTTCGCCAAAAAGCTCCATTGTCTTTTGATCGTTGGTGGGAATTTTTGTCCAGTCGATCGTTACGCCGAGCTTTTCCTTCATCGACGCCAGACAATCGCTGATCACAGTTAGTGTCGTCAGGCCGAGAAAATCCATTTTGAGCATCCCGACCAACTCAAGGTCGTTCATCGGATATTGGCTGGTAAGTTCGTCTTTGCCCGACATGGCCACGGGAACAAGTTCGTGAAGCGGTTTGGGGCTAATGACGACGCCCGCAGCGTGGACGGATGTATGCCGCGAGCAGCCTTCGAGTCGCAGCGCCAGATCAACAAGTTCCTTAACCTTTGGATCTTTTACCGCCGCTTTCATCTCCGGTACCGTTTCGAGTGCCTGAGAAATACTAACGTTACGCCCCCGAATCGGCGGAGGGATCATCTTTGCGATCTTTTCGACGTCGCCATACGGCATATTGAGCGCCCGGCCGACGTCTTTGATCGCAGCCCTTGACGCCATTGTTCCAAAAGTGATGATCTGACAAACGGAATCGCGCCCGTAAACTTCGGTTACGTGATCTATGACTTTTCCGCGGCCGCGGATACAAAAATCGATGTCGATATCGGGCATCGAAATACGGCCGGGATTGAGAAACCGCTCAAACAGGAGTTCGTATTGTATCGGATCGACGTCAGTTATCCTTAAACAATACGCCGCGAGCGAGCCGGCCGCCGAACCGCGACCCGGCCCTACCGGAATCCCCTGTTCGCGGGCGTAAGCGATAAAATCCCAAACGATCAGAAAATATCCGGGAAATCCCATCTTTTTGATCGTATCGATCTCGACATTCAGACGCTCTTCATAATCATTAAGACGGTATTTGAGCGTACCCAGAGCCATCATCGGCAGCCATTCGGTTTTTTTTCGATACTCAAATCCGTCGTGCAGCACCTTTTCAAAATATTCGTTGATCGTTTTATAGCCGGAATCGATCGGAACCGGATAATTGGGAAGCTGACGCACCGCATCGCCCTGTGGAATATCCAGATCGCACATTTCTGCGATTTTTACTGTGTTTGTAAGAGATTCTGGCAATTCTGCGCCAAAAATATCCCACATTTCCTGACTCGAACGCAAATACCTTATTGCTTCTGAAGTATCAAGCGAATTTTCGGTGATAGTCCGCCCTTCGCTGATGCAGATAAGCAGTTGCTGTGCCCGCGAATCGTCCTGGGACAAGTAGTGAACATCATTTGTTGCAACGAGCGGAATCTCGCTGCGTTTTGATAGTTCGACCGTATCGCTTGTCAACTTTTGCCTTTGGTCGGCGGCGTGATCCTGAATCTCTAAATAGAAATTTCCGCGCCCGAATATTTCCTCGAATGTTTTTGCATTCGCAAGGGCTTTTTTCGCGTCGCCATTTCCGAGAAAATGAGCTACAGGCCCATCAAAACCGCCCGAAAGGCCAATCAAACCGGCACTACGCTCCGCCAAAAGCTCAATGTCGATAAGCGGTTTATGGAAAAATCCTTCGGTAAAAGCTTTGGATGAAAGATGAACAAGGTTTTGATAGCCTTCGAGGTTTTGAGCAAGCAGGATCAGGTTGTAATAACCTTTTTCTCCGGCGTCAACCACCGTGCTGCGATCAAACCGGCTGCTAAATTTGAAATGAGCCTCATAACCGATTATCGGCAAAATGCCACTGGACGACATCGTATTAAAAAACGAAACGGCACCGTACATATTGCCGTAATCCGTGACGGCGCACGCTTTTTGATCAAGCTCGATGAGCCTGGCGGCCAAAGGCCGGAGTTGGATTGTGCTCTGTAACAGGCTATAATCTGAGTGCAAATGAAGGTGAACAAAGTCCTTTGCTCCGAAATTCGGTCGTTCTGTTTTACTTGTCATATGAAGAAAGTTTATCTCGAAACCTTTGGCTGTCAAATGAACGTTTCCGATTCGGAGCGCATTTCGACAACCCTTGCGAGGGATGGTTTCGAAATGACGACCGACGCGGCCGCTGCAGACGTTATTATAATTAATACCTGTTCGGTCCGAGAAAAGGCCGAACATAAACTTTACTCACGTGTCGGCAGAATTCGGAAGAAAGCGTCAAAAAAGATGCCGGTCATCGGCGTGACGGGCTGTGTCGCGCAATTAGAAGGAGGGACGCTTTTTGATAAAATCGAGGGTGTTAATTTAGTGTTGGGAACACGCGCAGTCGGCCGCGTCTCAGCCGCAATAGATGAATACTTTCGCACAGGTAAAAATGTCCTCGATTTAGGCGAACGGGAACACGATTACGATTGGACGGTCGCCGACACGCACAGGCATTCGCAATATGTTGCGTTTTTGCCGATAATCGAAGGCTGCAACAAGTTTTGCACGTACTGTATCGTCCCGTTTTCACGCGGCCGTGAACGCAGTTTTGAACCATCTGAAATTCTCCGCCAGATCGATGGATTACAAAAAAAAGGGGTAAAAGAAGTTCACTTAATTGGTCAAAATGTAAATAGTTACAGGCCTGAATCTAATGCAGGGCTTGAAGGGTATAAAGGGAAGTCGGCGTTTACAAAACTACTACATGCGGTTGCCGCAACCGGAATTGAACGGATAAAATTTACCACATCATTTCCGCGTGATTTCCGTTCGGATATAATCGAGGCGATCGAGGAACACGAAAATCTATGTAATTGGGTGCACTTGCCAGTGCAATCCGGCAGCAATCAGGTGCTTAGATCGATGAAACGCGGCCATACGATCGAGAATTATTTTGAAAAGATCGATCGCTTAAAATCGTCAAGCCGCGACATTGCTTTGACAACCGATATAATCGTTGGCTTTCCCGGCGAAACCGACAAAGATTTTCAGGATTCGATTAAAATGGTGGAATATTGCTCGTTTGACATGGCATATATTTTTAAGTATTCACCGCGTCCGGGCACGCCCGCATTTGAAATGGATGATGACGTCTCAGCAGCCGAGAAAACGCTGCGATTCATGGAGCTTGAGAAAACCCAAAAATACAATCAACACAAGAGTTTTCAGAGATATATTAATAAGGTTGTTAAAGTGTTGGTTGAAGGCAGATCGAGCCGTACGCAGCACGGCCTGACGGGGCACTCGGCTTGTCACAAAGTTGTAAATTTCCAAGGTTCGAGCGATTTGCCTGGTAAGATCGTTGATATTAAAATTTCTGAGATCAAAGCGAATTCTTTATTTGGCGAGGTTCAATAAAATAGGCATGAAAAACGAGCAAACCCTGATAGAAGTCAAAATCGGAGCACTAATAATGGACCCGAATACCAATACCCCAATCGTTGTGCTTAAAGGTATTGAGTCAGAGACCGTTCTGCCTATCTGGGTCGGTGCCTTCGAGGCGAATGCGATAGCTCTCGAAATCGAAAAGGTCGTCCCGCAACGGCCGATGACCCACGATCTGCTTAGAAACATCATTATCGAATGCCACTTGTCAGCGTCTAGTGTCGTAATTACAGATCTGCTCGAAAATACTTTCTATGCCCGGATCGAGCTCAAAGACAAAGAAAATGAGCCTGTGATGCTTGACGCCCGCCCATCCGATGCAATCGCGCTTGCTCTCCGGCTTGATTGTCCAATCTTCGTCGAACAAAAAGTCATCGACCTCTCGGCTGCATCTACGCAAGCGGCCAGCGAAGACGATCTACAACCGCCGCCCGACGATTGGCCCGAACTAATAGGGTGATTGGATACAATCTTTTATCAAATGTAATTCATAGATTGGATTACGCTTAAAAACACCTTTTAACATTAAAAATTACGCAACGGGATGGCCACGGGGCGTTTTTTTTGGATCAGCTCCGCAGGGGTCTTGCAGTTCGGCTTGGGCGAACCTTTGCCGAGATAAAACTCTTCTTTTGTATCGACCCCGCGCAGGCAAAAAGAGTTTTTAAGGCCGTGTAACGGCCTGAAAGCATGCAACCCACGGCGATAGCCATGGGAAATGGCCGGAACAATTTTACTCCAGCCCGTGTAACGGGCGAAAGCGTGTGAGAGTTTTTCAGTTCGGCGTTGGGCCCAGTTTGCCGTAATGAAACTCTTTTCTCATATCGATCGCGCTCAGGCACGACGAGTTTCATACGCCGCTCCTTCCTGGATATTGCATGAATAGAATCCTTTGCAAAAAAATCAAAAGGCTAGGCCGACATGGCAAGCTTCTTTGAATAGTCCAACTCCTGATTTCCGCCGTTCGGATATTCTAATGGAGCGTTCGCGGCCGGTAGCGGGCACATTATCTGTGATTCAGGTAAAAATTCCTGCAAAAATCTTCTAATTTCATCGTTGTCTTCTGAATCGCAAAGCTCCTCAGTATGTATAAGCATCTGGCGGATCCGATAATCGGCATAAGGCGGGATGTTTCCGATGAAAATTTTTGGATGAATGGTTTTAAGAAGACCGTCCTCTTCAGACCCCAATTCTTCTGAAAGCTTTTCGCCTGGACGCACACCCGTAAATTCGATCTGAATATCCACATTCGGCCTGAGGCCTGAGAGCCTGATCGTTTCGCGGGCGAGGTCCAGAATCCTGACCGGCTCCCCCATATCGAGTACAAATATCTCACCGCCTTTTCCTATTGCGCCCGCCTGCATTACAAGCTGTGTCGCCTCTTTTATGGTCATAAAGAACCGATGCATATCAGGATGCGTCACCGTAACAGGGCCGCCGCTTCGAATTTGTTTGCGAAAAATAGGAATTACAGAGCCCGTCGATCCGACGACATTACCAAACCGTACCGCTACGTAGCGCGTATCGTAACGATTTTTCATATCCTGTATGACCAGCTCGGCCATTCGTTTTGTCGCACCCATCACCGATGACGGTTGAACCGCCTTGTCTGACGAAATCAGCACAAAGGCTTCCACATCAAAAATACCCGCGAGATTAGCTACGACATTGGTTGCCAGGACGTTGTTCTTTAACGCTTCAGAGGCGTTGTCCTCCATCAACGGGACGTGCTTATAGGCCGCCGCATGAAATATGACATGCGGCCTGTAACGCCTAAAAATTTTGCTCATCCGTTCGCGATCGGAGATATCTGCAATAACTCCGGACAGGTTTACTTTAGGAAACTTTTGTCTGATTTCGCGTTCAATTTCAAACAAGTTGAACTCTGACCTTTCGACTAAAACAAGCGATTTTGTTTCGCACGCTACGAGCTGCCGAACCAGTTCAGAGCCGATCGATCCGCCCGCTCCAGTAATCATTACCACTTTACCATTCAGAAATTTGTCGATACTCGATCGATCCAGCATGACGGGCGAGCGTCCGAGCAGATCTTCAATTTCTATTTCCCTGATCCTGCTGACCGTGACTTTTTCCTGCAAAAGCTCGTACATTCCGGGAATTGTTCTAACCCGAATCGGGATCTCGCGGCAAATATGTAAAATACGCTGAAACTCTTTACGGTTAGCCTGGACAAACGATATTATGACGTGATCAATATCAAATTTCTTTACGAGATGCGGCAATTGCGCGGTATCTCCCAAAACTTTTACACCGCCGATTGCAGCCCCGTGTTTCGCACTATCATCGTCAACGAAGCCGACAACATCCAAATCTATATCACCGCGTCTCTTGATCTCCGCGAGGGTCATTACTCCCGCTTGTCCCGCTCCTACGAGGATAACGGGGCGCTTACGAAGCGACGCATTCGCCGTCCTGGCTCGTTTAGCTCTCTGTTCATTTTCGTAGATTTCGCGTCGGAGCAGACGAATCCCCAGAATTCCTATAGACGCCAAACAAAAATCGAGAATTATAACCGAGATCGGCAGTGTCAGGATTTTGGCTTCAACAGGCAAAGCAAATCTGAGGATGAAAAAGGGAACTGAGGCAATCGCAAATGCAGTAATAATTCGTTTAGCATCGCCAAAACCGGTGTATCGCCAAATAAAATTGTGGGTACCATAAAGACGGAGAATCAGTATTTGTACAGGAACAACGATCACCAATTGGGCGACGAGAGCCGTTTGAACATGTTGGGGCAGCGGATAATCCAGTCGGAGCAAATAGGCAATTACCAAGGCACCGGCAAGGACAACGATGTCGATCGCGGTCTGTAACCGCTTCATAGTGCTGTAATTTACTACCCAAAAAGACTTTTTAGACAAAACGTGGGTTGATGAATCCATAGAATTAAGTTAATTATTAAGCCCCGGCAAAAATACAGTTCCCGGGAATATAAACCCCTGATTCTTAGAACAAAATAATGCAGTTCTGAGAAAATAGAAAATATTAAGTTAATACAAGACTATATTCTCGATTTCCTTGAAACATCCGTTTAAAAGCTAGTTAAATACTGGCTCACTTAAGTAGGCTGGCATAGTACAAATGTCACACGTCTAATAGGCAAAAAATAGTATGTGGAAGCCACGCTGCGAAGAAATTCGATCGAATCAATTAAGACATTGGCCTATTGTTGAACAGCAGTGTCTAATATGAGACAACGAGTTGTCTGACAGCATATATCTTCTCTTCAAAAACTAAATCATAGACGAGCGGCATGCTCTTGGCTAACCGGGATCGACAAGGAGACCTTCTGAAGAAAAAGCTGACCGAAATTGAATAGAAATAAATTTAAAAGGAGAATCTTAAATGTTAATGAAACCAGCCTTACGAAAATTCGCGCTGACCGTTCATATCACTGCATCAGTCGGCTGGCTCGGGGCGGCTATTGGATTTTTGGCACACGCTATCGCCGGTCTTACCAGCCAGGATGTACAATTGGTACGGGCGGCATATCTCATAATGGAATTGACCGGTTGGTACGTCCTTGTCCCGTTAAGTTTTGCATCGCTTGCAACGGGCCTTATCCAGTCTTTTGGCACAAAGTGGGGATTGATCCGGCATTATTGGGTATTCGAAAAATTCGCCCTGACCGTCTTTGCCACCATAGTATTGCTGATCTTTATGCGGGGTTTCGGCAGCTTGGCAAGGGTCGCAATAGAACCGTCATTCTCAGATGCGGGAGTCGGCGGGCATGGCGGAGCATCTCCCGTCGTCCATGCCGGCTTGGGGATTTTGGTGTTGCTCGCGGCAGTCGTACTTTCGGTTTATAAACCCTGGGGCAAGACGCCGTACGGGCGGCGTGACACCGCTGATACATAGCGTGGATAAATATGACAAAAGTACATTCAGAAGCAAACGATAAGCACATCGACCCGATCTGCGGGATGACAGTTGATCCGGCGACGGCCGCCGGGAGTTTTAATCACGAGGGCACGACCTACTATTTCTGCGCCGCCAGCTGTATGCAGAAATTTGTCGCTCAAAAGCCAGGTGTGCCGGCCAGCGGCTTTGTCGGGATTGGACGCGAGAAGAAAGAAACCGGTTCGCACAGCGATATGAAGGCCGCGCCTTCAGGAGGATTTGTCGACCCGGTATGCGGAATGTCGGTCGCGGCGGAAACGTCGGCGGGTAAGTATGATTTTGAAGGTGAGACATACTACTTCTGCTCGACCGGATGCCTGAACAAATTCAGACAAAATCCGGCAAGTTTCCTGTCAGAACCGGGAGCGGTAGCGACTGGGTTTCCGCAATCCAAAATCCAAAATCCGAAATCCGAAATTGAATACACATGTCCGATGCATCCGGAAATTGTGCAGATTGGCCCTGGAAGCTGTCCGAAATGCGGGATGGCTCTCGAGCCGAAGGTCATGACGCTCGACGATGCTCCCGACCCGGAATATATGGATATGAAGCGGCGGTTCTGGATATCCGCCGTTTTGACGATACCTGTGTTTGCTCTTGCGATGGCTGAGATGATTCCCGGTTTTAACGAGATTGTCGCACCCAGAATTTCAATTTGGATACAGTTTGTTTTGGCAACGCCGGTCGTTCTCTGGGGCGGGTTTCCTTTCTTCCAGCGGGCTTGGGCGTCTGTAAAGAATGCAAGCCCGAATATGTTCACGCTGATCGCAATCGGGACGGGAGCCGCTTATCTTTTCAGCCTCGCCGCTTTGTTTCTAGCGGATTATTTTCCGCTCTCGATGCGGAACGAACATACCGGATTGATCGCTGCGTATTTCGAAGCGGCCGCGGTGATTACGACTCTCGTTCTGCTCGGACAGGTTTTGGAATTAAGAGCAAGAAGCCAGACGTCGAGCGCGATAAAAGAGCTGCTCGGGCTCGCCCCGGAAACGGCAATCGTTGTTTTCGATGATGGCACCGAATCGGAGATCGTCCTAAAGGATGTGCAGATCGGTGCGACGCTGCGGGTTAAGGCAAACGAAAAGATCCCTACTGACGGCGTGATCTTCGAGGGTGAAACTTCGGTTGACGAATCGATGGTAACGGGCGAGTCGATCCCCGTTGAAAAAACAACTGGTGACACGGTTATCGGCGGGACGATCAACGGCCGGCGAACTTTCACGATGAAAGCCGAGAAGGTCGGCAGCGACACGCTACTTGCTCAGATCGTCCGAATGGTCGGCGAGGCCCAGCGTTCGCGTGCGCCGATCCAGCGTCTTGTCGATGTTGTGTCGGCGTATTTTGTTCCGGCGGTGATTGTGGTCGCGATCGTCGCGTTTGCCGTATGGATGATCTTTGGCAGTTTCGCATACGCGATGGTGGCGGCGGTTTCAGTTCTTATTATTGCCTGCCCGTGTGCGCTTGGCCTTGCGACCCCGATGTCGATAATGGTCGGTACCGGACATGGTGCCAAGAACGGAGTTTTGGTTAAAAAGGCCGAGGCTCTTGAAATACTGGAAAAGGTAGATACGATCGTCGTTGATAAAACCGGTACTTTGACCGAAGGAAAACCGCGTCTTCAAAATGTAATTTCAAATTTCAAATCTGAGATTTCAGATCATTACGCGCAAATTTCCGATGATGAATTGTTAGGCCTTGTCGCGTCGCTGGAAAAATCCAGCGAACATCCGCTTGCCGAAGCGATCATCAAAGGTGCCGAAGACCGGTCTGTAAAATTATCTAAAGTAGATAACTTCGAATCGTTTACGGGCAAAGGCGTTTCCGGGACGATCGAAGGGAAGGAGATTCTTTTTGGAAACAATAAGCTCATGGATGCCAACAATATCGAGCCTTCAAATAATGCAAAGGCGAATGAGCTTCGCGAACTCGGGCAAACCGTGATGTTCGTCGCTATCGACCGCAAAGCCGCCGGTATCGTTGGCGTTGCCGATACTATCAAGGAATCGGCAATAGCCGCGATCGACGAACTGCACAAACAGAAGATCGAGGTTGTGATGATGACCGGCGACAACGCCAAAACCGCCGATGCGGTCGCGAAATTGTTAAAGATCGATAAAGTTTTCGCCGACGTTTTGCCCGAGCAAAAGGCCGAAAAGATCAAAGAGCTGCAGGCGACAGGGAAAATAGTTGCGATGGCCGGCGATGGCGTGAATGACGCACCCGCTTTAGCCCAGGCCCATGTCGGCATCGCGATGGGAACCGGAACCGACGTGGCAATGGAATCCGCCGATATAACGCTGCTAAAAGGCGATCTCCGCGGCATTCTCCGTGCAAAAAAACTGAGCGAAGCGACAATGAAAAACATACGCCAAAACCTCTTCTTCGCCTTTATCTACAACCTCGTCGGCGTCCCCATCGCAGCCGGCGTCCTTTTCCCGATCTTCGGCCTGCTGCTGAGCCCTATGATCGCAAGCGCCGCAATGACTTTCAGTTCGGTCTCAGTAATCGGCAATGCCCTACGCCTTCGAAATTTGAGATTATGAAAAGCATAAGGCCCGCGGTTTGAGCCGTGTCAGGACCGGATAGCGACCGATTCGACACGGCGATTTACTTCTTCCCAATTGACGTTTTGCATAAATGCGTCAATATATTTAGCCGCCGCCGCACCGTAATCCATATGATAGGAATGCTCGTACATATCCAAAACCAGAAGCGGGCGCGAAAACGGCGCGTTATGCGCGTGGTCAGCTTGCCAGTAGTTGTGAATTTCATCTGTATGAAAATTATGGGCCAGAACCACCCAACCCGAACCGCCGGAAAGTGCCGCAGCCGTTTTTTTGAATTCGGTTTCCCATTGCTCGAAACTGCCGAAGAACTGTTTTAAAATCTGAAGAGCTTTACCGTCGGCTTTGCCGTTGCCGCCAAGATTGGCGAAATACTGCTCGTGCAAAACGACCGAGCCGGTGCGGTTCAGTTCTTCGCGCTTCAAATCGCCATAGAGATACGCGGGCAGATCTTTTTCTTTGAGCATCGCCGCCAGTCTTTGTTCGACAACATTCAACGCGTTGACCGACCCGACGTAGTTATTTTCCCAGTGCGATTTAACGACCTTTTCCGAGATGCCTTTCAGTTTGCCCGCGTCGAATGGCAAAGGCCTCGGCTGATGTTTTCCGGCAAAAGCCTTCGCGGTCGCTTCTCTCGTTTGCGTCAAACCTGTTACATTCATCGCTAAAACACCCGCGCCTGTTGCCAGAACTGCGCCGATTGCTTTGCGTCTTGTTATTTTATCGTACATATTTCCTCCTTGATCTTCCAAAATCTTTTCACTCCGATACCATTCATATTTGCACAAGCACAGTTATGAATCCAATCAATCCGCCGGTCAGGACGACCCACAGAACGTCAATTTTGAAACGGTAAAGCGCGATGAACGCGGCTATGCTCAAGATGGCGGCGAACCAATTTACGCTACCGTTAAAACCGTTCGGTAAGATGACCGCCGCGCCGAAAACCAGCGCCAGATTCAAAACCACGCCGACAACCGCCGCCGTTACGCCGGATAGGGCGCCCGTAAGAATTTTATTACCGCGTAATACTTCGATATACGGAGCGCCGACAAATATAAAAATAAAGCACGGCAGAAATGTCACATAGGTCGTGATCAATGCGCCGGTGATCGCGCTCGCCGTCTGATCCATATCGCCGAAATTGTTCCACGCCGCAATAAATCCGACGAACTGCAAAACCATTATCAGCGGCCCGGGCGTGGTTTCCGCCAGAGCCAGGCCGTCAACGGCTTGCGATTTCGTCATCCAGCCAAACGACCCCGCCGCCGCTTGCGTTACATAAGCTAAAACGGCGTATGCGCCGCCGAATGTAACGAACGCCGCCTGCGTAAAAAAAAGATATTCCTGCGTGTGCAGGCTGTCACGACCGCGCCACAGTCCGATGGCGAAAAACGGCAGAAGCCACAGTAAAATTCCAACCGTAATAACCTTCAAAGTTCTGATCTTGTTCGGCAAAGTGTGCGACGGCGGCGGCGCGTTATCATCGATCACGAGCGGTGCGAGATTGCGTGTTTCGCTGTCACCAGCGGTTTTCTTATCGGCGTCTTTTATCTTCGGCGGCGGCTCAAAAATAGCAGGAGCGAATCGCGTGCCCGCCAATCCGACCAAAGCCGCCGCCAAAACGATCAGCGGAAACGGGATCTGCAGAAAATAGATCGAAACAAAAGCCAATCCAGCAATGACGAAATGCGTCTTGCGCTTTATGGCTTTTCCGCCGATTTTGATCACAGCTTCGACAACGATGGCGACGACGATCGGCTTAAATCCTTCCAGAATTCCGGCAACGACCGAAACAGTTCCGTAAGCCGCATAAACGTAGGAAAGAAAAATTAGTATAAAAACCGAGGGAAAAACAAAGAAAAAACCGGCGACGATGCCGCCCCAGGTGCGGTGCATCAGCCATCCGATATAGATCGCCAGCTGCTGTGCTTCCGGTCCGGGCAAAAGCATACAGTAATTTAGCGCGTGCAGAAATCGCTCATCCGAGAGCCAACGCCGCCGGTCAACCAATTCCTTGTGCATTAACGCGATCTGCCCTGCGGGGCCTCCGAACGAGATAAAACCAAGTTTGACCCAAAAACGAAAGGCTTCCGCAAACGAAACGGCGCGCATATTCACATCATCCGGAAGAGATGCTAAAGAATTTAAGGTTTTATTTGACTTCTTCACAAATTACGTAGCGAACGGAAAGATCAGAATAAACTAATCTTACAACACCACCAGACCGTCAAAATGTTTTCCTGAGAGAAAACAGCAGATCTGTTTCACTCTGAAACACAAAAAAGCCTTGTAAAGCATTGTAAACATTCGTGTTTCAGTGAAACATATAAAGAAGATCTGTTTCACTTTGGAACAGAAAAAAACCTTGTAAAGCATTGTAAACATTGTGGTTGTTGGTTTCGTGTTCCATTTCGGTGAATATAGTGTGGTTCGTTGAAACATATAAAGCAGATATGTTTCATTTTGGAACACAAAAAAACCTTGTAAAATATTGTAAACATTGTGGTTCCGCGTTCGTGTTCCATTTCGGTAAATTATAGTGTTTCTGTGAAACATTTTTCATTTTGCGACAGCAAACGTCCTCAGCGTGTACAGTCTGCGAAATAATATACCATAGATGACACATAATTGTCAAAATTGATTCGGAATTTTCTTTTGAGTTGCACTAGGGGTTTGCCGTTATCGCTTGATTTTCAAATTTTCCTGTAAAGTATCGAAAAAAAAATCTTCCCCGTCTAAGCGTGGGCGATTCAGGTCTCGAGGGAATGATTTATTGAGTTCGAATAATCGCAGTAATTCTTAATGATTGATCTGCAGTAAGTTTTTTAATCGCCGGTTGCCAATGGAGGAAATCGATTTCGCTTGTTCCCAGCCCGATGGGCTCCCGTTTGAAACAAAAAAAATTATTTAAAACAGGTAAATTTTTTTGTGAAAAGGCCAGAATGCGCTATATTTATAAATAGTTTAAGAACATACCGGACGGGATTATGAATCTGCCGATTTTGAGTTCCATGAAAGAGAACGCGTGCGGGTGTGGCGAGGCGGTTGTCGATTTCGATAATAGCTGCCTTTGTCCCGCGACGGGTTTTGTGCAGATCATCGGGCGAAAGCATGCGATAAGAATACTGACGACGATCGGCGGAGCGGAGAGGATACGTTTCACAGATCTGAGGGACGCAATGGATGAGATGAGTACGTCCACGCTTTCGATTCGGCTTACCGAACTTGAGGGTGCAGGCCTGATCCGCCGGCATATTTTTTCGGAAACCCCGCCCCGTGTCGAATATTCACTTTCAAAAGACGGCGAAAAACTTCGCGGGAGCATTTTTTCTCTCTCAAAATTTGCGTTACGGCAATAGGTAAATTATCAGGAGTTGGAGGAAGACGATGGATTCTATTACGATTTGGACATATTCGTTGGCGGTCGGCGCGGTTGTTATTTTAATCGTTGCAGTATTGCTGATACTTATAGTTTTAACGGCTCGAAAGATCGATTATCACGCGAAGGAAATATGGCTTGCCGGCAAAAATATTGCCGGTAATACGGTGTCGATCTGGATGTTGAAAGACACCAATGTCGTGGCCGGTGACATTCTCGGCGCCGCGCAATCCATTGCCGGAGTCGCCGGCGAGATCAATCATAAACTCGATGACCTTGGACGGGCGTTAACCGCCGGGAGGAAGTAGGCCATGCAACTGCTGACTTGGTTGACAATTATTTACGCCGTGGTTCTGGTCCTGACGCTGGCCGTCGGTCTGATTATAATTTTGTTAACTCTATGGAGTGTCGCTCAGAAATTAGGGGCGATAGACGGCGGCCTGAAGCAGGTCGAACAGAATACGGCTCCGCTGAATGCCGGTGTCGGTAAGCTGAACGGCGGTCTCAGCGATCTGGCCGGCGGGCTTATGGTTGCCGAATCGAGGTTTGCCTCCGCCGAAGGACATCTCCAGGAAACGCTCGACGCCATAACAGTTAAGCGTTAGATAGACTTTAAAAGTGAGGTGAAATATGTTTTTGATAGAACTTACACCTGAAACGGCAAACACGATCACGATCGTATGGTGGGCCGGACTGATAATTGCATTGATCGTGACCGCGATCGACGTTTTGCTGCTTTTGCGCGTGATTCGAGCGGCCAGAAAGATCGACACTCTGGCGGGGCGCACATTGCCGGCGGCTGTCGGTATCATGGAAAACACTTCGTCACTTAAAAATTTGACGGCCACGAACGAAGTGGCGGCGGCCCTCATCGAAAAAGCTTTGCCGGTCGCTCAGGTCGCCGGTGCGATCGATGATAAACTCGGCGCTGTGTCGGCGTTTGCGGGCGGAGGTAAAAGATAATGGATACAGTTTTGCTTTTAACGATCTTAACGATCCTCGCCGCCGCCGTTTTGCTCATTGCCCTCGGAATCGGCCTGTTCTACATCGCTTTGGCACTCGAAGGCATTGGCTCGAGCATGGATCAAATCGCTTACGGCGTTCGGGCTATCGAGGTGGAAACCGCGCCCTTGCCGGAATGCATAGACGGCATCAATGGCTCGCTCGCTCCGGTTGTCGGCGGGCTCGATGCGGTCGGCGGAAGCCTGACCAGCGCAGACAAGCATTTAGGCAATATTGCCGGAGCGTTGGGTGTTTGATTTACGGAATTGTGAGACGCTAAACCAACAGAAGGAGAAAATGTTATGAAACCAAATATGGGAACGGTTGATCGTATTATTCGGTCAGCATTGGCAATTTTAGTGGGCGTGTTATATTTTACCGGCCAGATCAGCGGTATCGCGGCTATTGTCTTAGGGGTTCTGGCGGTTGTTTTCCTGCTGACAAGCGTGGTCAGTTTTTGCCCGCTTTACGCTCCGTTCAGGATTTCGACAAAAGCTAAAAGCACTGCGGGTTAGATAAACGGGGGCCTCTGCATTTATGAAAATAGGAATCAGCGGAAAAGGCGGTTCGGGCAAGACGACGATCTCGGCAACGCTTGCTAGGGTTTTTGCAAAGCAGGGTTTTGAGGTGCTGGCGATCGACGGCGATCCGAATCCAAATCTCGGAATGGCTCTCGGCCTGAGCGCCCAGACTCTCGAAGAAACTCATTCGATACCGCGCGGCGGTATTGCCGAGCGCGTTCAGGACGAAGACGGCAGGATGCGGATGGTTCTGAATGATACGGTAGAGAATATCGCGGCCTTGCACGGCATTCCGGCGGCTGACGGGATTAGGCTCATAGTCGGAACAAAGGTCGAGACTGCCGGCGCCGGCTGACTGTGCTCAGCACACGCTGCCGTGCGCAGCCTGATGGGAGAAATAGTTTCAGAGGCGGACAAGATTACGGTGATGGATATGGAGGCGTCGCTCGAACACCTGAGCCGTGGGACAGTTAAGCATGTTGACGTTTTGCTGATCGTAACCGAGCCATATTATCGTTCGCTCGAAACCGCAAGGCGGACTCTGCCGCTTGCCCGCGATCTGGGGATCAATCATATTTACGCCGTGGTAAATAAATACAGAAGCGCGGAGGATGAAAAAGCGGTGACGGATTTTTGTCGCGATAACGACTTGGAAATAATTGCCAAAATTCCGTTTGATCCGGCTGTTACGCAGGCGGATCTGGAAGGCAGATCAGTTTACGATTTTGCTCCCGCGTCGCAGGTGGTCCGGGCGGTTGAAAAACTGGGACACTATCTGCGGGATTCGGTTCCGCTAAACAATTCGGGTGCGTCAAAAATTTTGGCTAAACCAAACTGTTAGTTCAAGGAGAAAAATTATGTTTGATGAAGCACGTTCACCAGCAGAAATCCCGACTACCGACGGCGTTGCGGAACAGGTAAGACCCAAATCCGTTCCGGCTGAGCTCTCATTTGGCCCTTTGGAAAAGATTCATGTATTCTGGCTTGCCGGAATGAGCTGTGACGGCTGTACGATCGCCGTTGCGGGTGCGACCAATCCGCCTCTTGAAAGTTTACTCACAGGCGTCATCACGGGCCTGCCGCAGGTGATTTTGCATCACCCCGTTTTGGCCGTCGAAGCAGGGAAGGACTTTGTCGAAAATTTTTATATGGCCGAACGGGGCGAACTCGACGCACCCTATGTAGTGTGTTACGAAGGCTCGATAGCCGACGAGCGAATCGCTGCGGCCCACGGCGGATACTGGTCGGCGCTGGGTTCCGAGCATCTGGGCGGTGATAAACACCGGCCGATCCCGACGACCGAATGGTTAAAGAGACTGGCTCCCGGAGCGGCCGCCGTAATCGCGGTCGGAACTTGCGCGACCTGGGGCGGGATCCCCGCCGCCGCCGGCAATCCGACCAATGCGATGGGTGTGATGGATTTTCTCGGCAAAGATTACCGCAGCACGACGGGGTTAAATATCATAAATATTCCCGGTTGCTCGCCTATTGGCGACAACTTTACCGAAACGGTCGGCATGGTTCTGCTTTTTCTTCAGGGTATTGGGCCGCTGCCGGAATTTGATACGCTTGGCCGGCCGGCGTGGCTCTTTAACGACACCGTTCACACAAAATGTGTTCGCGGCGGCTATTATGAAGAAGGGAATTTTACATCGGAATACGGCGGCAAGGAGTGTCTGGTGGAGATCGGCTGTTGGGGACCGGTGGTTCAATGCAACATCACTTCACGCGGGGCGATCAACCACATGGGCGGGTGTATGAACACCGGCGGTATTTGCATCGGCTGCACGATGCCGGGATTTCCGGACAAATTTGCTCCGTTTTATCAAATGGCGCCCGGCTCAAACATTTCGAGCAATGCGGTACGCGCATATGGTGCCGCGATCAGGCGTCTGCGGCGGATGACCATGAAATTTCAAAATATGGAACCCCGCTGGGAAGAAAACGAACATGTGCCAAGCGGCTGGGGAGCTTTCGAAAAACCGTCGATCGCAACAAAGGCTATCCATTATTTATATCAAAAACTGCAGTACGCGGGAACGGTGCGGCCTGGCGATCATGCGTCTCCTCAGTCAGCAAAGGCAAAAGGTATAAATTCACCTGAGGTCTAAGCAGTTCGCAAAAAGTTAAAAACCGAAAAAGTAATTCAGGAAAAAATATATGTGCTTCAAAAATTTACCGATCGAGTTTGACTCCGCCGGAAAGCCGTTTCTGAAAGGCGGTATTCGCGACCCGTATTCTACCAGAAATGCCATCACTTCCGTCGGTGAGGTCAAACAAATGCCCTATGACACCGTTCGCGAACTGCTGGCTCGTAACGGATATATAAAGGATGTTGATTTTGATCCGGTTACGCGCGTAGCGGGTGCGCTTGCTTTTCACGGAGTTGCAGATCTTGAGAACCGCAAATTTATCGAAGCCCGCTCGATGGCGACGCTGTTTCGCGGGTATGAGCTCATTATGCAGGGACGCGATCCGAGGGACGCGATTTTTATCACCAGTCGCGCATGCGGCGTCTGCGGCGGGGTTCATTCGTCCTGCGCCGCTCTGGGGATCGAAATGGCCTTTGGCATCACGCCGCCGCCGCTCGGAATTATCGTGCGAAACCTGCTGCTCTCGCTCGAGTTTCTTTACGACAATCCGCTGCACTTATTTTTGCTAGCCGGGCCTGATTATTCGGAGATGATAGTCAAAGCCACAACGCCCAGCCTCTGGGAAAAGGCCATCGGAACTCCGGCTCGAAATGCCGAACATCACGGCTACGCGACCATCGGAGCCCTGATGACGGACATGAATCCGCTGTCGGGCAATCTTTATCTCGAAGCTCTGCACATGACGCGTGTCGCCCGCGAAGCGTATGTCGTTATCGGCGGCAAATATCCTCATCCCGAAACGCTCGTACCCGGCGGCGTCAGCACGACGGTCACTTTGCAAACATTTAACGAAATATATGTCCGGCTGCAGCAATTTTTCGATTATTCAAAAAAGGTTGTGACGATCTGGGATGATCTGACCGAATTTTTCTACACCGCTAATCCCGAATACCGCAAAAATGGAATGCGGGCGGCGAGTATGGTTGATTTTGGAATTTGGGACGATCCGGATGTTTACGACGCAACATACGAAAACTGTAACACCTGGGGCGAAAACCGTTGGGCGACGCCTGGAGCCGTAATCGGCGGCGAACTTGTGACCACGAACCTACAGAATATAAACCTCGGCATCGAGGAATTTATCGAACACTCATTCTATAAAGATTGGTCTAATGGCGACGCGAACGGCCTGGCTCATCCGACCGATCCGTCAGGTGCACCGCTATCGCCTTACCATCCGTGGAATAAGGAGACGCTGCCGAGTCCCGGCGGCCAGAACTGGCGCGAAAAATATACCTGGGCGACCAGCCCGCGTTGGGATCGTCAGGTCTTTGAAGCCGGCTCGTACGCAAGAGTCTGGAATACTGCGGCGGCTCAAAAGATACGGCCTAACCCGTTTATTGAATCCACGGGCGAGAGTCTAAAAATCCGCCTTCCAAAAGCGGCAAAACCGGAAATGAACATTGAGTGGAAAATTCCGTCGGTATGGAACACGTTCGAACGCAACAGGGCCCGTGCCTACGGCGTGGCATTTACCGCAATGGCAGCCATGAACGATTGGATGAAGGGCCTCGACCTTTTAAAGCAGGGCAAAACAGCGGTAAGCACCGAATTTGAGATTCCGAAAACCAATCGTATCGGCGTCGGTTTCTGGGGCGCCGGACGCGGTTTTCTCTCGCATCACATGGAACTCGACAAAGGCATCGTGACCAATTATCAGATCGTCACGCCTTCTACTATTAACGCCTCGCCAATGGACGCTTGGGATAAACACGGCCCCTACGAAGAGGCCGTGCTGAACACGCCTATCCTGGAAGAATTCGACAAACAGGAAAATTATAAAGGAATCGACCTCCTGCGTACACTTCGGAGTTTCGACCCCTGTATGCCATGCACCACGCATATCTACGCCGGCGAACACACGGTCGTCAGAGAGATCAACACCTGCGCCTGCGGCGTGGACGGGTAAATCGGTCCTATACTCAAATTTCACCACCGACCGGACTGCATCCGAATCTGTCTGCCATAGGAAGTTGAGGCGGCTTTAGCCGTCTTTCCTGCCCATTGCCGCGACCCGCTATTGGTCGTGTGGCTGTTTGCCGCTTCGCGGAAAAGCCTTATAAATGGGGCTGATTTTTCGACGCTTAATCCCAGGCTACGCAGGATGCCCCGGACTTCACATTGGGCATCGAGGGACGACATCAAACGCTATGCGGGCGAAGACATCGAGAGAACACACAATTTGCCGTAAGATGCGGAATATCTGATCGAACTCGAGCCGACGGTCAAACGTTTCGATTTAAAAACGAATGATTGGAAATAAATTTGAAAGCAATAATCGGATGGAATGCCGCTCGTTTTGCTTGTAAAATGGTTTTTATGATGACTGAAAAAGTTGCGGCAAACGAACAAAACGGCGAATGGCGATGGCGGATTATCAACGCGAGAAATCGGGAGTTTGATAATGTGTTTTTCTTCGGCGTGTCTTCGACGGGGATTTATTGCAAGCCTTCGTGTCCGGCACGTCGTCCGAAACGCGAGAATACCCTGTTTTTTGATTCTTCGACGGAAGCCGAAAATGACGGTTTTCGGGCTTGTTTGCGTTGTCGTCCGAAATTGAAAAATATGCGCGATGAAAACGCCGAAATGATTGTTACGGCTTGCAAAATAATCGAAAGCAACTTTGATAGTGAAATTTCGCTGGAGTTTTTGGCGGCGGAATTGGATGTCAGTTCGTCGCATTTGCAACGCACGTTTAAGGATTTGCTCGGCATTTCTCCGAAGGAATTTGCCCGCGCACGGCGGATTGAAAATTTTAAAAGAGAAGTCCGGCAAACTGATATAACAACGGCGATTTATGAAAGCGGTTTCGGTTCGAGCCGCAGGCTTTACGAAAAGGCGGGGCAGAATTTGGGAATGACTCCGGCGGTTTATCGCAAAGGCGGCAAAGGCGAGGGAATCCGCTTTGCGACGGCGGACACGAGTTTGGGCAAACTGCTCGTCGCGGCAACCGAAAAAGGCGTTTGCTCGGTGGCTTTCGGCGAAACGGATGCTGAACTCGAATCGAATTTAAAGGACGAATTTCCTGCCGCCGAAATTCAGTCGGACGAACAAAAATTACAGTCTTATGTGCGGTTAATTGTCGAACATCTCGACGGCAAACGCAAAACGCTCGACTTGCCGCTCGATTTACAGGCGACGGCTTTTCAGATGCAGGTTTGGGCGGAACTTCGCCGAATTCCCTACGGCGAAACGCGGTCTTATAAACAGATCGCCGAAAACATCGGTAATAAAAAAGCCGTCCGTGCCGTCGCTCGTGCCTGTGCGACAAATCCGATTGCACTCATCAATCCGTGTCATCGCGTGATCGCCGCAAACGGAAATTTAAGCGGCTATCGTTGGGGCATCAATCGCAAAAAAATATTGCTCGAAAAAGAGCAATTAACCCAAAACGGCGGCAGTGTGTAAAAATTCAAAGAAAAAAGATTTAATGAATCTTCATGGACATAAGATATATGAAACGAAGGGATGTGTTTATGTAAACGAGAGCAGCCTTGTTGACAAAACCGATTTTAATTACTGGGTGTTGCTCGCTCTTGAATTCAACCCGAAAGCGAAGGCGTCAAACAAAAAGAAAAGAAAACGCAGCCGATAACAGCGCTTTTACATCAAACACCGAGTCTTTTTCGCCGATGAACAAACGACAATCGCGGCGGGTTTTTGTCTTTCTGCGAATTGTTTGTTCGAAAAATATAAGAGTTGAAAAGACGAAGAAATTACTAATTTGAAAATCGTGTCTGAAATTGAAAGGTTGATAAAATCTCTGATGGATTCGATAAATGAATTAGAAAAATAATCGGTATGCAAGACTATATTGATTTAGCCAAGAAGAATGGAGTTACGATGATTGATAAGGGGAACTGTCAATTTTGCGGTGCAAACACGACACGAGGCATTCACGAGTGCGTTGAAATTTTTAGTCTCGGATTTCAAGAAATTGACTATTCAAAACCGGAAAATCACGGCTACCGATTTTTAAGTGTAGATGCTCACGCTCTTCAACATCCCGAAATTCACGGAAGATGGAGTAATCATTTTCATTTGACAAGACTGCATTTGATTTTTGCGTACAAAATTGAATGGAATTACAGTTTGTCACCAAAATTGAGCGATTATCTGAATGTTTATAAAGAGAATCGAAAAGAAGAATTTTTAACATCGCCCGAAATTCTAAAAAGAGGAAATATAACAACAACCGATATTTTACAAAATGCAGAAAATGAAGCGGAGTGCCAGGAAATCATCAGAAAATGGGCATTGGAGGTATATGATTCTTGGAGTGAACATCACGCAAGAATAAACGATATCGCGATAGTGTTTAATCGAATTTATTAAATCGGCTTTTTTATACGCTGAGAGCGGCAAGGTATTTTTTAAGCGAATGATACGACGACCAGAGGAAGGTTTTGTCGCCGACGGTTTTTGTCAGGCCGTACGAGGCTTCCTGGGTCATGACGATAAATTCTGCCAACTGCCGCGTGTCAACGTCTTTTTTAAGATAGCCAAGCTCCTGCGCCTTTTTGATGTATTCTTCGTTTTTATCGATCCAGAGCGAGATCACGGTGCGGAGTTTTTCTTTAAAAATCGGATCGACCGGCGACATTTCCTGTATCAGATTATTTAGTGGACAGCCGAAAGGCAGGTCTGCATCTTCTGCTGTTTCGATGATCTTTTTATACCGCGACAAGATGCCGTTGATCGGATTTTTGTAGGCTTTCAGCGGAGTGATCCATCTCTCCAAAATTACGTCATTTAGGATCTCATCGACGATGGCATATCCCAACTCTTGTTTCGTTGGAAAATAATGAAAGAACGCGCCCTTCGTCACGCTGGTTTCATTTACAATCGCGTCAATACTTACACCCTGAAATCCTTTCCGATAGATCTCACCAAAAGCAACCTCTAATATATGGGCACGCGTTTTTTCCGGATTCCTTGATTTTTTAACCACTGTTTACTCCATTCAAATAAAAAGTCGAATATTGATGTCTAAATACCGACCAGTATGCATATTTATACTATAAAGCTTATATTTTAGAATGCAAGTTAAAAACGTCTGTTGACAACATACTAGATAGTATGTATGCTGTTACTAACTTAAGGAAAGGAAAAGGAGAAATCATTATTGGAGAAACATTATGAGAAATCAATTTAATTTCATGAAGGCACTTTTTATTTTGATCGGGTGCTGCGTCGTTTCTGCTCAGGCACAGACAAAACGGCAGGTTGATCCGGCAGTTGCGAAACTCGGAAAAGGGTTTACATCCGACACTGCAAAAGTGAACGGCACAAGGCTTCATTATGTTCGCGGCGGAACGGGTCCTGCCGTCATCTTGATACACGGCTTTCCGCAGGATTGGTATGAGTTTCACAAAATCATGCCCCGTCTGGCAAAGAAGTTCACCGTCATCTCCGTTGATTTGCGAGGCGTGGGCGGGTCGGCTGCGACTGCCGACGGATACGATGCGGCGAACCTGGCGAAAGACATTTATCAACTCGCCGAACAACTTAAATTGGAACAGGTTTATGTTGCCGGACACGATGTTGGAGGGATGGTCGCTTACGCATACGCGCGTCTATATCCTGATTTCACGCGCGGAATAATGATGCTTGATTCGCCTTTGCACGGCATTAAGCCGTGGGCGGAACTCAAAGCCGATCCTGAACTTTGGCATTTTGGTTTTCATCGAACGCCAAATGCACCTGAAAAGTTAATCGCCGGGCGGGAATCCCTTTACATACGGGAAGCGTTTATTAACCGTTTTGCGGTGATTCGCGATGCAATAACCGATGCGGATATTGCTCACTATGCAAATTCGTACGGCACTGCTGAAAAGTTACGCGCCGGATTAGAGTTCTACCGCGCGTTTGAGGCAAATGAAAAGTTTAGCGACGAGCATCGGAGTGCTATTGACGTGCCTATGGTGCTCGCCGGCGGCGACAAGGCAATGGGACAGCTTATTCCGATAACCGCCAAAGCTTTGCCGCAATATGGCGCTACGAACGTTACGGTTGAAATCATTAAAAACAGCGGACATTTCGTCAGCGAAGAGCAGCCGGATGCAGTGGCTGAACTCATCGAACGATACGCTTCGACCTCAAAAAACAAAAAATAACTTTGAATTGACATTTAAGGAGAACAAAAAAATGACAGCAATTAATCCATATCTAAATTTTAACGGCAACACCGAAGAGGCTTTCAATTTCTACAAGTCTGTTTTCGGCGGCGAATTCATGGGCGGCATTATGCGTTTTAAGGACATGCCGGAGGGCGACAAATTGTCTTTGGAAGACCAAAATAAGGTTATGCACGTAAATCTGCCTATCGGCGGCGACAATTATTTGATGGCCACAGACGCTATCGAATCAATGGGGAAAAAACTGAGCGTCGGCAACAATGTTCAGGTCATGATCTCGCCGGACAGCCAGGAAGAAGCCGACCGCCTCTTCGACGGTTTGTCCGCCGGCGGAAAGGTCGAAATGCCGTTGGCCAATCAATTCTGGGGAGCATACTATGGCGAATTTATCGATAAATTCGGCATCAACTGGCTCATACATTTTAACAAACAAGAGAAATAAAATTAGCAAGGAGAAAAATTATGTTAGAAAAACAGATGTTACTTAAAAACAAGAACGCAATTATTTACGGTGCCGGCGGCTCGCTCGGCGGGGCGGTTGCCCGCTCATTTGCCGAAGCGGGAGCCAAGGTATTTGTCACAGGACACAATCTCGAACCTCTGGAAAAACTTGCTGAAGAGATAAAGGCCGGCGGCGGTAAGGCGGAAGCTGCAGAGGTCGATGCCTTGAGTGAAAAACAGGTAAGTGATCAAATAGACAAGCTAACCGTTAGCGGCGAGACTGTTAATATTTCATTCAATGCCGTAGGGCTCAAGGATACGCAGGGAATGCCTTTAATCGATATGTCACTGGATGATTTTGTGCGTCCGGTCGATATTGCGATGAAAACGCAGTTTATTACTTCGACTGCGGCCGGAAAAGTGATGAAGAAACAAGGATCTGGAGTTATTATGTCTCTGACCGCCACGCCGGGTGGGGTCGGCTATGCAAATGTCGGCGGTTTTGGCCCAGCATGCTCTGCGATCGAAGGCTTCGCGAGGAATCTGGCCTCTGAGTTGGGACCCTATGGCGTGCGGGTGGTAAATATACGATCGGCCGGCTCTCCAGATTCAAGGGTATTTAAAGAAGCAGCAGCAAATGACAGCGAAAAGACGAAAGAATTTATAAAAAAAATGGAAGATGACACAATGCTCAAAAAACTTCCATTGACGGAAGACATAGCCAACGCTGCCGTATTTCTCGCATCGGACATGGCCGCCATGATAACTGGCTGCACGGTTGACCTCACATGCGGCACGACCACCGCGTTGAACTACAAGGTTACGCCAATCGCGTTCGCCCGCGGGTAATGCCGACAATCATCGAACTGAGGTTGCAAACCGGCTGTCGGCCTTGAAAAAGGAATTGCAAACAGACTGATGAATAAAAAAATATCTGAAAAAATGGGAATTAAAGAAAATGCACGGAGCATTTTTATAAACGCACCCGAAGATGTTGTTAAGGCTATTGAACTTCCGCCGGTTGAATTGGAAACAAAACTTGTCGGGGAGTTTGATTACATTCATTTTTTTGTGATTTCGCAAAAGGATTTTCACGACGAATTCCCTGCTTTGAAGAAACATTTAAAAAAGACTGGTTCGCTTTGGGTTTCCTGGCTCAAAGATGGGAAAAATAAAACCGACCTTAATATGAAATCGGTCATAAGAATCGGATATGAATACGGACTTGTGGAAAGTAAATGTATCAGCTTGAACTCTGATTGGTCAGCATTGAAATTTACGCATCCGAAAAAAGGAAAGGTATATAACAACAGCTACGGGAAATTGAAAAATGACAACTGACTTGCTATTCGACGATAAAGTGATTCTAAAGAAATTGACTAAAAGTGATGCGGACTTTTTTTACGATCTTTATTCAAGACCTGAGCTTTTAATAAATTTTGACGACAATCCTTTTTTGTCGGATGAAACACCTCAAGAATTTACAAGCCGAATTATTTCCGCAAGTGAATTTATATGGACGATCAGACAAGCTGATACTCCCGACTCGGTTATCGGCGATTGTGCTTTGCATCATTGGAATAAGAAAAATACCGAAATTGAAATTGGCGGTTCTCTCTTGCCCGAATATTGGGGACAAGGACGTGCGTCGCCGGGTGAGCGGGTCAATGAAGGTACGCCGTTAAATTATGGTGATTCCGAGACCTTCCTTCTTGCCAAGTAATCGAACGTTCCCGGGGCAAATCAAAGCGATTCAGGCCAAGGCTTTCCACAACACCACTTCTTGGATTCCTTCAAAACGGGAGCCGGAGTGTCTAATATCAGACAATGACTTGTCTGATAGCAGGCATTTTTTCTTCACTACCTAAAACCACAAACAGAAGTAGATGCGTTAACACCCAGTAAATTCCTGACAATTTACCAAAACAACCCTTAGGCACGGTAGTTGCCATCTAGATGAGTTCTGATATGTCGAAAGTCGATCGGGAAGGGCAAGTTATGAACATCCGAAATATTGCAGGTAAAAACCAGAGAGCTTTGACGGCAGGTCTTTTGATCCTTCTGGTTAATGTTACGAATGGATTTGTTGTGTTCGCACATGGCGGCGAGGACCACGACGATACGAAACCTAAATCGACGGCGAGTGCAAAGGGAATTGTGACCCATTCGTCCCATTTGGGCGAGATCGAAATAATGGTCAAACATCCGGATCTCGAACCCGACAAGGCAACCGAGGGACGGTTATTCTTAACCAGTTTTGCGACGAATGCTCCATTTTCCGATGCCACTTCGGTTGTCGAGATCGAGTCGGAGAATGGAACCGTTTACACACTCGCCCTCGAGTCGAGCGAACAGGCCGGTTCCTATGCCCTAAAGATTCCGGCGATGCCGCTCGGTGTCTATAAAATGCGAGCGAGCGTTACGCACGGCGGAGAGACCGATACGGCGACCTTTTCGGGACTACAGGTCAAAGTGCCCGTCATGGCGGTCGAGGGCGAAACATCCTGGCTTACACAGACGGCTGTTTTCCTGATCTTCGGGATGGTGATCGTGCTTCTCGGCGGTCTCCTGTATATTGTTTGGCGTTTTGCGGACGGCCCTGGCGTGAACGAGGATCCGATCTCCGTTTAAGATTAGGCGGGAGCGACTTGCAACTAAAGCACTCAATTTAATGGCCAGATATATTTCTTTGCAAAAAGTCAGATCTCGATGTCAGGCATCCTTCTATGGCCTCGTCATTTTTTTGTTTTGTTCGGTGACATTCGCCCAGCAGGTCCCGCCGTTGCAGTCACCCACACCGATGCCCAGTGCTTCAGCCCTATACATTGATCAGGCTGGGTCGACGGTTGAAAAACTGCTTGACCGAGCTATTGGCGGACGGGCCGATCTGCTCTCGGCCCGTCAGCGGATCGCGATCGCGGAAGGACGATTGCTCCAGTCGCGGCTACGTCCAAACCCGGTATTGGAAACGGAATACGGCAGTCCTCGATTTCTGGGCGGCGAGAACGAGTTTGATTTCTCAACTGGCATCTCGCAAACCTTTGAGCTGGGCGGCAAACGCTCGAAGAGAGTTGCCGTAGCACGGCTTGAATTGGAACAAGCTCGCGCCGATGTTTTTGCCATCGAACGCGAAATAGCCGCTAATATTCGGAAAAATTATGCCATCGCCGTTTCCGCAGCCCGTCAGTTGGATGTGATCGAAAAGCTTCTGGCGTCAGATGCCGATTTGGTTCGGGTTACCGAGGCCCGGTTAAAAGAAGGCGATGTGGCTCCTCTCGACGTAAATTTGGTCAAGGTTGAGAGCGATCGGCTGCGCGTCCAAAGAATTCAGGTGCTTGCCGATCTCGATGCCGCAATTATTGAGCTTCGCACATTGGCCGGTTTTGACCTTATCGAACCATTTACGATCGCTCCGCAGGCCGAACGTCCGCCGATGCTTGATCTGACGTTATCAGCCTTGACTGAGAATGCTCTTCGCGACCGGCCCGATCTACGGGCGGCGCTGATTGGCGAGCGGATCGGTTCGGCAAAGGTCAGATTGGCACGATCGCAATCGGTCCCCAATGTCGCGGCCTCGGTTCGGTATTCAAAAAATAGGGGCATTGTTGATCTGCCGCCAACTGCGGGCGGCGGATTTGCAAACAATAGTGATAGTGCTCTGACATTTGAGATCGCGGTCGAGATCCCGGTGTTTAATCGAAATCAGGGCGAGATCGCGGCGGCGGCGGGTGAACAGTTGCTGGCCACCCGGCAGCGTGAATTTCTCGAGGCGACGATAAAACGCGACGTGTCGGTCGCCTACCGGCGTTACCGTGCCGCAGCGGAAAAATTGGTCGTTTATTCGACTCAGATCCTTCCGCGTGCTGAAGCAAATCTACAGACGGTCAGGGCGGCTTACGGTCTGGGCGATTTTTCCATTTTTGAGGTCGTCGCCGAGCAGCGTCGGCTGAATGAGAATGTTTCTGGGTATAACCAGGTACTTGAGGATTACTATACGTCGCTTGCCGAGTTGGAGGCCGCTGTAGGGGCGGCACTGCCGCCGGATGCTTTTGTGTCCGGTTCGCCTTCCGTTTTACCGTCAACAGACTTGGTGCCGGGCCAGTTTACAAAAGATGAATTTTTGAAATCGCTGAATCGGAAAGGTTTTATCGGCGGAAGTTCCATAAAGCTTGAAGAATCAAAAGTAGAAAGTATTAAACAGGAGAAACCATGAAAATAATTATATTGACGTCCCTTTTATCGACAGGACTATTTGTCTCGGCGTGTTCGTCTAGCTCGCCGACAAATATAAATACAACTGCTGCGGGAAATAAGACCGTAACAAACTCAGCACCTGCCACCGCGCCCGAGACGACGAAAGCGGATGATGTGCCGGCGAGCGTCAAAGCCGCGATACCGACGGCTCAGACATTTACGACGCAGCACAAAGACCTATCCGACGCTCAGATCGCCTCGATCGAAAAAGATACGAGTAGCAAGATAACGGAAAAGGATCATCATTCGTACCTCGCGTTTTCGACGGCTACCGGGCCTCGAACACAGGTCGGAGCGGCGACTGTCGTCAAGGCGGCCGGCAAGGAATTTGTCATTATTTACGATAACAAAGATGGTTCACCGGTTATAAAAGAAATAAAAGCCGAGGGATTTCCGGCCGGATTTTTAGCACAGTTCGGTGGCAAGGGCCATGACAACGATTTGCTGTTAGGTGTCGATATCAAGGCCAACGGAGCGAAAGAAGATGAGGCCAAATCGATTACCGAGGCGATCAGGATCGACGTTTTGACCATGCAGGCTCTTTATGGATCAGCACATTCACACTAATGTCTAAATCACGCAACCATCCCGAACTTAGCCGCCGATTGTCGTCCGCTGCGCGGGTTGCGAAGGGCCTTGTCTTGCTCTTCGTCATCGTCACCGCGGCCTTTTTGTGGGCGCCGTTAGCTGGGGCAAATGGAGAGGACGATCATTCTGCGGGTGCCGGTCAGGCCGCGGCTCCCAGTTCGATCTCGATGATCACCGCCGAGCGCAATATTCAGAACGATGGCGGGCAATTTACCATAATTCTCAAGCGCTCGCCGGGTGACCCGCGAGTTGGCGAGACGCAGCAGGTTTTGATCGCTCTAAGCGAAAAAGTCGAGGGCGGTTTTGGCTCGGGTCCGCTTCCGATCGAAAAAGCGGCGGTTTCGTTCAGCGTTACACAGCCTGATGGCACGGTGGTGATAGAAAGCATTGCCGCGATCGAGGAGGCTGGTGGGTTGTACCGCAGCAATTACAAATCCAGTGCGGCAGGCGATTACAAGTTGCTGTTTAAGGTGGTTCTGAGCGAAAGCCGCGGATTTTCGGCGGATTTCCCGGTAACCGTCGCGAGAGCCCCGCTTCGAATCTCATTTTGGGGCGGGCTATTTGTTTTGCTTTTGCTCACCGGCGGAGCGGTCGGATTTTTTGTCTATACGCTAAAGAAAAGAAATGCATTCACTTTTCGACGTATTGCTCCCGTCACGGCGGTTGCTCTCGTGGTGTTTATTGTCGGAGCGTTGTTGCTGGCCTTTTTAATTCCGCCGACACAGACGCGCGAGGCGGTGGCTATCCCGACCGAATCATTTACGGCGGCGAGTGTCAACACTTTGCCGGTTGGGTCGCTGATCACAGTTCCCAAGGAATCGCAGCTGCTGTTCGGAATCAAGACTCAGTTGATCGACACGCGGAATGTTGCCAGCGGATTAAAAACGACCGGCATGGTGCGAGTGCGACCGGATTCGAACGGAGTCGTCACGGCTCAGGTTTCTGGAAGGGTCGTCTTTGCCCAGTCAATTGGACTCGGCAATGCCGTTTCGAGGGGACAGCAAATTGGATTTATCGAACAGGTTCTAGATGTGTCGGGGCAGGTCGATCTTGAATCGCAACGGCTCGATGTCGAGGCGCAGCGGCGTGAGATCGAGGCTAAAAAGCTCGAACTGCGCAATACGGCCCTCGCTCTCCAGTCCCAGCAGGCCGAAAGCCGATCGCTTGCGCAACAGGCCCGGACGCGGCTCGCACAGGCGGAGCGGGAATTGCGGCGTTCACAAAACCTGCTCGAAGTCGGCGCCGCGCCGGCTAAACGCGTCGAAGAGGCTCGTACCGCCGTCGGCGTGGTCGAACAGGAAGTCACGGCAGCCGATAAACAGGTTGCTTTGTTGGGTGATCAGATAAAGGCGGCCCAAGCCGGGCAGACAATTTTTGGAGCGGTCGGCGTGAGACAGCCCCTGCGAAATTTCCCGCTGATCGCGCCTGTCACGGGATTTATAGACCAGATAAAAGCGACCAGCGGCCAACAGGTTGCAAGCGGTGCGGAATTGATAAATATCGTTAATCTGTCGACCGTTTTGCTTGAGGCAAATGTTTTTGAAAAAGATTTACCTCTTGTTCGCGAATCAACGCGGGCGAGTTTTACGTCGTCAGTTCTTTTGGGTGAAGTTTACACAATAGGAACGCCTGATGGTGACGGGCGTTTGGTATCGATCGGTCAAACCGTGAATGACCAGACGCGAACTGTGCCAGTTATTTATGAGGTCAAGAACCCCTTTAGTCGGCTAAAGGACGGGAACTTTGTCGAAATAACAATTGACACAAGTGAGAACAAGCAGGTTCTTGCAGTTCCCAAATCAGCCGTAGTCCGGGAACAGGGCGAGAGTTTTGTTTTTGTTTTTGACGGTGGCGAAACGTTTGAAAAGCGGCCCGTCGTTTTGGGTGCAGAAGGTGCCGAGTATTACGAGATCGTATCTGGGTTAAAAGAGGGAGAGCGAGTCGTAACCGAAGGCGTCTACCAGCTTAGGACCACGCAGCCCGACAGCTAGGTTTGTAGTGAATGCGGAGGAAGGAGTTTAGACCAGAAAAAGTTGTGATTTATCTGTTAAATAAAAAAACGTATTCGAAAGCGAAAGTTCTCGATTACTACGCGGGTCTGGAAAAACTTTTCCCGGCGGAGGAGGTGTTGTTTGAAAAACTCGCCCCCAAACTTTCCAAAGCAAAGGTTCTGGATATTGGTGTGGGCGGCGGCCGTACAACCAAGTATATTTTGCCTCGGAGTCGGGAATATACGGGCATTGATTACATTCCAGAGTTTATCGACCTTGTTAAAAATAAATACAAGGAAGGTACATTTTTATGCGGAGACGCTCGAAATTTGGAGGGATTTGACGATGAAACATTCGACTTTGTCCTTTTTTCTTATAACGGGATCGATGCCGTGGTTCACGACGACCGAATAAAGATCCTCGCCGAAATCCATCGTGTACTTAAGCCCGGAGCTACGGTTATGTTTTCGAGTCACAATCGCAGATACCGGCATTTTAAGAAACCCTATTGGCTGACAGAACTCCGTTTTAATGTGTCGCTGATAAAAAATATGCTGTCGTACGCTTTTTTTTACCCACGGCACCTTTTGATGAAAAGGCATGAGGTTGATAACGACAGTTATGCAATCGTGAACGACAGCGACCACCGGTTTTCGCTGCTTATTTATTATATCTGCATCGGTAAACAGATCGAACAGCTCAATAATATCGGCTTTAGAGACATCGGAGCCTATAACTCGGATGGAGAATTGGTCAGCGAAGATACGGAATCATTTTGGGTCTATTATCTGGCGCGAAAATAATTGATTGGGGAATTTTAGTAATGAGAAAAAAATATACATTAGCAGCAATATTTGTGTTATCGATTGCCGGCTTATTTGCTGCGGCGTGCAACAGCGGAACGGCGAATATGAACGCTGACAATTCGCACACCGCCGCCTCAGGCGACACGAATGGCGACGACAATAAGACGCACGGCGAATCCGACTTTCGGATGACTTTTCAGACCCAGCCCGCACAGGTCGAGGCAGGGAAACCGGCAGATTTTGTATTCACCGTGAAGGATAAAGCCGGAAATGTCGTAAAAGACCTCCAGGTCGTGCACGAAAAGCCGATGCACCTGTTGATTGTTTCGAACGATTTGGCGGAATTTTACCATATCCACCCCGAGCCGACATCGGACGGAACTTTTCGTGTCGAACATACCTTTCCAAACGGAGGCGATTACAAGCTGTATGCCGATTTTACACCGCAAAACTCGCCGCAGGTGGTTGAAAAGCTGGATTTGAAAGTCGCCGGAACCGCGAGGTCAAAAACAGCTTTGGTTGCGGACCCCAAACTTGAAAAGGCTGTTGATGGGCTGAAAGTTACCATGAAACCAAGTGTCGCGATCAAAGCCGGGCAAGAGTTAACGCTCGATTTCGCGGCTTTTGACGCCGCATCCGGAAAACCCGTCACTGACCTTGAGAATTATCTCGGCGAACTGGCCCATTTCGTGATCATCAGCGAGGATCTCGTCGATTTTGTCCACGCTCATCCGATGGCCAAAGGCGAATCGATGGACGGGATGAAAATGGAAGGAGAAAAGGATCATGGAGCGGACGGACATTCGCACGGCGAGGAAACGAAAGGCGATAAAAAGGCTCTCGGCTACGAAGTGTCGGCCCATACGACGTTTCCCCGGGCTGGAATGTACAAATTATGGGCCCAGTTTCAGCGTGCCGGTAAGATTATCAGTGTCCCGTTTATCGTCGACGTACCAGCCGGCGAAAATGGCCCGGTCAAATTGGCCAATGTGCCCGCCGGAGCGACCAAGATAACGGTTTCGGAGAAAGGTTACGAACCCGCGTCAATTCCGGTCAAAAAGGGGCAGCCGGTAAAGCTGGCGTTTTATAGATCGGACGCAAATAACTGTGGCGGCGAGGTTGTTTTCGCAAAATTAAGCATCCGCAAAAAACTGGATGTAGGCGAAACCGTACTCGTCGAATTTACACCAAAAGATGCCGGCGAGATCGCATTTGCATGCGGCATGGATATGCTGAGCGGTAAAGTGGTCGTCACCGAAAATTAAACTCTAAGAAAGAAAAAGGAAGTAAACAAAAATGAAAAAACTCAAATTAATTATTGCAGCAGCAGCACTTATGTTAGTCGCTGGCGGAGCGTTCTTCTTACAGACGGACGTCGTCGCGGCTCATACGCGAACCGTAAAGATCAAGGTCGACAAGAATGGCTTTTCACCTTCGTCGATCGACGCCGAGGCGGGTCACAAGCTGAATCTCGTATTTAACCGCGCCGACAAAAACAATTGCGGAAGCGTTGTGGTTTTTCCAAAACAGAAAATTCGCAAAAATCTGCCAGTCGGCAAAGACGTCATTGTCAGCATCATGCCCACCGAGGCCGGATCTATCAATTTTAGCTGCGGTATGGGCATGTATAAAGGCAGCATAGTTATTACGGATTAAGTAAAAGGATCGGGAGGTAAAGCAATGAAAATTTTAATGATTTCGCTTTTAGCAGGTTCTGCGGCGTTGGCGTTTGCCGGCTGCGGACCATCGATGGGTAATAGCGGGTCGGCGAACCACGATTCTATGATGAATAACACAAATTCGCATATGAATTCGAATAGTTCAGATCATGGATCAATGCCTATGAATGATGGGATGCAAATGGGGCACTCGGCTATGGAAAGTTCGCCCGACGCCGCGAAACAACCCTATGACCTTCAGTTTATCGATACGATGGTGGTCCATCATCAGGGGGCTATCCAAATGGCGGAAATGGTATTGACCAGGTCAGCAAATGATGATCTGAAGAATTTTGCGCAGAAGATCATCGACGATCAGACCAAAGAGATATCCACGCTTAAAACATGGCGTGAAAAATGGTATTCGGGCACACCTGCGGCGATAAATATGGAAATGTCCGGTATGAAAGATTCGATGAAAGTAATGATGGGTGACGAAATGAAACAAATGGACTCATTCTCTGGAGCTGAATTCGATATCCGGTTTATAGATATGATGACGCCACATCATGAGGGTGCAGTGATTATGTCCAAAGAGGCACTGACCAGCGCCGAACATCCGGAACTCAAATCTTTTGCGGCGCAGGTAATTAAAGAGCAGGAGTCTGAAATTAAAAAAATGAAGGATTGGCGAACAAAATGGAGCAAATAGGCTTTGTTGCATAAATAGCACAATGAGTCGCTCCCCACCTATAACCAAACTTACAAGGAGGAAAGAAAATGAAAAGTGGATATGCAAAGTTCGGGGCTATGATCGCGACATCGACCATCGTGATGTTTGGTCTAATGTATCTGAATACCTACCAAATGGACCATGTCTTTTTTAGTGAGACACGAGCCTATATGGCCGTCTATATGGGTGCAGTAATGGCGATAATTATGTTGCTGTTCATGCTCAAGATGTATTCGAATTGGCGTATTAACCTGGGCATTTTGGTGGGGAGTTTTGTCCTCTTTGCATTATCACTCTGGCTGGTTAGAAGTCAGGAAACTATCGAAGACGTTTCCTGGATGAAAGCAATGATACCTCACCACTCGATCGCCATTTTAACCAGTGAACGGGCGAATATCGCCGACCCGCGGGTTCGAAAGCTCGCCGACGATATTATCGAAGCTCAGCGTCGGGAGATCGACGAAATGAAAAATTTAATAAAGGACCTTGAAAACAAGCGATAGGCGGTCCATTAGCAGTCGTCCGGTTCTGAAATAAATAATGCTCAACGGAATAATAAAATGGTCCCTCAATAACCAGCTGATTGTCGTGGCTCTGGCTGCTCTTATATTTGTGTGGGGAACCTATGTTGCTCTTAATCTACCGGTCGATGTATTTCCGGATCTAAATAAACCGACGGTGACGATCCTGATCGAGGCCGAGGGACTTGCACCCGAAGAGGTCGAGACCCAGGTTTCGTTTCCGATCGAAACTTTGATGAATGGCGTGCCGGGCGTGACACGCGTGCGCTCGCAAAGCGGTGTTGGCCTGGCGATTGTTTACGTCGAATTTGACTGGGGCACCGATGTCTACCGCAACCGGCAGCTCGTGACCGAAAAAATTTCTCAGGCCAACGAGCAGCTTCCAGCGGGTGTCACGCCATTTATTGCACCGATCTCGTCGATCATGGGCGAGATTATGCTGATCTCCGTTCGCTCGACCGACGGCACGACGAGCCCGCTTGATGTCAGGACGATCGCCGATTGGACGATCCGCCCGCGTTTGCTGACGATACCTGGCGTTTCGCAGGTCATCAATATCGGCGGCGGCGTAAAGCAGTATCAGGTGTTGCTTTCGCCCGAAAAGCTCCGGCAGTTTGGCGTTACGGTCGAGGAAGTTTCAAACGCACTCAAAAATTCTAATCTCAATTCGACGGGCGGTTTTGTCGACACCAATAGCCAGGAATTTCTGGTCCGCAATCTCGGTAGGTTTTACTCGATTGATGAATTAAAACAGACGGTCGTCGTCTATCGAAACAATACGGCGATACGGCTCGGCGATGTCGCGACTGTCGAATTTGGCTCGCGTATTAAACGTGGCGATGCCGGAACGATGGGCACGCCGGCCGTCATTATGTCGGTGCAAAAGCAGCCGGGTGCATCGACGCTCGAACTGACCGAAAAAGTTGATCAGGCCGTGCGGGACCTGCAGGCAACGCTGAGCGGTGATGTTGAGATAAATACCAAACTGTTCCGACAGGCTAGTTTTATCGATGCATCGATCTCGAATGTTGTCGAAGCTCTGCGTGACGGTGCAATTCTGGTTGTCATCGTACTTTTCCTGTTCCTGCTTAATTTTCGAACAACATTTATCACGCTGACGGCCATTCCGCTGTCGTTCGTCGTTACGTTTCTTGTTCTCTATGCATTTGGAATATCGATAAATACGATGACGCTCGGCGGTCTGGCGGTCGCGATCGGCGAACTCGTGGATGATGCGATCGTCGATATCGAGAATATTTTCAGACGTCTGCGCGAAAATCGCCACGCCGAAAATCCGCGTCCCACGCTTGAGGTCGTTTATCACGCCTCGCTCGAGGTGCGGACATCGATCGTTTACGCAACCGTGATCGTCGCGCTCGTTTTCATTCCTCTATTCGCACTTACCGGCGTCGAAGGCCGTCTGCTGGCTCCGCTCGGTCTGGCCTACATTACGGCCCTTGTTGCTTCGCTTTTTGTCAGTCTGACAGTAACGCCCGTTTTGGCGTCGTATCTGTTGCCAAAGATGAAAGCGATGCACGAGGAGAAAGACAGTTTTATCGTCAGGTTCCTAAAAAAATGGGACGAAAAGCTGCTGCATAAAACGATCGGCCATCCGTATAAGGTGATGGCCGGAGCGGCGATTCTGTTTCTTTTAGCCATATCTACACTGCCATTTGTCGGAACATCGTTTTTGCCCGACTTTAACGAGGGCACGCTGACGATTAATGTGTTGGCACAACCGGGCACTAGCCTTTCCGAGTCAAATCGTATCGGCCAGATCGCCGAAAAGCAGCTTCTGCAGGTTCCCGAGGTCATCTCGACCGGACGTCGAACCGGGCGGGCCGAACTCGACGAACATGCCGAAGGCGTTCACTACACCGAGATCGATGTTGATCTGAAAAAGGGCCGCGATCGCGAGGCGATCCTGAACGACATTCGCGAGAAACTGGCGATCATTCCGGGTATTACGTCTAATGTCGGCCAGCCGATCTCGCATCGACTGGATCATCTGCAGTCCGGAGTCCGTGCGCAGATCGCCGTCAAATTATTTGGCGATGATCTTGCTACCCTGCGGTCAAAGGCCGAAGAGATCCGCAACGTTATGCAGACCGTCGAGGGCGCGACCGATGTAAATATAGAAAAACAGGTTTTGATACCCCAGGTTCGGTTTAATATTGACCGGGCGAAAGCAGCTCAATTCGGCCTGTCACCGGGAGAAGTCGCCGAAACTCTGGAAACCGCATTGAACGGCAAAAAAGTTTCGGAGGCGATCGAGGGACAGCGACGTTATGACGTCGTCGTTCGATTTGACGACGCATCGCGCTCAAGTGTGGACGCACTGCGAAGCGTAACTATCGACACGCCGCAAGGGACCCAGATACCTGCGTCAGCTGTAGCGACGATCGAAGAGATACCGGGACCAAATCAAGTGCTTCGGGAAAATACACAGCGGCGGATCGTCGTGTCGGCCAACACGTCGGGGCGGGATCTCGGTTCGGTCGTCGGTGAAATGCAGCAGCGGGTTGCGACGCAAGTCAGTTTGCCGCAGGGATATTTTGTCGAATTTGGCGGGCAGTTTCAGGCTTCGCAAGAAGCGACGCGAACGCTTTCGACTCTGACAATATTCTCGCTAGTCGCGATCTTTTTCCTGCTGATAAAAGCCCTCGGCGATTGGCGAAGCGCCGCTCAGGTGATGATCAATATTCCTCTCGCTCTGATCGGTGCGATCATCGCTTTACTTTTGTCGGGCGGCATTTTTTCGATCGCTACTCTTGTAGGCTTTATCTCACTGGTTGGAATAACTTCCAGAAACGGGATCATGATGATCTCGCATTACCTGCACCTGATGCGTGAAGAAGGCGAAGATTTTACAGAGCAGATGGTCATCCGCGGTTCACTCGAACGCCTTGTGCCGGTTTTGATGACCGCCCTGACCGCCGGGTTGTCGTTAATACCGTTTGTACTGGCAGCAGACGCCCCCGGAAAAGAGATCCTGCATCCGCTGGCCGTCGTCGTCGTCGGCGGTATTTTGACCGCGACCCTTTTGGATCAAATTGTAACACCGGCCGTGTTTTACAAATTCGGACGGCCAAGCGCCGACCGGATCATAGCCGAGCGCGAATACAAAGCAAACCGCCCAGACAACATCATCCGGTTTGAAAATGATTGACAATGGTGAAAATCGAAAGTGAACAAATGGCTGCCAGTAAACCCGCAATTTCAAAGGTGGTTCTGTTCGCGGTCGCCTTCATCGTCAATCTGATTTGGGAACTTTCGCAGATGTTTGCTTTCCAATCGACGCCGGGTTCCGATTTGGTTGGAGCTTTGTTTTTTTGCTCACTTGCTTCACTGGTGGATGCCGGAACGACCGTAGCGATTTACTCGTTTTTGATATTTGTGATGAATCCAACCGGCAAGATATTCTACTTCAGCGCGGCGATTTTGGGGGCTCTGTGTGCTGTCGTCTTCGAATGGTTCGCTTTTCGTTTTAACCTGTGGTCATACGGCCAGCAAATGATTGTTTTGCCAATTATCGACATTGGATTACTGCCTTTGGTGCAATTGACTTTTCTCGTACCTCTGTCGATTTGGATGTCGAAACACTTAGTAAGATTTAACTTTAGAAATGCATAGGGGGAAATTAAAAAATGACTAGAAAAATATTCGGAAAACTTTCAATCGCAGCCGTTCTAACGATCGTTGCGGCAGTGTTTGGTCTCAATGAGAAAGCTTTAGGTCAGTCAGACGAAGTAAAAACTGTTACAGATGTTTTGACGCAGGAGGCCGCAGCGGTCGAAAAAGGCGATCTGGCTGCTTTGGATAAGATCTGGGCCAATGACGAATCGGTCACTGTTTTCGAAAGCGGTCATGCAAATTACGGCTGGAACGATTATCGTAATACCCACCTCGCTCCGGAGCTAAAAGAATTTAAGAACACAAAATATACCTTTACCGATATGAAAGTAAAGGTTGACGGCAAAACCGCCTGGGCGACGTTTAAATATTCGCTCGCTGCCGATATGGGAACCCGTCGAGTTGAAAGCGGCGGTCTCGGAACCGCAGTCCTGGAAAAACGCGACGGGAAATGGCGTATTGTCCATTGGCACTCGAGTGCTCCGAGACGCGCACCTGCACCGTCACCTTCGCCGTCACCAAAAGGCGAGTAACCGGATCGGCCTTTCGCCTTGACCCTGTGCTTGGCTTTAGGGTTTATAATTAATCTTGCAGGCTAATTTTACTGCAATACAAGAGCGTCAGCTCGAGACAAGGAGGTTAACAAATGGCATTAAAGAAAGACGAAGTCTATCGCTGTACGAATGAGAACTGCGGTTGTGAAATAACCGTAACCAAAGGAGCTCCGGCCGACTGTTCGGGAAATGAACAGCCCCGTTGCTGCTGCGGACAGCCGATGAATAAAACATCCGGTTAATTTAGACCAGTATTAAAGCGGCTATCGTAAATGAATGCCGCTTTATTTATTTCAGCCGGATCACGAAGCCGGTTGTTGATAAAAGCAAAGATGCGGCAATGAAAGGGAACCAATATATATCGGCGTTAAATTACGACTGGCTGTCGCCGTATTACGACATGGTTGTCGCCGCGACATCTCGTGAGCGAGAATTTAAGACAGCGTTGGTCGAGCAGGCCCAGATCCGATCGGGGCACAGAATTTTAGACCTCGCGTGCGGGACCGGTACTTTGGCGATTCTCGTAAAGAACAGTCAGCCAACAGCCTTGGTAACCGGTATTGACGGCGATCCAAATATACTTGGGATCGCCAGAAAGAAATCGCTTGATGCCGGGGCCGAGATTCAATTTGACGAGGGTTTGTCGTATGATATGCCATATCAAAACGAATCTTTTGACCGCGTCACATCGAGTTTGTTTTTTCATCATTTAACGCGGGAGAACAAATTAA
This sequence comes from Pyrinomonadaceae bacterium, assembly GCA_041747575.1. GTDB lineage: Bacteria > Acidobacteriota > Blastocatellia > Pyrinomonadales > Pyrinomonadaceae > OLB17. Next base: position 49,564 of record JBGTEX010000004.1, read on the forward strand.
AGACCATGTCCGAGGTTTATCGGGTACTTAAACCGGACGGCGAGTTTCATGTCGCCGACTGGGGACTCGCCGCAAATGCGTTGATGAAATTATCGTCGTACTTTGTTCAAATGCTTGACGGTTTTGAGACAACTGCGGACAGTTTTGGCGGTCGGCTGCCCGACCTATTG
>JBGTEX010000005.1:0-42372 GCA_041747575.1 Pyrinomonadaceae bacterium
AGGCAACATCGCGGTCGGTTCGACCGCCGCCGGTGTAACGGTCAGCGGACGGGTCACAACCCCGAGCGGACAGGGCCTGAGAAACGCAACGGTGTTCATCACCGACGCCGAAGGCAACCGTAGAACGGTAAGAACCAGCTCGTTTGGTGTTTACACGTTCGAGGAGGTCGAAGCAGGCGGCTCGTATGTGGTAGGCGTAACCTCAAAACGCTACCGCTTCGGTTCGCGCGTCGTCAACATCAGCGACAACCTCGCCGATGTCAACTTTGTTGGGCTTGAATGACGGGCGCCGGATGATCTCTACAGACAGCACGAATTGCATAGCGATTCGTGCTGTTTTTGTTCATTTTGAATCCTGATCGGCCTGCCGCAACGCGATTTATTGACCGTAAGATACACAAAGTTATAAACTTGTATTATCCGCAGCCGCTCGAAATTGTATTTGGGGCCGTTTTGATTTCAGGAGTGTTCGTTTATGTTTTTATCATCCCGCGTGCGTTTTTCAGTTTTGAGTGTATTTATTTTTTTTGCCGCATTTTCTGCGGTGTTGATTTTTTTGCCGGTCATTAAGGCGGATATAGCACCTGCCAAATTGATACACGCCAAGCCTGTAAAATACCTTGATTCGACTTTTACAAATCCCAAATACCTATCAGGCCAAAGTGCATCGATTTTTCAGGACGACAAAATTTCTGGACAGGTGATGGCTGACACCGAGGGCGGCGAAAGTGCATCGATAGTCATTTTGCTAAATGACCAGGCAGATGTAAGTTCGGCCTATACTATAAAAGATCAGGACGAGCGTGGCTGGTTTGTCTATAACACACTGACTAAACATGCTAATCTGACGCAATTTAATTTGCGGCTTTTTCTTAAAGATCGCGGCGTCAAATACCAATCATATTGGGCTGCAAATATGATCGTGGCCGAGGTTGAAAGGCCTCTGGTTTTGCAAATTGCTAAAAGAGATGACGTTGCCCGCATCGATTCTAACCGGCCGTCGCGCTGGATCGAGGATCCGGAACTTGCGAATCGCAAGGTTTCCCCAAATCTGCCCCTTTCCCCTGATACTGTTGAATGGGGCGTAGCAAATGTTAATGCACCGGCCGTTTGGGCTAAGGGTTTTGATGGAACGGGTATCGTCGTCGGAGGCCTGGATACAGGAATTCGCTGGTCGCACGACGCGGTCAGACCGCAGTATCGGGGCTGGAACGGCGCGACGGCTGATCATAATTATAATTGGCACGACGCCATCCATACGGGCGGCGGAATTTGCGGTGCCGATACACCGGTTCCGTGTGATGACAGCGGGCACGGTTCGCACACGTTGGGCACGATGGTCGGTGATGACGGCAATGGCAACCAGGTCGGCGTGGCTCCGGGTGCACAATGGATCGGCTGTCGGAATATGGATCGGGGCAACGGCACACCTGCGACTTATACTGAATGTTTTCAGTTTATGATGGCACCGACGGATATGGCCGGTAACAATGCGGATCCGGCGCGGCGGCCTCATATTGTGAATAATTCGTGGGGTTGCCCGTCGAGTGAGGGGTGTACGACGCGGGCCGAGCTCGAGTTGATAGTAGATAATACACAGGCCGCCGGAATTTTTGTTGCCGTGTCGGCCGGCAACACCGGCCCCGGCTGCTCGTCGGTGACGACACCGGCGGCGATCTACAGTTCTTCGTTCTCGGTTGGCGCATACAACGTCAGCAACAACATGGCAAATTTTAGCAGCCGCGGGCCGAGTACCTTTTATGATCCGAATCTGCTAAAGCCAAATATTTCTGCGCCAGGCGTCAATGTTCGTTCGATAACCAATTCCGGCGACACGGCCTATGCAAACCTGCAGGGAACTTCGATGGCGGCTCCGCACGCGGCCGGTGTCGTTGCTCTGCTCTGGTCTGCGCGTTCCGAACTGGTACGCGAGATCAAGGCAACCAAAATCTTGCTGCAAAATACCGCAAACCCGGATGTGACTGTCACGCCTCAAACTTGCGGCGGAATTCCGTCAACACAGGTTCCCAACAATTCATTTGGCTATGGCCGTATTGACGCGCTGGCCGCCGTCACTGCGGCAACACCGGCCATTTCGGTTTCCGGGCAAATATTGTCTCCATCCGGACTCAGCCTCAGCAAAGCAGTAGTGACATTAACTGATTCAAATAATTTCAGACGAACCGCGATGACTAGTTCATTTGGCATTTATTTTTTTGAGAACGTTCCGGCCGACGAAATATATACTATAAGCGTATCGTCAAAACGCTTCCGGTTCGCGTCGCGATTCGTGACTCCGACCGCCAATTTGGCCAATGTTGATTTTGTAGGTCTGGAGTAATTCTCGGTCGGAACGGTTTGCACACAGCCGCGTGTTTGCCGGTTCCTGCCGCCCACGCTGGAGTCTGCTCGATTTACCCTGCATCAAAGAAAAGAATGAAAGCAATGAAAAAAAGGCTAAACGACCGTAGTGGGCGTGATTAAAAGTACATTATCTGCTACCTTTTTGTAAGTTTGCTTCTATACGGCTCGATTGTCAATCAAATTCTTTCTAAAACGCAGCAAGCCGTATTTTTACACTTTTACTGCGCTGCCACAAGAAAAACATCCCAGGCCCAGCGGCCTACCTGTGCTCCTTGCTCATCTCTGACTTTCGCACGATATTTGAACTGATTGCCGTGTGCGTCCACGCGTTTCGATTCCTGATAATCGAGGTCAAGTCGCGTAATACCTTTCGATGATAAAGTGTGTAACTCGCCTGGCTCCGAAATGCCGTTGTGATTCTGGTCCTGCCACAGACGCAGACTTGAAAAGATTGCATCCCGAGCATCAATCCAGCCATCACTATTTCCACCCTGTTGCGGCTTGTCGAATTTTGCCAACGCACGAAAGCCGTGTCGTTCTTCACCCGGCGGCGGCTCCTGTTGCGGCGTAAAGTTACCGAAAAGTTCTCGTCCGCTATCAATCGTGCCGTTTCCGTTTCGGTCAAGCGCCAGCCACGCATCGTCGGAATTAACAGATGTCCAGGAAAGCTGTTCGGTGACAGAATCATTATCTAAGTCAAAACGAACGCCCCTTGTGGCATTTGTCAGATTAAAGCCGTTACCCGACACATCTATCACTATAGGCGAGCAATACCCAAGTTCACATCCGCCGCCAATTTCTCCACTTGGAGTTGGGGTTGGTTCAGGTTCTGGGTCGGGCGTCGGAATCGGGGTTGGAACCGCGTTACAATTAACCTCAAACGTTAGTGATCCGGTATTTCCAGTGCCTTTATTACAAATTTGAGCCGTTATTTTGCAGCCGCCGGGGCTGGTAGAACCAGGCGTTGCATATATTGGCTTTCTATTACAATCAGAAGAAGTTATAACATCGTCCACTCTTATTCTAGTAGAAACTTCGTTATCACAATCAACGGATGTGGGGGTGGAGGCCGATGCACAATCGGCATCGCAAGAATAATTTTGTGGCTGCCCGCACCTAGCGCCTTGTTGTATCAGCGGATTTGCGAAACTGGAGAAATGAAAAAATGGCAATGATTTTTCTCCAAAAAGGTACTTGAGATTTAGATACCTACTTGATTTTTCCTTTTCTTTTTTTAAAGAAACTTCTGATGTTAAACCGGAAGCTATAATGTCAGTTAATAAAAAATCGTATGTGCCGCCCCAGGTAAGAATGCTTACAGAAGATGCGCTCAAAGCTATGTCTTTTAAGTGGGTAACATTAAACAACTCCTTAAGCGGTGGTTTGACGATAAACGCATACTCACGGATCTTTGTTCCGGCTTTGCCGTATTCGTAAATGTTTCCGGTGGTTGAGAGCCCATTCATAGCAATCCACAGATGCCCCGTCATAGGATGTATCGCAGCGGAGGTGACGACCGTAAAACCGCCAACCTGGTCAATTCTTTTTTTCTGCAAAAAGTCTTTGGCTTTTTCCAATTGAAAGTCAATGGCGTTGCCGCTAACGATAAATTCCGAAATTAACAGGCCATTTGCTGAAAATTTAAGAACGTAAGGAACAGGAGCATATTTTGAAATAAAATAAATTTCATCTTCACGCCCGACAACAACTTTCCCGCTATTCAAAAAATCATTCTGACGGGGATTAGAAAAGTCAAAGTTTTTTACGTCTCCAAAACTATTGATTAATCTACCTTTCCGACTGTAAATATGCAACAGTTTGCCTGCAAAAGGTGTTGCAATAACCACATTTCCGTTGGTTAGCACGCCAAGCGAATTCGCATGCGGAAACAAGAAGGAATCACGATAGTTTCCGTCTGAATCAATAACTTGAATCTCTGCATTCCGCTTGACGAGATACATGTTTCCTTGTGAGTCAACCGTAAACGATTCTACGCCGCTGGCGAAAGGTAGACGTTTTTTTAACATTCTATTTCCGCGGTTATAAATTGAAATTTCACCCAAAGTCGAATCTAACGTGTATAAAGATTCGGGATTTTGAGGGGCGCGTGCCAAGGCACTATTGCTGCCAAAATTTTTAACTATGCTCGATGACGACTCAAGAACAAGTAACGGAACGTCCTGCTTGCGAGTCTCAATCCCACTTACGCTCACGCTGGCAACGCCAGCCGTCATGCTATAAGCGAGAAGCGCTACAAAAACATATAAACTTTTTCGTGAGATCATATTTTTAGCCCTCCTATATCATTAAGACGCTTGCGTTTGGCGGTTACTCTATCGCCATGTCTATTATAAGCGATCGCCGCCCAACTTCTGAATTGACTTGGAGAAAGAAGGAACTCAGATAACTCAATTTTACCCAAAACCTTGACCAAAAAGTCCCTGTTTCGTTTTCACTTTCGTGTCCGACCAAATTAGACCACGTCAAATTCGTTTGCCATCATATGCCCAGAATCAAAAGTTGTCAAGGTTTCGAATTGCCTCACGAAAAATCTTGATGAAAATGAATCGTTGCCTTATTTAAGAAATCTTGATGAAAAGGCTCAGCACGCCGTTTTGTCACAAGAGCACGTCCTTCGCGGGCGGCTGCGGGCGAAATCAAAAAGCCATATACCGCCCCAGTTTTTCTTCGTGGCTTGCCGCTCTATTTGAGTCTCCTGAGGAATTAAAATAAATCTCTTCGCGGCTCGGCGCTCCATGAACGCTTGCGAAATTTGGTTTCGTTCCAGAATCCTTTTGTCACATCGATTTCGGGTTTAGCGTGTTTTGGCAAAAGCACCGTTACAACGTCATATCGAAATTCGATGTCGCGGATGCCAAATATTCGCCGGTAAATCTTTGCCGTACGGGTGATCTGACGCTGTTTGCGGGTATTTACGGATGCTATAACCGGTGCAAAATCGTCCGATCTGCGCGTTTTGACTTCGATAAAGCAAAGCGTGTCACCGTCGATAGCTATCAGGTCGATCTCGCCGGTTATCTGTACACCTTTGCGGTTTCGGCCAACCGGCACTTTGAAATTTGCGGCGACGATTCGATAGCCGCTGGAGATAAGGTGCTCGGCGGCGAGAGATTCGCCGCGAAGCCCAAGCGAACTTGTATTTTGCGGCGCTTGGCGGTTATCCTTTTGAATGACAGTTAAAATTTCGGACATTCGAAAATTGGGGAAAAAATGAAAAAACAGTATAGCAAATACCTTATAGTTATAGCATTTCTGACTATCTTTGTGACGTCCGCATGTGTCGGTCAGACTCCCCCGCCGACATCCGGTGCGGTTTCGGCTAAGCTGCCCGAGATTGTTAATTTTGATAAGACCCAGATTTATTCCATCGATCCAGCGAAGCTGCTGCCACCGTTTCATACTGAAAGTGCGCGCCGCAATTCGCGGCAGATCGATCAGCCTGAAAATGCAAAGCTTAGCGTGCCAAAAGGGTTTAAGATAAATGTTTTTGCCGAGGGTGATATGCGTTATCCGCGTTGGATGGCTCTGGCACCGAATGGCGATGTTTTTGTCGCCGATTCGCGCGCAAATTCTGTGCTTGTACTTCGCGATACAAATAAAGACGGCAGGGCCGATCAGCGATTTGTGTTTTCAGCCAAACTCTCGCAGCCGTTTGGAATGGCTTTTCACAAAGACTGGTTCTATGTCGCAAACACCGATTCGATTGTCCGTTTTAAATACAAATCCGGTCAGACGGAGGCCGCCGGAGAACCGGAAAAGGTTGTCGAACTGACGCCCGGCGGCTACAACCAGCACTGGACGCGAAATATTCTGTTTTCACCCGATGGTAAGCAGATGTTTGTCTCTATCGGTTCGGCGACAAATGTCAGTGTTGAAGCCGACCCAAAACGAGCCGCAATCTCGGTTTATGACCGCGACGGGAAAAATCATCGCATCTACGCATCGGGACTCAGAAACCCCATCGGCCTCGCCTGGAACCCAAAAACCGGCGAACTCTGGACAGCGGTTAATGAACGCGACGGCCTGGGCGATAATTTGGTTCCGGACTACGCAACATCTGTCAAAGACGGCGGATTTTACGGCTGGCCGTATTCCTACATAGGGCAAAACGAAGATCCGCGCCGCAAGGGCGAAAACCCTGAACTCGTTAAAAAAGCGATAGTGCCGGACGTTCTTTTCACGTCGCACGTCGCCTCGCTCGGGATCGAGTTTTACACCGGCAAAATGTTTCCAAAGGAATATCAGGGTGATGCCTTTGTGGCGATGCACGGTTCTTGGAACCGTCAAAAATTGAGCGGTTACAAGATCGTCCGAATTCCATTTAATAACGGCAAACTCGAGGGGAATAAGTACGAAGACTTTGTCACCGGATGGCTGCCCGACGAAAACTCGAACGAAGTTTGGGGCCGCCCCGTCGGCCTGCTCATCGCGGCGGACGGCTCAATGCTTATCACCGACGACGGCGGACGAAAAATCTGGCGGGTCAGCTACGGAAAATAGTCGTTTTACTCGTGTCAGTAGCCCGCACGTAAGTAAGGGCCGTGTCCTCGGTGTCAGTAGCCCGCACGTAAGTAAGGCTCTGCCCTCGATTTCTAGAAGGCCTGGCCTGACAATGTGCCGGTTCGCGGACGGTTTTAAGCCACCCTCCAAACTTCTCCCGACAGTTAGACTCGTGAAAAATTAACGCGGCTTGCCGCCGACGAGCGTGCTGAATTCTTAGGTGTTTAGTCGATGATCTCGAACTGGATAAATTGGCTGGCGGTTCGGTATTTTTCTTTCGCCAGCGTGTCGGTTACGATGATCTGCAACAGGTAGTCACCGCTTTTCATGGCGTTTCCGAGATTGAGAGAAGAACCAATATTAATTGCTTTTGGATCGCTTTGGCCTTCAAACGAAACCGGCTGCGGTTTGCCCTCAAAAATCGGCTGCCCATTGCTGAAGACTCTCGTCTGCAGGATCAGCTCGGGACGTCTCGAAGTGCCCGTTTTGGCGTTATAAGCCACAAAGCCATAGTTCAAAACGGTGCCATTTTTGAATCTTCGCAGGGATGTGTCGATCAACGGGTTAGACGCAGGTTCGTTGGCCGATGGAGTTGGGTTTCCGGCATTTCGCTTTTGCCAAACCTCGAAAGCAACGTTTTCAAGTGCCAAGCCGCCCAGCGTGAGCCGGTTTTTCTTGAGATTCGGCACCTCGATAAATTGGTTTGCCGAACCGACTTTTTCCGATCCGTGATCGCGGAGCGCTATACGCAGCTGATATGCGCCGGGTTTTTTTATGGGGAAAGTGAAATCATAAACAAAACCTTCTCTCAAAAACCGGTCGTACAGATCCTTTTTCAACGTAATTGTATATGCTTTAGATATTCGATCGACCGGAATACCGTTGTCGCCAAATCCGACCGCGAGGATGTCGAACATTGCTTTTTTTGCCCCGTCGGCGTCATCCGAAAACGTAAGATCGCCGGCATTTACATGAACCAGCGACCGCAAATACGATCCGGTTTTCGAATGGTTTAAAAACACGGTATTTAGGCTCAGCGCAATATCGTTGACGGCGAATGGCGACGTCAGTGCGTCGATCAGACGTTCACTGCCGTTAAGTGCGGGTTTTTCGATCTTTTCATCGCTGACGGCAAAAAAACCGCTTCGATACCGAACCCTCGTCCCTGGCCGCGTAATTCGGACGTCGAGCTTATTGAATTTACGGGTTTTGGGGTCAAATGTTTGATCATCAGGCTGATACCCGATTAAATAATAGCTCTGGTCATTTAATATGCGTCGAATCCCGCCCGAAAGGTCATTGTTATTTATGATCGCAAAACCGCCGGTTTCCCTTGCCAGAAAGACAAGCCCGTCCTGAGTTTCCTCCAGCTCATCGCGGCGTTCGCTCACCGATTGCTGAATTTCCTCGACCGATCGGCCACCGGTATTGTCGGCCGCCGTTAGGCCGAGCGTTTGCAAGCCTCTTGGGTCCATTGTATAGATAACGACCGATGCTCGGTTTGCCTGATCGACCAATCGTCTGACCGACTCTACGACACGCCCCGATTCCCTAAATCCCAACGCATCTTTCGGAAAAAGCTTAAAGCCGTCCGAAAGCATCATTATCGATTTTCGGCCCGGCAGATTGGCCATACCGCGGACTATATAATTGACCGCACCAAGCGTACCCGTCGCAAAAACGCTATTTCTGAATTCGTTAAACTCACGCTCTATTCCCTCAGGAGTTCGTTCGCCTCGACCGGGAGTCTGTTCCGGTTCCCCGGTGTCTATTTTTGCCTGAAGCGGTGCGAAGGCGCCGATCTGTCCCGTACCCGACGGGTTCCACCGAACTTTCTCTATCGCGGCGTAGAGCTGCCTCTTGTCGGTAGTAAATTGCTGCAGAGCACCTACACCGGCACCCGTTCTGATAATTGCCACCAGATCGCGCGGCTGCATTTGATCATCGACGAATTTTTTTAACGCCCGGCGAACATAATACGTACTCTCAAATGAAAGCGTCAGATCGTCAACGACCAGGGCTATCGTTCGCGCAACCTGTTCAGGCCTTAAGCGTGTCGGCGGCGGCAGGTTGAGAGAGGGCTTCTCGCCCTTTTTCCTTTCTTCTGGTAGTTCGCGGACATCGCTGATAAACAAAAAATTACTGATATCCTGTTTTTTTCCGTTCTCATAGATCTCAATCTCGTCACGCCTAAGATCGGTAACGATCTTCCCTTTTCGATCGGTAACGCTGACGTCGATCTGGATCAATGCCGTCGAAATTTTGACAACGTCGTTATCGTTCTCAGAAGCGGCCGGTTTCGCATCCTGTGAAAAAGCCGACGCCCCTAAAAATAGAATCAAGAGGTTTAAGAGCGATAATTTCTTCATAATACTACCCTCCGAAAATACCGGATCTGTTTAATATGATACTATCTTGCTTTTTGCAAAGACAATCCTGTCAGGCAAAGTGATTTTTGCAGATTGCATCAAAAATGGCAATACATTTTCTTTATGTTCTACAATTTTCTAAAAAAACTAAGTACTTCAATTGTTTTATCATGCGCTTTTTTTGCTATCGGCTGCGCGGCACAGCAGACTGAGGACGAAGCTCAAAAATCTTTGCGTGAAATGACGCGTGACGGGAGATTGCCGGCTGAAGCCGTCGTCGCTGATATAGAATCGCGGTTTACCGGTAAAAAGACGGGCGCACTTGCAAAGCTGCTGCACGCGCGTATCCGGTTTGAGAATAAGGATTTTACGGGTGCGGCGGCGATTTTGAATTCGGACGTATTTGAGAATAAAACCAAACTGGCAGATCATGCCTTATGGCTTCGAGGCAGGGCCTTGCAGCAGGCCGGCAATCATGCTGAAGCAATGAAGGTTTTGGCGGAATTGGTTCGCGCTCATCCCGATTCGGTTCGCGCCCGCGACGGGAAATTAGCCTGGGCGGAATCGGCGATCATCTCCGGCAGGGCGGAGGAGGTTCCTCCGTTTCTGGTTGATCTCAGTGCGAAAGATGACGCCGACGCACTCTTGCTGACCGCAAAAACCTACGACGCTCAAGGGGCGGAGCCGCAGGCAGCCGGTTTTTTTCGCCGAACCTATTTCTTTGCCGCCGGGTCGACTGCCGCGACAGAAGCTGCGGCAAAGCTGACCCTGATCGGCCAGCCGCTGACACCGCAGACCGGCTACGAACAACTGGCACGCGCAGACCAACTGTTTAAAATAAAAAATTTTGCGGACGCCGCGGCTGCCTACGTCGATCTTTCCGCCAGATTCCCGTCTTTTGCGACAACCGCTACAAGGCTTCGCCACCTTACGGCACTCGTAAATGCGGGTAAAATGTCCGACGCCCTTGCCGCGTTCAATTCGCTGCCGGAAACCGCAAAAGAACGGGAAGACGCCTACCGCCAACTTGTCTTAGGTTACGCTAAAGCCCGTATGTGGCCGCAAACCCGCTCAACCGCCGACGAAATGCGGCAGAAATATCCATCCGGTTCGCTGGTCGCCAAAACTTTTATTGACGCGGGTGTCGCCGCCCGCGACGCTCGTAACCGCACGGACGCAGGTTATTTTTTTACCACGGCGCTCGCCGCGTATCCAAATGACGTTGAGGTTGCAGCCGCTCAGTTCGAGGCCGCATGGTTTCAACACGAAAACAATAATTATGCGGTTTCTTCACAGATGCTGATCGAACATCTTGCCCGCTATGCCGGCAAAGACACAACCAATCGCGGCAAGGCCGGATACTGGGCCGCACGCGATTCGGAACGAGCGGGAAAAACGGCTGAAGCGTGCGAACTTTATGACGCGGTAAATCACCGCTACGGTGCGAATTGGTATGGCCATCTCGCGTTTGGGCGTCTCGCTGCAATGAAGAATCAGGGTAAATGCCCTTCAAAAACTCCGCCAAATAAACTGTTGTCAACGGCCGCGGCAAACCTGAAACTTGTAACCGTGGCCGCTGAAACTGCGACGGACAAAGAACTCGAACGAGCTGAAAAGAGCGAAGAATTGACCACGATCGGCCTTTTCGATTGGGCGGCCGATGAGCTGGAGGAAGCCAAAAAAACCGTCGGAAACAGTCCAAAGATCAATCTCGCTCTCGCCAGGCATTACCGTCTGAAAGGCGACAATGTAAATGCCCTGCTTACGCTCGCCAAGAGCTATCCCGATTACGCTCAGATGTTTCCGGAGGAGATGGGACGCGAGGAATGGGACATTTTCTATCCGCTTACGAATTGGAACGATATAAAATTTTGGGCAAAAGACCGCAGCCTCGACAAATATCAGGTCGCAGGCGTCATTCGGCAAGAAACGATATTTGACGCCGATGCGAAATCACCCGCTAACGCTTACGGCCTGATGCAGCTTCTCTACCCGACAGCAAAATCGATGGCGCGAAAATACGGTTCGAGGTCGCCGTTGGCTTCGGCAGAGTCTCTCTATCACGCGCCGCTCAATATCGAGCTTGGCACCGCTTATCTGAAAGATCAATTTGCTAAATTCGGCCGCTTTGAATATGTCGGCGTCGCTTATAACGCCGGCCCGGGCCGCGTTAATCAATGGCGGGCAACGCTCCCTGCCGAAATGGACGAATTTGTCGAGCAGATACCGTTCAAAGAAACAAAAGGATACGTAATGGGCATAATCCGCAACTCTGCTCAGTACCGCCGCCTCTACGACGAGGATGGCCGCTTCAAACCAAACGTCGGAATCCGTCCGCTCAGAGGCGAAATTGACTCAAAATCGCGTGAGCAATTCATGTCCGAATTTCCTGACGTCGCAATTGATGATATGAGAAGTGAATAACTTGAAGTTTGTCGGTATAATTGGCGGTGCAGCCAGCAAATTATCACGGACTCATAATGCCGCTTGTCGAAGTCATAATTAACGTAAACGGTGGAAGCTTTGTGGAGATTGAATCCGAGCGGCTCTTGATAGACGAATTCGCGGCAAACGGCTTAAACGTGGATATTCATTTAGCAAAAACCGGAGATCAGATCGTTAAATTTACAGAAGCGGCTATCGCCGGCGAAGCCGCGATAATTGTCGCGGGCGGTGGTGACGGGACGATCAGTTCGGTTGCATCCATGGTCTGTAAATCGGGTAAGGCCCTGGGCGTTTTGCCTTTCGGAACGCTGAATAATTTTTCTAAAGACCTTCAGATACCTCAGGATATTGCTGGAGCTATTAGCGTTATCGCGGATGGCGTCACGACCGAGATTGATCTTGGCGAGATCAACGGTAAAATATTTATTAACAATTCGAGCATCGGGCTCTATCCTCGCATAGTTAGAAAGCGAGAACAGCAACAGCGGCTTGGATATGGTAAATGGACGGCGGCGTTGTGGGCGGCTCTTCGCATTTTCCGGCTTTCAGCTTTTTTGAAAGTGCTGATCGAGGTAGATGGCAAAGTTTTTCTGCGTAAAACTCCGTTTGTATTTGTAGGGAATAATGCGTATGAGATGGATCTTTACAACATCGGACGTCGAAATTCGCTGGACGGCGGGAAGCTGAGCGTCTATTTTTTACATCGCGGCGGACGGTGGGGTGTTATATTTCTCCTGCTTCGGACATTGACCGGACGGGTCAGGCAATGGCGTGATTTTGAGGAAGTGCTGACCGATGCTGTTACGATTCAGACGAGACAAAAGCATATGCAGGTTGCTTTCGACGGTGAAGTGTCGGTGGTGGAAACTCCGCTTCATTTCAAGACGCTGCCCCGTGCTTTAAAAGTTATAGTGCCAAAAGCGATAGCGTGAGAAGAAAATGCGAAGGATCGTCCATTTGTCCGATATCCATTTCGGAACCGTTGATTACGCGGTCGTCGATCTGGCTGTCCAAAAAGTTAATGAGATCCGGCCGGACGTCGTTGTCGTGTCGGGCGATCTGACGCAGCGTGCGCGGAGCGAGGAGTTTCGACAGGCTCGACAGTTTCTTGACCGTTTACCAAAGCCGCAGATCGTTGTTCCGGGTAATCACGATGTGCCGCTTTATAACATTTTTGACCGTTTTTTTCGACGGCTCACAAAATTTAAGAAATATATTACTCACGACCTGACGCCAACGTACATCGATGAGGAACTGGCGATCGTCGGCGTTAACACTGCTCGTTCGCTGACGATTAAAAGCGGCCGCATCAATCGGGAACAGGTAGATCATATCAGGGCAAAAATTTGTGGTCTTAATGATTCGATATTAAAGATCATCGTGACCCACCATCCGTTCGATCTGCCCGAGGGGTTTGATGGCGATGATATCGTCGGGCGGGCGAAAAAGGCGATGGTGCGAATCGCCGATTGCGGCGGCGATGTTTTTCTTGCCGGTCATCTGCATGTCAGCAATATCGAAACAACCGCAAAACGATATAACCTCGAAAACGGACGTATAGCCCTGGTTATACAAGCCGGTACAGCCACGTCTGTGCGAGTACGCGGCGAAGTAAATTCCTTTAATCTAATCGAGTTCGACTTGCCAGAATTACGGATCGAGCGGCTCGAGTGTACAACTGTCGAAACCGGCTTTGTGCCAGCGGAAAATAAAAATTATGCTCAGAGTGAGAACGGCTGGAAACGTATCGATTGAACCCCTGCACCGCCTTACTCTACCGTCTAATAATCTTTTCGAACGGCGGCCCCATCGATCCCTGGTTTTAATCTACCGGTCAAATTGTCTAAGATAGAACGTGAGGTAAACCAATATGAGTGAAAGCGAAGGCGGAGAGGGAAATACAGACGGTTTGAAAGATGGCATTACGGGTCTGGGGCAAATTATAATTGGCGAAATCGAGACGCTGGCAGGCGTAATAAACGCCGACCCCCTGGCGCAGGCCGAAGGTGAATTTAATGTCGAGGTCGGCATGATCCGTGATGATCTGGAAGAAGAACTTGATGGCGAAACGAAAAATGATTGATTGATTTGTCCGGTCGTTACCAATGAATATAGGTTTTTTCGAGATGATGTATAATTTGAAATTATGGAAATGACAGTTGCACAAATGACGGTTAGCGATCTACGCGATCTTATGTCCGACGTTTTTGACGAAAAATTGTCTGAAATTATCGACCCAGACGCAGGGATTGAGTTGCGCGACGATATTCGGGAGCGGCTTATTCAACAATCGAAGGATTTCGCCGAGGGTAAATTTGCCACAGTCAGCTTCTCCGAGGTACTCGGTGATTTAGGCATAGATAGGGCGGAGATTGAGACAGAGGAATATGTACCGGCTAAAGTTTGCTGAACCCGCCCAGTATGCGCTGCGAAAATTGGACCGATCAGTGTCCGTTCGCATCTTGCGAAAATTAAACTGGCTTGCCAAAAATGCGGAAGCCGCGAAAGCGGAAGGCCTGCGCGGCGACATGGCTGGCTATTCGAATCGTTTACGAGATCAGACATGATGCCCGCCTTATCCTGGTTCATGCAATGGGCCATCGCAGTGAGATTTATAAAGATTGATGTTTCCGAAAGAAAAGAGAGATTTCCAATTGCCACGCCGTCTGCAGGGATTACAGCCGACGCTTATACGACAGTTTTTTGAACGGGCCTTGCCCGATAGTATCAATTTCGGTCTCGGCGAACCTGACCTTCCGACACCGGATTTTTTACGGAACGAGGCGGCGCGGGTAACTATCAACGAGCAAAACGGCTATTCATCACATCCGGGAATTCCGGCGCTGCGTTTGATGATCGCGGAGCAATATCCGCATTTGAATTTGCCAATGAACGGCGTAGTCGTGACTGTCGGTTCGCAAGAGGCGATGACGGCTGCTTTTTTGTGCTTGGTTGACAAGGGCGACGACGTTCTGCTGCCAAATCCGGGCTTTCCCGCTTATGACGCCTGTACCAGGATAGCTCAGGGCAATCCGGTCTATTACAGCCTGCCGGCGGACAGCGATTTTAAATTTGATATCTCAAATTTCAAATCAAAAATTACAGAAAAGACAAAGGTCGCCGTCGTCATTTCGCCCTCAAATCCCACCGGCAAAATATTTACGCCGGATGATTTGATTCAGATCGCCGCGGTTTTGAAAGATACGGGAATTTATTTGATCTCGGACGAGATTTACGCGGATCTTTATTTTGGCCAGCGGCCCCGTTCGGCGTCGGAATTTTATGATAAAACTATTGTTGTCAGCGGTTTGTCGAAATCGTTGAGCATGACAGGCTGGCGGTTGGGATGGGCGGCGAGTTCGCAGCCGGATGTGATGAGGGCGATCCAGACATTACACGGTTTTTTGACCGTTTGCACCTCAACGATCACACAAAAAGCCGCTTTGCTCGGCTGGACCGCTGAGGCCGATGCCGCTAAACAAGAGGCCCGTGAAATTTACAAAAAACGCGGTGCTTTTTTAGTCGATCTTTTTGAAAGGGAACTTGGCCTGCGTGCGACCTCGCCTGAAGGGGCGTTTTACTCAATGCTCGATGTTCGTTCGATTGGGGATGATGTCGAGGTTGCGGAAAGGTGTTTGCAAAATCGCGTGATTACCGTTCCGGGTGTCGCGTTTGGCGCCGAGGCTAAAGGTTTTCTCCGTATTTCATTTTGTAATACAGAAGAAAAAATGGTTGAGGGTGTGAGTAGGATGAAAAAGGCGCTAATGTAGAACAGCGTGCTCACAGTATTGAGGCCCCAAACAGGGCTTAATATCGTTGTTTTGCCAGCGACTGCCCAACAAGTGGCTTCTAAGGAGAAAGTTGAAATTGCAATTACGCATCCGGGGACGACTTTTTTAGACAGCCTCGTACTGTTAGTCTGTCGTACTTACTTTTATGAAGAAGTTTAGTGTAGGAATTCTTGGGGCGACCGGTACGGTCGGGCAGAGGTTTGTTCAGCTTCTTGACACTCATCCGCAGTTTGAGATTACGGCGATGGCGGCTTCAGACCGTTCGGCGGGAAAGCCGTATTCTGAGGCTTGCGCGTGGAAATTGCCTGGGTCGATACCGGCTTCAGTTCGCGGCATTGTGGTTCAGCCGATCGAGCCACCGCTGGATTGTGACATTGTGTTTTCAAGCTTGCCATCCTCGGTTGCGCGTCTTACCGAGGAGGCGTTTGCCCGCGCCGGATATCCGGTGATAAGTAACTCCTCTTGCTATCGAATGGACGAGGACGTGCCTCTTTTAATTGCCGAGATCAACCACGACCATCTCGGTGTGATCGAGAAACAGCGTGAAAATCGCGGATTTAACAAAGGCTTTATAGTTACAAATCCAAATTGTGCGGTTGTGAGTTTTGCTCCGCCGCTTGCCGCTTTGCATCGTAAATTTGGTATAGAATCGGCAATAGTGACAACTATGCAGGCCGTCTCCGGTGCCGGCTATCCGGGCGTAGCGTCACTTGATATTACCGACAATGTATTCCCATACATTGCCGGCGAAGAGCCGAAAGTCGAGACCGAGGCACAGAAGATATTGGGCGTATTTACCGATGGCGGTATTCAAAAAGCTGATTTTACGGTCTCGGCACAATGTTTTCGCGTAAACGTGATCGACGGCCACACGGCTTCAGTCCGTGTAAATTTGAAAAAAACGGCAACGCTCGAAGATGTGATCGATGCGATGAAAACTTTCCCTTCACTGGATTTGCATTCGTCGCCGGAAAGATTTATCGATGTCACGGACGAGCCGTCGCGTCCGCAGCCGCGGCTTGACCGTGACAATGGCGATGGTATGACCATTACGGTCGGGCGCATTTTCCCTGATAATATTTTTGATTATCGCTTTGTTACTCTGAGTCACAACACTGTACGCGGGGCCGCCGGCTCGACTATCCTGAACGCCGAGCTGCTTATCTCAAAGAACATAATTTAAGATGCCCGAAAAACAAAACAGAGGCAAAAGCTATACGGAGCGCGTGCTCATAGCTGTGGCTGTCGTTGGCCTGGTGTTTGTCGGGCTTGCCGTTTTATATTTAACGCTCGATATCCTGCTTTTGATTTTTGCGGCAGCTTTACTTGCGATTTTCTTACGCGGCCTGGCGGATATTTTGCGGCGATGGATGCCGCTTGGCGAAGGCTGGCTCGTATTGATTGTGACCGTTCTGCTGGTTGCTTTAATTGCCGGTGCGGTTGCCTTGCTGGCGCCCAGCGTGAACGAACAGGTTCGGGTTTTGCGTTTTGAGATCCCAAACTCGGCGCAGAGGGCCGGCGAATATTTATCTCAATACGGCTGGGGCCGCGCCTTAATCGACCAGCTTCCGAGCGTGGAAGAAGTGATGGTAAAGATCGACGCACGGAGCATGCTCACACAGGTCGGCGGCTTTTTTTCGTCAACTCTCGGCGCCGTCGGGAATTTTTTTGTGACGATCCTGCTGGCTATTTATCTTGCCACCGAACCGCAATTTTATTCTTCCGGGCTTACAAGGCTTTTCCCGATCGCAAGAAGAGAGCGGGCGGCCGAAATTCTCGATGAGATATACAAAACTCTGCAGTGGTGGCTGATCGGCAAGGCCGGCTCGATGGTCTTTATCGGCATTCTGACCTGGATCGGCCTTTCGATAATCGGTGTGCCGCTTGCCCTTACTCTGGGGTTGATTGCCGGGCTTTTGTCATTTATCCCGAATTTCGGGCCTATTATTTCGGCAATACCGGCTTTGCTTCTCGCTTTCATAGCCAGCCCGATAAGCGCCGTTTATGTGCTGGCCCTCTATGTCGGTGTTCAGCTTATCGAATCGAATATAGTAACGCCAATCATCGAACGCGAAACGGTCGAATTACCTCCGGCTCTGACAATCGTTTTCCAGATTGTTCTGGCAGCATTGATCGGCGGCCTCGGCCTTGTACTTGCGACCCCTCTGCTCGCGGTTGTGGTCGTAATCGTGCGAATGCTTTATATTGAAGATGTGCTCGGCGACCACAATGAAACGGTTGCTCCTACTACACCGGCCGCAAAAATTGGCACAGAAGAGATGCAGCCGCAACCGGCAGCTGGGGGCGATTTTCCCGCGGTGGAAGAGGGAAGCCCTGCGTCCGCAAAAAGCTCACGGCCGCCTATTTAACAGAGGCAAGTGTTATGAAACAGGCTCTGGATTAACTTATGATCGAACGTTACACACTTCCCGAAATGGGCGGCATTTGGTCGCTCGAAAACAAATTTCAGAAATGGCTCGACGTTGAGATCGCGGTTTGCGAGGCTCACGCCGAAATGGGTACGATACCTGCCGACGCCCTGGATGAAATTACGGCGAAAGCCGCGTTTACGGTCGAAAGGATCAGCGAGATTGAGAGGACGACCGATCATGACGTAATTGCGTTTACGACAAATCTTGCAGAGAATATTGGCGAATCTGCCCGCTTTGTTCATTACGGCCTGACTTCCAGCGATGTGGTTGATACGGCAAATGCGCTTCTGCTTAAAGAATCATGCGACATTTTAATTTTAAAGACAGACGCCCTTCTCGATGTGTTGAAACGGCGTGCTTTTGAATTCAAAGACACGCCGCAGATCGGGCGAACGCACGGGATACACGCCGAACCAACTTCGTTTGGCCTCGTTTGGGCGTTGTGGTTTTCGGAAACACGGCGGAATCGGGAACGGCTCGTAAGGGCCAGAGAAATTGTTTCGGTCGGGAAGATCAGCGGTGCGGTTGGGGCGTTTGCACATCTCTCGCCCGAAGTCGAAGACAGAGTGTGTGCAAAATTGGGTCTGAAAGCCGCCGATGTTTCCACGCAGGTAATCCAGCGCGACCGTTATGCCGAATATCTCTGTACGCTTGCGATAATTGGATCCACGCTTGAAAAGATTGCTTTGCAGGTCAGGCATTGGCAGCGGACGGAGGTTCGCGAAGCTCAGGAATTTTTCAAAGTAGGACAAAAAGGCTCGTCCGCAATGCCGCACAAACGTAATCCGATCTTGTCGGAACGCATTTGCGGCATGGCGCGTACTGTAAAGGCCAATTCGATCGTTGGTCTCGACAACGTCGCTTTGTGGCACGAACGCGATATTTCCCACTCATCTGCCGAACGCATCGTTCTGCCCGATTCGTCCGCAACGCTCGATTATATTCTCGCAAAAACCACCAGCCTGCTTGATAGGCTCATAGTCTATCCGGAAAATATGCTCAAAAATCTCAATCTCACGCAGGGCCTCGTATTTAGTGGCCAGCTTATGCTTGGATTGACACAAAAAGGAGTTTCACGCGAAGACGCCTACGCCTGGACGCAAAGAAATGCAATGAAAGTCTGGGACGAAGGCGGTGATTATCTGGAACTGATAAAAAAAGACGCCGACATTGCGCAACACCTGTCGGTTGAGGAGATTTCCGGCGTTTTTGACCTAAAGTATTATTTGAGAAATGTTGATAAGGTTTATGAAAGGGTCTTTTTTGGAATGCAGGGTAAGTGAATTTTAGACGTTTCTGCGGCCTGCGGTGTTTAAGCTCATGTGCATTGATAATCTAAAAACAGATCTTAATATGACCGCAGAGATAAATCTCTATTACGATCTATTCGTACCGGACAATATTTTAAAACCCGCGCCACTTTTAATTGCCGTCCACGGTTACGGTGCCCACAAGCGTTACATGATGCGTGAGGGCCGTGCGGTTGCTCCTGATAATTTTGTCATCGCCGCTGTACAGGCTCCGCATCCGCATTACCGGAAAACGGACAACGGCTATCGGGTCGGGTTTGGGTGGTTGTCGGATCACAGGCCGGAGGAGCATATTCGCCTGCATCATAAGTTTATTTTGGATGTTATCGAAAAATTTGCCGGGGAAAATCTGATCGACCGCGGGCAAATATTTCTTTACGGTTTCTCGCAGGCGTGTGCTCTAAATTTTAAGTTTGCCTTTACGCATTCTGATGTTTTACGGGGAATAGCCGGGGTTTGCGGCGGTATTCCCGGTGATCTTGAAACTAATCCGTTATATAAAATATTCGACGCCAAAACTTTTTACCTGTTTGGTGACGACGACGAGTTTTATACGCAAGAGCAGTTTCAGGCATTTAATGAAAAACTTTCGGCGCGTCTGCCAAATTACCGCTCAAAACACTACGCCGCAAAACACGAGATTACTGAAGAAATGCGCTTTGATATCCAGGCTTGGCTGGACGAGTCATCTGACGGTTAGCTTTCTGACTTCGACAAAATCCCGAAGTTCGGGGGGAAGGGTAAGTTGCGGAGTGTCATCGGCGTTTACCTCGACATTAAAAGCATCGGCTCGCGCCTTGGACAATAGGGTCCGCGGACCGTATAGAGTGACACTTGCCGTTCTAAAGGGAGAAACCGGGACGAGAAATGACCGTTCGATGCGGCTTTCGCCTATACGGAAGAAAACATCCACGACAGTATTCAGAACCGCCGACTTGGGGTTATCGACGCCGACAGGGACCTGTCTCGCGGTAAAATCGCTGTTTTTGCCTTCCAGGCCGATGGCCTCAGTCTTGACAAAATCAAGAGTTTGTATAAAACTGGCCGGCCCGCGAACACGTATCTTCTGAGGCAAGACCGAAACATTGTAAATTTCAAATCCGCCTGCCAAATTTCCTTCGGTCACGGCTTTGACCTCGATGTCTTTTTCTTCTACAGCTTCGAGTTTTACGGCAATTCTTATCGGGAGCACCTCAATGAGTTTAACGCCCTGTGGCAGAGTGACCGAAACGGTTTCGGGCGTCAGTAAAATAAGCCTGTCGCCAAGTGAAACATCTGTCAAATCAAGCGCCGCAACGAGCTCGGCCCTGTTGATTTGATCGATTCTGCGTTTGTCGCCGCTAATAATTATCTCGACCTCCTGCGGAGGTGTATTTGTTATCTCGGCATTATTTGAAAGACTAAAATTTAACGGGACAAACATTCGTTTGACCGTCGGCGTACTGAGCCCCGTAACGCCAAACCAAAGCCCAAACGTGATCAGAAGCGCGGTCAGCTTCATCGCCCAATCGTCAAGAAATATTTTCCCTAAGATTTGCCTGATTAATAGTTTTTCTGACTCGTTCGATTTTAATTGCTCAACCATGCCAAATTTAAAATTCAGAATTACAACGATGCAGCTGCAAACTGCTTGATCTCTATTATACTACGTCGTCTTCGACCTCCTTCATCGCTCTTGCCATCTCACGTTTCGATTCGACGATGGGTATTTCCATTGCGTCGAGCAGCAGTTTGCGAAGCTGTTTTGTATCGATATTTCGCCTCACCTCGCCGGCTTCGACAAATGTTATAAGGCCGGTTTCCTCAGAAACGACCAGAGAAATTGCGTCTGAGCCTTCCGTAATACCTATCGCGGCACGGTGGCGTGTACCAAGTTCGCGAGAGATCTCGGGGTTTTTTGTCAGCGGCAAAAAAACGGATGCAGCGGCCAAACGTTCGTTTTGGATAATCACTGCCCCGTCATGAAGCGGCGTCGAAGGATTAAATATCGTTACAAGCAGGTCGTAGCTCAGGCGCGCATCGAGCTGGACGCCGGCGTCGATAAAATTACGCAAACCTATATCCCGCTCTATCACGATCAGCGCGCCCGTTTTTTCTGATGACAGCGTGGTTGCCGCCAATACGATCTCATCATAGACGCTCACGCCAAACTGGCCTCGCTGCTTTTTTAAACGCGAAAATCGAAACCTGCTTGCAAAATAAATTAAGGCCTGACGGATCTCCGATTGAAACAGGACAATAATCGCGATTCCGATAAAACCTACGGCGTATCGAAGCACAAATTCCAACGTTGAGAGTTCCTGTGCCACGGCAAGCCAGTAAAGCAGCGCCAAAATCAACATTCCGATTACCGTCGGAACCGCCCGCGTACCGCGCAGCAGCCTCAAAACAACATAAACAATTATAAATACAAGTGTTATGTCGATGACACTTCGCAGGGTGTTGATCGTCGGAATGAAATTATCTGCCTGCATCTTATCGTCGGTCGAGCGGATTAAACACACGCTTTCCACAGAAAACCGTTGTGCTAAGAATAGCACAATAGCAAAGCAGGTTAACCGGAGGGGAGTGTTGCGGGTTGGTTATGCCTCAAACGGGATCTCGGCGTTTTGTAGCACACGAAGCTCGTTGCGTGAGACACGTTCGAGCAATTTTTCATCGTCGAACATTTTGACAAGGCCGTTGACGGTCGCGTATCGGGGTTCATCGGCAATTGTTACCGGAAGATTTATGAAAGAACGCATAAATTGATCTATGCCTTCGAGCAGGGCTCCGCCGCCCGTTAGGATAACGCCGCGGTCGTAAATATCGGCGGCGACCTCGGGCCGAAGCTCGGTAAGTGTGTCTTTTACACGCACAGCTATACGGCGAACGATGCTCTCGACGATGGGATAGACTTCGCCGGCCGTGATCTCGACGGCACCCGGGCCACCGGTTTGGACGTCACGTCCGCGTACCTCCATCGATTTGGAAAGGTCGTCCGGCAAAAAAGTAGAAGAAAATGTCGTTTTTAAAAGTTCGGTCGTTTCCTCGCCAACCTGCAGGCCGCGGTGTCGGCGAAGGTGTATTGCCAGACTTTCGTTAATTGCATTACCGCCATATCTGTCGGAGGTTGAATGAACAATCGAGCCTTTGGCCACAAAAGCGATATTTGTCGTACCCGCACCTATATCCACGATAGCGGTTGCACGTTTGTCAGAGGGGAGTACACCAGCTCCGAACGCAGCGGCGAGGCCCTCTTCCATCATAAAAACCTTACCGATGTGGGCTTCTTCGGCGGCATTTAGAAGAGCCCGCTGTTCGACGTGCGTCACGTCTGAAACCATACTCATCACCGCCTGAAGCGAGATATTTGACCCGCCCGTTTTTGCCTTTTTGACAAAATAAGCCAGCATTTTTTTTGTCCGTTCAAAATCCGCGACAACGCCGCCGATAAGCGGAGCTCTGACAACGACGTCGCGGCCCTCGCGGCCGGTCATCTCGGCGGCCTCAAGGCCAAAGGCAACAATTTCGTCTGTTATCTCGTTGATCGCCACAAGCGATGGCTCGTCAAGCACCACACCACGGCCCTTGACGGCAATAATGGTGCTTGCAGTACCAAGATCGATCGCCATCGAATCAGTAACCAATTTTTTGAGAGATGATATCTTTAACATAAAGATTGCGGACAAATCAAAAACCAATTAGATTATATGCTCAATACACCAACGTTTCCACTAGCTGTCAGTTCCATTTTATTTCATAAAGATCGACGGGTTGAATTCGGTTTTTTACTATTAGCGGCTCCCTTTTTACCAAGGGAAAGATGTTGCCAGCGGCCTGCGCCGTTGCCTCGCTTATCAAAATCTGGCCGCCCTTCGCATTCGATTCGAGCCGGGATGCCAGATTTACCGTGTCACCGATGGCCGTGTATTCATATCTGCGCTCTGATCCGATATAGCCGATAGTTGCGATACCCGTATGCAGGCCGATCCCGATAGTGATCTTTGAAAAGCCTTGCATATCCATATCGGCACTTAGCGTTTCGAGTTTTTTTTGCATAGCAACTGCGGCCGTTACCGCATTGCGGGCATCGTCAGAGGTTGTGGCCGGTGCACCGAAAAGAGCCATCAGGCCGTCACCGATATATTTATCAAGCGTCCCGCCGTGTTCAAAAATAATCTCGGTCATCGCCGTAAAGTACTGGTTTAAAAGGCCTACAACATTCTCCGGATTTTCATTTTCCGAAAGTGTGGTAAATCCGCGTATGTCCGCAAAAAGAACAGTGATCGTCTGATTTACACCACCCAGTTTAAAAGAATCCGGATTTTCGACCAGTTGCTGAACCACATATTCGGGCATAAACCGGCTGTAATTTGCCCTCGCGACTTCTTCGCGGGCCAGACGTCTGTGGGCTTTTACGGTTTCTACGGTAACAGCCGTCTGGGCGGCAACAGCGCTTATCATTTCCAGATGATCCGGTGAAAAAGCCGCAAACGGATCAAGCCGATCAGCGTAAAGCACGCCGTGAACACCGGATTGGGTTATCAAAGGAGCACATATTGTCGATCTCACGCCTTGCGTCACGATCGACTCAGCCCCGCGAAAATGCTCATCGGTCTTCGCATCCTGCGATAGGATCGCTACACGATCGGTCATCACTTTTTGGGTGACCGTCCGGCTTACGGCCAGAATTTCGGTCAAATTTTCAAAGCTCGCATCACGGGTTTTTGCACCAATTTGGTAGAGCGAGTTTTCAATTATTTTACCGTCGTTCGTTTCCTCCGCGAGCAAAGCCACGACGCGGTCGGCCGGCGTTCCGCGAAAGATAAGATCGGTCGCCTTTTCAAATATTTCTTCCAAGTCAAATACTGTGCCAAGCATTTTGCTCATTTCGAAAAGGAGCTCGAGAATTTTCGCCTTTCTCCGCAGATCTTTTATCTCCGCGGGCGTTGCAAAAGCAGTCTCAAGTGAAAGCCCCGTTTTGGGGCCGATAATTTCGTTTACAGAAATCTGAACCTGCGTATGTCCGAGCGGCGAATCGTCAAAGTTTACGCTTTTCTGCTTTTCAACCGGCTTTACCGGTAAATTCACAGTCGGAGCAACATCAATTGACGCCACAACCGCGTCCTGTTCAATTTGAAATTCCAGCCGGGTCTCGCCGATAATAATTACATCACCCTCACTTAACCTGTGCTCGAGTTGCGGCGTGTTGTTAACAAAAACATGATTAACGCTGCGAAAAAGTTTTTCGCCCTCGACATAACCGTCAACGATCTGAAACCCGCCATTGTCCGCAAAAATAAAAGCGTGCTTGCGCGAGGCGCGTCGGTCGTTGAGCACTATGTCATTCTCTTTTGCCCGCCCGATGGAAGACGCCTTATTCACATCCAGATTAAATTGCCAGCTGTGCTTCGTCGGTTCTGTTATAGTTAGTATTGCGTTCAAGGTAATCTCAACTGTTATATTCGCTAAACCAACCTGTCATTTACAGTCAATTTTTGCGGAGATTCGAGACCGATCTCCATGCGACCTAATCTTGTAAAAATAACCTCTCGCCGGCAGCGATTTGCAAAAAAAGAACAGAAGTCGAATTCTGAATTATCCGGCATTCGATTTATAACCGGATTAGTGTAACCGTAATTGTAATTGTTAAAATCTAAATTGTTAATTTGTAAATGGTAAATTGACGCGAAAACGATTGTGAATATTTATGATTTATTTCGACAATAACGCGACAACGCAGATCGCCGGCGAAGTTTTTGATGCGATGTGCCCCTTTTTGAAAACTTCATATTTAAACCCCTCAGCCGGGTACTCACCGGCGCAGGAAGCGCGGGCGGCGTTACTGAGTGCGCGAATCAGTATCGCGGGACTTTTAGGTGCTGATTCAGAAGACGAAATAGCGTTTACATCAGGCGGCACGGAAAGCGATAATTGGGCAATTTTAGGCACACTCGAAGCAAATCCCGACAAAAATCACATCATCACGACAAAGGTCGAGCACGAAGCCGTCCGAAAACTCTGCGAAAAACTCGAAAAGAAAGGTTATCGTGTGACATGGCTCAATGTTGATGAATACGGAACTCTGGATCTTGACGGCCTGCGGGCCGCATTATGCAAAGAAACAGCCGTAGTCTCTACAATGCTTGCAAACAACGAAACCGGTATTCTTTTTCCCGTAGATCAGATCGGCAAAATTGTAAAAGAATATTCGGACGCCGTGTTTCACGTTGACGGTATAAACGCTGTCGGGAAAATCCCGATTGATCTAAAGAAAACATCAATTGACCTGTTCTCGGTATCAGGGCATAAATTCCACGGCCCGAAAGGCGTCGGAGCGTTATATATTCGCTCTTCCGTAAGCCTGGCACCGTTTCTTACAGGCGGTGGTCAGGAGAGCGAAAAACGGGCCGGAACCGAAGCGGTGCATCAAATCGCCGGAATTGGAGCCGCCGCCGATTTTGTCAAAAATTTGTCGCCTGTGACAAAAATCCAAGCAGTACGCGACCGGATGGAATACGAAATTCTGGATAAAATTCCAAATTCTCGTCTAAACGGCACGAGCGACGCAGCAAAACGGCTGCCAAACACGTCAAACATTTCGTTTGAAAATATAAATGGCGAAATGATACTCGCGCGGCTTGACGATCTGGGTATCTGCGTATCAACCGGCTCGGCCTGCAATGCAAAAGATCACACGGCTTCGCCGGTTTTACAAGCGATGAATATCGCGTATTCACGAGCCATGGGATCGATCCGTTTTTCGCTCGGCAGATTTAACACGGAAACAGAGGTCAATCTCCTGATTGACAAGCTTCCAGAGATCGTCGCTGACCTGTCATCGATTAGTGAATCGGCTGTTCCGTCAATTGGGTAGAGTTTATCGTTAAAGATGTTTACTAAACCATTGAACGATCACGAGATCAAACAGGCGTGCGTAATCCTGTCGCAGGAGAACGAGGAAATGGCTTTTGTTTTCAATAAATACGGCCAGCCGCCGCTTTGGGCCAGACCGACCGGTTTTGGCACTTTGCTGAATATTATCCTCGAACAACAAGTCTCGCTTGCATCGGCGAAGGCCTGTTTTGATAAGCTGCAATCTCAATGCGGCGTTGTGACGCCTGAGAAAGTGTTAAAATTTGGCGATTCCGATCTGAAAACGATGGGATTTAGCCGTCAGAAGGCAGCTTACGCCCGCTACCTGTCCGAGGCAGTAATTGATAAACGTATCAATCTGGACGCCCTGCACGAGATGGCTGACCTGGAGGCGAAGGCTGAACTCGTCAAGCTCAAAGGCGTCGGAGATTGGACGAGCGATGTTTATATGCTGATGGCGATGCTGCGTCCGGATATAATGCCAAAAGGTGACGTCGCGCTTCATGCGGCGTACAAAAAGTTGGTCAACGCCGAAAAAAGACCCGGATCGGACGAGTTTTTACTTATCTCTGAGAAGTGGAAGCCGTTTCGGTCGGTAGCGGCCAGATTGTTATGGCATTTTTATTTAAGTGAAAAAGCCTTACGTACAGGTACTCGAGCGTAAATGATCGCGTTCCGATCGGTATTTTAATCGTGCAAATCCGGACAGAAAACCTTTCAGTCGTGTGTCCGCATTTGATTTGCTGCCTTATTTCTCAATGAACAAGATACTTGACGTCGGCTGCGGAACAAATAAGACTAAGGGCTCGGTTGGGCTTGATAACAATCCACGTACATCGGCTGACGTCATACATGATCTTGGCGATATTCCTTATCCTTTTCCCGATAACGAATTTGACCTCGTTGTCTCAAATCATGTCGTCGAGCATGTTCCCGATGTGATGGCTTTTATCGGCGAATTACACCGTGTTACAAAAAACGGAGGCCGCATACGCCTCCTTACTCCGCATTACACAAATCCTGATTGGGCAAACGACCCGACGCATCGCAATCATATAAATTCCTATACATTCAACACCTTCCTGGCCGATCGACAGGTTTTTGATTTTTATACCCAAGTCCGGTTAAAACCTGTCAAATGCCACGTTTCATTACTCGGATTATGGAAAGCATTTGGGATAGAGTTCATCGTAAATCTCGATCAAAAAAGCTACAAACTGCGTTTTCTGCGTAAGTTCTGGGAGCAGTATCTGAGTTACATTATCCGGGGAAAGGAGCTGCAGTTCGAATTCGAGGTGGTAAAAAACTCTGAAAGCCGCACATAATAGGGTTTTCTTTGGTGGCTTTGTAGATGGTATTTTTTAGCAACTTGGCCAACAACTGAATCATCTCAACAAACGGTTTCGAACAAGTACCGACGATTGTTTGCTACAATGAGTTGTTCGAAATCTTTTCCCCGGCTGGATCCCCTCCTTTCAGCCGGGGATTTTTGTTCAACTCGGTTCTGCAACCGAATCACGCACTTTCCTTAGAACGCTTTCGATCTGTCTTGTATGCCGCTGCTGGTGCCAGCCGCTCATTACTAGCCATTGGCCCGCGTCGAGATCACTAAAGAACGGGTGTGGAAATTTGTGTGCCGAAAAATCAAGACTTTCGAGGCCGGCCTTTAGGGACGCAAAAGCCTGTATGGTTTGGCTAATATTTGCAAGAGATTTGCCGATCGAAACGTTGCCGGTCGGAACGACCCGTTCAGGTGCTTCCACTTTCAGACCGACGATCTCGGCCGCTCGTTCGCCAAAATTTGCTGACAGCGAAAAACTGCCATCGGACGAAATTGCGTCAGCTTTTGCCGATTCGAGCAGTTTTGCACAGATGCGGGAGACGCCAAAATTGACCATCGAAACGTGTTCGACGATCTGCTTGATCGACCACTTCTCGCCGTCCGGCAATGCAGACGCTTCCGTTTCTGATATCACAGCCAATGTTTTTGTAAACTCCTCGTGGAATAATTGATTTGCCGAATAAATATCGGTAATGCTTTCATATTTCATAGTTTTATTTTGCGGGTACCGTCACCTGAGCGCTTAGTGCCAATCGATGCCAACGCGAAAAGCTTCGAACGTTGTCGGCTTGATTTTGCATTCGTTTGAGATACGCGGTCTGTAGGTAGATCAGGTCATCTGCCGGCCACGTGATTTCGACAATCGGGTTGTAGGAAACTAATAATTTCTCATCCGGCAATGTCGAAAGCGGAAGATCCGGCGTTGCGGCCGGGGTATTTGCATCGACGTTAGCCTCTAGGTTCGTGTTTGACGCCAGCAATTGCCGCTGCTGTTCGCGGTCGTAGGCCTGCGACGAGATCAAAAGCTGATTGCGAAGCGGTATCGCCGCCTGTGTCGGGTTCGTACCGGTTGCGTCATATATCCGAATCTGATTTTCAAATGCGGCCGCGACCTTAGACGAATCGGGCGACCAAACCGGCCTTACCGCGGTAAGATTATCATCGAGGCGCCGTTCACGCCCGTTTAGCTCAATGATCCGCGGGCGGCCTTGCGGGATCATCATCTCGCCTTTGCTGCCGGCAACGATTTCGAGGTATTTCCATTCGCGCGAAGTCGCGGAAAGGGCAACCAGCACTGAGCTGTCAGGCGACCATGCGTAGTAAAAATAAATCAGCCCCTCATTAACTGTTATCGGTTTGGTATTGGCCCCGTCGGAGTTGGCAATATAAATTTGTTCGGTGCGAAAAGTGAGAATGCCGGTCGGAGCAGCGGGTGTGGGTGCGGCCGTTGCCGCCACGTTATCGGGGTCTGTATTCGCATTATCAACGGCCGCATTCGTATTATCTGTCTGCCGCGTTTCGATATTTGAATTTGCACCAGAATTGCCGGTACCCGGTAAACCGTTCGGACTTGCGGACGGTTCTGGCTGAGTAACCCGTATCATCGCTACAAAGGCCAGTGAATTCGAATCCGGAGCCCAGACGATCGTATCCGGAAAGTGAACCGCCATGGTATCGGAAGTCATTTTTCTAACCAGTTTGCCTTCCTGTGTGTACATATCCAGACGGTATTCCGATTGATAATCCGAGATGCGTCTATACACGGCGAGGACCCGTTTTTTGTCAGGTGATGCAATTGTCCGTTCAAGCAATTCGAACTGCCGGCTTGCATCAAAGTCGGCTTGAACCGCTGCGTCCCGCTCGCTGCCCTGCGTCAGATTCGGATCGGTTTCAGGAGCCGGGACGTCAGCCTCGTACCGGAAATTCAAGCGAACCGCCGGAATGTCGCTCATAGCGAGCGGCGCCGTATTCTGCTGTTGAAACATCTCGTTCTGACAGCCCGAAAGCAGCATCACATATACAGCAAAAGCCGTTAGTGGCAATTTCAAAAAACGCATAAAGCTAAAGTTCGGCATTAAAATATTGCTGAAATAATTTTTTCTGTTCGTCGGTCGGCTCGGCCACGGGCGAAAATTCATAGTCCTTACGTGGGTCGCTTCCGAGCGTAAACATTATGTCGCGCAACTTATCAAACCGAAAAATCGTCAACTTAATCTTGTCATTCGGTTTGCGTTCGCCGATGTAAGTCTGTATCAGGTTTTGTGTCGCACGATAGCCGTCTATTGCCACAATCTGGTCGCCGGTGTTTAACCCCTGTTCGTATGCAGGCGTGCCGCTTGCAATTGTCCTTATATTGACCCGGCCATTATCCTCTATTGTATCTGCGCCGATATAGGCCTTACCGGCAGCGGTCGCCGTCGCATCTAACCGCAGCCCGATGCCTTTCACGATTTCGGAATAGTCGATCTCGGCGGTGCCGCGAACATATTTAGCGAAGAAATCGTCGAGACTTCTGCCCGCCATCATCTCCGCGGCTTTTTGATAGTCCTCGGGAGTAAAGTTCTTGTCTTTTTTAGAGAATTCGTCATAGAGAAACCGCATAACATCGTCGAGCGATTTCGAACCGCCGGACGCCGTACGGATCGTAATGTCGAGCATCATATTTACGATCTCGCCTTTGTCATAATATGAGATTTGGTTGTTTATAGCGTTTTCGTCGCGACGATAATACTTTATCCACGCATCAAAACTTGCCTCTTCCAGGCTCGTCTCAAAACGGCCTGGAAGCTCCTGTAGCTGCTTTATCCCGGCGGCCCTCTGTCTGAGAAAATCATTTACGGTAATCAAACCGGCACGCAGCATGATGAGATTCGAGTAATATTCGGTGGCACCCTCGGCGACCCACAGCAGCTTTGTATAATTTTCATTTTCGTAATCAAACGGCCCGAGAGCATCGGGGCGGATGCGTTTCACATTCCAGGCGTGAAAGTGTTCGTGGGCGACGAGGCCTAGAAAGCCCTTATATCTGGCATTGTTCGAAAACGCAAAGCGGTTTGCCTGAAGCGCCGTCGAATTTAAATGTTCGAGACCGCCGCCGCCGCGAAGATTTAAAATAAATGTGTAGTCCTGGTAAGGCAGGGATCCGAATATTTTTGCACCTTCCTCGACGATCTTTGCCGTGTCGGCAGCCAATTTTTGCAAGTCGTAATTACCCTCGCCGGTTACAACATAGCGGTGCGGCTTGCCAAGCACGTCAAACTTAATTTCCTCATAATCACTAACCTCAAACGGCGAATCATAAAGAATGTCGTAATTCTCCGCTCGAAAGGTATTGGCTCCGATCGCCGGCAAACCCGTTGCCACCTTCCAATTTCCAAATGGCACGACCTTTACCGTCGATGCGGTTTTCAGATGGCCTTTTACAAAAAACAAAGCTGCCGCATTGTTCCAAAATGCATGTTCGTCATTTACCTCGTTTGTGCGGACGGTAAGCTCGTTTGAATAAACACGATATTTGGCGATGATCTCATTTGCACCTTTGCTGTCGACCTGCCAGGTATTTTTATTTATTTTGTCCCATGGCAAATCTGCTCCGCCCGCATTTTTGACCGAAAAATCCTGGACATGACGAGCATATTCGCGGATGAGATAACTCCCCGGCGTCCAAACCGGCATTTTTAGTTCAAGCTTTTCAGGCATTCGCGCCCATTTCACACGCATTTCCACCTCGAGAAGATGCGTCCACGGTTTTGACATTGAGACCGTATAGCTTATTTCGGGCTGTGCCGTACTTGTTTCGACTGCGGGCGGGGCCTTCCGCGTCGGTTTCGGTTGAGCGCGCATTTCCTGAGACATAGAAAATAAAATTAAGGAAAGTAAGAATAGGGCTAGTTTTGATTTTGGCATTTGATACATTTCTCCGGCAAACTCATCGGTCGGCTATCTTAACTTTCTATTCTACTATGAATTAAATTTTTGCTAAAATTTCGCTATGGGTGTGCCAAAATTAAAATCAAAAATAAACGTCGAGGATTACCTCGAAAGTGAAAAAAACAGTGCCGTCAAACATGAGTATATTGATGGAGAAGTGTACACCATGGCTGGCGGCAGCGACAGGCATAACCTAATCTCGGGTGAATTGTACCTGCTGTTAGCTAATCATCTCCGCAATTCGCGATGTCAGCCGTTTTTTGGTGACCTAAAGGTTCGAGTGTCCGAGTCGATTTATTACTACCCGGACGTACTTGTCTCATGTGAGGAAGAGCCGGACGACCCATACTTCCGTAATCACCCTATATTGATAGTTGAGGTTGTTTCTCCGTCAACTGAGCGCATCGACCGGAGCGAAAAGCTGCTCTACTACCTGCAAATGCCAAGCCTCCGTGAATACGCGATTGTTGACCAGCATAAAATGAATGTCGAGCTTCACCGCCGGCAAATAAACGGAAACTGGATCACATATATTTTTGACGCTGCTGATGACGTCGTCGAATTCGCCTCCGTCGAGATGTCTGTTCCGCTGCCCGATCTTTACCACCGCGTTCAGTTTCAAACAAATGCAACCAAAGAACACTAATGAAAAGTTTTTCACTACGCCTCTTATAATTATTTTCGTTACGGTGTTTATTGACCTTGTCGGTTTCGGAATGGTTATTCCGATCTTGCCGTATTACGCAAATACGGAGCCTTTTTTTGCGACGCCGCGCGAAATAGGATTTTTGGTTGCGTCATATTCGCTGATGCAATTCTTTTTTTCACCGGTACTCGGACGCCTGTCCGACCGGTACGGCCGACGGCCTGTTCTATTTATCAGCCTGGCTGGTTCAGCTGTCGGATATTTTGTGATCGGTTTTGCGGAAACGTTATTTTTGGTATTCCTCGGACGGATCATAGGCGGTATAACCGGCGGCAACATCTCGACGGCTCAAGCCTACATAGCGGATGTCACGACTAAAGAAAATAGGGCAAAGGGTATGGGTTTGTTTGGCGCGGCGTTTGGACTCGGGTTTATTTTTGGCCCAGCCATGGCGGGTATTTTGAGCAAATATGGTGTCCACGTTCCATTCTTTTTTGCGGCCGCCCTGTCGCTTGCGAATGCTGTTGCCCTGTATTTTGTTCTACCAGAGTCGTTAAAAACGAGTACCCGTGCCAATTTGCCAGAGCCTAAAAATCGCTTTGTCGAGTTTTTTGACTCGTTTAGGCACAAGACGTTTCGTGAGATCAATATCGTTTATTTTCTGTTGGTAACGGCGTTTTCGATAATGACTTATGCGTTTGTGCTTTATACGGCCTTTCGATTCGCGTACACGCCAGAGCAGAACGGTTATCTCTTTGCCTTTGTTGGAGTTATCGCTATACTCGGACAGGGATTTTTGTTTGGCCGACTGGTGCAGAAATTTGGCGAAACGTCTTTGATCGTCATCGGGTGTCTGATGATGGGTGCAAGTTTATTTGCAATTCCCATAGTCGGTCCGGCAAACGGTGGTTTGACCGCTCTTTTGATCGGAACTGCCGTCTTATCATTTGGAAATGCGCTCGCATCACCGGGCCTTACCAGCCTCGCGTCAAAAACGGCTGATGATTATGATCAGGGCCGAACCTTAGGAATAATGCAGTCCGGTGCCAGTCTGGCCCGCGTCGTCGGTCCCGTTTTGGGCGGGTTGCTGCTTAACAACACCTTAAACAGGATCGACGAACATACGCTTTACCGCACATTTTGGACTGCGTCCGCTATTATGTTTGCGGCTTTTTTGGTTGCTGTCTATTTTGCGGGAACCACACGTATAGAAAATTAACTTGCAGCACGTATGCGTTCGGTGCTTTGAGCGACCGGAAACACAAGCCTGAATGTCGTGCCTTCGCCCTCAGAGCTAAATGCATCGATCGTTCCATTGTGTTCCTGTACAATCCCATACGAAACCGCAAGGCCGAGACCGGTGCCGTTGCCTACCCCTTTTGTAGTAAAAAACGGGTCAAAAACTTTCTTGAGATTTGCGTTCGGAATTCCCTCGCCGTCATCAGTCACCTCGATCACGACGCCGTGGGAGTTTTCCGGATAGGTTCGGAGCGTGATCCGGCCGCCCTCAAACATAGCATCACGAGCATTGAGAATCAGGTTTGTAAAAACCTGCTGCAGTTTGCCGCCGCTGCCTAAAACCGCCGGTGCGTCAACCGCATAATCTTTAACGATTTCAATATTTGCTTTTCTAAGTTGCGGTTCGAGAAGCTGGAGCGTGTCGTTGAGGAGCTTGTTAATTTGAATTTCGGTAAATTCCTCGGCGTTACCCGTTCGCGAAAAATTGAGCAGATTGCCGACGATATTAGACGCCCGGTCGGTTTGCCGCTGCATTTTTTGCAGAAGAGCGTGCTTTGGATCGGTGTCAGGAATCATACCTAACAGCATCTGCGTATAGCTCGAAACACCTGTCAGCGGCGTATTTACCTCGTGAGCCACACCGGCCGCGAGCAGGCCTATACTCGAGAGTTTTTCGCTCTGCTGCAGCGTTTCCTCAAGTTTGACCCGCGTGGAAACATTTTCGAGAACAATGATCGCCCCGGTCTGCTGATTAGAAACCGAACGGAGCGGGGCGACGGCGACGTTCAGGATCAAAGATTTGCCGCCCTTATCGTAAGTGTGCATCTTGTACGCATTCCGAACCTCGGTCAGATGCCAACGGGATTTTCCTAGAATATTTTCTATATTAAGTGCAAAACTTTCGTCAAAAACCTCCTCGACACGCTTTCCGACTGTGTCCTCACGGTCGAGGCCCATCATTTGTTCGAACGGCGAATTACATCTTAAGATAATCCCGTTTTCGTTAACCGCGAGCAACCCGACATTGACCGATTCTACGATCGACTCGTTAAACTCCTTAAG
Source organism: Pyrinomonadaceae bacterium (assembly GCA_041747575.1). Taxonomy (GTDB): domain Bacteria; phylum Acidobacteriota; class Blastocatellia; order Pyrinomonadales; family Pyrinomonadaceae; genus OLB17. The sequence continues at coordinate 34,310 of JBGTEX010000005.1, forward strand.
AAGTGCAAGTTCCTCGGTATGCTGTTTTTGCTGACCGTAAAGACGGCTGTTTTCGATCGCGACCGCGATATAGCCGGAAACGGTCTTTAAAATTTCAAGATCCTCAGACGAAAGCATAGATCCGTCGCTGGCCCGGCCAAGACCGATCACCGCGACCATCTGGCCGCCGGCTACGCACGGAACAAAATAGTGAAGTTCCTGCCGAACAACTCCTTTAACGTACCCGTTACCGTTCGAACCGGAGTGAATTAAGTCGTTTTCCGAGACTTCGAATTCATCGGCTCTGACCACACCCGTTGCCGCCGATTTTTGCCTGATCATAGCTCGGAAATCGGCGGGTATCCTGTACGTTTCGCTAATACCTATATATTTAGCCAGCCGGTAATGTTCGGCCGATGTTTCGTCTTCGATAAAAATCGCCACTTTTTGAACGTCGAGCACCTGACGGAGCCGTTCCGCCAATCCGTCGAGCAAAGGTTCGAGCGCGGTCGTGGCCGAAAGTGTCTTGCCAAAATCAAGCAGGCCCTGTCGCAGATCATAACGCTCACCATAAAAAAAGCGATCGGCGCGTTCCTGTAAAAATTTTTTGAGCGGCTCGGTTAAGAGCATGATTGCTCCCATTGCAACAATTGCAATGATGGCTCTAAGCGTGATCTCGGTCGTCGATAGATCGTTGCCGACCGCAAGAAAAACCAAACCGAGTGCGACCGCTCCGATCATCATCGCAATCGCAACCGTCATCATGGCGTAAACGAGTGTCCGGCGAACCACCACATCAACATCCATCAACCGGTAACGAACGACCGAGTGGCCAAAGCTCAGAGGGATTAAAGCAAGAGGCAGCGTGGTTATCGCGGTACTAAAATTATCGTCCGGTATCTGTACGCCGAGCCGTTCAGTCAATTGAAGCAAAATTATAGGTACGACCGCCGCGATGGTTCCCCACATGGCCCATTTCAGCCGCTGGCGGACGACCGGCTGACGATTTTTGAAAAATCGCCATACAAGCAAGCCCGCTCCGGCAGAGACACCCAAAACAAAGTGGTAAAAATTGAATTGATAAAGCAGGCCAAAAAGATTAAACCGGTCGATTAGCCCGGCCAAACCAGCTGTCAGACGTGAATCCGGCCAAAATTGCGGAATGAGCGATAAAAGTATCAGTATCAAAGAAAAAACAGCAGCCGGGACGTAGAGAATATAGGTTTTCCAGCGCTGAGCCGAAAATACATTGCTTCTGACCGGATATCGAATGCAAAAATGAAGAAAAAGCGGTACAAAAAACGCGAGGGCGATATTGTCCAAAAGATCAATGGCGAGGTCATAATCTCTACCGAAGCCGATAGACCGGTACGTATGAAACACGAACGCCACGAGGCAAACCATCGCAAAATGCAGGACAAAGGGCGAACTACTGCCCTGTTTAAAGAGCACAAAAACACCGACGCCGAGCCATATAATTCCAACTATCGAGAGAAAAATTATTGACGGCGTCCAGCGTTTGATCGGGTCGATGTTACGGAGGTCGGCAAAATAGTAATTGTCGGCAAACGAATAAGAGGGTTTCTGGTAAAAGTAGGTCAGACTGCCATTGACGCCGGCAACTTCGAGATACATTTGGACGTCGCCGATTGATGTTATCTCTTCGGTTTTTTCGCCCTCAAAGCCAATGCCAACCAACCGGTCGCCAACCGAAATACCGGCTCTCGAACCAGCAAATCCACCGGTTACTTTGTCCGCAAAAATACCGTCAGACCGTTGTACCCAACTAATTCCGTCTGTCGGCGGCAGATTTTGTAAGGCGCGTTGCGACAAGCTTAGGGCACCTGCCATGACAAACAGCACGGTGGCCAAGAGCCATATCAGGCTCCCACTTGTTAGCGTCTTTTCTTTCATCAAATCAAGGCACAACTTTCCCCTAAGATTTTTAACGCAAAATCCGTTCCAGTAAAATGGGAAATTTTAGACAAGTGTAAATACAGCATTTTGTTGAAAAAAAAGGAGTTTGTCGGATATTAAATACATTTCAGTGTGTTTAAATATTCAAGATTTTGCTTAATAATCCGAGAATTTGGACAAAAAATAAAGCCGCGACAAAAAGCCGCGGCACCCAGAGGATAGATCGCATCTGTCAAAAACCGCTTTTTTCTGCCAGTTTTAAAACCTAACCTGTATTCCGCCCCGTAACATTCGGCGTTGTGCATTCAGGGTCAGGCTACCCTCTTCGCCTAAAACACCCGATTGAAGGTCAAAGACATTACGGGCATCAACAATTGCTTCGGCACGAAACGGCAGTCCGAGATTTGGCAGGCTCTGCGTCACGTAAACGCTAAGGCCCGGGTCGTATATCGCGAGTCGCCCCTTAAACGGATCGATCGCAAAAACCGTTGCCTGCGGCGATAGGCGGTAGATAGCCCGAACGCTCGTACCCGAGGTTAAATCGACAGCCAGTTGAGTAAAAAATGATTGGAAAAAATCGTTTTCAAAAACCTTTGACGGATCGGAGATTGCGGCACCGGAAAGCTTTTGCCCATTTCCGAAGGAGTAACCCGCCGACGCCGTAAATGCGCCGTTCAAACGCCGCGTATAAACAACCCTGACGCCTTGAGAACCGCCCTGTTGATTGGCGACGATGCCGTCAAAACCGTCATCACCAAGTGTGTCAAACGAAAAACTCTGAAGCCCGACGCCGCGGTTAAAAGTGGTGTCAAAAAACACGTTTGCCTCAACGCTGGACTGGTTATCGATAATGCGTTCGAGGCCGAATTCTATCCGACGGGTTTTGTTAAGCTGCGGCTTGCCTTCATCTAAAACAAGGTCTTCGATGGCGACAGGCTCAGTAAATGCAATGTTTTGACCCTCCAGGTCGATCGCATTCGCCCAGGATTTTTCTTCTGTCTGCGTCGTAAACGCACTTCTCAAACGCGTTCTGGAATTCAGGTCAAATTGCAGGCCGAGCCGCGGTGAAAGAGCAGAATCATCCCCGGCACCAAAAAACCGTGAATAATCGAGGCCGAAAACGAGAATTACGCCCTCACGGATTTTCCATTCATCGAGAGCCTGAAACGAAAACTGTCCGAGCGTTTGAGCGTCATTTTCGATCTGAACGCTGCCAAGATGCCCGACCGAGGAATTAAGACGAAGCTGATGGCCGTCAAAGGGATTTAATTTTATACCAGCCTCAAATCGTTGCGGAGCGTCTTTGCCCGTTCCCGTCTGCCCCGCAACCACCAATTCCTTATCGTCGCCTACGGGTAAAAGCGTTGCAAAATTAACCCCTGTGGAGTTTCCGTTTTCTGATTGCGCAAAATATGTTTCGACAACCGTCTGGCCTTTCCTGTCTTTGCCGCGGTCGTCGGCAGCTTCGGCTTCGGCAATTGCCGCGTCACCGTCCGGAGGGTTGCCCTCGCGATTCTGATAGATTGATCGCTGCATCGCCGCGGCCCGAATCCGCCATTTCGAACTGTTGCGGTCAAGGCGCTTTTCAGGTAACGTATTGCCGCTTCCGGCCCGTTCAAGTTTAAAGCCGTAATTTAATTCCGCCGCGCGGCCAACTTCGACGTCAAACAAATACGCGGGATTAAACCCCTGAGCGACCGCCAAAATCGTGTATGTACCCGGTATGATCTTTGCTAAAAAGCTGCCGTCGCTGGCCGAAGTGACTTGCTTTAAAAGTTTTGACGTTCCCGGTCGAAAGATCGCAACCGACGCATCTGCTAAAGCGCCGCCGCTCTCATCGCGGACTATCCCTTTTATCGTGCCCAGATTTCCGGATGCCTCGACGGTCACATCTAAATCAAGCGCAAATACAGAGATAGATGTAACGCCGATCAACATCAGCAACATCAAACTATATTGCACGAAATACTTTATCTTTATTGTAGAACTCATCAAAAACTATCGCTTTCGTATTTTGTCCGCAAAAATCAAGCCTGTCAAGGCGCGGGGACAAGTCAAGTAAGTAAAATCTATGATGCCATAAACTTGACAAAGTTTGCTTGATGGCTAAAATTGAATTCTGTCAACAGGCAGAAACGGAGACGTGGCTGAGCGGCTGAAAGCGGCGGTTTGCTAAATCGTTGTAGTCTTAAAAACTACCACAGGTTCGAATCCTGTCGTCTCCGCCATAAATTTTGAGGCGGAAATACGAGCGGCAGCGGGTTCAGACACTCGCTACCGGGCGTGTTTCCGCCTTTTTATTCTGGTTCCGCCTGTGTAAGATCGGCGGATGGGAACCCGGTCGCTACCGATTTCGGTTCTGACAAGGAGCACCTTCCTACCGGTCTGGTTCCGCCTGTTTAAGATCGGCAGATGGGAACCCGGTCGCTACCGCTCCTGGTTCTGACAAGAGCACACTTTCCTTCCGGGCGTTTCTGCCTTTTTAGGTTAAACTATAGTTTATGACTGTCAGAGTAAGATTTGCACCAAGCCCGACGGGCTATTTACATCTCGGCGCCGCTCGGGCCGCGCTTTTTAATTATCTTTACGCACGCAAAACCGGCGGCAGGTTTTTGCTTCGCATCGAAGACACAGACCTTGCACGCTCGACCGAAGAATCGACACGCTCGATACTCGACGGTTTGCAATGGCTCGAACTTGGACACGACGAAGAGATCGTTTTTCAATCGGAAAATGCCGAAAAGCACCGAGCGACGGCCAAAAGGCTCCTCGAAGAAGGAAAAGCTTATCGTGATTTTACCCAAAAAGCTGCTCCTTCGGATCTAAATGTCAAAGATCAAATAAGGGAGCGCGCCCGCCAAAATCAAGGCGAAAAAAATATGCGTGACAACGAATATCGCGATCTTTCAAAACAAGAAAGTGACGATCGTGCGGCGGCCGGCGAGCCTTTTGCGATTCGCCTGAAAGTCGGAACCGCGAGCGATAGCGACCGGGTTTCACTCAAAACCTCATTTACCGACGCCGTTTACGGCCTGCAAGAACGTGCCTATGCCGAAACCGAGGATTTAGTTCTGCTTCGCTCCGACGGACATCCGCTTTACAACCTCGCAGTAGTTTGTGACGACATCGAAATGCAGATCACGCACGTCATCCGCGGGCAGGATCATTTGACCAATACGCATAAACAGATCCTGATCTACGAAGCTCTCGGCGTCACGCCGCCAACATTTGCACATCTCCCGCTGATATTGGCGCCAAACAAAGGCAAGCTTTCGAAACGCAAACATGGCGAGGTCGTTTCGTTGACGACCTATCGCGACGCCGGTTTTCTGGCCGCCGCGTTTCGTAATTTTCTCGCTCTGCTTGGCTGGTCGACAGGCGAAGAGAAAGAAATTTACTCGCTCGAAGAATTGATCGAAAAATTCTCGCTCGACGGCGTCCACCGCTCAAACGCCGTTTTCAATTTCACAGAAAACGACCCTCGAAAATGGACCGACGACAAAGCCCAATGGATGAACGCCGAATATATCCGAACAATGCCTCTCGATGAGCTTTTGCCTTTTGTCAAAGCCGAACTGAAATCCGCCAAACTCTGGCGCGAAGAATATGACCCGGAAGGCCGCGCATTGACGTCAACCGTTCCCTCGACCCGCGCCGCCGATTTTCAAACCGATGACGAAGAGCGGCCGGAAAATCTCGCCTTCGACATCCCTGAGATTGGCTCACACGATTGGTACGTCCGCACCGTCGATCTCATCCGGCAGCGTTTCTTCACGCTCAAAGATTTTTCATCCCAAGGCCGTGCATATTTCAGCGAAGACTACGATTTTGACCCCGCCGCCATCGATAAAAACCTGACAAAATTTCCCGATCTCCGCGTTTGGCTCCCCGAACTCGCCGACCGCTTCGAAACAGAATTCGGCGATGTCGAAGCCGCTGCTGACAGCCCGCGTGTCAGTAGCCCGCACGTTAGTAAGGGCTCTTCGCGGAAACCATTCACCGAACTTAACATCGAAACCGTCGTCAAAGCCTTCACCGAAGAAAAAGCTACAAAACTCGGCGTCATAATGAACGGCGCCCGGACCCTGCTAACCGGCGTCGCCGTCGGCCCGTCAATGCTCTCGGTTTTTGAAACGCTCGGCGTTGAACGAACCGTCATGCGGCTCCGAAGCCGCGTCGCCTGGAATTGAATATCTTGTTTCATTTTGGAACACTGTAACATATTGTCAATACACGGTTTAGCCCCGATTTTTGCGTTTCGGTGAAATACGGCCTGAAATTTGGAACATCTTTTGAAACACGCTGTCATTTTGTGCCTCCGCGGCTGACCCGATTTATACTCGTAAGCGGCATACCTAGTTTTTCGGCTATCCGCCGCTGCGTCATTCCGCTTTCGCGAAGTTCCCTGACCCGTCTGGAAAGAACACGTATATCGGTTATGCGTCTGCCGAGCTGCTCGGCTTCGGTCGAAAAACCGATATAGGTGAAGGCAAGCGGCGGCACCGGAGAATCAGGCCGCATCTTGTTTTTTTCCAGACGATAAAGCAGCACTTTTGAGGCGTCGTAGATCATTTGTGTGCTGCGCGCCTTTATGTGTTTCAGATAGCGAATGTCCGGTGCCAGGCCGCGTCCAACCGTGAACACACTGTCGGCAATGCCGGAAAGGATCGAAGACCCCTGAAGGTCATTGAGCGTCAGCGGCATGTCCGGGCGGCGTTTTGGCGTGTGAGCCAATAAAAGTATCGATATGCCCAATTCGTCGCGGATTGTGCGAAGTTTTGCCAGAAGGGCGAAAGCGCCTTGCGCGGATAACTGTTTGAGGCCCAGAAAAGCGATGTTGTCGATGATCAATGTCGCCGCGCCCGCCCGAATGACCTCGAGACTGATCGATTGAAAAAGGTAGTCCGCGTATGAAACGAGCGGTTCGGGAGGAGCTTCGCCATGCCAATCGCTGCATCCGCGATAAAAATTGTGATGAAACGAATATTGTATCGGCTCGTCACCGCTGTTATCCAGATATCTGTCGGCGAATTGCCGGTGCGTAAGCTCGAAATCCAAATAAAGAACGGGATGAGCCGGAACGCTGCTCTCAAACGGAGCCAGCGCCGTTCCGGAAGCAAGGCACTGGGCAATCTGCACCGCCAGCACGCTTTTGCCCAAACCGGTTTCGCCAAAAAGCACGGCAACCTGCCTGCTGTTCCAAAAACTCCCAAAAAATGGCTTTGAAGAAGGCGTGTCTTCCGCCCGATAGTAAATATCACAGCCCTGATCGACCGACAGCATCGATAGCGTCGCGTTTCTGTAATGCAGCCGAGCCCTTGCCAAAGCCACCGCGTTTGGATCGCGCGCCTCCCACCCAATCGCCGATTCATACCGTTTTGCATCATCCTCAAACATATCCGCCCTTCACCTCTCTTGTAAAATAAACAACAGATATAATACAACATATATCAGAAAAATGCAACAAAAAAAATCAACTCCTGAAGCGGTTAAGGATTCGGTATAAGGGAAAGTGTAGATGCTGGCTGAGAAAGATGTGTGCGGCAAAGGAAAAGTGTGAAAAGCGCCCTGGTGATTTAGGGGCTTTGTCAAAAGCGCTCAGAAGCTGCGGAGCAGCGAAAGCATGTAGCCCCAGGTGGAGCCGTTTCGGCGGAACCTGGGGCTTGCCGTTCTATTTGCGGTGAAGCAAGCAGATTGTCTCAAAACTAGCGCTCCGGGGGCAATTTTAAAAACAAAAGGATTGGAGTTGGCGTAGTAGATTGTGTGAGGGGGGGAACGACATGAGCTACGAGAAGCGGGCGGACTATAGTGAGACGTATTTGCTGCCGCCGAGTTTGGAAGATTGGGTAGGGGCGGATCATCCGGCGCGGTTTGTGCGCGAAGTGGTGGATGTGCTTGATCTGAGAGAGTTGGGGTTTAAGCCGCGAAAGAGCGAGGACGGGCGACCGAACTATGCGGCGGATCTGTTGCTGAAAGTTTGGTTGTACGGGTATCTGATGAAGATACGGAGCAGCCGTGCTTTGGAGCGGGCTTGTCGGGATAATGTCGGGTTGATCTGGCTGACGGGGATGAACGAGCCGGATCACAACACGCTGTGGAGATTTTTCCGTGAGAACAAGGGGCCGTTGAGGCGAGTATTCAAGCAGGTGGTGCGCGTTGCGGCAAAG
>JBGTEX010000006.1:0-40476 GCA_041747575.1 Pyrinomonadaceae bacterium
AAAAGTAAACTAAATTGTTAATGGATTTCCGGTATATGTCCATTCAAAGGGTTTTGCTCTTAGTTCGTTGTAAGTTTTGATGTAATGCATTATTTGATCGACCAACTGCCGGGTTGATTTCCAGACACCGCCTTTTAGAACATCCCTGGAGAGGATATTGAACCAGATTTCTATTTGATTTAGCCATGATGCGTAAGTCGGGGTAAAGTGCAGTTTTATTTTCCTCTTTGAGCGGAGCCAGTCGTTTACCTTTTTGTTTTTATGAACGGTGAGATTATCGACAATAATATGGAGCTTTTTGTTTCGGTACTTTCTGTCGAGTTTTTTCAAAAACGCAAGAAAGTTATCCGTATTATTATGTTTCATTGTCTGGCCGGTTATTTCTCCGGTATGAACCGCCAGAGCGGCTATCAGTGATACCGTTCCATTTCTTTTATAGGTAGTGGTCAGCCTTTTAGGGAACCCCTGTTTTAACGGTAAGGCAGGCTGTGTTCTGTCCAATGCCTGGATTTGTGTCTTTTCATCGACACAGATCACGAGAGCCTTTTCCGGCGGGTTCATATAAAGCCCGACCACGTTTAACATCTTGCTTTCAAATTCCGGGTCGGGACTCACGCCGCACCAATAGTCAATTTTATGCGGTTTTAGATCCGCCTGTTTTAATATCTGGTGCACTTTGCTCTGACTTATTCCCACTTCACGTCCTATCCTCGACTGCGACCAATTCGTATAGCCCCCTTCGGGCTTTTCGCACGCCTTTTGGATCACCATCGCTTTTTGCTGTGCTGTTATTACAGGTTTCTTTCCAGGCCGGGCCGCGTCTTTTAACCCGCTCAGCCCTTTTTCCCTAAATCGGGTCCGCCACTTGTTTACCGACTTTCGCGTCAGACCCGTCTCTTCCGCTATCCGTTCCAAACTCTTGCCTTCAATACTCAGCAGTATCACCCTCGCCCTCTCTACCTGTCGCTTTTCCAACTTCATTGAACGACTGAGCGTCAATAATTCAGCCATTTCCTCTCCCGTTATATCTATCCGTTTTGCTATCCTTGCCATACTGCAACGATACAACATATTAACTTACTTTTCAACTAATTATTACACTAGCCGGAGGGGCTGGATGCGGGAAATTCGCACGTCCGGTTCCACGAGCGGACACTGGAAACGGAAAACAACATCCGCGCCAGTCTTCGACTCTGCCTAAGCGAGAAATAACCAACTTAAGCGAGAAAAAATCAACGCTTTTTTGCTACCAGCTCGAACAGGGCGTTTTTAAAAAATATTTTTTTTAGGATCGAGTCCGGATTTGAGATTTTTGCGGCCTTTTGAGCAGTTTTTGTGATGGCGACGGTTGAATTTTGATGAATTATGTGGAGCGGCTGTTTCGCAAAAACATCGGCGATCCGATGTTCGCTGAGATGAATTGTGTGGTCGGCGAAGGCTGACAATTCAATTTTTACACCGATGGCGTTCCACGCACCGTGAAAACGCGATGCGAGATCATAAAACGGATGATGAATATTGACGGTAAAATAAAGCACACCGTCCGGTTTTAAGACTCTGACGATTTCGTCAATGATCAAAAACGGGCGTTCGGCGTGGTCGATGACATTATCGCTGAGGACGATATCAAACGCGGCGTCCTCGAACGGCAGCTTTTCGCCGATGGCGGCGACGGTTGGCGAGGTATTTTGTATTTTGGGGAAAAGCCGTTTGTAATTAACCGCGAGAGGATCGACGCCAACGCCAAAGCTGTTTGCGAGACCAAATATCAGGCCGTGAGCGCCGCTGCCGACCTCGAGCACCCTATCAGATTCGAGCAAAGGGCGGACAGATTCCAGCTTTTGTCGAACCTGCTGCGAACGCAGAAAATTTGTCCGCACCATCTCGTCCTCATGGCCGCGCATTGCTCTGGCCTTCTCAGCCTGATACTCAAGCTGACGTTCGAGCGCGCGCCGCCCGCGCTTGTGCCGTTTTTGGTCGAACCAGCCCATATCTTGTTTAATGTTGTCAGGCATTTCCATGTTTAGGTATTAGATCTTTAGGCCAGCTTTCCCTTTACCGTTTCGCTTACAGTTTTGCCGTCGGCCGATCTGCCGTCGAGTTTTGACATCACGGCTTTCATGACGCTGCCCATTTCCTTCAGCGACGAAGCGCCCGTTTCAGAGATCGCCGCATCGACCGCGGCGGTGATTTCTTCGTCCGATGCGGCCCGCGGCAAATACATATTAATCACATCGATCTCGGCAGCCTCCTTTTCGGCAAGATCGATTCGTCCCGCCGCTTTGTAGTGTTCTATCGAATCCCGCCGCTGTTTCACAAGCGATTGGAGAGTCTTGACAATCTCGCCATCGGTAAGTTCGACGCCCTTATCGATCTTTCGGTTCATCAGATTTGCCTTGACCATTCGCAAAACAGATAGCCGGTCGGCGTCCTTTGTTTTCATCGCGGCTGTCAGGTCGGAGATTATTGTATCCAGTAAACTCATATTTTTAGATTCTAAAACTTAAAGCTCAAAGTTTAAAGCACATGGTTCTAACGATACCAGATCAATTTGCCGGCTTGTTATGTTACTCTGTGTTTTCTCTAACGCTTGAGACTTAAGATTTTGAACCTTAAACCTCGAACCTGACTATGAAGCTACGTTGGCAATTTGGCATAATCGCAGGGTTATTTTTGGCTGTCTTCTCGCTTTATCCGCAAATGAAGATGTTATATCTTCGCGGAGCAGACTGGAACGGCCATTATGCATACAACGACATCGACGAAGTTGCCTATGCCGGGTATCTAAAGGCATTGATCGACGGGCGGCCGCGAAAGAATGATCCGTACACAGGACGCGATGATAAGCAAGGCAGTCCACAGGAGGAATCGCTTTTCTCTGTCCAGTTTGCGGGCCCGTACACGATAGCGATACCGGCAAGGATCTTAGGCGTCGACGCTCCGTGGGCTATGACGATTTCCGGAGCGGCAGCCGCTTTTTTTACTGCGCTTGCTCTATTTTGGCTGATCGGGATGATGACCGGCGACTCGCTGTATGCGATGGCGGGAAGCCTGGTTGTACTGTGCGGTGGCGCTCTCTTCGCCGGCGAAGGTGCAATTGGTGAAATACTCGGTACCGGCTATTCATACCCTTATTTTCCGGGGTTCCGAAGATATGTACCGGCAATGGCATTTCCCGCCTTTTTTCTGCTGGTTGGATTGGTTTGGAAGCTCTTGGGCCGTAAGCGGTCAGCAGGAACGGGAGATGAGATCTATAGCGAATTGAACAATGAGTACAAATCTGATCCGAAATCCGCGATCCTAAATCCAAAATGGAGATTTAACCCGTCGCCTCTGTTACTTGTCTTCTTTTCCGTTCTCGCTTTTTGTTATACCGTTTTTTCTTATTTCTATGTATGGACGACAGCGGCCGCGTGGCTTGCGTGCGTATGTGGCTGCTGGTTAATATTCAGACCGGATGGGTTTTGGCGCGATATAAAAATGCTCGGCCTGCTTGGGGCTGGTTGTTTGCTGTGTCTCGTGCCGTACGCATATTTGCTTGCAGATCGTTCGCACACAATGGATGACGTGCAGATGCTCGTGCGCACACGTGTGCCCGATCTGACCCGTGTGCCGGAGTTGATCGGCTTTGCCGTCCTCGTTGCGATCGCAACTGCCCTTATACTCAAAATGATCGTGCTGCGGGATCGCCTAACGCTTTTCGCCGTCTCGCTGGCTCTCACGCCTATTGTTTTATTTAACCAGCAAATTATCACGGGTCAAGCTCTACAGCCGATTCATTATCAGGTTTTTATCGGCAATTACGTGGCCGGCCTTGCCGTCGTGGTTACGGTCGGACTGATCTGGCGAAGTGCAAACCGAAAGAAATCCGTCGCGGCGAAGACGGTAGTAGCGTTTGCAGCGGTGACGGCCGCCGTCTGGGGTTTTGTCGAATGCCATTATACGGTGCGCATTCTTAACGAAGTAAACATCATACGTGACGAAGCTCTGCCGGTCGCGCGGCGGTTAACCGAACTTGGAAAAAATCATACCGATCCGCACCGGAGCGTCGTCCTGCATCTTGGCATAGCGGAGGCTGACGATTTGCCCAGCGTTGCCCCGCAAGCTGTTTTGTGGGCGCGGCACCAGCATGTTTTTGCCGGTGTGACGTGGCAGGAAAATAAAGAGCGATATTATCAACTGCTTTATTATCAAGGTGTTAGCGGGGAGCAACTGGCGGCCGGTATGAAGCGCGGAGATGATTTTGTATCGATGATCGCACTCTTCGGCTGGGGCCGGCACACAGACCGTTTGAACTCGGAATATAAACCTCTCACATTTGGCGAGATTGACGACGAAGCCCGCAAATTTGACGAATATGTAGAGAATTTTGACGCGGCCCGTGTCGGCGTTCCACAGCTCGAATATCTAATTGTCCGCAACTCGTCAGACTCTTTTTTTGGAAATATCGATAAATGGTATCAGCGTGACGGAGCAGAAATCATCGGTAAATATACTTTGTATAAGTTAACTTTACGATAATTTTTTGCACAAAAAAAGACCGTCCGAAAGGACGGTCAAAATTTGTAATACCAAAAAATATTAAAACAGCTTAAGCGGCTAAAAGGTCGTTTGAGGTTTCGGCAAACACACGTCTGCCGTTCAAAGCGTCGTCAATTATTTCACGAACTGCCGACGCATCAGGATTTACATCCATCCTTACACAGGCCCTGAGATGTCTGATAATTCCTTCTGCCGCTATAGTTACCGCGTCGCCACTCAATTTAGAGAAACGACGAGCTTGTATATGGTCTATTTGCAAGACTCGATCCTGCAACGTCATTGGTCTAGCTGCTGCCACTTTGTATTCTCCTTATTCCTAAAATAAACCCTTTCGGGTTCGAGCCGAGCCGCTTTCGGCGACCAAACTCTGTCGGAAGAGAGTGAAACAAAAAACTCTTCCTAAGCAATAGTTGAACCTTCAGCCTAATCGATGCTGAAAAATTAAATTCCCCCGGCCTTCGTCCCAACTGTAACTTAACTGTAACAAAAAAAAATCAATATGTCACTATTTTTTTTCAAAAAAAGCAATTTTTTTTAAAAATAAAATACCGGCAAACCACAAGATTTGCCGGTCGAGCAAAAAGCACTCACATTATACGGTGTTTTTAGGCTACCGCATCTTTCATCGCTTTACCGATGCTGAACTTGACGGTCGTCTTTGCAGGGATTTTGATGACCGCACCCGTCGCGGGGTTACGCCCATCGCGGGCCTTGCGGTGGGTTTTCTTCAGTTTTCCGAATCCGGGCAGGGTGAATTCACCATTGGTTTTGACTTCGCTGGTAGCGAGTGAGGCGAGCGAGTCAAACATTGCCTTGACCTCAGTTTTCTTGCATCCAGTCGAATCCGCCAAGCTGCTGATAATTTCCGTTTGTGTCATACGAGCCATAATTTAAGTATCCTCCAGTTTTTGGTTTTTGAATTTATTAACTTTTTTTCTGTAATTGTTTTGCCGCAAAATAATAGCAATCGGCAAAAAGAAGGGGAAAACACCAATCTAAATACATCTGACTGGTCGGGGCGGCAAGATTCGAACTTGCGGCCTCTCGCTCCCAAAGCGAGCGCACTACCAGGCTGTGCTACGCCCCGTTGTTTCGTTGTATTGAAACAATTCCAAGTCTCGAATTCTAAGCCTGAAAGCCCGTAAGGTCAAGTCAAAGTGGGTTAAAATGCCGTAAAAACGGGATTATTTGTTCAAAAGCCCTAAACCGATGGCTGATTTTCTGTTTTACTGCGTTGGGAAGTTCGGCAAATGTCCTATCAAAGCCATCGGGAATAAACAACGGATCATACCCAAATCCGCCGGAACCGAAGGGTTGTACGGCGATTTTCCCTTCGCAAACCCCCTCAGATGTGCCGACGATCTCGCCGTTTTTATGAGCAATTGCCATGGAACAGACAAAACGGGCGCGGCGTAAAGTATCGCCCGTATTGTCGATTTCGGCCAGCAGCTTTTTCATCTTTTCATCAAAGCCCGAATCCGTTCCGCCATATCTGGCTGACAAAACGCCGGGACGGCCGCCAAGAGCCTCAACCTCAAGGCCGGAATCGTCCCCGAGCGCCGCAAATCCTGTTTGCATTGCATAACCGCTTGCTTTTAGCCGAGCATTTTCATTAAACGTCAGCCCCGTTTCTTCAACTTCCAGTACCGAGGGAAAATCGGCCAGGCTGAGCAATTCAAAAGGCGTGTCACGGAGAAAATTTTTAAGTTCAATAACTTTACCCCTATTATTGGTCGCGATCAGAAGTTTTTGCGTTTTCTCAAACATATCCACGTTTTTTTTTCCGAAGATCAGCCGGCAGTTTTTGCCTTCGGTCTTTTAGACGATTAAGGCATTGTGAATAACCCAAAGACAGAAAAAGTGTAATCTCACCCTCAGATAAATTTTAATATCTATCATTTTTTATTGCCAAACAAGGGCAAATAAATGTATAAATTAAGTAGCGGTTTTCCCGCCTGTCTTCCAATTGTTTGCCTGTCCTGTGAGGGAATCCCCATTTTGTCAACCGTGTTTGCAGAAAATCAAGTAGAAGTTCGCCCGGATAATGATACATCGGATTACGTGCGCCCGACGGCAGTCCGCCAAACAGATGCGACGGATGAGGTTGTCGTTGAACTTGGGGTTTGGCTTTCGGGGCTTGAGAGTTTTCTCGCATCCGGTCATCACTCGTTTCTGGACTCAACCGGACTAAAAACGGCCGATGCAGCGAAGGAGTTTAGGCTTGTTCATTTGACGCTACAGCGGTGTTCGATGCTAAATGCCCGTCTGCTTGCCGTGGCCGGCAGCAAGGCCGCGGACGAAAAGGTTACACCGGAGATCACATTTAACGATCTACAGAGACTTTCGCACGCTTTGCGGGAATCTACGATGTTGAGCGGCGGGCTTATCCATTCAAATTCGCTCGGTTTTGGTGCGTGGAATGCGTGGAGCAACACACTCTCTCACAGATTTCGCACTCTGCCTCAATTTGCAAAAATAATAAATTTTGCTCAACAGACGGGCAAAAATTATCTGCCGGCCCCGCTAAATGATCTGGCAATTAGCACCGGGTTTTTAAGCGCGGAACACGCCGAGCTTGCCCTGATACTGCCGCGTTTGGGCACGATTCTGAAATGGCTCAGTGTTGTCGGCAGAATGCTCAAGGACGATGAGCCGCTAAAACCGGCCCTGCTGATTTTTTCGCGTATCAACGATCAGATCTTTGACCTGACTAATTATATCAACAACCGTCTCGAGCGTTTTCCGGACGAAGAAACCGAGCTTTTTTCGACTCTTGACGCCGCGTCTTACACGGCCTCGATCGAGCTAAAAAAAGTTTACTCGCAGGAACTTGCAGGAGTTGCAGGGATGCGGCCTTCGCCTTCTATCTACGCTCGAATGGAAACCGCGCATTCGCTCCTGAACGAAGGATTTCAACAAATACTCGCTGGTTTTGCCAGGATCCTGGATCCGGAAACAGACATTTTCGAGCTTTTTCCAGGTTTTCAAATAAAGCTTAGAGAATCGATCATTTTGCGAAGGGAACTTTACGTGATAGTTGAGTTGGTCAAGGCGGCCGAAGCACATCCGGAAAAACCGCAGGTCGAAAAGATGCATACGGCCTTGCGCAAATTTATGAAAGAATCGGTGCGTTTTCTTTTTTACAAAGACACCGAAACTGTCGAGCGGTTCGTCGAAGAAATTCTCATTACAAAACAAAATAAAGACCTCGTTCCCATCCTGCATCGATTCGGAGCCTATCTCGAAACGCTGTTTAACCAAATTAGCCTCCGCGCCGTATTGGAAAAATACCCGTTCGACATTTCAGAATTGCCTAAATGATCGGGAAAACACACTCAACCCAAAGGCGTTAAACAAACGATTCTGGCCATTTTCACTGCGATCGAAGCGTGGCCAGCGGTTTTCGGAACAGGACGTCAAAGCTCGCCGCAACACCGACAACCGTTACGAGAAAGGCCGTAACCAAAACACCGGCAATTGTCAAAACAGGATCAAATTCCCATTCGATATTCATCAAATATATCGCAACGATATAGGACAGAGTTATCGCGAATCCGGTAGCGATCACGCCCGCCAGCAAACCGAGCAGGCCGTATTCGGCAAAAAGGATCGTCGCCAGGGTCAGCCGTTTCGCACCCAGCGTTTTTAGAATTGCGTTCTCATAAATACGCTGTGATTTTGTCAACGCAACCGAGCCGATGAGGATAAGAATGCCGCTGAGAAGCACAAAGCTTCCGACGAACGAAATTGCAATTACAAAGTTGCCGACCAAACGGTTTACCGCCGCGATGATATCCGCCACGTCAAAAATCTGCACATTTGGGAATTTATCGAGTATTTCACGCTGCAGCCGTTGACGGGGCGTCGCGGCGATATGATTCAGGAGCGTGACGGCAAAACTCTGCGGAGCATTTTCGAGTATTCCGGGTTTGAATACAAATACAAAGGCGGTTCGGGCGTTGCGTATATCGATCTCTCTGATATTTGCGACCCGGGCCGTAATCTTCCTGCCCGAGACGTCAAATGTGATCGAATCCCCGGGCGCGAGGTTTAGCGTTTCGGCCATTGATTCTTCGACGGAAACCTCCGGAATGTTTGGGTTTTGGCCGGGTTTCCACCACTCTCCGGCGATCACCGTTTCATTTTCCTCGAATTTATCACGATAGGTGATGGCAAATTCGCGGCCGATCTGACCCTGTTGCTGCCGTACGGCACGCTGTTGATAGTCTATCGGCTCGCCGTTTATGAACGATATGCGGGCGCGGACGGTCGGCGTCTGCTCCGGCGCTTCGCCCGTCCGCTCCTGTAAAACCCTTGCAAGTTCAGCGATCTGGCTTTTTTGAATATCGACAAATATAAGGCTCGGCAGACGGCGGTTACGCGAAAAATCGAATTCGCGCACGAGATTTGTCTGCATTATCTGAACCGTAATTACGACAAAAGCACCAAGTCCGACAGCGAGCAAAATTATCCGCGTCTGGTTGCCGGGGCGATAGAGCGAATTGACCGCCTGACGGACAGAAAACGAACTCAATCCCTTTGCACTCTTTAATATCCACGTCAGGCCCGCAGCCGATAGATAAAGCACAAGGCCGGTTGCGGCTAAACCCCCGAGAAAAAAGGCACCGACCGTTACCGAACCTGCTTGCCACACAGCTAGGCCGAGCAAACCAGCCAGACATCCGACGCCGAACAGCCATTTTGTCCAGTCTAGTCTTGAAATATTTACATTGTTCTCGTCGCGGAGCAGTAATTTTGGCTTGATCGTGCGGATCTGCAAGAGTGGCAGAGCCGAAAATAGCAGCGAAATCAAAACACCGAGGATCACGCCCTGCCACGCGGTCGGAAGATTGACGGCATAGCTCATCTTGGCCGGCAGAGCGTCCGCAAAGCGCCACTGTGCAAGCCACAATCCCATCTGAGCCAGCAGTACCCCAAACAAACTGCCGACCAAACCAAGCGTCAATATTTGCAGCAAATAGACTGTAATAATACGCGTTCCGCCGGCACCGAGACATTTTAGGACAGCGACCGTTTTTCGTTTTTGTTCGACAAAAGCGCGTGCAACATTCCAGACGCCTACGCCGCCCAAAACGAGGATCAACAAGCCCGTGAGCGAAAGATAATTTTCGGTCCTTTCGAACTGTGTGTTTAAGTTTTCCTGCTGGTCACGATACGAATTGACTTGCACGGTTGTGCCTTTCAGGGTTTCTCGCAGCGTTTTGACAAGCTCGGTTGGGTTGCCCGATGTACGGTATAAAATTCGCCTTCGTATGCGGCTTGTATTTCGCGTTATCCCCACATCGTCAAACGCTTTCTTTTCAACAAATATTCGGGCGCCGAGCCTGAAACCGCTCGTCCCGCCCGGTTCCTCGTCAAACGCCGCCCGAATCTCAAATTCGCCTTCGCTGATTTTTAACTTGTCACCAATTTTTACATTCAGCTCTTCAAGTAGAACTTTGGCAACGATCGCCCCATTGTTTTCGAGCAGCTTGAAATCAAATGGCTCGCCGCTTGACAACAAAAAATTTCCGACAAGCGGAAACGGCGGTTCGACGCCTTTTAGCTCGATAAATTCGAGCCTTTCATTTGCCGTGTTTGACGGCCGCGCCATCGAAGCTGTGGTGATAGTTTCATTTCTCGCCTCGACGGTAGGGAATTCGGCGATCACCTCCTCGATCTTAGAAATATCGGTCGGCGAAAAATCGTTCGTCGATGTAATCTCAAGATCGGCGGTCATTAGCGCCCGGGCATCATTCCCGACAACTTGCGTAAGATTCTGTATCAGAGACCGCAAAGCGACAACGGATCCGACCCCGAGAGCAATGCAGAGAAAGAAGAACAGCAAACGCCTCCATGACGAACGAATTTCACGCCGCGTTAAATTGAAGATGAATTTCATAAAACTGCTCTGCCGCGAATAAACCGCGATCACGCATTAGCCAAGTGAGCGGCATGTGCCGCACAGCGTGCCGAAAAAAACACGGTCTTCGGCAAAATGAATAAGACTCCAAAAGTGTTTTCTTGAGAGAAAACAGCAAATCTGTTTCACTTTGGAACACAAAAAAGCCTTGTAAAGCATTGTAAACATTGTGGTTCTGGTTTCTTGTTCCATTTCGGTGAATATAGTGTCTCCGTGAAACATAAAAGAAGATCTGTTCCACTTTGGAACACGAAAAAGCCTTGTAAAGCATTGTAAACATTATAGTTCTGGTTTCGTGTTCCATTTCGGTGAAATACAGGTGTTTCAATGAAACATCTTTTCAATTTTTGCGACAGCAAACGCCTTCAGTCTTTACAGGCCGCGAAATAATGTATCACAGATGACACATTATTGTCAACTAAAGTTCTGAATTTTCTTTGATCTGGCATTAACGTCATTCACGGTCAAAATCTTTAAGAATAATTTCAAACGGCGACGTCCGTCAAAACGCGACCGTCTTCCAATATGATCCGTCTTTCGGCTTGGGCTGCGAGGGCCGCATCGTGGGTTACCAAAATCAGAGTAACGTCATTTTGCCGATGCAAATCCTTCATTAGATCAAAAATATGCTGCCCGTTTTTTGAATCGAGATTGCCGGTCGGCTCGTCGGCGAGCAGAATTTTTGGCGAATTGGCAAACGCACGTGCTATGGCTATTCGCTGCTGTTCACCGCCTGAGAGTTCGGCAGGGTAATGATGGCCGCGGTTTTTTAGATCAACCTGTTCGAGCAGGTTGGCCGCTCGCGCTTTTTCGTTTTCTAAACCGAGTATTTCCATCGGAATGAGTATATTTTCATAAGCGGTCAAACTCGGAATGAGGTGAAAAGACTGAAAAATAAATCCGATCTTTTCGCTTCTGATACTTGCCAAACCGTCTTCGCTCATTGTCGTTATCTCGTCGTCATCTATTAGAATTACACCCGAACTGGGAGCATCAAGACCGGCGATCAAGCCAAGCAAGGTCGATTTGCCGCTGCCCGATGCACCCGTCACGGCAACAAATTGTCCATCGGGAATATCAAACGAAACATCGTTGAGTATAGTAAGGTCTTCGGTACCGGAGAGAACGGTTTTTGTCACATTTTTGAGTCGGATCATAAATCGAAAATCGGCGTTTCGCGAAGTACTGATATAACGAGTATAACCAATCAACCCCGTGAAACTTCTAAAAATTAGGGGAACAGGCTGCAATAATTGTGCATCATATTTAATGACTATTTCGTTAGGTCAACTATACATTATGCGTTTTACTATTCGATGTTTATTGTTTGTGAGTTTTATCTATCTCATTCTATTGAGTTTAGGTTGTACGACCGGGCCTGGCCAGAAGGGAACGTCGGCTGCGAACAGGCCGCTGGTAACGCCAAAGGTGGCCGGCAACCGGCCAAAAATAGTTGCGTTTGGCGATAGTCTTACGGCCGGATTCGGCCTTACAGAAAAAGAGTCATACCCGTATCTTTTGCAGGAAAAGCTAAAAGCTGATGGTTATGACTTTGAGGTAGTAAATGCGGGCGTTTCAGGCGATACAAGCCTCGGCGGGCTTGAACGGAGCGATTGGGTCCTGGATCAGGAAAACGCTAAAATTCTTATTCTTGAGTTGGGCGCAAATGACCTTTTGCGCGGCGCTCCCGTAGCGAAGATGAAAGACAATCTTGACAAAATTATCCGCAAGGCGAAAGCCCGAAATATCGACGTGCTGCTCTGCGGAATGCTTGCCCCGCCGACAATGGGTGCCGACTATCAACGCGAGTACACAATGGCTTTTCCTGATCTTGCCAGCGATAATGAGGTCGTATTGCTGCCTTTTCTGCTGGAGAATGTAGCCTTAAAAAAAGAACTCAATCAGGCCGACGGAATACATCCGAATGCCGAGGGTGCAAAGATCATGGCCGCTAATATCTACAAAGCGCTCAAACCGATGATCGCGAAATAGTTCAGAGGCCATTGGATCAGGGAAGTTTTACTTTCTTAAAGTGTTTTGGGCGGCGGTTCAGCATTCCGAATGTGCGGTTTGCCCGTATCTTGAGTTGCCGCATCGCGGTCAAGGGCAACCGCAAAACGCCGCGAAACGGTATATTGGAAAATCTTACCGATCGCTGAGCAGGAGCCGCCTCACCGAGCCATTCTGCCGCATAATCCGATTGCTGCGGCATCGTGCCAAATACTTCGACAGACTTTGTTTTTTTAGCGATAACGAGCAGCATGGTTTGCTGGCCGTTGATCAGTATCACGCGTTCTTTTAAAAACGCAGGGTCCGTGACCTGGTACCACGAACTGCCAAGCGTTTCCTCGAAAATCATTATTTGTTGTAGCTCGAAACCGTTTTGCGCCGAGAAGATACGAAAAAATAATTCCGGGCTGAACTGGTAAAAACCGTGCCCCGAATGGTTATTTGTGGGCGTAATGGCTAAAAAATGGCCGCCTTCCGCAACCATTTCCATACAATTTTTGATCGCAGACGGATAATTAAATACGTGTTCGAGCGTACCGCCGTCCAAAACCACGGAAAATCGATTCTTAAACTCGTCGTCTATAGGCTGATTAAAATCATGAATTACCGTTGCGTTTTCATAAGGCGATGCGTCGAAAGATACAATTTCATCCGCACCTAAAAGTTTCAGAAAGCTCTCAGCATAAACGTCCGAGAGAGTTTTATCTGTTTCGTTTTCGGTAACTCCAAATTGAGCCAAATTCTTTTTGAGTTCGTCTGGCATCAGCAGCATTTGCTGACGGCCAATCATTGCGGTTCTTTCAAAAGAAACGCCGTGACGCTGCGCGTATAGTAAAAACCTTGTGCCATTTATGTCCAGACCCATAAAATTTATTCAGTATGCCGACAATTCAAAATGCCGCCAAAAAAGTTTATCATTCATATTAGAAAAACAGTATTACTTGTAATTTTATGAATGTTTCTCATCTCGAATGTGCCCTGTGCGGGCTTCGGCACGAAGCAAATGTGCTGCAAAATCTCTGTATTGAATGCGGCAAACCGCTGCTCGTCCGTTACGATCTCGAAAATGCGGCTCGGACGATGACCAAAGATTCCATGCAAAGGCGCGAAGCGACGCTTTGGCGTTACAGGGAAGTTTTGCCGGTAAAACGCACCGAAAACATCGTTACGCTCGGCGAAGGCTGGACTCCTCTTATTTCAGCGGAGAACCTGGCCGCGACATTGCCGATAAAACTAAATTTGTTTATCAAAGATGAAGGGCAAAATCCGACGCAAAGTTTTAAAGCCCGCGGAATGACGGCGGCGATCTCAATGGCGAAGGAACTCGGTGTAAAAAAAGCAGCCGTTCCATCCGCAGGAAATGCGGCCGGGGCTCTCGCCGCATACGCCGCAAAAGCCGGTATGCAAGCCTTTATTTTTATGCCGTCAGACACGCCAAAAGCAAATATCGTCGAATGCGAACAGACCGGAGCCAACGTAACCCTCGTCGATGGCCTTATCACCGATTGCGGTAAAATTGTCGCAGAGCGCAAAGATGCCGAAGGCTGGTTTGATGTTTCAACTTTAAAAGAACCCTATCGAGTTGAAGGAAAAAAGACGATGGGGTACGAGTTGTTTGAGCAGCTAGGAGAGCGGACACTTCTGTCCGCCTCGCAGGTTCCTCCGCCGACTGTGCCTTCACAGCCATTCAAGACCGACGAAAGGTCGCCACCCGCGGACAGAAGTGTCCGCTCTCCGCTGCCCGATGTTATTATTTACCCCACCGGCGGCGGCACAGGCCTGATCGGTATGTGGAAAGCATTTGATGAAATGGAGCAAATGGGCTGGATCGACAGCAAGCGGCCGCGAATGGTCAGCGTCCAATCAGAAACATGCGCACCAATCGTTCACGCTTTCAATCTCGGCGAGAGATTTGTAACGGACCGAAACCCTGTCGCTACCGCTTCCGGTTCTGACCTATACACCGTCGCCTCCGGCCTGCGTGTTCCAAAAGCAATCGGCGATTTCCTAATCCTCGACGCACTACGGGAATCGGGCGGCACCGCCATCGCCGTAACCGACAAAGAATTAGTGGGAGCCGTCCACGAAATCGGAGCCGCAGAAGGCATCTTCGCCGCCCCCGAAGGCGCCGCCTGCCTACCCGCATTGCGAAAACTCATTGCCGACGGTTTGGTTGCCGAAGGCGAGTCCATCGTTATGTTCAATACTGGCTCGGGTGTGAAGTATCTCGATGCTTTCGGCTGAAAATATTGATTTTTCTAAGACTTTCGAGTAGCCTTTAGAAACGATGCGATCAAATGGAAAAGCCGTTTCCGACGAAAGCCGTGGACTTGAGCGATTATCGCAAACGATCAAACGCAGCCAAATACACACGGGCATAACCGATATGCCCCATCAGCACGACCCTTACCTTTATGGCACTCCGAAACGGGACGATTGACCGTCGATCTTCTGTCTTCGTTGACACTTCTGCTCTGGTGGCGTTTTTGTTCCGCAAGTTTTTTTAAGATTTTGTTATTATTGGAGCGAGGTCAAATTTATGCCGGGAACTATTCTTGAAGTTTATCGAGAGCAGATTTTGCCGTTGAATGAAAAGCAGCGGCTTAAGCTCGCCGCTCTTATTATCAACGACATTTCGGAAAGGGCGGAAACCAACGGTGAAGCTAAAGCCGCCGGTGGCATCAGAGAGATGTTCGGCTCATGGAGCAGCGGCAATCCGCAATCTTCCGATAACGAGCAAATTGACGCCGACTTGGCTCGTGCGTACGCCGACACTCACGATGACGAATAAAATATTGGTTGACACGTCGGGGTTCTTTAATCTTTATGATGAAGCCGATAAATTTCACGATAAAGCTGTTTCATTATACGACGGAGTCGCGAAGCGTTTGACGACAAATTACGTTTTGGCCGAATACTCCCCGCTTGCTCTAATTCGCGGCGTTCCTCGTGGCGAGATAATTAGATTCAGCAGGAGTATTTTGGAGAATCGAAATGAGTAGATATGGGTTTTACATTTCAGCTGCTTTTTTGGCTTTCGTATCCGGCTTGTTTTTTGTGTATTTAATTATGGAAAAGCAGGAGGTTGAGGTTTCGGAACCGATAACAGATTTCGAGGTTCTTTCCGTTTCAAAAGAGAAGGTTTTTTCGACATTCAAACGTCTTATTTTCCGAATGACCCGCATTCTGAAACTTTCAAGAGCATGAACGACTATAAATTTGACGGGGGAAAATATATTTTTCGCGGCTGCTCTGCCATCGTAGATCGTTATCGTGACGAAAACGGCGTTGATCTGCACTATCTCAAAAAACCGGTTCTGGAGCATTATGACGACTGTTGCTAAAACCTCTAATGCGGAGTTTGAAATCGATAGTTTTTTCTCTTCTACCGTCGGCTCGCGTCCGCAAGGCGACGTGAGCCGGTTGGATATGTCAGATCATCGAGATTAGCCATGAACAATCTTGTATTCTCAAACATGCTTCATCGTCCGGCGCGGACTGTGGTTAGTATTGTCGGTATTGGCATCGGCATTTTGCTGATCGTTTTTACGGTTGGACTTGCAAATGGGAGCCTGCGTGAGCGGGCGGATCGGGATAAGAATGTCGGGGCGGAGATAATGTTTCGGCCGTTGGGGAGTTTTGGATTAAGCGGTTCAGATGCTCTGCGGATGCGGGTTTCGATGCGGCCTGAGATCGAAATGGTCGAAGGAGTAGCCGCAGCAGTACCGGTAGCGACAAATAGCGTTTCAGCCACTGACGGCTTGACCGGCAGCCGTTTGATCGAGGGTATAAATTATGATGAATACGCGGCGATGGCCGGTCTAAAGATCATTGCGGGACGGAAATTTATTGACGGCCGGGACGAGATGATGTCGGATTTGGCGTGGATAAATGGCCGGAATCTGAAGATCGGCGATAAATTCAGCATTTATGAAAAGGATTTTGAGATAGTCGGCACATTTGGGCCGAGTGCCGGAGCTCGTATAAAAATTCCGCTTTCGACCATGCAGCAGCAGCTCGGAGCCGAGGGTAAGGCGTCGGCGTTCTTGATCAGTATCAAGGACGGGTTTACGCCTGAAGCCGTCGGGGATAATCTGCACGCAAAACTGCCCGATAATCAAATTATCCTCACCAGCGAAATCCCAGAGCTTTATATGCAGGGTGTCCCGGCGCTGAACATATTTCTCGACGTCGTGATCGGCGTCGCCGCCGCTATCAGCGGTCTCATAATTTTGCTCACGATGTACACCACCGTCACCGAACGCACCCGTCAGATCGGCGTCTTAAAATCTCTTGGAATGTCAAAAACAAGCATCGCGTGGACAATCGTCCAGGAGGCGATCTTAATCAGTTTTGGCGGTATTATTTTTGGCGTTTCGGCAACGTATTTGCTCAAGTTTGTACTCGCTAAATGGACGACGCTGACCGTTTCGATAGAGCCGCAGATCGTTCTGACTATCGTTGTCGTTGGCTTGGTCAGCGGCGTACTCGGAGCCCTCTATCCGGGTTTGCGGGCCGCCCGGCTCGATGCGGTCGAAGCGTTGAATTACGATTAAAATCTAATACTCAGAATCTGAGATAAAAATATTCAGTTTTTTTGTTTTTTTTCTGATAAACTCTTGCTTATGCAAGTTTTAGATCCTGTTCAAACTCAGCCAATAGCGTTTTCGCCATTGTTGAAGAAATATACGCTGGAAGAATTTTGGGAATTGCCCGACCCCGAAGACCGTTCACATTACGAACTGATCGAAGGAGTTTTATACACAGTGCCACCGCCAAACGAACCGCACGGAAAAATTGTTGCTTTTCTAACCGAATCATTAGTGCTTTTCAATTATCGAAAAGGTAAGGTCGGAACGCTCTATCATCCGCGCGAATCGATCTATGTCGAATTTGAATTTGGAACATATCTCGAACCCGATATGATGTTTGTTTCCAACGAATTAGAAGAGCAGATGATCGAAAAGCGAATATCCGCCGACATTGTTTTTGAGGTTTTGTCCGATAGAACCGCAACCTATGACCGTACCACCAAGGCAGACACATATCTGGCTTTGGGCGTGAAAGAACTTTGGCTGATCGATATGGATGGCAAAACGGTTGAGGTCCGGAATGCGAACTACCAGGAAAAACTTTGGTCATGGAAACGGCGAATTTTTTCTAAAGACGAATCGGCAGAATCTCATTTTTTACCCGATTGGAAAGTCTCCGTGAACGAACTATTTGCCTGACGCCGAATTATCTCGCTAATAATTTGATTTCTGTTAGAGTTTCCTCATTAAGACGATACAGGCTGGCGGCATTGATGTCTCTGATCCTCGCCTCGGCTGCCGCTGATGCCGACGTTTTCAAATATTGGGTATAAGCCAAATTGCTAAAATAACGCCTTCCCTCGACCAAAACAATAAAATCATCGATTCTCAGAGCCGAGACCTTTAACGGGTCGGAAAGTGACACAAACGTCAGGTCTTTGCGTCCGGTTTCCTGGGCATAGTGTTTGAAAAGCGCCGGTGTTTCACAGGCGACTACGGCGTCGGGCCTGGCGATCGCTGAGAGTTTGGTAACGATCTCGCGGGTAGCTGCATCGTAAAATTCGTCGTGCGGAAAGTATGACCCGGGAGGTGCCATCCCGCTGCCGAGAGAGTTTGTAAAAATGCGAAAGTGCGGTGCGGCCGTTATTGCGTTGTATAACGGAAACGCGACGAATGTCATTAACAAAAAAACGTGTGCAAATGATGCTGCAGTTCTGTCCACAAACAATTTACTTACTATCCATTTCGCGGAAAAACAAAATCCAACCGCAGCAATGATAAGCAGCAAAGGTTCGACAAAAGTAAAATACCGTGTGAATTTTCCGCCCATAACCGTGAACGGTAAAAACCACATAAATGCCCAGAAAAAGATAAAAAAACGCCCGTCGCCCAGTCTCCGTTTAAACATCATCGGAAGGCCGATAAGAAACAGGATCAGAATCGGCAAAGACGTTTTAACCGCGATAAAAACAAAATAAAACGTCCAGGGCACGCCGTTGAGCCAGGCGGTCAAGCGGTGCGGGTATTGAGCACCCATAAACTCATAGCTGTCGTGGCCGATGCGGCTTTCGCTTGAAAATTTCAACATTTCCCGCCAGGTGTCGGGGAGCAGGATCGTCGGGTTGAGAATAAGGAACGTGACGCCCATAATGACGATAAATTTGACCCAGCGGGCCGTCTCCATACGCCACCTTGTTGCCGGAATATACTGGAAAATTATGTAATATGCCGCCGGGATCGCGAGCAGGTGCGGATAATATTTTGACGCCATGAGAGCTGCAAAGCTCGCGGCGGCCGCCCATGCGTACCAGGCCCACCTCGGATCGCCCCGTTCAGCGGCCGTCTGCCCGCGAATCCAGAAAAGCATGGTCAAAAGGAAAAAGAAAAGTACGAGGCTGTCTTCTTTTGCGATCCGGTCAAACCCGATCGCCATTGGCTCGACCGCCCAAAGCATCGCAGAAACCAGGCCGATGCTTCTGCCAAATATTTCCGAGGCCAGCAGAAAGATCAGAAGCGTCGTGAATGTCCCAAAAAGAGCGACGGGAAACCGCAGGGCGGCCTCTTGTGAAATTTTTTGGTCTGACGACGCAATAGATTCGTTGATCCTGTCCGCCGCCGAGACGCTGACGGTCTGCATCCCTTTCATCAGGAACGGATGCTCTCCGTTTTTTCCCGAAAGTCCGTTTGTGCGGTATTCCTGCACCGTTTCCAGCTTGTTTAATTCATCCTCGCTAAGACTTTCAATTCCCAGGCCGCCAACCCGCAGGGCAAAACCGATGATTAAAAAAATCGCGACGACGGCCGCAGCGATCTTTGCGTTTTGTGCAAAAAACAGATCGTCAGAAAACTGTTGCGGATGTGTACCGGCGGTGGTTGTAGGCAGGATTTGGGCTGACAATTTCTTTAATATTCCCCCGAAAATACCTTTCAGATCGAAACTCTTGCAGACGCTGGAAACCAAATCTGAAGATTATCCGATTCGCGTCAAGGATGTCAAAAAAAGACATTCATATCCTGTAACGGACGTGTTAAAATTACTGATGTTTCTATTGAGATTGATGCCTCATAGTAAAAAGGAACGCAAAAAGAAATGAGACAAGGAACGAAGAAAATTCTTACTATTTTATGTACTTTCGTTTGGATAATGACCTTTAATTTGCTGGTTTTTGCTCAAAAAGTCATCCTTTCAAAGGCTGATCAAAATATCGCATCCGTCAACAAATCGAGCAGTCGCTACTTGCGAACTAATGGCATTCGAATTCACTATTTAGAATGGAATGAAAAAGGTAAATCTACCGTAATTTTGCTTCACGGCTTGTATGAAACTGCTGAGACTTGGTCAACCATCGCCCCATTACTTGCGCGTGACAACCGTGTTATAGCGCTTGACAGACGAGGAGCGGGGCTGACTGATAAGCCTAAAAAAGGTTATGATTTTCAAACCTTAGCAGAAGATGTTTTGTCCTTTATGAACAAAATGAATTTGCAGTCTGTACGCCTGGTCGGACATTCGGCGGGCGCCGGGGTAGCATTGACTGTCGCAGCTACAGAACCCACAAAAATTGGATCAGTAATTTTAATCGACGGGGGCTTTTGGAAAAAAAGTGTCCAGGCGGCAGAAACAATTCCGTCTTTTCCATGTAATGCAACGCTGACTGAATGTAAGCGAAGATCGGATATCGAACGCGGCAGTATGGACTATGACGCCGAGCCGCTTTACGAGCGCGTGTCGGCTCCAACCCTTCTGATTATGGCGATCCCCAAGAAATCCGAAGCTGAAAAATTTTCTCGTGAGTTGCTCGAAGCGCAGTCGCACGTCGAAGAAGTTGCTAAAGAGAAATTACAGAAAGGAAAAATGGTTGTCATCAAAGAAACAAGCCATTGGATTCAGCGCGATCAGCCGCATCAGTTAGCATTGGTAATAAAAAGTTTTTTATAAATAGAATTGATGATTTTACGTTTGATCGCGGGTATTTTACTGGCTGTTTGGCTTGTTCTGGTTTTGCTCGGCAAGGGCGGTTTTGTGCATCTGCTGCTTCTAAATTCTATTGGTATTGCTGTGGTGGAGTTGGTGACCGTTTTGCGTACGCGAATGACGGCATAGGAGGCCATCGAACGTTTTTGGATTTTCCTGCATCTGAACCACTAATTGCGGATTAGTTCGAGTTTATTAAAGCGGATCGCGGATACAGCATTAGATCGACTGAATAAAAAGCACTCTTAATAGTTGGTAACAAATGGCACCGATCACCCTTCTTTCTCCCGGAACACATTTACGCATATTCTCAGCATCATTCTTGCTGTTTTCAATTGTATTTTCCGCCTTGGATATTCGCGGACAGGCATCGGCGGTAATTGCAGGAGACCAGAGCACGGGCGGTATTTCCTCAGTTCGGGAAGAAAATGCCGGTTTTCGCGTGGAACGGACGCCTGTTGCCGGCGGATCGGAGATAATTACAATTTTTTCAAAACAGAATGCTCTCGATGATTCTGAGCAAGGGCCGGTCTCGGATATCCCGCTTGTCAGCGTTTTGCGCGATACGCTGGGCGATGTAAAGCCTGAAAATGACCGGCTGCGTTATGTCTGGATGCTGACATATACAGATTCGACCTTTAGGCAAAAACTCTCGGCGGTTGTGCCGTTTTTATATACCAGAGCCACAAATAAGGACAAGATCGGCAATGCCCCGCCGCCGTTTATCATCGACCTTAACGCATCGGACAAAACGATGTGGAATAGAGTTTTCTGGGTTGTTTTTAAGCGGTTGGTCTTTTCTGATCTTGGCGTCGGGGTCAAGGCATCCACGCTTCAGTATCGCCAAAATAAGGCTGATTACAGACGTTCGGCCATTGCCGCCGCGATGGCCGTATTGTCTCTTTATCAGGAGATCGAGGGCGAAAAGCTGCTTTCTGACCGCGAGGTGCAGGATATTCAGGCGCGGCTATCGCTAACAGACAAAACCTTTGGATGGATGATGCAGAGCGAAAATCTTGGCCGTGTTTATCGAAAGGAGATTGAGAAAACTGTAGATTTTCGCGGACACAACTGGGAACTTTTACGTCAATATTCCGAGGCCGAAGGCCTCTATTTTGAGCCGCTCGAAATGGCCGACGGCCCGGCCCGGCACGCTGTTATCTGGACGTCCGTCTCCGATATAAATGCAAATAGAGGTAAGAAGTTTGACAAGAGATTTTTGAATATAAAGAGCCCTTGGGGCGATGAGAAACTTACGAACTGGAGAGGCTATTCTGAGGTTCGCTGGTATGACGATGACAAGCGCGAGGTCGCACCGGACACACCGGGAGCCCATCCGCGAACCATGGTCCCGCTTGCATTATATGGCCTCGACCATCCGAAAGTTCCGGTGATTCTGGTTGATTTTCGTGACAACGGCAACCCGAAATTCCGCGAACTCTCACGACGTATCCTCAATGACCTCACCGGAAATGTCCTGTCGCTGTCAAAATTTGGCGGCCTGCCGTTCTTTTTCGGAAGATTTATTTATGATTTTGCGACCGGGCGGCGGGGTGCAGACCTCAATCAGGCTTCAAGGCTGCGGTCGTATTCGCAACTGAAACTTTTGATGTCCCTCGATGCATCGCTTGATCCTGATTTTCGAAATGATATTTCCCGACGTGTCGAGTCGGTAACGGTAAATCCGCTTCAAAATGACATAGATATCGAGGCAAAACTCGCTCGCAAACAATACGAGAATCTGCTCGCCTACGCAAAACGCCCCAACGGACTGCCAAAAAAAATATCAAATGACAGACGCGAAGAGATGTCTCGGCTGAAACACGGCGCCTACGCCCGGGCGCTGTTCTCACTTGGGCATCTGTTTTCCTTAGGACTTTATACGCATCGTGAAAAAGAATCGCCTGAGATGCTCGCAAAATTGGATATTCGACGGCAGCTCGATCATCACGAACGTTTTTTGCGCGAGGTTGCTTTTGCCACCGCCGATCCCGCAATCGACAGTCAGCCGGACGATCTCAAGCAGTCGCTCGAATTTATCTCAAACAACGGATCGGCCGCGAAGGAAAAAACTACGCGTGCACTTGCACGGATTTTCTCGGTCAGCCGCGATGACGACGTCCAGACGCTTTGTTTGACCGGGCTCTACCGAATCAACAACGCATCTGCAAAAAAAGAGTTGCTTTCGATCTACAAAAATTCAAAGCTGCCTGACCGTTGGCGCGATGTGTCGGCACACTATTTAAAACTCGCAGTCGAAGAGGGCCAGCGTATTTCTGTCCGTGATACACGGGCGATCGCTGACATAACGGCAAATTGATCCTTTTCTAAAATGCTTGAATTTGGGCAACCGCCATCTCGACCGCACGCCGCGGGCTGATGACGCCCCAACCTTGACGGTCAACTTCGTAATGCGGCAGACGCTCGGCCGTGGAGATCAATATTTTCTTGATCTCGGATGGCGTCAGGCCTGGGTTTGCCTCGAGCATCTGAGCCGCAACCGATGACACAATTGGCGCGGCAAATGAGGTGCCGTCCACATATTTATAGTGTGCGGTTATCACGTTAGCCTGTCTGAGCTTTAAGGTTACGATCTGACGAATACTGTGAACCGGACGGTCGAGAGCGGCGTCCAGTTCGGGGTCGATGCCTGAATTTTCGAAGATGATTTTGTGGACGTATTCGTCGTCGATGGTATCGAGAGTTTCCAATAGAGCGGCCTGTTGAGCGGTCGGGGTGTTTGGCAGGATAGGCGCCGGAATCCAGATAGACGAAGCGATAAATTCGGGTTTTTGCAAACCGTCAATAGTCGGGCCATAGGACGAACGATACATCCCGCGTTTGGCACGGTTTATGGAATTGTGGTCGTCCAGCCCGCCGACGGCAATACACGAAGGGGAGCTCGCGGGCGGCACGACGGGGTGATTAGGCAAATGGCCGGCGTTTCCGGCCGCACATACGACCGTTAAGCCGAGAGCCGAACATTCCTCGACGACCTTTGACAGCGGATCGCTCAAATAACTCTGCTCGTCATCACCACCGGCCGAGATATTGATTATTTTAATTCCATATTCCTCGCGGTTTTTCAGCACCCATTCTAAACCATCCTGAATATTCCGCTCGGTTATTCTTCCCGTGCGGGCGAGTTTGACGAGAACGACATCTGCATCCGGTGCCATTCCGCGATAAAACCCGTTTGAAAGTGCGCCGTTTCCCGCCGCAACAACCGAAGTCATCATTCCGTGCCAGCTCGCGGCGTCGGCTTGAAACAGCGATGACAGATCGCCGTCCGGATCGAGCAGGCTGCGATATGCAAGGATCCGGTTTCTGGGTGTCGTCAGGTCAAGATGCGGATAGAAGCCCGAATCTAGAAAGGCGATCGTCACGCCCTTGCCCGTAAACCGGGTGTCCGCGTCGAGCCGGAGCGGGGTCGAGAGCACGTGCGAGCCATCCTTTTGCATGGCCGCGTCGGCGACGATGTGCTCCTTTGCAAGTTCAAAAAGACGCACGCAGCGTGTACACACATTTTCAAAACCGGTCTTATCCGGTGCGTTTGCCCTGATCAGCTGTGCAAGCTCGTCGGGCAGCGATTTGAGCGGTACAGGCTCGATCTGAGTCTCGCGCGAACAAACCGGACACGTCTGCTCACCCGCCGCAATATCGGCAATTGTCCTTTCTCTCTGAAATAAAAGCTTTTCCTGTTGCGTCATCGTCGGGTTTTAAGTTTTTAAGTTTTCCATAACGTGAGTCCAAAATCAATTATTGACCCCACCTTTCAGAGTGGAGGTTGGTGTATGCCCCATACCATCCGCCCCAAAATAAAAAGGCTGTCAAAAAGATATCTGACAGCCTCAAAATGTGCATAGCTAAATTTATTACAAACTAAAACCTAAGTTTAACACCTAGTTGAATGCGACGCGGATCAAACGCTGAGGTGAAGCCGAGCGGCACACTCGGGCTAACGTCGCTTCGGCCCCGTATGCCTTCGGTCCGGTCAATGGTTGAGCCGACGGTATTGTTTACCGATGCGAAATTGAGCCGGTTGAGCAGGTTAAAGGCCTCAGCCGTCAGATCGAGGCTGACGCTTTCGCCAAAGCGTATCTTTCTCGTCAAACGCAAATCGAATGTTGAAAAACTTGGGCCGAGGCCGATATTACGGGAAACCGAACCGGACGGTACACCGCCAGCTATAAATAGCGGGCGGTCGCCGTTTGTGCTCCGGTCGCCATTGATGTCGGCACCGGCGAGCAGATTAAACGGGCGTCCGCTGTTGGCACGAAAGATCGGCGTCAGAACCCAGTCGCTCAGGAAAACATTATTTGACGAGCTTTGCAAGACGCCGTAAATAACAAATTTATGCCGTTGGTCAAAAGCCGACAACGAGTATTCCGCCCGCTGATCCAACTGGTCATTGGCCCGAAAATCGCTGTTATAATCCGTAACCTGATCGTTGGCTTCGCTAAATGTGTAATTACCAGAAAATGCGATATTCCGCCCAAACTGCTTGCTAAACTCAACGACGAGGCCGTTGTAATTTGCCGAGGCGGCGGATTCGTAGATGATTTCCTGAAAAAGGGTTGGGTTACGGAAACAGTTTACGATTCCGGCCCCTGCACAGTCCGGAGCAAACGTGCTGAATTCTCGAATGCCGCGCGGGCCGATCGGACGGTCACGAAGATTTATATCGCGTGCGCGGGTAATAAACTGGGTTAAAACCCAAGTGTAGCTGACCCCAAAGGTAAAGCCGGGACCGAGTTCCTGTTCGACGCCGATGCTGCCCTGTTGTGCACGCGGGCCGCGGTATGTCGGGTCGGCACGGAATATAACGGTTAACGGGTTTCTGGGGCCGGTCTGCGAAACGGGAATGCCAAACTGAGCTAAATCTGCCGGTGTGATGGTCCGGATCGTGTTCGGGATACCGATCACGCCCTGAGCCCTGAGCGTGCGAAAAATATTGATCGGGCCGTTGACAGCAAGCGGATTCGCCGCATTTAAAGTGGTTAACACCTGAGGGATCTGTCGAAACCCGTCGATTTCGTTCAGGGAATTGACCACGTAGTCAATCACAAAAGGAATCTGAGCATAAAAGATGCCGTAACCTGCTCTAATTACCGTCTTCTTGTCGCCATACGGATCCCATGCAAGACCGAGACGCGGAGCGATATTGCCGTATTCCGTAGGAAGCGGTGACCGGCGAACATCGATCTCATACCGCAGGCCGTAATTGAGCGTTAGCTTTTGGTTGACGTTCCACGAATCTTGTCCGTAAACCGAATAATACGGAATTTTACCCCCGACTATTCCGTCGCCAAAACCTTGCTGATATGAGGTCGGCAGACCCAGATCGAGACCCTGAAGCTGATTTATGGTCGTCGTTGCGAGTTGCGGACTGACAAACGCACCCGGCAGCACGCTAAAACCGAATCGCCCGCTAAAAAATGTCTGATCGTCAAAAAACCCGTTTCGCAAAAGAATGCTGCCCCCAAATTTCATGCGGTGTGAGCCGCTGACGACCGACAGGTTATCGGCGTATTCAAAACGCCGGTCAATGTTAAAGGCCGGAAGGAAAATATCTCGGTTAAAAAACCCAAAACCAGTAACATTTAGTTCCGGTCCGTTCGGGTCGGTTGAAATAACCGTCAATTTATTGTAATTGCCCTGGAGACGTATCTCGTTTATCACATTTTGATTAAATATATGTGTCCAGTTACCGACTAAATTATGATCGACGTTATCGGTATTATTTGCACGCGAAAAACCGACGAGCGCCCGTATTGCCTGATTGCTGTCGTCACGTTTTGTATAATTGTATCTAAAAAAGAATGTGTTTTTTGTGCTGGCAATATGATCGATCCGGCCCGAAACGGCATTCGAATTACTGTCAAAAGGAAAAACACCGCTATTGTTTCGAAACAGATCCTGCGTGCTTTGTTTCGCGGTCAGGGTCGCCCGCAGAGCGCCGGCACATTGGGCGGGAGTGATCGCCGGTTGACCCGCGAAACACGTCACCGGCGTCTGATCGGCACGGGCCGCCAGGCCATTGATGATAGCCGTCTGTGCGTTTGTCGGTTGAAATATCGCCAGGTCTGTCAAAACCGTTACGACCGACGATTCGCGCCGCCGCAGCCCTTCGTAACCGCCAAAGAAAAAGGTCTTTTCCGTATTGATCGGGCCGCCGACTGTAAATCCGTACTGTTGACGGTTCGCCGGAGGCTTGACCCGCGAGAGGGTCGTTCCCGTCAGTACGACCGCAAACGGGTCGGCGGCGTCGAGCGACTGATGGCGGAAATAGCCAAAGGCACTGCCGTGAAAATCGTTCGTTCCAGTCTTGGAAACGATATTGACGACGCCTCCGCTGGCCCCGCCTAGCTCGGCGCTGTAGTTGCTTCGATTAACCTGAAATTCCTGTACTGCTTCCTGGCTAAGGGTCGAACGGACACCGCCACCTTGATCGTTCGCCTCGGCCCCGTCAACCGTTATGCTGTTGCCGCGTCCGTTGTTACCATAGAACGAAATACCGCTCTGCGGTGTCTGCGCGACCCTGAAATCCGAATTGTCGGCCAAGGCATTGGCATCGACAACCCCGGGGGTGAGAAGCGTAAACGTCAGATAATCACGCCGGTCGATCGGCAGCTCGCGTATGAAGCGTTCGTTAATTGTTGTCGATTGCTGAGAGCTTTCGGTTTCTACCGCAAGCGGGTCGCTGGTCACGTCAACCGTTACCGATGTATCACCGATCTTTAAAGAAAAATCCTGATCAAGCGTCTGTCCAACCGTAACCTGAACCGCACTTTTGGTCTGAGTATTGAAACCCGTGGCCTGAACCTGTATCTGATATGTCCCGGGCAACAGATTCAAAAAGCGATATTCACCGTCGCCGGTTGTCGAAGCGGTACGGGTAAAACCCCTTTCCGCATCGGTCGCGGTTACGATCGCGCCGGCGACCACCGCTCCGTTCGGGTCGGTGATCCGCCCGTTGATTTCCGCCGTTGACGTACCGGCCTGCGCAAAAACAGAAAGCGTACCGCTAATCATCGACAGGATCATTAGCAATGCAATTTTTATAAACATCTTCATCACATTTCTCCTTTTAAATATTGTCATCGAACCACTTCCCGGCCTACAGAGACAAAATCTCCGTGTTGCTTACGGGAGCAAAAAAACATGAAATTCAGGCAACCGTTCGACTCTCTATTACGAGTTCCGCCGGTGCCCCTAGCCCAACCATCCTGTCCACTAATAATCCCATGATCTGATCGGTTATCTGCTCTTTGGTCAAGCGTCCATCGGGTCTATACCAATAAGCCATCCAAACCAGGCAGCCAACAAAGCTAAGCGTCGTGACGCCGACATCCAAAACCTTGACGTCCGTTTCGTCCTTTATTTGTTGAATCGTCTCGTACACAAACTGATAAAACACCTGTCTGCGTTTGCGGATGTTCTGCCGTCTCGCGGCGGTCAGCCCGTTAGTCTCGTTTATAATTACGGTAATAGCCTGCCACTCTTCCATAATGAGATTTGCATAGGCTTTTACGAGTATCCGCAAACGCTCTTGCGGGTCGATCACTTTGCTCGCCGGTTCCAGCACATCGGAATCGACCAGATCCATCCCGAAATTCATGATGGCGTACAACAGGTCCTCTTTGCTCGAAATATAATGATAAAGGCCTGCTTTGGTCAGTCCGGCTGCTTTGGCAATATCATTTAGCGAGGTCGCGTAATAACCCTGATCGTGGATAATACGGAGCGCAACCTTAAATATTTGAGCGAGCCGCACCTCTTTATTCGACTTTTTCGACAGAGGCAAAGGTCTCTTTCCGATGTTCTCAAATATGAGATTTTCAGGCATCGCGGTCCTCGCTGAATCACTATTGATCTATAGAATTAAAAATGCCAACCGACCGGTCGGTAGAATTTTTATAGCACAGTCAATTTGCTCGTGTCAAGCGGAATTAGAGTTTGTTGCACGGTCGGTAAGGCAATCTAATTTTGACAACGACCGCACTTCCGATGACGATCGCTCATACCTGTCTGTTAAGGTTTAATTTTGATTTTGCGTTTTGCGGGTTTTGGGACGTCGGTCGGGTGAAAATACTTTGCGGCGGTCGCGTCACGGCCTTTAATATCAAACTCAACATTTCTCACTATCCGGCCGTCGAGAAACAGATCGACGCGATATCTGCCCGGAATCCATTTGCCATCAGGACGGCCAGTGAAATTTACACGGTTTTGTCCGTCTTTTGTGGTGTAGCTTGCGGTGACAACCTTTGTTTCCGGGTCTACACCCGAAACACTAACTGCCACAAAATTCATTTTTACTACTGTTTTTGAATCAGACTCGAGTAGCACAACACAATAGATCGGAATATCGGTCGTGCGAAATTCGGTTACCTGTTCGCCCGCCCGGCCCTCTCCGTCATCTTTTGCGAGATAAACTTCCTCGATCGAACCCGCGGTTGGCCTCGGCTCTGACTGGGCAAATACAAAGCCGGAAAACAGCAATAAAAGTGTGAGTAGAAAAATAGCTTTCACAAACGGGGCCTCCGCGACCTCTTGTGATCGCTATTCGGTTGGAAACGCAAAAGATCGTATTGGTTGCACGGGCAAACTAATCTTTGTGCATTTGCGTGGTATGAGAACGATCTTAGCTCGTCGATCTCATTTGTTAATCAGTAATCTTTTTCGTCAAATTTATCTGCGGAGGCTCGGCCGCGAGCTGTTCGACACTTTTAAAAAACTCTTGAAAAAACGGCGTTGCAAAATGCTCGTCGATGGCGGCCTTATTTGCCCACGTTTCGTGCCAAAAGAACAGCGTTTCGTCCTCGATCGATTGGTGGATGTCGTAATTTATATTCCCTTCTTCATTACGGGATTCCGCCACGATCTTCAACGCCGCCGATTTTAATTCCCCGATCTTATCTGCCTTTACTTTCAAGCGTGCGATCAGCACGATTTTTTCATTATTCATATTGTTTTTCTCCCTCGCGAGTTCATAAAAAGTTGTGATCTATAAATGCCGTCTGCCTTTAGTTTTGCTCCAGACAGTCAGGAACATTATTCGGCTAAAGCCTGTTTGTATTCGCAAGTTTTCCGTCCGCCAAAGCAGACGGCCATTTATGTGACCTAAACAATTACAATAATTCTTTATTTACCTTCTTTCAAATTCACTCCGGCAAACTCCTTCGGTTTCAGCAAATCCTTGTGAGCAAGTTAAACTATTTGTAAAGTTAAGAACCGGGAGATTACCTGTCAAAAATTATTGATTTTGAACGACTTACTTTTACAATCCCTATTTGATGAAACGGAGCGGAGGCCTCTGACGGTTTCGGAGCTGAACGCGGAGGTGCGCTCTCTTTTGGAACTCCAATTTGCGAGTGTCTGGGTTGAAGGCGAGGTTGTCGGTTTTACGCAGGCGGGATCGGGACACTGGTATTTTACTCTGAATGACGGCGCGGCTCAGATAAAATGTGTTTGCTGGAAAGGTATAAATTATAGGGTGAGATTTAAGCCGCAGAACGGTATTGCTGTGCGGATTCGAGGGAAAATAACTCTTTACGCGGCTCGCGGAGAATGTCAGATTGTCGTCGAATCGCTTGAGCCCTCGGGCGAAGGAGCCCTGGCTGCGGCCTACGAGCAGATCAAGGCAAAGCTCGATGCGGACGGGCTTTTTGATCCCGGACTAAAACGTCCTATCCCGTTTTTTCCGCGTCGGGTTGCGGTAGTTACGTCGCGCAAGGGTGCGGCGTATCACGATATTCAAAGTGTTTTAAAGCGGCGTTCGAAGTCGGTAAGCATTATTTTGATACCGACGCTGGTTCAGGGCGAAGGCGCAGCGGACGGCATACGCAAGGCCTTATCCGACGTAAACGCTTTCAATAAAACACTTTCGGATAATGAGAAGATCGACGTGGTGATCGTCGGACGCGGCGGTGGCTCGCCTGAGGATCTGTGGGCGTTTAATGACGAAATGCTGGCAAGGGCGATTGGTTCGAGTGAGATACCGGTGATATCGGCGGTCGGGCATGAGATTGACTGGACGATAGCGGATCTCGTATCTGATCTGCGGGCGGCGACGCCTTCGGCGGCGGCTGAGATGGTCGCGGGCCGCGAGGAAGATATAATTCACGATCTGCTTGCCGGCGAAGAACGGCTTGCATCGATCGTCGAATATAAAATGTTAAACTTCGCATCCCGGTTTCGGGATGCGGCCGGAGCGTTACAGACAGCTTTTTCTGTGTCGTTTCAGACGGCCAGTAACCGTTTTGCCGACGTCTCCGCACGGTTTACGCCCGCGTCCCTGACCGTCCAAACGACGTTGATCTCTCACAGGCTCGCCACGCTCGATCAACGCCGTGTGAGCGTGATGGATAGTATCTTAAAATTCAAGCTTGAGTCTTTGAATGTAAAAATGGCAAAGCTCGAAGCACTATCGCCTTTGGCCGTGCTGACACGCGGATATTCGATCACGCAGGCAGAAAACGGACAAATTTTACGTGACGCGGGACACGCAAAACCCGGCGACAAATTGAAAATCCGACTTGAGCGTGGGAAACTTATTGTTGAGGTTGTGTCCGAAGAATAGATAATGTCGAAACGTCTTTTAGCGATCACCGGTCTTGTTGTTTTGGGTCTCGTGCTGATCGCCGCGATTGGCTCTTTTTTCTATTATCAGAGCCTCAAACAGACGCCGCAATATTCACTCGCATTGCTTGTTGACGCCGCAAAACGCAACGACAGCGCAGAAATCGAAGCTGTAATCGACAGCGACGCGGTCGTAGAGGATTTTTTGCCGCAGGTGACGAATAAGGCTGTCGAATTATTCGGCCGCGGCCAGCCTCCGGAAGTTTTAAGAAAAGTTGCTCGGCTTGCGTTGCCTCTGCTGCCGGCGATCAAGGATCGTGCAAGAGCGGAGTTGCCGCGGGTGATTCGCGAACGGACGACACGGCTCGGTTCGGTTCCCTTTTTTGCATTAGTGTTTGGGGCGGATCAGTATTTTGATATTACGGTCGATGGCGGGACGGCGATCGTTAAGAGCAAGGTTGCCGATCGCCCGCTTGAGGTAAAGATGCGAAAAAACGGTGACCGTTGGCAGATCGTAGGCGTCCGTGACGAACAGCTTGCAACCGCTATCGCCAGCAAAATAGGGCAGGAAATAATGGCGATTGCGGTAAATGGACAACAGAATGCGGTGGATGAATTTGGCATAGGAAATCTGAGCGAACTCCTGCGGCAGGCGGAGGAACTTGTGAAATAGCTATGGAAAACTCTTTTGAAAAATCCCTTTCGGAACTTGAGCAGATCGTCGGAAAACTCGAAAACGGCGATTTGCCTCTCGAAGAAAGCCTCGATCTTTTTGAAAAGGGAATCAAACTCTCACGCGAATGCCGCGTTCGCCTGACAAACGCCGAACGCCGGATCGAGATTTTAACACGTGACTCATCCGGTACACTAACCGTTGAAGAGATGGAGCCGGAAAATCCGCGATCAGAGCCGCAATCCGAAAGGCGAATTGTTTTTAGAGACGAGGACGACGACGTTTCGTTTTAGGCAGCATTCGGGCTCTCGTTTAACAAGTCTGCGACCGGCAATGTGATTTTCATCCTTAATAAAATGGACAGCCCGGGTTTCGGATATGATGTTCGCATGCCGTCATGGTTTTGGCCTCGGCGGCTCAACTATTCCCTTTTTTCGATCTAAAAGATTACAAACCTGATACGTGCCGGTTGGGTCGATGGCAGTATTCCCAACCTCGATGTGCTGTATCTTTCCCTCTTTATCGACGACAAAACTGCCACGGGCGCCGTATCCTGATTTTTCGTTGAAAAGTCCGTATTCCTTAGTGGTGTTTCGCCGCCAGTCGCTCAATAAAGGGAACGTGACGCCGATCTTTTCGGCAAATGCCTTGTTAGACGCAAAGCTATCCATGCTGACGCCGAGAATCTGTGTATCCGCTGCTTCGAATTTTGCCTTATCAAACTGATAGGCCTGGAGTTCCTTTGTTCAGCCACCGGTAAAGGCGAGGACGTAAAATGCCAATACTACCGATTTTTTTCCACGAAAATCACTAAGCTTAACCGGATTTCCGCCTGTGTCCGTCAACGTAAAATCAGGAGCAATGTCGCCGACCTTAAGAGACGTCGTCG
Organism: Pyrinomonadaceae bacterium; assembly: GCA_041747575.1. Lineage (GTDB taxonomy): Bacteria > Acidobacteriota > Blastocatellia > Pyrinomonadales > Pyrinomonadaceae > OLB17. Next base: position 32,626 of record JBGTEX010000006.1, read on the forward strand.
GTGCGGCCGGGTTTGCTTGTCCAAAACCAACCAACGCAAATGCAGCCATAAAGATCGCAGTTAAAATAATTTTTTTCATTTTTATAAACCTCAGATACAAAATACCGCCGCATGGCGTAAAAACCAAGCGGCGGCGTAAGCCTGTCTCAAATACTTATTCTTTGGAACTGAAAATCGTCAAAATATACCAAAACAGCAACGCAACGCTTGCAAATAATGTCAAAGCGGCTGCGACATGCTGATTTGTGTTAAAACGGTGCAGAACGTTTGACGTCTGATAAAGGATCGAGGTCCCCGCAAAAGCAACCATGACAAATGCAAAGACATTACCCAAAGTAAAGCCAAATATTGCGCTCGCAATGATAAAGCCCAAAGCGGCAAATCCGCCGATCGCCAGAATTGGCGCCAGCCACGAAAAATCGCTTTTGGTTACCAGCACAGTAAAGGTCAGACCGGCAAAGAGGCCGAGAGAAACTATACCGGCTTTCATTATCACGGTCGAATCTCCCGACGCATAAGCCGCTAAAAAAAGCAGCGGCACAAAAATTATCGCCTCGGCAATGATAAAAATACCTAATCCCGCATACTGAACCGCAGCGGACGTATCCGAGAGTGCCCAGCGGTTTGCCAAATACGAGATTCCCATAAAGAGCCCCAAAACCAGCAGCCACCCCATACTGCCGCCGGAAAGTATCACCGAGGCGATGACCTGTGCGAGGCCGGTCGAAAAGAGAAAGGCCTCAACAGCGATAAAACCAAATACCGCAATCGCCAACAACAAATAAGTTTTGCGGATAAACGCGGCACGATCAGCCGGTGCAGCCTGAGCAACTGAGTTGCCAAATGTGGATGTAAAATCTTGCATAATGTTTCTCCCTAATTTAGATGATAAAAGAATGTGTGAGTTGCCATAATTAAACAATGCTTATTGACGAAGATCTGCTCCCCTTAAATATCGATTCGATGCTCCAGACGCCCGAGCCGCGTGATGCGATGTAAAGAAAGACAAAACAAAGAATGACGGCGTATTCGCCCTTGTTCACGATGGGAAGAAAAGCCTGTGTGCTAAAGTGCCAGCCAAAATATGCGACCGCCATCATTCCGCTCGAGATAAACGCCGCAAAACCGGTAAACAAACCGATCATTATCAGTAAACCGCCAACCATCTCTATCGTTCCGCCGACAGCAAACAGAGGCGTAAGGCCTTCGGTTGAGGGCGAGCCCGACGGCGGATAACCAAACAGCTTTTGTGTGCCGTGCCAAAGAAATAAGAAACCCGAAACAATACGGAGCAGCGCGTAAATATAAGTCGAGTAACGTCCGAGAAATCCGTCCATTTAATGATCTCCTGTTAAACTAAAAAATTTTGGTAATTATAGCGCAATTGCCTATTTAAATTTTATACACTGAAAACGGACCGAGCGAAAGCGGGAGCGTATAATTTATCAACAACATTGTGCATCGGATTCGGCCAAAGAAAAAAATCGGAGACAATGCGGCATAAAACCCGGCGCGCAAAGCAACAACAACGAATCTGCCATGCCCAAAAAACGCAGGAAGTCCGACACGAATCCGAGTTTGGGCTGTTGATCACAACATAATAACTAATTTTTAGCATTAGCCGTTTGGCCACGGAATTTACCGGTACATCCAGGCTCAAGAAGATAGTAACATATAGCAAATGCAGATTCTCATCGTAAAACTTGGCAGCATAGGTGATATTATACACACTTTGCCGTCTCTTGCGGCGATCCGAGGGTCATTTCGGAGTGCCGAGATTTCCTGGATCGTTGAGGAGAGATCGGCAGAGATATTGCGCGGAAATCCATTGATCGATAATCTGATTGAGGCCGATACTAAAAGTATTCGCGGCGGGACGGTGGCCGAGGGGGTTCTGATGCGTGCGAGCCGGCAGATAAGGGGGCTGCGGCAGTTTAAGTTTGATCTTGCAATTGATTTTCAGGGGCTTTTGAAATCCGCAGTGATAGGCAAATTATCGGGTGCGAAACGGCGTTGGGGCTTTTCGCGCGACGGGTTACGCGAACCGGCGAGCCGTATGCTGCTAACCGATACTGTTAAAACGCCCGCCCGCATTCACGTGATCAGAAAGAATCTAGCTCTGGTCGCCGGTGCGCTGGGTATAGACGTGCCTGATACACGTTTTGGATTTCCGGTCGCGACAACCGCCGGGCACATGGCCGAGGCTGAGGCGATAGCCGAAAAGGCAGACGGCGACAAATTTGCAGTTTTAAATCCGGCCGGCGGCTGGGTGACGAAGCTTTGGCATCCCGAAAAATTTGGGGCATTAGCGGACAGGTTGTGGGAAGAGTTTGAGTTCAGGTCGATTGTAGCAACCGGTCCCGGGGAGTCAGATTTGGCGTCGAAAGTTTTGTCGAAAAGCACGTCAGGCAAACTTATATTTGCCGAACCAAGCCTTAAGGGCTTTTACGAACTTGTAAAACGTGCAAAGTTGTATGTCGGCGGTGACACAGGGCCGACCCATATTGCCGTCGCCGCCGAAGCGCCGGTCGTCGGCCTATTTGGCCCGACAGAATGGTGGCGAAACGGCAGCCCGAATCCGGACGACGTCTGCGTCGAACGCAAAGACATCGGATGCCGCCTCGATTGCCACCGACGGACTTGTTCGAAATGGATATGTATGGATTCGGACGTCGAGACGGTTATGGCGGCGGTCAGAGCGCGTTTGGAGTTCCAGCCTTAGAAAGCACTCACTCCAACAAAAAGGCGCTCTCCGCGAACTTCGAACTTATGTTCAAATTTGACATACGGTTATTACAACGCATACGGGTTCCGCTCGGGTTTTTGTTTGCGGGGGTCTTTTTGATCTTTGCCAGGCCGAGCATGACAAGCCTGGTCATCGGGGCGGTAATCGGATTTATAGGCGTCGGAATTCGTGCGTGGGCGTCGGGGCATATTCGCAAAGCCAAAGTTCTGGCAATAAGCGGGCCTTACGCACATTCGCGTAACCCGCTTTATCTTGGCAGCTTCATTCTCGGCCTCGGATTTACGATCGCGGCGGGTGTCTGGTGGCTTGCCCTTATTTTTTGTGTCCTGTTTCTCGGCATCTATTTACCGGTTATGCGCGTCGAAACAGCAGATATGAGGCGGATATTCGGAACGGAATTTGACGAGTACGAAAGAAATGTTCCTCTGTTAATTCCGCGTTTCACGAAATGGAAAAATACAGACGGGAAGTTCGATTTTCATTTATACTTACAATATCGTGAGTATCGCGCCGGTTTGGGAGCCGCACTTGTAGTCGCAGTTTTAGCCGCGAAAACCTATTTTCTTAGTTAGTTTATATGAAATCCACGATTTTTAAACCTTTAATCTTTACTACGATCTTTGTCACCGCGTCGTTTGTCAGTTTTGGGCAGGCGTCTTTACGTTCAAACGCTTCTTCGGGTACTATGTTTGCGGGTGAAAAGCTGATATTTGAAGGCAAGGTCAGCAAACTTAAGCTGAGTCTCTCGGTAGCTGAACTGACGTTTTCCGCGTCGCAAAAACCCGATTCGAATGATCTGGTCATCAAGTCACTTGCCGTTTCAAAGGGTACGATGCTGAAGATCTTTCGCTACAGCTTTTTGCAGGAATATGAGTCGGTGGTCGATCTGACGGATTTTAGCATTAAGCGGACAAAAAAACATGATGTACAAAAAGAGCGTGTGCGCGACAGCGAAGCTTTTTTTGATTATAGGGAAAACCGCGTCACATACATCGAAACAGACCCCAAAGATTTTAATCGCCCGCCGCGGCTTATTGCGTCCGATCTTACAGAGCCGATGAACGACATGATATCGTCTATCTACGCAATGCGGCTGCAGCCGTTGACGGTCGGAAAAAAATTTGAGATGTCGGTCAGCGATTCAGGGGTGATATATAAGGTCCCTGTTGTTGTCACTAAACGTGAACGACAAAAAACCATTCTTGGCAAAGTGTGGTGTCTTCGTGTGGAACCGGAGATATTCGGCACAAATCGGCTTATTGAACAAGAAGGTAAAATGATTATCTGGATGACTGACGACGCCCGTCATACTCCTGTTCGTGCAAAGATCGATTCGCAATACGGCACGATTGAAATAAAGCTCAAAGAGGCGACTAAACCGGTCGTACAGCAAACCTAGGATTTTTGAAAGGTCGGCGCGTTCGGGCGGCTTGTAAGTTCGGGCAAAAAGCCGCATACTCTTTAGATTGCAGTTTTGTTATGGAAACGAGTAATCAGATGAAGAAGAGAGCGGTGAAAAAAGCCTCCGAAGCAAAAAAGGAGCAAAGCGGCGGCCCGTTTGCAGGAGTGGCCGAGAAGGCAGCCTCAAAAAAGCGCACTGAAAAAAGTATTTCCGCCGATGTTAACAGGCTTGCCTCCGAAGCCGCTCCCGTTAAAAAAACCGTCAGGAAAGCATCAAAAAAGATATTCTCCGATCCTTATTACAAGGCGGCAGGGACTTCTTCGCTTGTAAAAAAAGGCACAGCGCAAACCATTAAATCCGGAGGAAAAAACCAGGAGACAAGCGCGAACAGTGCCCTTCCCGATATGACCGCCGAAATTGCAGCGGACAAGCCGAAAGTTGCGGTTTCCCCGATTTTTAAACTCCTCGCCGATGTTGCCCTGCCTGAATTAAAGCGTGAAAATCGTGCCCGTCTGCAGATGCAGACGCCGACACGGCTCTATCTTTACTGGTCGGTCAAGGAAAATCCGTGGTCGTTGCTCCGGAGCGTTTTTGGAGACGATACCGGCAGCTATACACTTGTTCTTAAATTGATCGATACGAAGAGCGGACGCGAAGAGATAAGCCAGTGCGAACCGGATGGAAACTGGTGGTTCGACGTCGAAGCTGATAATGCGTATTACGCGGAGATCGGATTTTACGCTCCGAACCGCCCGTATTTCCGTATTCTCCACTCAAACACAGTCGAAACGCCGCGCCGCAGCCCTTCGCCGCGAACGGCGGCAGCAGACACCGATTGGACAGTTTCATCTGATAAATTTTCTGAGGTTCTCGATATCGCAGGGTTTTCGCGGGACGCTTTTGACGTCGCGATGGCCGGCGACGACCTTTTGCTTTCTCAAAATACTTCGCAACGGGCGTTTTCGAGTTTTTTGGACAACCGCGTACTTGAGTACGACGGCATTACGCCTGAGGATATACGCTATGCGATGCTGGCTCTGGCCTCGGGAGCGTTGCTTGAGGAGCTTCGTTTTAGGGTCAGCCCTAAACTTTTTGCGATTTTACAGGCAAACGCTGATAAACTGAAGCCCGAAAAGGCAATGATCAGCCTGGCCGAACATTTTGACATTGACGAGTCCGAATTCACCGAAGAGCAGACCGGTGCGGCAGTTTTCGGAGCGAGCCTGATCAATTTTCCGCGAACCCTTAAAACCCGTGCCTCGTCTTTGAAAAATTCACCGCGATACAATCCGGTAAGCTCGCACGGTCATAGATAGTAAAACACTCTTTGAAATACAGCTGACAGCAATAAGCTAGCAGCTGACGGCTCGCTTTGGATGCTTATGCCCGTCGGATATTTCAGCCTCATCCTTCACGCTCACCTGCCCTTTGTCAGGCATCCTGAATATCCGGAATTTCTTGAAGAAGACTGGCTTTACGAAGCGATCACGGAAGTTTATCTCCCGCTGATCTTCATCTTTCAGTCACTCCACGAATCGGGTGTAAAACCGCGGCTTGCGATGAACGTCTCGCCGCCTTTGTGCGAAATGCTGGCCGACCCGCTCTTGCAGGAACGCTACACAAGGCATCTCGAAAATCTGCTCGAACTTGCAAAAAAAGAGCATCACCGTACAAAAAACGAGGCTCACGAGTTTTACGACGCTGCAAAAATGTATGTCGATAATCTCTCGGCCTCGCTCGATTTGTGGAACGATCGCTATAAGCGGAACCTGATCAATGCCTTTCGCGAACTGCAGGACGAAGGCGTAATTGAAATAATTACCTGCTGTGCGACTCATGGCTTTCTGCCGCTGATTTCCACGCACGAATCCCGCCGCGCACAGGTCGAAATAGCGGTAATAAATTACAAAAAGCATTTTGGGCGGCAGCCGCGCGGCATCTGGCTCGCCGAATGTGCCTACGAACCCGGAATCGAAAATCTACTAAAAGATGCAGGCATCGAATATTTTATAAGTGACACCCACGCGATCCTTTACGGTGACCCGCGCCCGCGTTACGGTGTACACGCTCCGGTTGTTTGCTCTAATGGTACGGCCGTTTTTGCACGCGACGTCGAGACGAGCCAACAGGTTTGGAGCGCAGAGACCGGCTATCCTGGCAGCGACCGCTATCGCGAATTTTACAGGGATATCGGTTGGGACGCCCCGCTCGATTATTTAAAACCGCATCTGCACTCAGACGGCAGCCGCCGACATCTGGGCTTAAAATATCACCGCATAACCGGCCGTGACGTGCCGCAAAATCAGAAACAGCCCTACATTCCGGCTCTGGCCCGTGAAAAAGCTGCGGAAAACGCAATGCACTTTATAGGCGAACGCATTAAGCAGGCGTACAAACTGCGGGAAACATTCGATTGCCGCCCGCCGCTTGTCACATCGCCTTACGACGCCGAACTTTATGGCCATTGGTGGTTTGAGGGGCCTCAATTTATAGACTTCTTCTTTAAAAAGATACATTTCGATCAAAATGAGATCGAATGCATTACTCCCGGTGATTTTCTTGACTCCGGCCTGCCTATCCAGGTACAAAAACCTACCGCCTCAAGCTGGGGCGAAAATGGGTATTTTAAGGTGTGGATCAACGAGGGCAATTCTTGGATGTACCCGTTCCAACACGACGCGGAACGCAAGATGACAGATCTCGCAGATCGGTTTGCTGTCCGCTCGATACCAAATGAGGCCGCGGGCGGGGAACTTTCCGACGAACTCGCGAAGCAAATTCTAAATCAGCTCGCGCGCGAGCTCCTTCTCGCCCAATCAAGCGACTGGGCATTCCAGATATATCAAGGAACTACGGTGCAATATTCAACGCGCCGCTTCGAATCCCACATCCACCGCTTTGACCTGCTAGTCAAAATGCTCGAAACAGGCGAATTCAGCCTTGACCTGATCCGCGAAATAGAAAACCGGGACAATATTTTCCCTGAGATCGACTATAAAATTTATAAAAGCCAAAAAAACTTTCTGTAACGCAGATAAAAACATCTCACGGCGCCGACACCGCCTCCGCAGCGGGTTCTGACTTTGGGGGTCAGAACCTTGCTGCGTTAGAGGGCGATAATTTGGGGTCATTCGAGTCCTACGAAATCCACTTCTGAGAGCGAGTCGAAGACTTGCAGGATGCGCGAGGCGAAGCGGTAGCGTTTTGAGGTTACGCCGATGACGAGGGTTTCGCCTGCTTCGATTTCTTCGAATCGGTAGAATCCGAATGAGCTTGTCCGTGCGGTTCGCACGACGCCCTGGCCGTCGATGAACGAGACCGTCGCATTGCGGAGCCCGCGGCCGTCGGGCGTCAAAACCCGGCCCGTGACCTCGACACCGGCGGCGGTCGAACCGATCGCCACATTGCCCTGCAAAAATGTCGTCGGCAGCAGGAATCCGCCGCCTCCGACACTTTGCGGCGTCGGTGAGTTTCCAAATGTGACCGGCGTCGAAACGATCTGCGTACCCGGTGCAATGTTGAACGTGATCGTGATTATTTGCCGCATCCCAACCGCAAATGTATTGGTTCCGCCCAGCGCCACGCCGATACGGCCCATCGCCGCCTCATTCGGATTTGTTGCAAACGTAGTTCCGACCGGAACCCCGCTTCCCAGAGCGACAACCGGATTGCTCAAGATCGCCGGATTAAAGTTGACCGTAAA
>JBGTEX010000007.1:0-152976 GCA_041747575.1 Pyrinomonadaceae bacterium
ACTCTGCTTGGCATGTGCGAAGACGGCACGCTCGCACACGCACCCCGCCGCTCCGCAAAAGCGACATATTTGATCTACGAAGATTCATTCCTCGATTGGGTCAGAGACCTCGACGGCAAAGCAGAACCCAACACATAAGCCCCCAAAACCCGCATCGAGCGAGTTTTTGAGCCAAGTCAAAAATGTCGTGGCTTGTATCTTGAAATTTGACTAACTGCACAGCTATCATGGACGCTTGATAGTTGGTTGGAAAAGATAAGTCCGGGGGCATGGCTCAGACATTTAAGTCTGCTGCTTAGATGATGACCTCTTTTCCTTTTTTATAGTTCCTTTTAGGTCGGACAGTATCTGATGACCGATAGACTCTGGATTATTACAAGGTTGCCCACGGGAACATTTTCAAGTTCTAAAGGAATCTTTAGGGATGTTTCGCCAAAACACGCCCTTTCCGTAGGTAACATCTGCCACCACACTTTTCGGGCTTACGTATAACCGGAGAATTTGCGGAAAGACACTTAAAATAACCCTTTTTCAACGGAAGGTTTTAGTTTCGTTTTTCTGTCTTAACAATTGACCGCTCCAGAACTAAGGCGTCACGCCGAAGGTTCTTGCGATCGAATCGGTCTGATTGCGAATCGAGCGGACGGTATCTTTTTGACCCGTAAAGCGCAGAAGATAGACCGTCGTATCGTTTGCCTTTAAGAAGTAAAATCTACCCGTCATGTTGCGGCCGGCCGAGACATATTCGAAATTAAAAACGGCACCCCTGAGTTTACCGGAAAAATTTTCTTCCTTTCCGGAAACAAAGCCCGGGCGAAATTGCAATTTTTGCTCTTCTTCCTGAATTATGTCGGTCAGTATGGCGTCTTTCGGAACGGTGAGTTTACGTACTTCGAGATGGCAGTCAAGGCGGTCTCCGAAAACATATTCGACGTTCGGGCTGGTTGCCGACGGTTTGACCGTCATTTTCCACTTTGCCTCAGGCAAAGCAAATGTATAATCGACCCGTGCATCGCTAAAGGCGTCATTTTGGGCGTAGCCCGAAAATGCACTAAAAACCAATACCGCTACTAACAAGATAAATCTGAATTTATATGATTTCATTTTTCTCTTTTCCAAGTATTATAGCCTTAATTTTACTGATAATCGATACTTTAGATGTGAAACAACCTATATTTGTTGTATGGTTTCCCGGAAATGTGCGGTTTGCCTTTGCGGCGCGTGAGCACGTTCCAGGCGTCGCGCAAAATTTCTTCGCCATTTGCCGTCTTGACAGCGTCTAAGTTTACAGGCACGGTTTGAAAAGCGATAATCCGGCAGGTAACACCACAATGAAAAAAAACATTTCCATTATAAATAAGATCACAGCGGCCGCGGCCGTATTTACAATTCTAGCACCGGCATTGGTGCTTAGAGCCGATACAAAGGCAGCCGCAAAGCCGTTGACCGAAGATCAGAGGATCATACACGTGCTAAACCGGCTCGGTTTTGGCTCGCGCCCCGGGGATGTTGAAAAGGTTAGGGCGATAGGCGTCCAAAAATATATAGATCAACAATTAAATCCCGAATCGATCTCCGACCCGACGCTCGTGAACAAGGTTAGGGATCTTGATATTTTTGACATGTCCACGGCAGAACTTTTTGCAAAATATCCACCATCGGGAGCATTGTTGTTACAGCTTCAGGAACGCGAAGGCAAAGAGCAGGCGGCTAAGAAAGTTGCGGATATGACCGCCGAAGAAAAGAGGGAACGCCGCGACAAGATCGATGCAATTTATGCCAAATACGATCTTAAGCAAGCGAATCAGCTGGTTCCGCAGATCGTTGCGAATCGCGTGCTGAGATCGGTATATTCGGAGAGGCAGCTGCAGGAGGTAATGGTCGATTTCTGGCAAAATCATTTTAATGTTTATTCCGGTAAGGCGGCTGTCCGATGGTTTATACCGAGCTATGAGCGTGATGTGCTTCGTAAGCACGCCCTCGGCAATTTTAAGGATCTCGTCGTCGGCACCGGCCAGCATCCGGCGATGCTGTTTTTCCTGGACAATTTCCAGTCTGTTTCGCCGAATACACAGGCGCAAAGAAATAATGCCAATACACAGCGGCTTAAGAGGGCGGCACGAAACGGAAATTTATCCGCCAGGGCCCGTCAACGCCTGGCAAAGCAGTATAATATTTCAGAAGATCAGGTCGAACAGCGTCTGATGGAAATGCAGGCAAATACGCAGCAGCAGCGTCCAAAGCGCGGTATCAATGAGAATTACGCCCGCGAATTGATGGAGCTGCACACGCTTGGCGTCGATGGTGGATATTCTCAAAAAGATATCGTCGAGGTCGCAAAAGCCTTTACCGGCTGGACGATAGCGGACCCTCGAGGGTACCGCTCCGCCGCCGCGTCGATGATCAATGGCACGGAAGACAGACGCCAGGAGCGTTTGCAGAGACAGCAGGGAGTGCCGGAAGATGCGGACAGCGGCGAATTCTATTTTAACGCCCGATGGCACGAGAACGGGCCAAAAACCGTTCTTGGCCGGACGATAAACGAAGGCGGCGTAAAAGACGGCCTCAAGGTCATCGATATTCTCGTTTCCCAACCGGCAACCGCAAAATATATCGCCCGAAAACTTGCCGTAAAATTTGTGAGTGATAATCCGGGCGACGCCCTGGTCGGCCGCGTTGCTGACGCTTTTCAAAAGTCGAATGGTGATATCAGAACGACCCTGAAGGCTCTGTTTAGCGACAGAGAGTTTTTTGCACCCGAAAATTACCGAGCGAAGATAAAGTCGCCGTTCGAACTCGCAGTAAGCTCGATCCGCACCCTGGGGGCGGACACGAACGCTAGTCCCGCGCTTATCGCGATGCTTAACAAATTGGGCGAAGTTCCCTATGGTTATCAAGCTCCCACTGGTTATCCCGACACTGCCGAAGATTGGGTAAATACCGGAGCTTTACTCGAAAGGCTGAATTTTGCCGTGGCTGTAGCGAGCAACCGCATACCTGGAACTCGGGCCGATCTCAAGGGATATTCAGCGACAGATAAGGCAAAAACGCTTGCCCGTGCCATCTCAGAAATACTCAACGGTGAAATATCACCGGCCACACGGGCTAATCTGACAAAGCAATTGGAACAACCTCTGCCCGTTGTGAAAGCGGGAAAAGAATTACGGGACGACGACAATGCCATGAGTCCGCAAAGGCAACAGGGCGGACGCAACCGTCAGGCACGGCTGCTAAATCCGTCGGGTAATCCTGAGGTGCTTAAGGTAGTGAGCCTGGTCCTCGGAACCCCCGAATTCCAACGTCAATGACCCTTTGCTTTTTTGCAGAAGCGGAGCAGTTGAAGTAAGGGACGACGGTGTTCCATAAATTTTACGCCGTACCCGCGCATAAGCGGCACGCGCGCGTAACTAAGGAGTACTTCGGGTTTGGCAGGAAAATGCTGAAACCCGCTCGCGCCAATACCGCACACCATGGGTGCCGTTTTTAACCAAACTATATCCTGTCAGGCAGTTTGGCCAGTCTTTCCGCAGCGGCTTCGAGCGTTTCGTCTTTTTTGCAGAAACAGAAACGCACCATCTGGGCGCCGAGCGAAGCGTCGTGATAAAAAGATGAACCGGGTACTACGGCAACGCCGATTTCGCGTATGAGGTGTTTTGTAAATTCGACGTCATCAGCAAAACCAAAATCTGCGATGTCAGCCATGACATAATACGCGCCTTCGGGAAAGTCGCACTTGAATCCCGCGTTCTGTAAAACCGGGACAATAAAATCGCGTTTCTTTTGATATTCGAGCTGTAAGCTGTCGTAATAGCCCGGCGGCAGGCTCAAGGCGTAAGCTCCCGCGTGCTGGAGCGGATTTGCGGCTCCGACGGTGAGAAAATCATGCACTTTGCGTATCGCCGATGAAATATCCGGCGGTGCAATACAGTATCCGACACGCCAGCCGGTGACGGAATAGGTTTTCGAAAGCGAATTGACGACCACAGTTCTCTCACGCATCCCCTCGATATTTGCCATCGAAATGTGCACAGCCTCAGTAACAGACCGTCTGTCGTCCGCCAGGGACGGATCGCTGCCGCCGACCGCCATAAGCTCACTATTAATGCCCTCTGTCCGACGCCCGCTGCCCGCCGAGTAAATGATATGTTCGTAAATCTCGTCGGTAAAACAAAGCGCATCGAACTCCTTGCAAAGCTCCGCAATAAATTCGAGCTCGTCCCGCGAGAAAACCTTTCCGGTCGGATTATTCGGATTGCATATGATTATCGCCTTTGTCTTTTCGTTAAAAGCATTTCGCAGTTCGTCGCGGTCAAAAACAAAGCCGTCATCCGTACGATAGAGCGGAACATGTCTTGGTGCGGCGTCCGAAAGGATGGCGTCAGGTGCATAATTCTCATAAAATGGCTCAAAAACAACAACTTCCTCGCCCGGATCGACCGTGGCCATCATCGCGGCGATCATCCCTTCGGTTGAGCCGCATGTGACGGTGATCTCAGCTTCGGGGTCAATATCGAGGCCGAGAAACCACTGTGTCTTCGCGGCGATTGCGTCCCTGAAACTCTTGACGCCCCACGTTATCGCGTATTGATTATGATCGGCGGCGATCGCCTCGATCGCCTTTTGCTTAATATCTTCGGGTGCTGCAAAGTCCGGAAACCCCTGTCCGAGATTGACCGCGCCGTACTTGATCGCCTCGCGCGTCATCTCGCGAATGACCGATTCAGTAAAACTCGCGGCCTTGCGTGAGATACGTGTTTTTGAAATTTTTGGCTGCATCTTAATTCTAATTTTATCACGAATCTATTCGCGAGCGCCGAGTAAACTTTGCTCGCGGCTTGCCGCTCTATTTGCGGTGAAGTTTGATTCACCGCAAATAGACGGGCAAGCCCGCGGCGGCATCGCCGCAAACAATGCACCCGTCAAAAGAACCCAGTCGCTATCGCTTCCGGCTCTGACCCGCCGGTCAGCGGCGCCGGTCTCGGCTTGCCGCTTTATTTGCGGTGAAGCTTGATTCACCGCAAATCGCTCCTAAGCTGCGGAGCGGCGGAACTTGGGGGCGACATTTCTATCGAGTTAAGAACACGTCATTTCTATTGACCTACTACAATGGCCGTTCGATTTCTTGACACGTAGCTTATAAACACATAACATAAATGGTTTCGACTATTGTGGCCGAAGTGTCTTTTTATGTTTGAATCGTTATCCGACAAACTCAAGAAATCGTTAAAGAATCTGCGGGGGCAGGGGAAATTGACGCCCGAGCACGTTGATTCGGCTTTGCGCGAGATTCGAATGGCCCTGCTTGAGGCGGACGTCAATTATAAGGTCGCGAAAGATTTTGTTGATGCGGTTAGGGTAAAGGCTGAGGGGCAAGAGGTTTGGCAGGATCTGAAACCGCATGAGCAGGTTGTAAAGATCGTTTATGACGAACTGGCGGCGCTGATGGGCGGCACATCGTCACGTCTCGTTTTTACTCGGGCAGTCCCGAATGTCGTGATGATCGTCGGGCTGCAAGGTTCTGGTAAGACGACCTCGACCGGCAAGATATCGCGTTGGCTGGCTGACAATCAGGAACGAAAGCCGTTGCTTGTCTCGGTTGACGTGTATCGTCCCGCGGCGCGCGAACAGTTAAAAGTCGTTGCAAATGCCGTAAATATTGCTGTTTACGAGGCAAAAGAGACAAGCGACCCGATGACCATCGTTCGCGGTGCGGTCAAGCACGCGGCGGAATTTGGTTTTGATACGCTGATGATCGACACGGCCGGGCGTCTGCATATAGACGACGGCCTGATGGTCGAGCTTGAGACGATCAAGGCCGAGACAAAACCGGTCGAGGTTTTGTTCGTAGCCGATGCGATGACGGGGCAGGACGCGGTGCGTTCGGCCGAGGTTTTTCATGAACGTGTCGGCATTACCGGTGTTGTGCTCACAAAAATGGATGGCGACGCACGCGGTGGCGCGGCTCTTTCGATAAGACAGGTTATAGGCCAGCCCGTAAAGTTTGTAGGCGTCGGCGAAAAATATGACGCTATCGAGCCATTTTATCCGGATCGCATAGCCCAGCGAATCCTCGGTATGGGCGACGTCCTGAGTCTCATTGAGGAAGTTCAGGGCAAGATTGACGAAAAGGATGCGCAAGAGCAGTTGCGGAAAATGACGAGCAATACTTTCACGCTCGAGGATTTTCGCAATCAGCTGGGGCAGTTCAAAAAGCTCGGTTCGATGTCAAAGTTGATGAAAATGCTTCCAGAACAAATGACCGGCGGAATGCAGATAACAGACGAACAATCAGCCGTTGTCGATCATCAAATGAAACGAACCGAGGCGATAATCGATTCGATGACAAAGCAGGAAAGAGCGCATTATAAGGTCATCGACGCCAGCCGCAAGACACGTATCGCCAAAGGCTCAGGCTCGACCATAGCAGAGGTAAATCAGCTCATCCGACAATATGAGCAGATGAAAAAAATGATGGCCAGGATGAGCGGCGGCGGAATGTTTGGCGGTTTGGGAAAGAAAATGATGGGCGGCCTCGCCGGCGGCCTTGGCGGTCTGCTCGGCGGCGGCGATATGGGTTTGGCGGACGACGGCGACGATACAAATGAATCTCTGTCGCGTAGAATTAAGAAGAAGAAAAGACATAAAAAACGGAGATGAACGAGGATTTTAAAAATATCAAGTCAGCGCTTGCCGATATTTTGCGACAAATCGAAGATAGGGACATTAGGGAGCTTCGTGCCCTACGAAATTGGGACGGAGCGGATGTTTTAATCGCACCCGTTTCGATCGAGACTTCGTCTGTAGGTGGATTTTATCCGGAGCCTCGAACAGTTATAACCCAATTTTCTCGAGAAGTCAGTTGGCTATTCGAACATTTAAGGGATGCGTTTTCGGGTTTGTTGGACAGTACGTCCAAAATAGAGTTTTATGGCCGCCTGGCAAACGCCTCAAGAAATTATCAGCAACAGGTCAATGGTGGTGAAAATGCAAAGGACATTCTTAAAGCCGTACTTTATGAAGCGGTGTCTATGTTGGAAGAAATGGAAGAAGGGACGTTCGAATATCTTTCGGTCGCTGTAGGTAATACGATTTTAGCTGATTTAATCGAGGAAGCGGAAAAAAACGGCTATATGAGCGTAGAGGCGACAAGGCAGTTTTTCAAACGGATGGAGGAAAAACATCGTGAATCTTGAGATGGGAAACGATGCTCGCTCCTTTCTGGAAAACTTACCCGCTAAACAATATAAGCAAGTCGCCGGCAAAATTTTTGAATTATTGCGTAATCCATACCCGCAGGATGCCAAGCATATCAAAGGTATTCAAGGTTTTCGGAGAGTTACATCGGGCGAATATCGGATAGCTTACACGGTCGTTGGCGAAACGATCAAAATCGCAGTGGTAGGAAAACGGAACGACGATGAAGTTTATAAAATTTTAGAACGCAAAAGATTATAAGGGAATATACGGAGAGAATATGTTAGCAATCAGTTTAATGAGAATGGGCTCGAAGGGGAAACCTTTTTACCGCCTTGTGGTTAAGGAAAAGCGGAGTAAACGCGATGGTAAGTATCTCGAAAATCTGGGAACTTACAATCCGATGCTCGAACCGGCCGAGGTTTTGCTCAAACACGACCGTATCCAATATTGGATCGGCGTCGGAGCTCAGCCGACCGAAACGGTTAAGAGCCTGATCAAAAATAACCCGGTTCAGACCGAAGAAGAACAGGCAGCCGCGGCCGCCGCCAGAGCGGAACAACGCGAAGCCGCCGAAAAGGCAAAGATAGAAGCCAGACAAGCGGAAGAAGCTGCAAAAGCAGCCGAAGCCGAAAAACTCGCGGCTGAAAAGGCCGAAGCCGAGAAAGCCGAAGCAGAGAAGGCTGCGGCCGAAGCCGCTTCAGCAGAAGCCGCGGAGGCGGAGGCGGCCGACGCTGCCGCAGCAGAAGCGCCCGAGGCGGAGGCCTCTGATGCCGAATCCACGGAAACTCCTGAAACCGAAACCGGTGCAGAAGCGAATGCGGATACACCTGAATCAGATAAGGCCGACGCATAATGCGTTTTTAAGACGATGATGAAAAATGCGGTAGAAACAATCGTAAGATCGCTCGTCGGCGAACCCGATGCGGTCGAGGTCTTCGAAAGTGACGAAGGACGAAACGTACGGATCGAAGTGCGTGTGGCGGAAGGCGATATGGGCCGTGTCATTGGCCGTGAGGGCCGCACCGTCAAGGCGATCCGTAGTGTTCTGTTCGTAACCGGACAAAAACAGAACAAACGGTTCCATCTTGAGTTGCTCGAAGATTAGTTTTTGTTCGGCTCGCTCGTGACCAGCTTTAAACCGCCTACAGGCTTGACGTCAGAACTTAGGACGGATGGAAAATCTCGTCGCAATTGCCAGGATCGTAAGAACCCGCGGACTGAAAGGCGAAGTAGTTGCGGATATACTGACAGATTTTCCTGAACGTTTTAATGTTCTCGATACGGTTATTGCGGTTGACGGTACGGGTGAACGCAGCGAACTGAAAATCGAAAAATTTTGGTTTCAGAATAACCGTCTGATCTTGAAATTTGCGGGTTTTGACAATATAGAAAGCGGCGAAACCCTTCGAAATGTTGAGATATGCGTACCGGAGTCCGACGCGGTTGATCTCGGTGAAGACGAGTTTTTTGATTGGGAACTTGAGGGTTGCCGGGTCGAGACGATCGGCGGTGAATATGTCGGAGCCGTCCGCGAACTGATGCGAACCGGCGGGACCGAAGTATTGATAATTGACGGCGAAACAAAAGAGTATTTGATACCTTTTGCCAGGACAATTTGCGTCGATGTCGATATTGCAAACAAGCTGATACGGGTCGATCCGCCGGACGGTTTATTGGATTTTTAAGACGTCTGAGATTGCACAAGGCGGCCGATGTATTTTGAGATGCGGCAAATTTAGGCTGCTGTTTTAGCGGACAGCGTTATGCGGAAAACGGGGCTTTGGGCCGGCGATCCTGCGATGAAGATTGATATTTTAACAATTTTCCCTCAGTTTTTCGCATCGGTCTTTGATTTTGGGATAATCCGACGGGCGAAGGCTGCTGATATTGTCGAGATAAATGTCCACGATATACGCGAATATTCGACGGACAAGCACAAAATGGTCGATGACCGGCCATTTGGCGGCGGCGACGGAATGGTTTTGAAACCCGAGCCGATATTTGCCGCGATTGAAAATTTGATTGGTACGCTTCGATGCGATGATTATCCGTCCGGCACGCGTGTCGTGCTGCTTTCTCCGCAGGGGAAACCTCTGAAGCAGGCCGTCGCGCAGAGTTTTGCCGATGATGCAAAACATATTGTGTTGATCTGCGGTCGTTATGAGGGCGTTGACGAGCGTGTCAACGAAACGCTGGTTACGGACGAGATCTCGATCGGTGATTACGTCCTTTCGGGCGGCGAACCGGCGGCGGTCGTGATGGTTGACAGCATTATACGGCTTTTACCCAATGCGCTTGGCAGCGAAACGTCGGCCCGGAACGACTCATTTTCCGAAGGATTGCTCGATTGTCCGCATTACACACGGCCGGCCGAGTTTCGCGGAATGGCCGTGCCGGATGTTTTATTAAACGGCAACCATGCCGAGATAGAGAAATGGCGCGGGCAAAAGGCGCTGGAGAAAACTGAGCTGAATCGAAAAGATTTACTAGAAGGAGCAAAAAGTGAAAGGTGAAAAAGTGATAAGTTTCTAAGAAACCGGCCACCGGCCCACCAGCCACTGATAACTGACATGAACAGACTGGATTTTGTCGAAAAGACACAACTAAAAGAAAATATACCTGCTTTCCAACCGGGCGACACGCTTCGCGTCAGCGTCCGGATCAAGGAGGGCAATAAAGAGCGGCTTCAGGCGTTTGAGGGTATCTGCATCGCCATCAAGCATGGCGGCGCGCGCGAAACTGTGACCGTTAGAAAAGTCAGCTTTGGCGTGGGCGTCGAGCGTATTTTTCCGCTTCATGCGACCGTTATCGATCACATCGACGTTATCCGCCGCGGTAAAGTTCGTCGTGCAAAACTCTATTATCTTCGCGATCTGCGTGGCAAAGCCGCACGTATCAAGGAACGCGATACACGCGCCAAGAAAAAGCATGCAAGCTAGATAAACCGGAAAATAGGATGAAAACGGGGCGGCGCGAATTTATACTCACCATCGGCGGTGCCGTCGCGTTTGCCTCTTTTCCGGTTCGCAACGCCATTGGAGGATCGGGAATGCACGGATTGATCGGAAAGATCATAGCTGTCGAAGGAAAGAGAGACGAGCTTATCAAAATATTACTCGAAGGTGTGTCCGGCATGCCCGGTTGTTTGAGCTATATTATTGCAAAAGATCCTGAAGACAAGAATGCCGTCTGGATCACAGAGGTTTGGGATACGAAGGAAAGCCACGCCGCTTCGTTGAAACTTCCGTCGGTGCAGGCAGCTATTAAGAAGGGCAAACCGATAATCTCCGGTTTTGGCGAGAGTTTTGTCACGGAACCTGTCGGCGGTCACGGGTTACCCAAAAAATAATACTGCCCGCAGCTGCAATTGCCTATTTACGCTCTCTGATTTAGCTCGTGAACGAATTTCTACTGCAAGCGGAGCCGTTTACCTGGGAATTGGGGGTCGTGTTTGAAGATCAGGCCCGCAGCGAAGGATTCCGGTTTATCGCAGGTTTGGACGAGGTCGGACGCGGCTGCCTCGCCGGCCCGGTTGTCGCCGCGGCGTGCATTCTCCATTTAGATAAACCACTTCCTGAGGGTCTCGACGATTCAAAAAAACTTACGCCGGACAAACGAGATGAGATCGCTGCCGAATTAAAGCAAACCTGCGTCGCCTATGCCGTCGGCCAGATCGAGGCCGATGAGATCGATCGCATAAACATTCTCGAAGCGACAAAACAGGCGATGCTCGCGGCGATCAAATCCCTCTCGCCGCAGGCCGATTTTCTCCTCATTGACGCTCTCCGCTTAAAACACTCACCTCTGCCTCAAAAAGCAATTATCAAGGGCGATTCAATCTCGGTGTCGATCGCCGCTGCATCAATACTTGCCAAAACCTACCGCGACGATCTAATGAAAGCGTACGATCTCGAATTCCCACACTACGGCTTCGCCGGCCACAAAGGCTACGGCGCCGCGACGCATCTAGCCGCTCTTCGCAAATATGGGCCTTGTCCGCTCCACCGAAAAACCTTTCGCGGAGTCTTGCCGGATTAGAGAGGGATTCGCCTCACAGAAGCTTGCCTCAGATGCCAACTCGTTCAGTTGCCTAACGCGGCATTTCTATGGAATTACCACAAGGACAAGATTCGATGTTGATAACCGTTGTGATGACTGCTAGGATGACCCCCTCTCAATTTATTTCTTTAGTTAAATGTAGGGAGGAATTTGTGAATATGTTTACACGTAAGATACTTTTTTAATTACCACTAAGAAGGATTGTCTTGGCTTCTTTGCTACTTTCAGCATTTGGCTTGAGCCTAGGAAACTTCAAGGCTCAAGGGCGGACGAAGACGGCCTAAAATGCAGGACCCGTGTGACGATCGCGTTCAAGCGCGGCGGACAAACCTCTCGTAAGGCTTTAAAGCGGCATCGCTGTCAGGGTGTCAGTCAATTTTTTTGATACATCTCTCAGCGGTTCTTTTGCGGCGACGAATTTGCCGGCGATCGCTGTGTCTTCGGCCTGGGCGGCGAGATCGGTGATTCCCTCAATTTGGGAAAGGTATTTTTGCAAAACCGGCTTTGTTCTAAATTCTGATTCGAGAACGGATAGACCGGCTTTTAGATTGCGGATAGCTTCGATAACCCTTTGTTTATTTGCCTCGTTCTTATCGGAGGTCGCCTTTGGCAGCGGCTTTGCTTTTGCTGCTTCGTCCAGCGTTTCTATCGACTGGGCTATCGGGCCCATAACGTCGACAAAGCGGTTGACGTTTACGAGTTGGACGTCAACTTTCCCGCGCGCTACGCGCACCTCGAGCGGCGGAACAATTCTGGCCGTGACGGGCGGCTTTTTTGGTGCAGGTTTTTTTGTCGGTTTTTTCTGAGCCGCGGCGGTACCGGCAAAAACAGCCAAAACCATAAGACCAGTCGCCGCAAACTTAAAATTGATCATATTCATATCTTCTTTGTTAAATTCTGCAAAAAAATCTTATCATAAGAATAATGCATAAGCGGTATTTAGAAGTGCGGCGGCTCGGTCGCGTTGGCTATGCAAACGCTTTGGGGCTGCAAAAAGAGCTTGAGACGGACGTCATAGCACGCCGCGGGCCGGATTATCTGCTGCTGCTCGAACATCCGCACACATTTACGCTCGGCCGCCGTTCGAAAAGCACGGGCGTTCTTGCCGTGGCGGACAGGCTGCAAAATTTAGGCATTGAGGTCTTTGATACTGACCGCGGCGGCAAGATAACATATCACGGCGTCGGCCAGATCGTCGGCTACCCGATCATCAGCCTTTCGCCGGATCGCGAGGATGTTCATCGATATGTCCGCGATCTCGAAGAGGTTTTGATCCGCACGATGTCGGATTTTGGCGTCCGTGCATTTCGTATCGAAGGCCTGACCGGTGTTCATACGGTCGAAGGCAAAATTGCGGCGATCGGTATCCACATAAAACGATGGGTGACGACCCACGGTTTTGCCCTCAACGTAAATACCGATCTTAGCTACTACGACTCGATCATCGCATGCGAGGGCGAACCCGTGACTTCGATGGATAGACTTTTAGGCAGGGAAATCGAGATGGTTGAGGTTGAAAAAAGACTCGAACAAAATTTTTTAGATGTATTTGGTTATTCGGCGATCCGGGCCGAGCATAAAAAGGCCGAAAATGTGTCTTGCGTCCAGCGATAGCAAAGCCCGGGCCGTGTTTTTTTTTGGGTTGCTTTCGTGTAAATTAATTTGCGGCAACGTCGCCGGAAACTGAAAGAAAAGCTGCACATAGTTTGTGCTTTTTAACCTGTGTCACAATAAGGAGGAGATTTTATGAGATTTGCGAAATTATTTGTAATTCTATGTACTGCCGTTATTTTTGCCGCGTGCGAACCGGCTCCGACGACAAATCAGACAGCCAATAAAACCAATTCGGCCGCAACCGCCGAAGTTCAAAAACTGGCGGTCACCGAGCGCCCGCAGACAATAAAGGACATGATGGCGAACCGCGGCCAACAGGACGCCGCAGCACCAGCCTTAAAGATCGTTGAACCGAGGGCAAATGCGACGGTCACGAGCTCGACCGTTAAGGTAAGGCTCGATATTTCGGGCGACCTAAAAGGTTATACCCCGCAGCTCGACCCGGAAACAAAAATGGGCAATCACATCCACGTCATTCTCGACAACCAGCCGTACGAGGCGTATTACAATCTTGACCGCGAATTTGAGCTGCGGAATGTGGCGGACGGCGAACACACCTTGCGCGTATTTCCGTCGCGGCCGTGGCACGAATCGTATAAGAACGACGGGGCTTTTCAGATGATAAAATTCACCGTTAATAATGGCGGAGCCGATAAAGACAAGCCGGCCGCAACCGCCGACGGGCAGAAAATGTCTAATGCCAATTCGACCCCCGAAGGCAAGGAAATGACGGAAAGCAAGGCCGGAGCCATTGATATAACAAAACCCTTGCTCACCTACAGCCGTCCTAAAGGCGAGTATAAGGGAGCCGACGCCAATGCGGTAATGATCGATTTTTGGCTGGCAAATGCGAAATTGAGAGACGAGGGCGGCGAATATCGCATCCGGTATTCAATTGACGGGGGCGAAGCAAAATTTATCGACAAATGGGAGCCGGTCTGGCTTGCAGGCTGGACGTCCGGCAAGCATAATGTCAAGGTCGAGCTTGTCGATAAGGACGGAAATGTTGTCGATAACGGCGGTTATAACTCGACAATGCGGGAGATAACAATAGTTAAATAGCAAAGTAGCCCGCCGTGTCAGCAGCCCCGCTGTGTCAGCAGCCCGCTGTGTCAGTAGCCCGCACGTAAGTAAGGCTCGTGCCGCATAATGAGAGCGTCCACCTACGCGCGGGCTGCTGACACATTTTAGATGTAACACTTCATAGCGGCGGCGAGAGCCCTTACTAACGTGCGGGCTACTGACAAGACGGACTGACACGGCGGGCTGCTGACACGGCTGAGATATTATATGAGACGAGACACTACATCGTGGTTTAGCAGCAGTTTGGGTATGGATATGCCGCTTGTGGCTTATGGCCACGCCGGATATCCGCTCTTGATGTTTCCGACGGCGGCGGCGGATTATCTGGAATATGAGCGGTTTTATCTGGTCGATGCGATAAAGGATTTTATAGAGGCAGGGTTGATTCGTGCGTATTCGATCAATTCGGTCAACAAATACAGCCTTTTAAACCGAGAATCGCATCCGGGTTGGAAGGTCGAAATGTTAACCCGGTACGACAACTACGTAATGCAGGAAGTGCTGCCGCTAATCCGCAGCGAATGCGGCGACGGCGCACAGCCTTTGACGACCGGGGCTTCGCTCGGAGCTTTGCTTGCGGCAAACACCTATTTTAAACACTCAGATAATTTTCGCGGGGTCATCGCAATGAGCGGAAGTTATGATATATACAACTACCTCGACAATGGCTATTACGACGACAACGTATATTTTAATAACCCGGCAATGTATCTAAAAAATCTCGATGACGACTATCACCTGCCGCGTTTGCGGGCCGCCGATTCGATAGTCCTGGTTACAGGGCAGGGATCGTTCGAAGCACCGGATCGCAGCCGCGAATTTTCGGAACTTCTGCACTCGAAAGGCATCCCGCACCGCCTCGACGTCTGGGGACACGACGTAAACCACGACTGGGTCTGGTGGCGCAAGATGCTGCCGTATTATTTGGGCGAATTTTGCAGATAACCGGCAGCAACAGAATAGCTCTTCGCCGGGCGCTTCGATTATCCGTCGCCTTTCTTTCCCTTTCTCTTAGAACCTGTCGGCTTCTCCACCGTGGGCTCCGGGCGCGGGGGCGGCGGGACGACAGGCGGTTTGACAATTATCACCTTGTCGGGCGTCGTGTCTATTACCGTGGTTTCCGCGGGTTTTGATTTATCCTCCGTTTCGCCCGGCGGCGGGTCATCGGGGTCGATCTTGGTCGAGGGTGTAAATTCGATCCCGGTCTTGCGTCCGGCGATATCGGCTTCTTCGAGTTTTTCGAGTTCTTCGCGTTTACGGAGATCGCTTTCACGTTTGATTTCGGGCGGCATCGATGGCGGATCTGGAAATTTTTCCTTTTCTTTATCCTTCATAAACGGGATCATAAACGAGTTAAAAATAGGCAGAGCCGTTCCGCCGCCCGTCATTCCGGCACCCAGCGATTCCTTTCTCAGGGGATTGCCCATCCATACACCGGTCGCATATGTTGGCGTGTAGCCTATGAACCAAACGTCGGTGTGATTATTAACGGTACCTGTTTTACCGGCCAGCGGATGTCCGCCGGCATTTGCTCCGGGTGCCGTACCGCCGCCGGCCGTGACGCCGCGCATCATCTGAACCATCGTCAGAGCGACATATTCGTTTGTTACTTTCGAGCTTGCTCCTTCAAATTCCTCAAGCAAACTTCCGTCGCGGTTGTAAACCTTGCGGATCAGATGCGGTGCCATTCGAATACCTTTATTCGGGAACGAGGAGTAAGCCGCCGTCATTTCCAGAAGCGAAGCCTCACTAGCCCCAAGCGCCGACGGCAGGCTCGGTGCCATCGGATTTGAAATGCCAAACCGTCTGACCATCTGTCCGCCGGCCTGAATGCCGACCTGTTCGAGCAGATGAACCGCGGCAAGATTGTATGATTTTGCGAGGGCGACCTTCATCGGAACATTCCCATGGCTCAGGCTGCCGTCGTAATTATGAGGCGACCACCCGCCGCGTTTGATCGGAGCTCCGCTGACCGTCATATCGGGCGTCATACCATCCTCGACCGCGGCGGTATAGATAAACGGTTTATAGGCCGAACCGGTCTGCCGCAAACCCTGCGTAGCGTTATTGAATTTGTTTGTCTGAAAATCATAGCCGCCGACCATACATACAACCTCGCCCGTGTGCGAATCGATCGATACGAGCGACGCTTGAATCTCGGGTATCTGCGAAAGCTCTACCTCCAGGGTCTGCGTATCCTTATCAACGCCCTTGATCAAAAACTCGGCGAGAAAACCCGGTTTTAACTCAGCCTTTGGCCGCTTTCCGCTGCGTCCCATATCGGCGGCTTTGACAACAGCTTTGTACCTGCCAAATCGAACCCCGACCTCGTCCGCACCCGTATTTGCCTTCATTACGAGCCCCTTGATGTATTCGCCCTCATTGTATTCGTCGCCGTACCAATCCGGGTGTTTGAATGCTTCGAGCGTCTTATTTATTTCCTTCTCGTCCGTTAACGGATCATTGTTTTCGTCAACAAGCAGGTTTTTATAGTCAGATCGCCATCCTCGTCCGCGATCGTATGAACGAAGCTTTTCGCGAATCGAACGGGTGGCAATCTTTTGAGCCTCGACATTGATGGTCGAATAGACTTTCAGGCCGCCCTGCGCGACACGGGTCGTGTATTTTTCTTCAAGATATTTGCGTATCTCCTCGACCGGATAATCCCAGGCGGTTGATTTTGGCTGTGCTTGATAATATGCCGTCCCGGCGAGATTTATGGCCTTAGCCTTGGCTGAGTCAACATCCGACTGCGAATACCTGTCCGGAAAATATTTTGTCATTTGGTCAAGGACGATGTCGCGTCGCATCTTTGCCTTTTCCATATTTCGGGTCGGTGAATATTCCGGCGATTTTGGAATCGCGGCAAGCAAAGCCGCCTCTTCGAGGCTCAGATCTTTTAACGATTTTCCAAAATATGTCCTCGAACCGGCCTCAAAACCGTACGCTCCGGCTCCCAAAAAGACGTAATTCATATACATCTCAAGGATCTGGTCCTTTGTATAAAGCCGCTCGATTTGCAAGGCTACTGCCCATTCGTTTACTTTGCGCGTGTAGGTCTGGTCTTTATAGAGAAACAGGTTTTTTGCAAGCTGCTGTGTGATCGTCGATGCACCCTCGGTTCTCCCGGTCGTGAGATTCTTAAAAACAACACCGACAATGCGGTACGGGTCGATGCCGATGTGGTCACGATAGCGATAGTCTTCGATCGCAAGCAGGGCGTCGGTCACTTTATCCGGAACGTCCTGAATTTTTATCGGTATGCGTTTCTCGATGGCAAACTCCGCTAGTATTGTCTCGCCGTCATCAGCATAGATCGTCGTCACCTGCGGCGGCCGATAAGTAGCAAGAGCCGAAACCTCCACAGAATAACGCGAATTATTTAGATAATAAGAAGCCAATACACCGGTCAAGGCGCCCGCCGACAAAGCTAGCAAAAGAGCCGCGGTCAAAAATGTAAACCCTGAGAGCCAACTTTTTCTTGTTCCGTTTGAAACTGTCTCTGTTGTTTTGAATTTCTTGATTTCTGTTGCCATACTCAGCACGCTCCAATTTATCTGTAATGATTCGTAACAGCAATTATTTGAATCTCGCCGCCTGTCATAATGTCCTATCTTAATTCACAAACCGCCGCATCTTTACACTAACAACAAAACCTATCGCGACAAAGGTCGATAAAATTGCCGACAGTCCGGCGCTCATCAGCGGAAGCGGGACGCCGATAACCGGCAAAGAGCCGAGTGCCATACCGATATTCATAAAGATCTGCGCGATCATTCCGCATACAATCGCCATTATAACAAGCATCCCGGCTCGATCGGAAGCCTCGCGGGCACCGGCGATCATACGGGATAAGAGCAGGGCGTATGCGAGCAGGAGCGACACGCAGCCGATAAAGCCTGTATTTTCCGCAGTTACCGCAAAAATAAAATCAGTTTGAGGTGCGGGTAAAAATTTCAGAACGCTCTGTGAAGAGTCCGTTTCGCCCCTGATCCCGGACAAACCGCCTTTTCCGACCGTTATCGTGGATTGTATCGTGTGATAGCCGTAACCGCGCGGATCGACGCTCTCCGGGTCGATGATGGCCATTATTCTTTCCTGTTGATAGCGTTTTATAACTCCGGCTTTGACGCCCAGAATGTAGCCCGTCGGCACAAAAATTGCTGCCGCTGCGAGCGCGAGTATGACGTATCTGATCTTTACCGCGGAAAGAAAGAGTACGGCGGCCAGAATAGGGAAGTATGTTAACGACTGTCCGGCGTCGGGTTCGAGCATTATGAGAGCAACCGGCCCGGCTAGTATCGCTCCCCCGATAAAGGCTTCTTTCAGGCTTAACGTCTTAGCCTTGCGCGCTCCGAAATACTTGGCGAGCAGCAGGACCGTCGGTATCTTTGCAAATTCAGATGGTTGAAACTGAATCCCGCCGGGAAAGCGCAGCCACGCTTTCTGTCCGTTAACCTCAACCCCTAATGGCGTCAAAACCAATAAGAGCAGCACCAGGCCGACAGCATAAAAAATCGGTGCGGCGTCGATGATCCGCCGGTAATCGCTAAAAGCAACCACAAGAAAGGCGACAACGGCGATACCGATACCGATTATCTGTTTTGACCAGTAGGACTCCGACGGCAAAGCATTATATATCTGCCAAACCCCAAACGCCGCGATTGCGAGCGCGAGCAGAGAGGTCAGCCAGTCAAAATCGCGAAGGTCACGTTTTTCGATGATCGAAACCATTCTCTATCGCTTTGCAACCTCCGTTGGTTCAATGTTATGCTGCGGATTTTTTGCAATATAGGCCTGATAAATGGCCTTTGCGGCCGGGGCCGCGTTCGAACCGCCGAAACCTGAATTTTCGATCAGTACGATGACCGCGATCTCCGGTTTGTAAGCCGGTGCGAAAGATACGAACCACGCATGATCCTTCTTGGAACCGACGTCTTTGCCGAGCTGTGCAACCTGTGCGGTACCGGTTTTTCCGGCGATATCGAATCCCGGTATGCGGATCGAACCGGCCGTGCCGCCGGCATTTACAACACCCCACATTCCTTTGACGATCACGTCGTTTTGTTCCGGCGTCATTTCGATCAGTTTCGGCGTCGAACCGGAATACCCAAAGCCGGGACGATCTTCAAAATAGTTAGCCTCGCCCACGTCGCCAACAGCGGAGATCGGCCGGAATTCCTTCAAAAAATGAGGGCTGTACATATTGCCTTTAACACCAATGCTGGAGATTGCCTTTAACATCGAGATCGGCGTGACGACAACGGTATCCTGGCCGATACCGGCATACACCGTGCGTATATCGCTCCATTTTCCTTCGTTTCTTTCAACCCAGCTTCTCCACGATTTTGGCGTCTGACTGACATTTTCGTTTGGAATATCAAGGCCGGAGCGTTTATCGTAGTCAAAATTTTCGATCATTTCAGTCAGGCCTTCGATCCCCATTTTTAGGGCGAGCCGGTAATAATAACCATCGCACGATCGCGTGATGGCGTAGCTCAGCGGCGGAGAGCCGTGACTGCCCATACAGCGTGTAAATTTGCTGCCGACCTGGATACCGCCGCCGCAGGATATATTCGAATGTTCGACCGTAATGACGCCCTGCTGCAGCGCACCGACCGATTCGGGTATTTTCCAGGTTGATCCGGGCGGATACCGCCCCTGAGTTGCGCGGTTGTAAAGCGGACGTTTTTCGTCCTGCCAATACGCGGCGATCTGCTTACGGCCTTCGCGGGTCGAGCTGCCGCTGACAAAAATGTTCGGGTCGAATGACGGTGCCGAAGCCATCACCAGTACCTCGCCATTATTCGGGTCGGTTGCAATGATCGTGCCGCGTTGGGTTGCTGATTCGGCAAGCTGATGCTCGGCCTCCATCTGCAGATCAAGATCGATCGTCGTAATCAAATCCTGTCCGGCCTGCGGATTGACGATCTCGAGCTCGCTCTGAACGCGGCCGCGGCTATCGACCAGCACCTTTTTATAACCGGGTTTTCCACGCAGATATTCGTCATAATACTGTTCTAGGCCGCCCTTGCCGATAATATCGCCGGGCCGGAATCCTTTCTCAACATAAGCTGCCTCTTTCAATTGTTTCGGGCTGATCTCGCCGACATAACCGAGTGCGTGGGCCAGCGTTGTGCCAAGCGGATAGTACCGCTGCGGCTGCAGTTCGACACGAAGCTCGGGAAACTCGAGCGAATGCGATTCGACCCAGGTGATGTCGCGCATATCGGCATTTTCCTTGAGCACCATCGCTTCAAATTCGTTCTGCTGCTTGATAAGTTTTAGACGCTCGACGACAAATTGGCGGTCGAGTTCGAGCCCGCGCGAATAGTCGTCCACGCGTTCATTGACATTGATAGTTTTTAACGGTTCGTTCGAAAGGACGACGTTAAATGTCGGCCGCGAATCGACCAAAAGCTTTCCGTTGCGGTCAAATATCGCTCCGCGCGGTGCCGGTATCGGGATAAAGCGAACCCGTTGGCTTTCTGCCCTTTCACTATAATAATTTCCCTTTACCACCTGTAGATAGTAAAGGCGTACACCCAAAAGAGTGAGCAGGATAAAGCCGACGGCCTGTATCGTTATAACCCGGCCGCTCAAATTTTGAACATAATCACCTATTTTCATAAAAATCAACCTATTTATTTAGCCTGATCGGATTGCGGCGTCTCGTCTGCCGCCGAGGCGTGAACATCTCACGTTTCTTTCGGCGGGACTTGTCACCGGAAATGCTTTGCAGAAAAAGGTAAACGAGTGTCCCGGCGATCGTCGTACCGATCAAACGGTACGCTATTATTACCAACACATCACCCGGCGGCGTCTGCTCAAAGAGTCTTTGCATACCAAAATAGACAAGATCATTTACCAAGCACGCACCAGCTATGACGGGTATCCTGAGCAGAAGGTTGTCCAGATACACACGCCGCGCCATCTCGAAAACCATATATGCCACAAGGGTTTTTGTGAATGCGCTGGCACCGAGCAGCCCGCCGCTCAGAGCATCGACCGCAATCCCCGAAACCGTCCCGAAAATGATCGCCCGATTCGAGTTTCGTTGCAGCGCGGCATACACTACAATTATCAGTGGAAAATCGATATATGCAAACGGCTCAAAAATATTGCGCAGCGTCCATTGCAGGACAACCGCGATTATCAGTGCAATTGTGAGCCTTACGCCTTCCATGTATTAGTTCAAAGTTCAAGCATCAAAGTTTTTTGGATGATAACTTCGAAAACCTGAACTATTTTTTAACCGCATTCGGCAGTTTCTGATCAAATTCCACTCTAACCGGAGGCTCGTATAAAAGGATGCCGACTTCCTGCATGGCATTTAGCCGGGCGGCCGGCCTGATCTGGATCTGATGAGGCGTGGTTGCCGAACCGGACACGACCGATACGATTTCACCGATCATTAAACCGGCCGGGAATATCCCGTCCTGACCGGTTGTAAACACGGTTTGGCCGACCTGCACATCAACGCTGCCGGAAACGTATTTCATCTCGAGCAGATCCTTTTTGCTCGTGCCGTTTACGACGCCTAGGGCGCTTGATTCGCCG
Organism: Pyrinomonadaceae bacterium; assembly: GCA_041747575.1. GTDB lineage: Bacteria > Acidobacteriota > Blastocatellia > Pyrinomonadales > Pyrinomonadaceae > OLB17. Next base: position 21,514 of record JBGTEX010000007.1, read on the forward strand.
ATTTGGCCGACAACGCCGCCCATGCCGGATTTGTCATGCGTGATCAGATCGACCTGTGCGGTCAATGGGCTGACCGCAGTAACACGTCCGACCACACCGCCGTTTGTAACGACCGGCATATTCAGCTCGACGCCGTTCAGGCTGCCGCGGTTTACTATCGACGAATCAAACCAAACCGACGGGTCGCGGCCTATGATGCGGGCCGTCAAAACCTTGTATTGACTCTGCTCTGTCAGATCGAGCAACGATTTTAACCGGGTGTTTTCAGCGGCCAACTCTTCTTTTTGTTTTATTTCGACCTCGAGTTCCTGCACGCGCTGCTTCAGAATGTCGTTTTCGGTCTGAGCCGTTCGAAGGCTTGCGATAGACGTGAAATAATTTGTGACCGACGAGGTGACCGTCGTAACCGGTGACTGGACAAAATCGGCAGCCAGCTGCGTCCATACGCGAATAATTCGCTGACCAGATGTTTTATCACGGGCGTCAAACGCCATCAGGATAAAATTCATCAACAAAAGCGCGATCATCAACCACGGGGTCAACCGCCAAACCTCTTTTTGACTGCGCTCTGCCATTTTTTATAAGTTCGCGGGTTCCGGGTTTTTTTGCAAACTCGGGAATTTGAACCCGGAACTAACTTCCTGTCATTAATGAATTATCCCATTTTACGCGTTTGAGGAGTTCAAAATCTGAGAGCATTTTGCCGGTGCCGAGGACCACCGACGAGAGCGGGTCGTCGGCGATGACCACCGGCAGGCCGGTTTCGATCATCAGGCGTTTGTCGAGATTTTTGAGCAGGGCGCCGCCGCCTGTGAGGACGATGCCGCGTTCGACAATATCGGCGGAAAGCTCAGGCGGGGTTCGTTCCAGAGCCACACGGACGGCGTTAATTATGGTCGAGATAGAATCAGACAGGGATTCGCGTATCTCTTCGTCGGTCATTGTGATGGTCTTTGGGATTCCCTCGATCAGGTTGCGCCCGCGGACATCCATCGAAAGAGGTTCTTCAAGCGGAAATGCGCTTCCTAATGCGATTTTGATCGCCTCGGCCGTTCGTTCGCCGATGAGCAGATTATATTTGCGTTTAATGTATTGTGTGATCGCCTCGTCCATCTCGTTACCCGCGACACGCACGGCACGCGAATAGACGATGCCCGACAACGAAATAACCGCAATGTCCGTCGTCCCGCCGCCTATGTCCACAACCATATTGCCATGCGGTTCGGTGATCGGAAGGCCGGCACCGATCGCGGCCGCCATCGCCTCCTCGACAAGATAGACTTCCGAAGCTTTTGCTCGGTATGCCGAATCCTCGACCGCACGCCTCTCGACCTGTGTGATTTCAGAGGGAATGCCGATGACGACACGCGGGCGAACCCACGATTTTCCGTTGTGTGCCTTGCGGATAAAATGCTGGAGCATCTTTTCCGTCACCTCAAAATTTGCGATGACGCCGTCCTTCATCGGACGGATCGCAACGATATTGCCCGGCGTCCGGCCTAGCATCTCTTTCGCGTCGCGGCCGACGGCCTCGACGAGATTTGTTATTCGGTTGATGGCGACTATCGAAGGTTCCGAAACGACGATTCCCCGTCCCTTGGCATAAACGAGCGTATTCGCGGTACCGAGGTCGATCGCAAGATCGCTGGAAAATAAACTAAATAAAGACTTAAATGCCATTTTATATAAAATATATTGACTAAAAAATATTGTTCAGAAATTGTGGTTTTAGAGTGATTTTGCGTTCGCAGATCAACGGCTTTTAACAGATAAAAAGCCTACCGCAACACAAAACGTCTAACCTAACAGCATACACTTATTTATTAGCATTTTTCTAATGTAATTACATCAATTATCTGAATATTCAGGTGAAAAAGATCATCCAGGATATCACCCGCTTAGATCGACAAATAAAAAAGGCGGTTTGTCACGCCGCCTGATGTTCCGGACCAAATGCGTAAATGATTAAATCCTTCCGGTGGTTTGAGACGTCGGCGGCGTCAAGCCTGGGATCGGGGCATCGATCTTGTCGAGGGCTTCCTGATAGATCGTGATATTTCCCGCAGTTTCGAACCTCTGTTTTGCGGCGGCCAGATAGTCGGTAAAAACGGCCGAGCGTTTTCTTGACAGCATCTGTTCGAGCAACCCGCTGCGCTGTGTGGTGAAATCGGCCGTGTCCGCATCTTCGCGTTTTGTCACACCGACGACATACCAATTGTCGCCGACCTTAAGCGGGGTTTTTGTTATTTCGCCCGTCTTCAATGCATATACCGCATCTTCGAGTGCCTTGCTTGTTGCGGCTGTCGGGCCTTCGCCTAGCGGTGATCCCAGGATAAAATTCTCCTGATCCTTAGCGGTCAGGCCCTTGGCGGTCGCGGCGGCGGCGAGAGAGGCGGCCGAATCTGCTCCGGATGCGATCTGTTTTGCGATCTCCTCGACCTGTGAGCGTGTTTTTTCGAGTTTGACGACGTCAACGATCTGCTCTTTTACCTCATCAAATTCGGAATCACGCGGTTCTTTCTTATCAGCCAGGAGCGGTATGGCGAAACCGTTTTGGACGGGCGTCTTTTCGCCTACGTCGTTAATGTTTTCGAGCGGTGCAATTCCCTCTTCGAACTGCGGCGAAACACCGATATTTGCAACGTCGTCGCCCGGTTTTACAAAATCAGTTTCCCTTACCATTTCGGCAGGTTTCATATTTGCTTCCGCGGCAAACGCCTGGGCAGTTTTTAAAGGGTCCTTTGTTTCCTTTAGCGAATCGACGATCTTTTGAGCAAGCTCGGCAGCGACGGCATACGCACGGCGGTTACGAAGGCTGACCTCGATCTCCTTTTTTGCCGCTTCATAGGTTTTAGGCACATCTTCGCCGCGTCTGAGGATAAAATATCGGCTTTCATAGCTGATCGGCTCGGAAATCTCGCCCGGCTTCAACTTTAAAAGCTGTTGAAACGGGTCGTCGGGTTTGTTCGGATTTTCCCTGACGGGGCCGCTGAGTTTGCCTCCGGTCGATGCCGAGGCCGGATTTTCCGACTGGCCCTTGGCCATCGTGGCAAATGCTTCTTCGGAAACGACCGGGCCGTCTTTTCTGAGCTGCTGAACAAGCTCCGCCGCTTTTGCCTGTACCTGGCCGTCGAATTCAGGCTTTGCCACACGCAAAACGATCTCCTGGCCCAGAACGCCGCCGATCTTTTTGTCAGGCGGCAGATTGTCGTATTCCGCTTTTAAGTCGGCCTCCGTAATATCCAGCTTTTCACCGATTTTTGTGGTGTTTACAAAGACGTATTTGATCTTCTTTTGCGGAACGCTGATAAAATAACTCTGCTTATTCTTCTCGTAATATTCGCGCAGTTCGGCGTCGGTCGGGGTAATGCTTTTGGCGAGCTCGGTGCTCCCGACGGCAACGTATTTGACGTCAAATTTTGTGTTCTTTCGTTGAAACTCATCAAGAACTTCAGCTTCTGAAACGGTGACGCCCGCTGTGAGAAAAGCCTCGAGCTTTTGGGCACTAAGGTTGTCGCGAACGCCCTGTTCGTAGGTTGCAATATTGCCGAATTGCTCCGTTACATTCTGTTCATAAACTGCCTGGTCAAAAGGCTTGCCGTCAGCCGGCTTGAAATCCTGGCGGATCTGGGCGGCGACCTCGGTGTCGCTTGCCGTGAGGCCGAACCGCTCGGCTTCGACACGGGCAATGCGGCTGCCGATCAGTCCGTCAAGTACTATTTTTGTCGGGAAACTCTGACGGCTGAATTGTGCATAATTTTCCTTTTGCCGCACCAATTCACCGACTGAAATATCATTGCCGGCGACGGTCGCCACCGTTTCGTCGCTCTGAGCAAGATTGGCGAGCGATGTGTTGCTTGCAGGCGTGTAAAACAATACGAGGCTTCCGACCATCACGATCGCAACCACAAAGAGAACAAAATTTCGTGTCTTTTCAAGACGGGTAAAAAACTTTAACATCTAAAAATACCTACTCTGTTTAATACTGACTTATCTAATTTCGACAATTAAATTTTAGCAAAGAAAGCCGCGAAAAACCAGTTCCGTCGGGCGGCCCGATCGAAGCCTGGGTTTCACCCGAGTATAAATTCGCCTTCCCGCTACGCGGCGGAAAAACCAACGAAAAACTTCTAATCCGGAATTTGGGTTAAAAGGATGTTCGGGGATTTAGTCAGCCAGGCTTTCAAACGTCCTGCTGCTCATCATAACGTTTCAGTTTTCGATACAGCGTTGAAAGATCAATGCCCAGTATATTTGACGCTTCGGTTTTATCGTCGTTGGCCTCCATCAATACTTCCAACACATAGCGCCGCTCGATCTCGTCGAGTGTCGGCCGGGATCGATCGGATCGACCGTCGGGGCTGTTCTGGATTTTTGGCGGCAGGCTTTCTAGATTGATCTCGCCGCCGCTTAGGATGACGGCGCGTTCTATGACGTGTTCCAGTTCGCGGACGTTACCCGGCCATGCGTATTTTGTCAGCGAGATAAGGGCGTTTTTTGTCACGAGCTTCTCCGTCGTATTTTCGGCGCGGGCTGAGGCCGACAGAAAATGTTTGATCAGAAGCGGTATGTCCTCGCGCCTGTCTCGAAGCGGAGGAACTTCGATCTCAATGACGTTTAGCCTGTAAAAAAGATCTTCGCGAAAACGGCCGTCAGCGACCTCTTTTTCCAGATTCTTATTTGTCGCAGCGACGATTCTGGCGTCAAAATTAACCGCAATTGATGACCCTACCGGTGTGACCTCGTGTTCCTGCAATGCCCGCAGGAGTTTCACTTGCAGCAGAGGCGGCATGTCGGCGACCTCGTCCAAAAACAGAGTACCGCCACCGACCGACCGAAAAAGGCCCTTTTTATCAGCGGAGGCACCGGTAAATGAGCCTTTCGTGTGGCCAAAAAGCTCACTTTCGAGCAGCGATTCGGGCAATGCTCCGCAATTAACAGCGAGAAACGGCTTATCGCTACGTCCGCTGTTAAAATGTATCGAACGTGCGATCAAATCCTTCCCCGTTCCGCTTTCACCCTGGATCAAAACATTTGCCGAGGTATCCGCGACCTTATTTACGAGGTCAAAAACCTTTTGCAGAGCATCGCTCTTGCCGATAATTTCGGAAAAATTATATTGTTTATGCAGCTCGCGGCGGAGCATTCGGTTTTCCTGAAAGAGCCGCCGGTGACCCGCGGCATTTTTTACGGTTTGGATAAGGTCCTCGTTAACGAACGGTTTTGTGATGTAATCGTAAGCACCTTTTCTGAGAGCCGCAACCGCCGTATCGACCGATGAATAAGCGGTCATGATGATCACGACGGCCTCTTCGTCGATTGATTTTATCTGATCGAGCAGCGCGAGGCCGTCGCGTCCTGACATTTTAATATCGGTGAGCGTAATTATGACGTCATTCGCCGAAAATATCCCGATCGCATTTTCGGCGCTGTCGGCCGTAAAGACATTAAACCCCGCCGTCTCCAACAGTTGACGCAGGATGGAGCGCATAATCTCTTCGTCTTCGACCACTAAAACACTTTCATCTGCCATATCACGGTTCTGATATTATTGAGATTTTAGTCTAGCACATGGCTTTATTGTTGCTTCCCGTTCGTGTTAGCATCAACATATCATCTGATTGTTTCGATGCGTCTTTTGAGATTTACCAGCCCACTTCTGATCTTGCTTGCTCTCTCGATTTTTTCGGGCGCTCAGGAAACCAATCCCGTTGCGCGGCAAGTTGCAAATCCGATCACCGATACGCCAAACATAAACCCGATCTCACCCGAACAAAAGGTCACGGCTCCCGAATTAAAAAGAAAGCCAAGTTTTGAACCTGAGGGCGGCGACGGCGACCTTGTCGTTTACTCCGTAAATAACAGCGCCGAGATTGAAAAGGGCAGCCGCGTCGTCCGGCATAGCGGTAATGTCGATGTCCGTTACGGCATCTATCGTCTGCAGGCGGATGAGATCGTAATTTACGAAGACGAAACCAGGATCGTCGCCACAGGAAGTGTCATTTTTGATCAGGGCGACGACCAGCGGATAACCGGTGCGACCGCCGTTTGGAATTACCGCACCAAGCTCGGCACGTTTGAGGACGCAACCGGATTTACAAATCAGACAAATGACGGCACCGTTTTATACTTCACCGCCGAACGGGTCGAACGTATTAGTTTAAACGAAGTTGTCGTAATCAAGGGAAAGTTTACCGCCTGCGAAGAAGCCGTCCCAAAATGGAGCTTTACATCCGACCGGGCAACGATCAAAACCAACGACAAGATAGACTTTAAAAATGCAAAGTTTCGGGTTAAGGATATTCCGCTCCTGATCGTTCCGTTTGCATCGATACCGATCAAAGAACGCGATCGGAGTTCCGGTTTTCTCACGCCGACGTTTAGTTTTTCACAGCGAAAGGGACTTCGTCTTTCGACCGCCTATTATCAAACGCTGGGCGATTCGGCTGACGTTACGCTGCGCGGCGACGTATTTACATCGCGCGGGCTGGGTTATGGCCTGGACGTGCGAACGCGTGCAAATTCGCGGTCTTATCTAAATTTCGGATTTTACGCCGTCAAGGACAGAATATTTGGTGCCGACGCCGATGCGGCCAATCCGGATCAGGGCGGTTCGATCATATTTGCTGACGGCGTTCATTATTTTCGGAACGGATTTACGGCGGCCGTTGACGTTCGTCTGACGTCAAGCCTGGCATTCAGACAGGAATTTTCGGACGGCGTACAGCAGATCATCTCGCCGATCGAGGTCTCACAGGTTTTTGTTAATAAGAGCTGGAACAATTATACGCTCAATCTGCTTGCTCGAACTCAGGTCATTTCGATCCCCAATGTTCGTGAAAAAACGCGTAATCTGCCGAGTATAAATTTTGAAAAACGCCCGTCGATCCTCTCGTTTCTCGACGGCGTCTATTTTTCTTTCAAAACCGGCTTTGAAGGCGTCTCACGACGCGAAGAGGTTGACGACCTTGCCGAATACCGCCGCATAGCCGGTACCGATCCGGTTGTGACGCCGTCGCTTGTCCAGCGTTTGGATGTGTATCCGCAATTGACAGTTCCGTTCAGGACAAAATATTTTAATTTTACCGCAAGCGGTTCGGCCCGCCTTACATATTACTCAAACTCTTTTAACGATCTGCGTCAGGTTACAGGTGATAACGTCGTTCGCAAATACGGCGAATTTTCATTTGATGTAAGGCCGGTCGCTCTCGCCAAAAACTTTTACGGAAAAGACGACACTTTTCGTTTTAGACATGTGATCGAACCCTATCTAACCTACCGTCTTGTAAAGGGAATAAATAATTTTAACCGCATAATTCGTTTTGACCACATCGATACGGCAACCAACACGAACGAAATCGAATTTGGCGTCATAAATCGTTTCTACACGCGTAGATATGGCGAAGCCGTAACATACGAGGCACAACAGCGTCTGGCAAATCTGGCCTCAGGAAACGGCGTCGTCGAAGCAGCATCTTTGGGTAGCGGCGACCGGACGGCACTATCTTCGGCGGGAACGGGCGATCCACTATCCGTTCAGCCTTACGAAATATTCACGCTTGCCGTGCGCGGGAAATATTTTTTCGACGAAACATTTGGCGGGGCATTGATTCCCGGCCGCAGAAATCAGATAGAGCCGATCACGGCGCTCAGCTTTTACACTTTTGGCGGCGTCCCCAGACGTTTTTCTCCTATAAATATCGATGCGACCTATCGACCGCAGAGGACGATATTTGTCAATACGCGTCTCGACGTCGGGCTGCAGGGCGGCGGGCTGCGTCAGGTTTCGGCTACGATCGGCTATGATTCGTCATTCGTCAAACTCTTTCAAACTTTTTACTACACACGAGCCGTGACCCTAATACCGTCGCTGGCCCAATTTGCCAACGCGGACGGCAAAGAACCCGGGACCTTACGCGGCTCGCAATGGAGCCCTTCCGTCTTTGTCGGTAATCGCGACCGGGGGCTTTACGGCGGTTATTCGTTCTTTTTTGACTTCCAAAACCGCCGGGCCACGCGGCAAAGCCCTCTAATAAGCTCGCTGGTAACCCTCGGCTACGCATACGACTGCTGCTCGATTGCGCTCCAATACTATACATTCAATGTCGGCGTCCGAAAAGAAAATAAACTGGTTTTCAGTTTTCGATTAAACGGCATCGGAGCTTTCGGCTCTGAACAGTTCGGCCAGGGCCTGCAGTAAAAATAACTGTGAGCCTTTTTATTTGCGCTGCGACAGGTAAAGATTTTGGGCTATTGAGTTATAGTATTCGACCGGAGCCAGATCATCCGTCAGGATCGACTCGGAAAGAGCGATTTCCGCCGTGTATAGATTGTCAAAGAGCGATGCGATCATCGGATCGTCTGACGTGAATTCAATTGGTTTGGCAGATTTTGACGCGACGATAATCAGGTTTTGCAGCCGCGAATCGGTGTATTCGGAATTGACCTTGAACAGAAATACGTTTGGAAAGATCTGTTTATAGGTCTTTAATTCAGCCTGCAAAAACTTGCTTCCTCTGCCTGTGATTGCGGCTCCGAGGTTGAAGATTACTACACCATCATCTTTTAGAATGCGGCTGATCTGAGCGACGGCCTCGACCGTTGTCAGGTGGTGAGGGACGCTAAAAAGCGAGCCGAAGGCGTCCATCAGCACAGCGTCGTATTTTTCAGGATCGGCACGGTTCAGGTACATTCGCCCGTCTTCGTGGATGATTTTCATTCGCGCGTCGTCATCCATTCGGAAATGCTCACGGGCGATCTGGGTCATTTGCGGGTCGATCTCAACGACGTCGATACGGGCGTTTTTGTAGGTACGCAGATAATTTTTTGGAAACGAATATCCAGCTCCGCCGATGATCAGAGTGTTTTCAAAGTCCGGTTTGAAATGCCGTATTAAATGATAATATTGGCTGTATTCCAGAACTAAATCGTCACTGTCAAGAAACGCCGCGGACTGAACAAAGTACGGGTCGGTGGCAAGCGCTCTGATCGGTTTTCCGGTCGCCGGGTCCTTTGATTGAAATATCTGAATGCGGCTGTATTCAGTATCAACGTCGTAAACGTCGCGATATTCCCGGAGAAGGCGTATTCCGGATTCGCTTGCTGCGATTCCTAAAATTAGAAGTATGACGGCGGCGATATTGAGCCTGGAAAACGCAAGCGGCACAAGCGAAAGCGACAATACCATCAGGCAGGCGGCTATAAAATATAAGGTTCTGACGCTGCCGGCAAAAGGGATCAGAAAAAATCCGGCGGCAAAAGTGCCGACGATGCTGCCGATGGTTGAAAGAGCATAAAGGCGGCCGACGGTCCGGCCCGTGCTCTCGACCGCAGTGGTCTTAAGCCGTACAGCAAACGGCGTCACAAAACCGAGACAAATGCTTGCCGGAGCGAATAAAAGCAGGGCAGCGAGTACGGCTTTGACCTCGATGCCAAGGCTTACGGCGGCGATAGATGAAAGCAAAACATCTTTTATCAGTACCGTCAGCGACACTAGTCCGCCGGCGGCAAAGATCACCGAGGCAAGTATTTTTACATCCGGCCGTTCGTCTGCCAATCGCCCGCCGAGCCAATAACCAAGGCTGAGACTTGCCAGAATAACCCCGATCAGGCTCGTCCAAATATATGTCGATGTGCCGATAAATGGCGACAGAATGCGCGAACCGATGATCTCAAAAATCATCACAAGAGCACCGCATGTGAAAACGGTTATCTCCAGAATAAAACGGTTTAAGGTTGAGAACACATTATAAATACTACAAGAAAAATGGGTGTAGGCAAGAAACTACTTTGGTGCAAATAGAGCCGCAAGCCGCGACGATAATTTCCAAGGCCTAATTAGAATCCGCCGCCAGTGGCCCTCTTGAAAGCTCAGTGGATCGGCCCCCGCAGACGGCTTTTGCGACCCGCAATCCTGGTATATTTTAACATTTCCAAGCACGGGCACCGACAGTTTCGCCCGCGGCAAACGGGGCTTTGCTTATCGCTCATCCATCGCAACGTATTTTTGGTCGTGTTTTCCGATATACTCGGCACGCGGGCGTATAAGTTTATTGTTGCCGTATTGTTCAAGGATGTGGCCTGTCCAGCCGGAGATGCGGCTGACGGCAAAAATTGGTGTAAATAGATCGAGCGGAATTCCCATCAGATAATAGGTCGAAGCCGAATAAAAATCTACGTTCGGAAACATTCCTTTTTCTTCGTTCATTATCTGCTCAATCCGCTTTGACATCTCAAACCACTTCGGCTCACCCTTTTTCTCAGCCATGTGGTTTGAATATTTTCGCAGCCATGTCGCACGCGGATCCTCCGTTTTATAAACTGCGTGGCCGATGCCCATAATTTTGCGTTTTTCTTCTAGGGCTTTTTTGACCCATGCGTCAATTTTCTCAATGTCACCGATATCGATGAGCATCTTCATAACGTTGGTGTTGGCTCCGCCGTGAAGCGGTCCGGCGAGAGCCGCAATCCCGGCTGTGACGGCGCCGTATATATCAGCGAGCGTCCCGGCCACAACCCGTGTTGTAAATGTCGAAGCATTTAGCTCGTGGTCGGCGTGCAGGATAAGGCAGACATCGAACATACGCGCTTCGTCGGCATCAGGTTTTTCACCGCGAAGCATATACAGAAAATTCTCGGCAATGCTGAGGTTCGCATCCGGTGCAACGACATCCTTTTCATTTCGGATTCGATCCCAGGCGGCGGCAATCGTTCCGATTTGGGCGGTTAATTTCACGGCGGCCCGCGTCGCATTCTCACGGTCGGTGCCGTGCCCGTCCATGTCGTAAAAATCGAGCGCCGAAATGGCAGTTCTCAGCACGTCCATCGGATCCGCGGTCTTTGGAAACTGCTTCATTAATGCAATGACATCCGCCGGTGCCGCGTAATTTGCACGAAACTCAGCTTTTAGTTCCGCAAGCTCGTCCGATTTGGGCAAACGCCCGTTCCAAAGCAAAAAAATGACCTCCTCAAAGGTCGAATTCTCCGCCAGATCATGAATGTCGTATCCCTGATAGATCAAAATCCCTTTTACGCCATCGACGTCGCCGATCGCGCTCTGTGCGGCCACCACTCCGCGAAGCCCCTCAGCCGCCGTTGTTTCTGTTGCTGTACTCATTGTATTAATTGCCTTTTCTAAAACCTTGGCTGCGTTGCCAAACTTCTATTTTAACCAAGGTCGTTTTCATATACAAGCGCAGGGATTTGTGAACCACGAAATAAAAAGGCCGAAGGAATTTTCCCGCGACCTTAAATTCGTAAATCAAATGCTCTTTTAGCTACCCTTCACGCATTGTATGCTCCGTCACCGGATCCGGGTCTCATAGGCCGTCCTGATCCGCAGCTGCTGATTGCGGTTGAGGCGGATGTGTTTGCCGCGGTCGATGACGACGGCTCCGACGCCAAACGCCGCGCCCACGCCGGCTCCGACGGCAACACCGACCGGCCCTCCGACCACCCCGCCGATCAAAGCTCCCGCACCGGTCGCACCGCCCACCTTTATCGCGTCGCCTTTTAACGAGCTCTGGCCAAGTGCTGTGCCTTCGTCATCGATACGTTTGATATTATCGCCCTTGACGGCTAAAACCTCGGTCAGCGTGGCGTTAAAATTGCTCCAGCGGTTGTCATTTAGTATTATCCGGTCAAATGACAGTAGCAGTTCGCTGCGGCGTTTGAGCCGGCCGGGTTTGAGAATTTTTTCAATGCGTCCCTCGACTGTTGCTCCGGCGATCTCCGATGGCGAGACGATCCGGGCTGTAAATTTTTCGCCCTCGCGGTTCTGCTCAGTATTTAGATCCTCCCGCAGCTCAAGGATCAGCTCGGTATCGCGGGGAATAATGATGACAGCATTATCTTTCGATTGAAAAGCTGCGGGAATTATTTCGTCGGTGTCCGATTTTTGAATGTCGTTGTCCGTATTGCCTGTGTCCGGGGCGTCAGAAGCCGTGTCGATTGTAATTGCTGCCTCCGTCTGTGCGATCTGTTCGCCCGCATCTGTCAAACCGCGTTTTTTCAAACCGGTCGGCAGGTTTGATTCGAACGAACGCCGCTCAAAACCCGTTTCATAGCCGGCTTCAAAACCCTGCCGGTAACCGTCTCGATAGTCGTCGATCAGGCCGTAGTCTTTCCGGTAAGTACGGTCGGCTTTAGAATATTCAGTATGGCGGTCGTATTTTTTTGTCGCGCCGTCAATTGTGTCACGATAACCAGACATATACCCATCCGAATATCCAGTCCGATAGCCGCGCTGCAGGGCAACGTCCGCATCCTGTGTCTGTGCCGACACTACCGGTGTAAACACGGCCGGAATCGCCAAAGTTAATAAAATAATGCTTAACGCAACTATGCGTAAATTCCTACTTAACTTCATAATATCTCCTCTCAATCTTTATGCCGGAACGGCAAGAAATGTATTATCCGCTTATGGTTATACACTAATACTTGATAGATTACAATATATTTTTTAATTTTCTACTTTTCAGAATCAGGCCGACGGGTAATTAAAATAATGCTTAAGTCCCGGCCGGATGTTTGAGCAAACCACCTTAGAAACTCTTCCGAAAGAGATATGACGCCCTGATAAAAAATGTCCGGTTCTGGCGGTTAAATCCCGGTTCAAACTGGCCGGTAAATTGATTAAACCCGTTGTGATTAAACGTATCGTTGTAACCGGCGAAGAACGCTGTTCCGGGATTTGGCGTCCACCCGACGAGGGCCTGGCCGCCATAATTATTGCCGGTTCCGTTATAGTCCAGACGAAAACGCGTGAATAAGAACCGCGTGAATTGATAGGTCGAACGAATGCTGACAATATCCGAATCGAATGACCTCACACGGTTGTCGTTTCGCACGAGACGGCTTTTATTGTAGCTGACCGAGATCCGCATTGGATCGACCGGTTTTACTTCGACAAAAAGGTTGCCGTCAAGCTGCTGGCCGGGCCCCGGATTCTGCAGGCCGGTCGCCGGATCAAAAAAGAAGAAATCGTACGAATTACGGATCGTTCCCAGAAAAAAGCCATAGTTAAGACGCTTTGCCGGCGACTGGTTAAAATTTATCGAAACGGATTGCCGCCACGCCTGACGGGTCGGCTCTCCGAGAAATGTTCCGAGCGGGCGCGTCGGCGATCTCCGAAGGCCAAATTCCTCTTCGTACAGTTTCTCATATGATGTCCCGCTATTTACGTTTAAACCGGTATTTCCCTGAAAAGAAAAATTCAATCCGGTTCCGAGACTAAAGCTCTGAAGCCGTCCCTGCCAATCATAATTTACACCTGTATTTTGAGACCAATTCGCCCTGATCAATTTTGACTTCGGTCTGGATTTGGTGCTAAACCGATTAAAAAAGGATGCAAAATTTGTATTCGTGCGCCGTGTGAAACCCGAATCCGCCCGATAAAATTTGCTCCGCCCGCCGACCTCTGCAAACCAGCCGCGCGTCTCTGTAGTGTAATCGATATTAGCGGAGTAGCCGATGCCGTTTCCGACCCTGTATTGATTAAAACGGCTGCCGAAAAGGGTGACGCCGCCAAAAGTTCCGCCTCCGCAAATACTCTGATTTGAAGCTGACTGGATCGGGTTTAGCGTCGGTTCAAATTCCGGATCAAAGAAGCAGCGTTTTGAAGTAGTTCCGACGATCTGAAATCCGCTGGTTAACTTTGGCGAAATTTTGAATCGGCCGTCAAAACCAGCCAGGACGTTCTTTTGTTCCGGGTAGGTTCGATAGGTTCCAAAAAATCCTATATTATTTTCCCTGCCGATATCCCGTTTAAGCCGGACGATACCGAATATCGAGTTTTTATCAATAAATTCATCTATTCTGGGCCGGATCGACGGGTCATTGCGGTCATCCTCAGCATAATTGCCGGGAGCATTGTCGGACGCGGCGAGTATTCCAAATGAATTTTTCCCTATCTTTCCGGTAAGTTTTACAGCAACGTCAGGATCGACAATATTACGCGAGTAATAAACCTGGAGCGGCGATTCAAAAATATCGGCCCCCTCCAAAAAGAACGGCCTTTTTTCCTGAAAAAATATTGGAAAACGCTGATTGGCTCGAACGACCGGAGCATCGGCTTCGATCTCGGCAAAATCAGGGTTTATAGCCGCGTCGAAAGTTACGCTGGGTGAGATCGTATATTTTAACGTCACCCCAATATCCTGTTTTATTGGCTGATTTACAAAACGGCCAGGGTCGAACGCTCCGGGCGTCAGTTGAAAACGGGGTATCGTCCGTACCCTGTTGCCCGTTTCGGAAATCGTAAGGCTTGGAACTATCTCTAGTGTCCGTTCATATTTTACATCGTTGAGACCGGTGATCTTGCCATGCTGGATCAAAAGCCCGGAAATATCTCTGTCTTCGGGGAGCCACGAATTAAATTCGTCATTCAAACGATCAATATTTCGAGCGACATTAAAGCTCCACATAACACCTTCGCCAGCATTATAACGAATAGATTTAAACGGAATCTTAACCTCGACCGACCAGCCCCAATCTTCAATGACGCCCTTTGACTCCATAACGATATCGACTGAGAAATCGGCACCTTGCCCCTCGGTAAAAATTCCATCCTGCTGGATACCGAGCGGATTGAAACCGAGGATATAAGCGCGACGCTGATCGTTGTATGTGCCGAGCCACACCCGCACATTGTCCTCGCCAAAAACCTGATCGCGTTTTGCGATGGTTGCACGAATTTTGTCCTTTTCGTCCCAGCATTTGTACGCGATATAAAAATGCTTTTCGTCATACATTACATAGACTTCTGTCGGCTTTGACGGTTCGATGTTGTTGCCCGGGCTCGTCTGATAAAAATCCTTAAAAACGGCCGCTTGTTTCCACGCATCTTCATCAGGCCGTCCATCGATAACCGGTACAGCCGGTGCCTTTGGGATTATGATCGGCCTTAATTTTTCGGCGGGCGCCTTTACTTTTGATCCGGTTGGGGCGGCCGCCAAAGAATTTTGTGACGCCGATGGTGAAGCAACGCCCGAAACCCCCGGCTCCGATTCC
Organism: Pyrinomonadaceae bacterium; assembly: GCA_041747575.1. GTDB lineage: Bacteria > Acidobacteriota > Blastocatellia > Pyrinomonadales > Pyrinomonadaceae > OLB17. The sequence goes on from JBGTEX010000007.1 coordinate 36,523, forward strand.
TGTGCTTTGACACAAACCGTCGATAATATAATTGCCGTCAATATAATTATTTTACTCATCACAAAACTTAAAATGATAACCGCTGCTTCGGCGGGTTGACAAATTTGCTGCTTAGTTTAGAATTGCGGACACAGTACAGAAATCGGCACAGGGCATCTCTGAATGAAACGCTTTTCCGTCCTGGAAAGTTTCGAGAAATCGACCGATAAACGAATCAATCAACCTCCCGTCGGTCGATTAAAATATTTCGGTCAAGACGCCGGCCCCGCGAATGCGAATTTCGCCCTCTGTCCTTAGCTGAAACAGAGCATCGCCGTTTCCGATGCGGTATTTGCCACCGGCTTCGCCTATCGGCGTCAGCCCGATGCCTTCGCCTTTAAGTGTATTGCTGCTGGTTTCAAGATTTGCAGACGCGTTTTCAGGGAGCGTGAGAAGAATTGAACCATCGGACGAATGAGCCTTAAGGCTCTTAAAATCGCCCTCGAGATTTATCGTGCCTTCTAATGTCACGGCTTCGATATTACCGCGAAACCCGATAACGCGAATCCGGCCGTCCATATTCTGAACCCGAAGACTGCCATCGACATCCCGGACATTGATAGCTTCGTCCGCGCCTGAGAGTTCGACGTCGCCGGACACGCCTTCGAGCCGGATCTCGCTGTCTGAATGGATTTTAAGGTTGGATTTATGCGGAACGAATATCTCGACACGCACGTTTTGCGGATCATTGAAGAATCGGGAGCGGCCCGTATCTGTATTTTCGATGTTTAGAGTTACGGCAGAATCGCTGTGTTCGTCCGTGATCTTGAGCGGCATGCCGCGGCGCTCGTTTGCAATATGTGTCACGCGGTATCGGACCTCTGATTTGTCCCAGCCGCGAACCGAAACCGAGCAGCCCTTTGCTTTAACGGTAACCTTTGGGGTTCCTTTGACGGGATAGGATTGGTTTTTTGTCTCAATGGTGGGGACGGACGGAAAAAACGAAGTCTCGGCGATGCGGGCGATCGCTTCGCTCTGCAGAACCATCGCTTCGCTCATTTTTTGCCGCATTTCATCCGATTTCATAATATAAGCAGAATGCTCGACCGCGTCGGCGGCTATTTTTGCAAGTTCCGGCTGCATTCTGCTTATTTCTATCTTCGCATCGGATAGTGCCTTTCGGGATATTTTTGAGCTTTCCTTTACTGCTTTTGCGACCTCTCTATTTATGTGTGCCGTTTGAGATGCCGAATCTTTATCAATACCAGCATCAGCAGAATTTTGCTGAAGTAGATCGACAGCCGGATTTACGCTCTTACCGTCCTTCTTCCGGCTGATCGAAAGGCCGCCGTTGACGCTGTTTAATCTTATCTGAACTTCCCCGCTACCCAATCGGCCGTGCAGATCGCTCCCGACATATTTACCCTTTCGAACGAACAGCCCAAAGTCGTTTGTAATATTGCCGTTGAGCGAATCGGCCTTGACGGTCGCATTGGAATCGGACGGAATTACAAGATTGGCACGGCCGTTTACCGTTTCAAGTGCAATTTGGCTGCCGCTTTCGAGCCGGTCAAAATCAGCCGTAACTTCGCCGTTAACAGTAGATAATTTTGCGGAACCGCGAAGGTTTACCGCATTTACCGAGCCGTTTACCGCCGAGACTCTTATAATATTTACAAAGTTAGAAACCGACACAGTGCCGTTTACCGTCTCGACTTCGTTTAAAACGGCGCCCCGCGGGAGCATAAGGCGGAAATCGACTCTCAACTTGCCGCCGTTTAGCCAACGGTCGCCGTTATTCCGGCCCTTCAAACGGCCATAATCGGTCTCGACGCTGAAAAAATCGGGTTTTGCATCGATCTTTACCTCGACGTCAGCAAGCCGCTCTCGGCTGTCGGCGATCTTTGTATATTCTAATTTGACCTCGTTTCTGTCCCACGCTTCGACCGTAATCGAGCCGTTTAGATTTGAGATATTTACTCGACCGGCGGCGCTCATCGGATAAGTCTGCTCAAACTTTTCGGTTTCGTCAACCGTCTGTTCGACGACCACCGGCACGCTTTGAATATGTGTCTCGAGATCCGCAACCGAACTCTCCTCAGACGAAAACATCAAACCCGCGAAAATTACCGTGTATAGCCAACTCATATTTGCATCTCCTAATGTGCAGGATTCCCGTAAGAATTTTTCCCCGTATCTATGAGCAAAACACCGCCGAAAATCGATTTATGACAGTTTCCCGCAAATAAATCAAAAAAGCTTTTGTTTTGAATCGCCGCAGTCACTATTTTTTGTCCCTCTACATTATTTCATTTCGTTTTTACACAAACTTCACGTCAATTTCATCAGAGTTTCACGCCGATTTCACAGCGAAAGTTCAAACTGACGCTTACTATTCGTCAAGATTTTTCAGAAGTAGAAAATTTAGGTTTTGGTTCTTAGGCTAGATCACTGTTGATGGATATGAATATCGTCAGGAAAGCCTTTATGACTACGAAAAGGCACCCGACGGCGTCGACTGTAGCAAATAGAGATCAGAATCGAACTTTAAAGCAGAGATAACCTGGATAAACAATAAGCCGTCTATTTGCTTATGCCGACTTGTGTCAGAGCGTAGGCGTAATCAAAGGCGACTTCTTTCAGGCGGTCATAGCGGCCGGACGAACCTCCGTGACCGGCACCCATGTTGGTTTTGAGCAGAATGACGCTGTCGCCGGTTTTCATATCACGGATCCTGGCGGCAAACTTCGCACCTTCCCAATACGGCACCTGACTGTCATTGAGAGAAATCTCGATGAGCATATTCGGATAATACTGCTTTTTGACATTTTCGTACGGCGAATATGTGATCATATAGTCCCAGGCCTTTTTCTCGTTTGGGTTTCCCCATTCGATCCATTCACCGGTTGTCAGCGGCAGGTCGGCGTCGAGCATTGTGTTCATCACATCGACAAACGGCACCTGAGCTATAACGGCTTTGAATGTTTCGGGAGACTGATTTACAACCGCTCCCATCAACAAACCGCCGGCTGAGCCGCCCTGGACAACGAGGCGGTCACTCGCAGTATATTTATTTGCGATCAACCATTTAGCCGAATCGACAAAATCGTTAAAAGTATTGATTTTCTTAAACATCCGCCCGTCCTGCCGCCATTTTTCGCCAAGCTCGCTGCCTCCGCGAATATGCGCGATAGCATAGATCATTCCGCGGTCAACAAGGCTCAGACGCGCGGTCGAAAAATTTGGCGTCAGCGACGCACCGTACGAACCGTATGCGTACAAAAGCATCGGCGCTTTACCGTCGAGCTTTGTACCCTTTTTCATTATTATCGACACCGGCACCTTGACGCCGTCACGCGCCGTCGCCCAGACGCGCGTCGTTTCGTACCGTGTTTTATCGTGGCCGCTCGGTATTTCCTGGACCTTTATAGCTTCGCTTTTACGGCTTCTGAGGTCGTACTCGAAGGTCGTATTTGGCGTTATCATCGATGAATAGTTGTATCTGATCACCGGCGTGTGATATTCAGGATTATTAGAAAGCCCCATTGTATAGACGCTTTCGGGCGTTTCGATCCGCATCGAAGCCCGCCGCGTTTTCATATCCATCACATTTAAATACTCCAGGCCGTTTTCAAGCTCGGAGACGACGGCGTAATCCTTAAAAAAGCTTATACCTTCGACCTTGACCGCAGGATTGTGGGCGATAAAATCCGTCCAATTTTTCTCGCCGGGGTCATTAAGCGGAGCTTTTACGACTTTGAAATTTTCAGCATCTTTATTCGTAACAATAAAGAATTCGCCGTTGTTATGCGTTGCACTATACTCGTGATCCTGACGCCGACGGCTGATAACTTTCCATTCGCCAAGCGGATCATCGGCTGGCAAATACCTTATTTCATTCATCGTCGCCGCACCCGATGTCAGAAAAAACATCTTTTTATCACGCGAACGTCCAACACCGAGTCCGAATAAATTGTCTTTTTCCTCAAAAACGAGCACGTCATTATCGGTTCCGACGGCGTGGCGAAATACTTTATCATCGCGTTTCGAAACCGGATCTTCCTGTGAGTAAAAGAGATATTTGCCATCGCTCGACCATTCAACCGACGTCGCGCGTTCGATCTTGTCCGGAAGCAATTTCCCCGTCTTCAAATCCTTGATCTGAAGCGTGTATTGCCTGTAACCCGTCGTATCGGTCGAAAAAGCAAGCATATTGCCGTCATCGCTCGGTTCAAACGCCGCGATCGCAAAATACTTAAAGCCCTCGGCCATAGCGTTTTGATCAAGCAGAACTTCGGCGTCCTTACCGTTCTTAGCTTTACTTCGCAAAAAAGTCGGGTACTGCCTGCCTTCCTCCGTGCGTGTAAAATACCAATAATCGCCCATCTTTACCGGCACACTCAGATCGGTCTGCTTAATTCGTCCGAGCATTTCTTTGTAAAGATTGTCCACAAGCCCTTGATGCCTTCCCATAAACGACTCGGTATAGGCATTCTCCGCCGTCAAATATTCAATTATCGCCGGGTCTTTTTTATCATTCCGGTCACGCATCCACGCGTAATTATCGGTTAACTCATAACCGTGAATCTTTAAAACCTTTGGCTTTTTCTTTGCAACGGGTGCTTTCATATCTGTTTGGGCAACGAGGCTGCCGACTAACATAACCATAAAAATGATGCTGATCGATAATGTCTTTATCTTCATCTCTACTCCTTATTAATTCCTAAAAAACGTAGCTCCGATCACTATTGCTCAACGACCATCTCAATTCTGGCCCTCTCCATTTTTTCGTAAAACGCAGGGTCTTTTTCCCGCGACGCTTGTCGTAATTTTTCAAACTCAATCTCGCCCTCCTCAATCGATTTGTCCACATCCTCTCGATTAGCAAGATAAAATGCGATTGCCCCATACACCTCTTCCAGGGTTAGCGTTGGAAAAGACGACTGGATACCCTCGGGCGACGCTCCGTTCCAGTAGGAATAGACAATCGAGTCCAGCGATACCCGCTTTCCGGCAATATAATAGCCGCCGTTTCGCTTTTCGACGTATTTCTTCATATCCCGATCTTACAGCAAATACGGCTGATTTTGCAAAAAAGTTTCCACTCTCTAAAACTCCGCGCCGGTTGCCCTTGCGGCCGTTCGTCCGACGCCAAGATTATCAAAATTGAGAATTGAGTTAAAGATCAGCGAAAAGCTGCCGCCGGTTTCGTGGCGCCACATTGGGTTATTTGCAAACATTACAACGTGGCCCTTGCCGACCGGAACATCGATGACGGCTGGCCGTCCGGCCAATTCGGAGCCGCCGCCAAGCATACCGCTGACAAGTAAATCCTTTTCGTCCGCAAATCTGAGCACGATGCGCGGCCGCATTTCGGGTGGAGGCAATTGCAGAGCGAGATTTGCAGCCGCTTCGGGGTCGGGGGTTGAGGTGGGCGGCGTAAACGGCGCCCGTCCCTGCACAACATCCGGGTCGCCGACGCCGCCGCGTCCGGTCGGACGGTTGGCCGCCGCTGCCGGCTGCTGCCCGCCTCCTCCTCCGCTAAGCTGAAATAGCGGCGACTGATTAAAATAAACCGCAAGTTTCTCATCATAACCGTAGGCGATCGGACTATTGCGATCTGCAAAAATTGCATTGTAAACCGATCCGCGAGCTCTGAGTTCGTTCGATTCCTGAATCGAAATGCCATCCGTTATGCCAAAATCTATCGCCAGCGAAGCGTTTCCGCCGACCGTGATAAACAAACCGCCAGACTCAATAAACCGCTGCAGATTAACAACGCCGGTCAACCCCATACCACCGCGAATATCATCGGTTTGATCGGGTGACAAGCCAAAATTTGGCGTCAGCTCGGATTTCTTCCAGGGTATCGGAGCTTCCGATTCACTGCGTTTCGGATTTCCGCGAACAATCGCCTGTGCGCTGCCGCCGACGGGCCCCCAGATTATGACGTCCCACTTATCCCGTAAATTGGGTGTGCGGCCGACAACCTGATCGGAAATATAGTCGTATGGAATACCCAATTTATCGAGCTCGATCCGGTACCAGCCTTCGTTTTGCGTATTTACCCACGTGTGGACAAGCGCGATTCGCGGGACGCCGATGGCGTGCTGCGCAACATCGGGAATTTTATTTACCGCGGTCGCATTCAAACCGAGCGCAGTCACCTCCCTTTTTAGTCTGGACTCAAAATCGGCCGGATTGCCGTCGGCTTTGATGATAAACGAACCGGCGTTAAAACTTTTATTCCCAACCTTGAAGGTATCTTCGGCGGCGGAGAATTTGACGTCTTTTAGACGATAACGCAGCTGCGCCACTTCGCTCTCACCCGTGTGATTTACGATATAGGCGATCTTTGACGTGCCATCGACTTTGCCAGTAACAACGGCCGGCCCCTGCATCATCGTCATCTGAGCGTCAAGGATCTTTTCGTCCTTGACCCTGACTGTTTTAACGTTTCGCAGCGGCCCAAGTGTCCAGCCCGTATCGTCGTACGGACGCGGGTCATTTACGTTGTAATACTGCGTATCGAGAAGCATATCTGCCATTCGCGAATACGGCTGATCCATCCGCACCACATAGCTGCCGGATGGAAACTTCCCTTCTTTGATCTCAATATCCTTGTTCAAACGGTGGATCTCGCAGCCCTGCAATTTTAGTAGATTGATAAGATCGGCCGCCAGATTCGGCCGCGGATCGTCGCTCGGCAATACGTAGGCCGCGGGTCCCTCCGTTTTAGCTTTTGCTACGGAACGCTTGCTCTTGAGATAAAAATTATTCAAAAACCGGTCTTTATTATTTGCGACATAGTTCATTGCCAGGAGTATTCCGCTCTGTGACAAGTTGACGTTGTTTCGCAGCGACCATTTCACACGCGGCAGAGGCGGGTTTGGCCGGAACCACTCACGGCTTGTCTGTCCGCCTACGGTTCGATCCAGCGTATCAGCACCGCCGTTGCCAAAGGTCTCGTAAAAACGCCCGATCGAATTGTGTCCGTTTGCCACATAGAACATATAATTTGGCGCCCAGCCGTCATAAAAACCGTGCGTCCAGACACCGGGAACACCCCGCTTGGTCATCTCCTCGATCTCGTGATAGGCGAGCGCCTGCCATTCGTCGATCACAATCGGGTCGAGCCAGGCATTGTAGGGGCCGGTACCAGTCGACGTGTATAGATACGGGACGGATTCGTGCAAATCGTGTAAAACGGTCGGATGATATTCAAGAAACGTTGACATTTGATTTCGCGTCAAGGCGAGCGCCATGCCCATCGAATCGCGATTATTATCATGAGCCACATACTTGCCCCAATAGATCAGGCCGGGTGAGCGTTTACCGGGATTTGCCTTGCGGTAATTGTATAGATCGACCATAATGTCGCGGCCATCGACCTCGAGCGTCGGCGTGATCAGCACGATGACGTTTTTCCTGATTTCCTTTATAAGTGGTGCATCGGAAACGGCCAGCCGGTACGCCATCTCCATCAACATTTCGGGCGAACCGGTCTCTGTCGAATGGATCGCCCCTGACGCCCAATAAATCGCCTTACCCTCGCTCACGAGCCGCTGCGCGGCCTCTTCGCTCAGTCCGCGCGGATCGCCGAGCTTTGCCGTAATCCCTTTGTATTCCGCTAATTTCGCAATATTCTCTTCGTCGGAAATTGCAATCAGCAACTGTTCGCGTCCCTGTTCGCTGCGTTCCGGTGCGACAAACGTCCTGACACGCGGCGAGGCCTTTTCCAATTCACGATAATATCGATATTGATCTTTTGTATATGTGAGCTTATTAGGCGTACCTATCGGATAACCCAGGATCTTCAACGGCGACGGCACTGTGCCGGAAGCCGGCAAATGATCCACGATCTCGGTCAAAAAAAACTTCTCGGTAGTGTTTTTTAAGATCGAATCAGTATATTCCTTATCGATCGGTTGAGTTGTCCTACCTTTTTCGTTTTGCTGCGGCTGCACGGTGCTGCCAAAAACAAGCAGCATCACGGCGAGAATTAGTCGATTCATTTAATATCCTCCGTCGGTGAAATGACGATAAATTTATTTCGAAATTGTAATTTTGAAACGATGCTAAAAAATTGTATCAGACGAAAGCCGAAAGTAAAATTTACGGGGGCAGATGTGACGGCGTCTGGGCTCGTGGTGCGTGATGATTGGCAAACATTTATTTTTTAATGTATGCTACCGCACAGATTAGATTGCGCTCTCCACATAGCATTAGGCAGTCTCTACTATAACAAGACGACCATTGAGGAGATTTTTAAAGTATGACAGAAGACAACAGTACCGGCAGCAATGCCGTTTGGGCAATCGCATTTATTATTGTGATTGCGATAATTGCAGGAGTCGTTTATTACAGCGGCGTTCTAAAATCGAGCCCGGCGGATACGAAGGACATTGATATTGATGTAAGCTTACCGGCGGCTCCGTCTCGATAGCAATATGACAATTTAAGGGGAAAAAAATATGGCGGACAACAATATATGCGAACATAAAATGTGTAGATGTGCGGCTTTGGCTGAGGACGAATTTTGCAGCGACCATTGCCGCGAAGCAACCGAACAGGAAATGGCGGAGATCGCTTGCGATTGCGGCCATCCAACCTGCGGATAAGAAATTAGCATCTATTTTAACAAGACTTTGCCCCAACCAAGCAAAGTCTTTTTTTCGTTTTTGTAGCTTATAGCTGCAACTTTCACAAGCTTTTAGCGTGTTGAACGTCAAAGTCCTATGCAGCAAAAATAATTCGGAGGATAAATCTAATGAGAAAGATACTGTCGGCCTCGGTTTTTGGTTTACTTTTTTCGGCTGCCGTATTTGGGCAGAATCAAACTGATCGCACGCCGATGAGTTCCACGGTTCCTGATACGGCCAGATTCGAGATAATTCCGGCCAATGTCAAAGGCTGGAACTCGGCTCTCACGTTGCGTCTCGATAAATACACGGGCCGTATATTTCAAATCAAGGGCTGCCCGCAAAAAACTTTTGTCGGGACCGGTCTTTGCTGGACAGAAATGACCATTCTCGATTTGCCGCGAAATAGCAGCGACGGCGTGCCTCGTTATCAGATATTTGTCAGCGGAGACGGCAAACATATCTTCCTGATAAACATTATCAACGGGCAGACATGGCAGCACGGCGTCGAAGCCGCCGATCGTTGGACACCCCTGCTGGATACCGTCGTCTTACCGCAGAGCTTTGAAATAGTGAGATAGCTGACGGTTCCTAAGTCTAAAAAATTCTGCAATTTTGCTCCGGTATGCAAACGCCTTTCGGACTGTTATCGCTCGCCCCTGCAAGACGATTCGGCAAACCTTTTCCAATGCGGATCTGGGTTCAACCAATATCCACACACGCCTTTGCGCGCTCTCCTTTCGCGGTTGCATTGTGATAACCTTAACGCAACTTATGAGTGAAACGGGCGCAACTTTACGCGTACAAAATGTCACAAAACGGTTTGGCGATTTTACGGCGGTCGAAGATCTGAGTTTTGATGTTCGGGCCGGGCGTGTATTCGGCTTTCTTGGCCCAAACGGCGCGGGTAAAACGACGACGATCCGGATGATCGTCGGAATCACTGCGCCGGACGAGGGGACAATCGACTATGACTTTGCCGGTGACAGCAAAAACGCATCGTCGCAGCACCGCTTTCGCCCGATGTCTTCAAAACTTCAGGATAAAATCGGTTATCTGCCCGAAGAACGCGGGTTGTATAAGAAAATGAAGATCATAGAGCAGCTTCGTTATTTTGCGGCGCTCAAAGCGGTGCCGCGAACCGAAGCCGATAAGCGCATCGATTTTTGGCTCGAACGGATGAATCTTGCCGAGTGGAAAACCCGAAAAACCAGCGATCTTTCAAAAGGGATGCAGCAAAAGATACAGTTTATCTCGACCGTTCTGCACGATCCTGATTTGTTAATCCTTGACGAGCCTTTTTCGGGCCTCGACCCTATAAACGTTGAATTTATGATAGACGTTTTAGCTGAATTCAAAACGCAGGAAAAGACAATTATTTTTTCCACGCATCTGATGGAAACGGCCGAACGGCTCTGTAACGACATACTGCTGATAAATAAATCGCGCAAGATCGTATCGGGAAGCCTGCGTGAGGTGAAGGCCGGTTACGGTAAAAATCTCATCGCTCTGCGGGCAATCGGTGGAGACACGGTTTTGACGGATAAGTTGTTAATTTCGAGGGTGATAGAGCATTCTGATGAAACTCAGGTCGAGCTTGCCGACGGAGCCGATGCTCAGATGCTCCTGAGACGCCTGATCGAATCCGGTGCGTCGATCACTAGATTCGAACAGATCGAGCCAAGTTTGAACGATATTTTTATCGACCAGGTCGGCCAAAGTCAGAACGGCGATCAGCAGCGGCCGGCCACCTTTGGGCGCCCGTAAAAAGTGAAACCGCCCTTTCGGACAAATCGCCTGCCAAGCCTACCCGCTATGGCTGGAAGCTGTCAGAAAATATGGAAAAATTTTTAGCAGTCGTAAAACACGAATACAAAAAGATCGTCTATAAGTGGACATTTCTGATCGGGACGTTGCTTTTTCCGGTTGTCGGGGCAGGGTTTGCGGTCGTTCCGGCGATCATCTTTTCGCTCAGGGGCGAACCGACGCGAATTATTGTTATTGATCCTTCAAATGAGATCGCCCCGAGATTACGGGCAAACCTTTCGGCACAAAATATCGCGGAAAGATCGCGTCAGGCGGCGGAAGGGTCGCTTAATAATCCGAACGCCTCTCAGGACGAACGGATCCAGGCCGGGACGGGACAGTTGGCGTCGGGTTTTGCTTTTATTGATTACAATGCCGCGGGCAAATCTGACGAACAAATTCGCAGCGAATTAAACGCCAAAGCCGCAAATGATGAGATCGACGCCTATTTGCTGATCCCTTCGGATATTGCCGGCAAAGAATCTAAATTCGAGTTTCGTTCGCGTAAGGGAGGCGATTTTATAGCCAACGAGACGCTCGAGGACGCCCTTAACCAGGCAATCCGGTCGCAGCGTCTGGCGGATGCGAATATCAGCGAATCGATGGTAAAGGACATCAGCCGGAATGTTGTATTCGAATCGAAATCAATAGATGAAAAGGGCGAAGAAAAAGACAGCGATATGCTTTTTATCGCTTCGCTTGCGATCGGGATGATGATCTACATCAGCCTTGCAATTTACGGCCAGGTTATAATGGGAGCGGTGGTTGAGGAAAAGGAAACCCGTATCGCCGAGATACTTTTTTCATCAGCGAGGCCGTTCGAATTGATGTTTGGCAAATTGGCCGGTGTCGGGCTGGCTGGTTTGACCCAGCTTGCTATATGGGTCGGTTCGCTCGCGGCCCTGCTTGCGTTTCTCTCGACACAATCGGATATGACGCCCTTTATCGGTTCGCTTCCAAATATTACGGTGCTGATGACCCTTTATTTCTTTGTCTTTTTTCTCGTCGGATACTTTACCTACGCAGCAATTTTTGCGTTGATCGGTTCGATGGTTACGACGGTTCAGGAGGCGGGCCAGTTTGCGTTTCCGCCGATCATGATCATGCTTATCGCGTTCTATTTTAGCTTTGCCGTGATACGTGACCCGAATTCGAGCCTGTCGTTTTGGGTGTCGATCTTGCCGCTGCTCGCTCCGATGACGATGCCTGTCCGAATCTTGGCCGAAATGCCTCCGTTTTGGCAGATCGCACTCTCGGTATCCTTAAATTGCCTGGCGATCGCGGCCCTTGTATGGATCGCGGCCAGAGTTTATCGCATCGGCATGCTTATGTACGGCAAACGGGCTACAATTCCAGAGGTGTTAAAATGGATCAGACAGGCTTAATCCGTAGTGAATAAAGGCAAATGGAAACGAATACAAAATTTAATTTGACTGCGGTCCTGGTTTTGTACGCGGCATTGTTTTCGGCCTGCGGCCCGACAGCACCTCCGGCAAAGATCGTAAAATCCGCCCCGCCGGCTTTGATCCAAGCCGAACCGGTAAAGATAGACAAACCCGTTAACGTCAGCTTCTCGACCTATTCAAAAGAGTGGCCCGTCGGCTGGCATTGGATCGATCCGGATGAAAGGGAAAATCCGACGCCGCATGATGTAAAAAAGGGCGTGCTGCGAATAAAAATCCCGATGCGAAAAGACCTCGTTGGCGAAAACCGCACCGCACCGCGTTACTTAAAAGCAATTTCGGGAGATTTTCAGATCGAGACACGAGTTAAGTTTCTGCCGAAAGAGAATTATCAGGGAGCGGGCCTGCTTATTTTTAAGGATGACAACAATTACATTAGATTCGAACGTGCGTACGGCGGAGTTGGCGGCGGTGGCGAAGGAATAAGGATCGACGTCAGACGTGCGGACAGTTATACGCCGATCGTCACCCCGGACGAGATACCGACCGACGTCGGCGAAGTTGATCTCAAGATTGTCCGCAGCGGGCGTATTTTTACCGCCTATTGGCGCTCTGATGAGGACGCTGCCTGGCGCGAGGCCGGCGCATACGAATCAGATTACCCGGAAACGATACTCGCGGGTGTAGCCGCAAGCAATACCGCACGGGAGGTTGTGGCCGAATTCGCTTACATACGGCTCCTGCCGTCGCCGGTAAAATAGATCAGGCGCACGTGCGAAATTTTCAAGAAAAAGGAGACACACAAAATGGTTGATGATAAATTAGAACGCGAAGAGGCTCAGAGGGCCGCCAATTACGAAGCGATCAAATCAGGTGTGAAAAGCGAGGTCGGCGGCGAGATTGCCGCCGAAGCCCAGCGCCCGACCGCGGCCGAAGCCGGCCAGATCGACGACCTGGCCGGCGAAATGCGGCACAAGGCCGTCAGCGAAGTTGCCCAAACGGAACGCGAAGTCGAACGCGGCCGCGTCGTCGCACGCATCTCGCAGGTTGTCGATTACATATTTTTTGTGATCTATGGTTTACTGACGATCAGGCTTTTGCTCGCGCTTTTTGCGGCACGTTCGGGTAATGATTTTGTCCAGTTTATCAGATCCGTGACCGACCCTTTTTACGCGCCGTTCAGAGATATAGTGGCGAGTCCCTCGACGCCCGAGGGCTTTACCCTGGCGCTCCCGATCGTAATTGCCCTTGTTGTCTATTTTCTTTTGCACATGGCAATTAATGGGCTGCTTCGAATGTTTGTCCACAGAAAAACCGCGGTATAGACGGACCGCAGCATTGTCGAATATAGTTACAGTAAAAAGTAACTGTTACTAGTCACGAATACTAGTCACGAAAAAATCAGGAGGAAATATGTTTGGAATCATCGGACAACTTATTGGCGGATTGATCGTCGGCGTAATTGCGCGCCTTTTGCTTCCGGGACGCGAGGCCCTGCCGGAGGGGGCCTTGGGCTGGCTTTTGACGGCTATTTTGGGGATAGCCGGAGCCTTCGTCGGCGGAACCATCGCCCGCTCTATCTGGGCTGGCGAAAACTACGCCGTCGGTTGGATAATGTCAATTATCGGAGCAGTGCTTTTGCTGCTTTTGGTGCGAATGATATTCGGACGCGGCGGCGCGCGGTAATATCCAAAGCACCCAGCAATCGTCCGGCCAGAGGCGGCAAAGCATTCTACGGAAGCGCCATTTTTACAAGCCCGTCGAAAGCCACGTTATACGCGACGCCTTTAACCGGGACGGCCATCTCTTCTTCGGTTGTGCCGTTTGAGTTGGCTATGCCGACGCTTGCAAAATAGCACGATGCATCGTGTGCGTTTGCGTGTTGGACGAGCGTCTGGAATACTTCTTCGCTTTCGATCCGGCCTCGACCGGGATAGATCGCGGTTCGGACTACAAAAAATCCCGTCTCGCCGTCTTTGCGCGCAACGATCTGCGGATTAGTTTCGCGTTCGGCCAAAACGTCGGCCGAATCGATAGTCCATCCGGCTTGTTCGAGCTGCTTAAAAACTATTTCGACCCCAAAGGCGTGAACGTCTTCCTCGGTCATTAATTCCTGTTTGCTCATCGATTGTATTTTACTTTGTCTCGTGTCAGCAGCCAAAGCCTGAGAATGCGTCTAAATTTGGCCTGACATTCAAGGCTAATGACAAGGCTCGTGCTATATTATCGTGAATGGAAATAAACGACATAACCGCAGCCCGAAAACGAATCGAGCCGTACGTCAAGCGGACGCCGCTCGAATACTCCGAATCGCTCAGCCTGCGTCTCGGCACAAATGTTTATGTGAAATATGAGCTGTTTCAAAAAACCGGGGCGTTTAAGGTTCGTGGTGCTTTTAATAAACTTCTGACGATGCCGGACGACGGACGGCGAGCCGGCGTAGTGGCTGTCAGCGGTGGAAATCACGCTCAGGCGGTGGCCTATGCTTCGAAGGTTTTGGGTGTCGATGCGGTAATTGTAATGCCGGAAAATACGCCAAAAAACTACGTCGAAGCGACACGCGGTTACGGTGCGGCCGTTGATCTGCAGCCGTCTATCGCATTGGCTTTTGAAAGGGTGAAAGCCTATGAGAGAGACGGCCGCGTTTTTCTGCATCCGTTCGATGACGAGCTGATAATGGCAGGGCAGGGGACGGTCGGTCTCGAAATTATCGAAGATTTGCCAGATGCGACGGATATCATCGTGAGCATCGGCGGCGGCGGTCTCGCCGGCGGCGTTGCGGCGGCGGTTAAATCGATCAAGCCGGGTGTAAAAATTTGGGGCGTCGAAACGGTCGGTGCCGACGCAATGTCACAGGCTTTGTCCGCCGGCTCTCCAGTCCAGCTTGCCGAGATTACCTCAATCGCCAAAACACTCGGAGCTCCGTCCGTATCTGAAAAAACCCTGCTTTTGACTCAAAAATATCTCGAAAGCGTTACCATCGTCACGGACGCCGAGGCCGTCGAAGCTCTCATTTTTATTGCTGAACGTCTGAAAGTAATCACCGAACCGGCCGCATCGTGTACACTCGCCGCCGCGGAAAGGCTTCGTGATAATTTTGGGCCCGAAAGCAAGGTGGTTCTGATCTTTTGCGGCGGCAACACGGGTGTCCGCGATTTGTGCGGCTACGTTGAGTTAGAAAGAATTTGAAAGGTTGATATAGGCAGATGGAAATATTTGTTTACCGAAAAGGCGCGGACAAGGTCGAAGAAAGTTTTTTGCCGGAGGATCTCACCGGCCTGATCGCCGACCAGAACAATTTAGTCTGGGTCGATCTGCATGGTGAAACGGAGGCACAGGTTGATGAGGCAAAGGATGTGCTGCTCAACGTCTTTGGATTTCATCATCTGACGATCGAGGACTGTGTCGAAATCCGCAACCAGCCTAAGGTCGAAGTCTTTGAAAATTATCTTTATTTTATCGTACACGGCATCAAACCGGGCGAAACAAACCCGGCAAATTTTGCGACAAAAGAGCTGGACGGCTATCTCGGTTCGAATTATGTAGTCACGTTTCACATCGAGCGATTTAAGAGTATTAAGTCCGTAAAACAGCATGTCCGGACCAGCACGTTTCACTGCCAACGCGGGCCGGCCTATTTGCTGCATCATATTTTGGATGAGCTTGTCGATCTCTATATGCCGGTCGTCGATGATTTTGACCGTGTGATAAACGAGCTTGAAGATCGCGTTTTTGAGATGCGGCAGACGAATAACGCGATTCTCGGCGAGGTAATGGCGGTCCGCCGGAGCGTTGCTCGGCTAAAGCGCATTTCGTCGCGGCAGCTGGAGGTGCTTTACCGGATGTCGCACGGCGAATTTCCGCAGATACCGACCGCGATTTTGCCGTTTTTTAGGGATGTTCACGATCATTTGCTGCGAATCAGCGATCTTTCCGAAGGCTATCGGGATCTTGTCGCGGGGCTTTTTGACATCCATTTTGCCGTCGTCGGCAACCGCACAAACGACGTGATGAAAACGCTCGCCGTGCTCTCGTCGATCATCCTGCCACTTTCTCTGATCGCCGGTATCTACGGGATGAACTTTGAGAATATGCCTGAACTACGCTCGGTAAACGGTTATTTTATAACCCTCGGAGCAATGTTACTGATAACGACCGTGCTGCTGATCTATTTCTGGCGTCGGGGATGGATATTCCAGGGTGAGAGTGATCTCGTAAACGTAGAAACAGCGGCTGAAGATGACGTGGAAATTTAGTTTTTTGATCGATTTTGTAAACGCCAAAGGTACGGGAATGCATTTACGGGTTCATCAAAAACCCCCGAAAAATGACCCGGCACTCAACCCGAAGACATAACGTTAAGACAACTGATTAAAAATTCGCTCGACCTGTGTGTCACCGAAGCCATACACGCCGGCGCGTTTTGAGAATTCGGGAAAAACATCTTTGAATTCAGTCATTCCTCCGGCAATTATTTCGTTGACTATGCGGACAGGTTTTGTCTCCTGTTCGATTGCTGCACTGCAAACTTCTTTCAGATACGGGAAGCATTTTGTTTTGGTCTCTGATAGATCGGCCAAACGGACGTGATCTTTGTTGCGAAACGCATTCCAGAGATCGGTTCCCAGCCGTATTTCTTCGTCAGATAATTTTGTCCGCGCTTCAAACGATGCCTGCAGTCCGGCGGCGTCAAACGAGCCAAATCCTTTCCATCTGTCTTCGTAATCAAGGCCGGCCGGCTCTACGCGATAGACCGACGCGCCGGTTTCGCGTAAGAGCGAAAGGCAAAACCACATATTTACGCTGCAAAACAGTTCGTATTCGAACCAGAGATTTACCTCTTCGCCACGTGCGGCATCGCGTAGTTTTTCGATCTCGTCGGCAACCCTTTCGTGAAAAACGATCTCGTCTTCTCCGTACTCAGCCAGGATAAACCTCGCCCGCTGATCCCAAAACTCAAACGGCGTCACGGCGTCAACCGGCCCGACGACAAAAGCATCGCGGCAGACAATCACCTCTCCGTCGATATTTGTTTTGTTAAATTCCGAAGCCAGCGAGTCGCCCGCCAGAACATGATAGATCATAAAGCCAAATATACCGCGTACCCGATCGCGAGACAAACTCCGGCGTACACACCGGCCAGGACGTCATCGGCGCAAATGCCGAGCCCGCCCGGCAAGGCCTCAAGCTGACGGATCGGGTACGGCTTCCAGACGTCAAAGAGACGAAAAAGCAAAAAACCGGCAAGAATGAACGGCCAGCTCATAAAAAATGGAATAAAAAGGAAAGTAATTAATTGTCCCATCACCTCGTCAACAACCGCCTCCGACGGGTCGGAGCTGCCGAGCAGCGGGATTGACCGGCCAGACGCCCAAATTCCGAGAAGACAGAATGTCAACAGCAAAAGAACTATTATGGCGTGAATCGTCGATGCAAGATCGAACGGCAAACCAAGCGGCGTAATAGAGCCAAACCAACTTACAAATTCACTAACCAGAACATAGATCGCAACGCCCACCGCCGAACCGAATGTCCCGGGAGCACCGGGCAGATAGCCAACGCCGAATGTCGTCAACCCGAGAGCAACGTAATCGCCAATTCCGCTTGGTTTTCGCTTTTCGACATTTTGTTTCATACAGAGCAAGCTTCATCCGACGCGGCCGTTTGAGACAATCTCCTCTGCTCTGCACCAAAATAGACGGAGCCGTCCTAATCCTGCAGACACCGTGTTCAAGTCAAAATTCGATCCCCTGCTGAGCAAATATTCCAGCGTGAAACGGATGCTTTATCTCGTTCATTTCGGTGACCAGATCGGCTTCGTCGATAAGTTTTGCGAGTGCGTTATCGACGTTTCTTCCGGTCAGTATGAGGTGCAGATGCGGCTGGGCTTTGCGAATATCGCGAATCTTCCCGATAACCGCATCTTTGTCAAGAAAGCCGTAGCTCAAAACATAGAGCAACTCATCGAAAACCAGCAGGTCATATTCGCCGGTCTCCATTTTTTCGACGCATAATGCCCAGGATTCCTCTGAAGTTTTAATGTCCTGCGATTTGTCTTTCGTGTCCCACGTAAAGCCGTCACCCATTGTATATACTTCGATACCGAGTTTGTCAAAAGATTCGTGTTCACCGTAACGATCGGTTTTTGATTTCATGAACTGGATCATCGAGCAGTTCATTCCGCGTCCGGCAGCCCGTACCATGACGCCGATTGCAGCCGTAGTTTTGCCTTTGCCGTCACCGGTGTTGAGCATCAACAGGCCTTTTGTGTTTTCGCGGTAATCGTCGCGCCGCCATTTATAGCGTTTTTCGGACATACAATTTACCTGAAAAAGCGGCGCTTAAAGCAAAAAACACAGCAGCATCCGCCGCATTAAGCGCGGGATTCTGAATCGTTCAACGCAATTGTAAGGGCGGCGACGATCTCGCTTTCCTTTTCGTCCCAATCGCCCTCGATACTCAAACCTGATGCATTTTTATGCCCGCCGCCGCCAAAACTTTCTGCGACTTTTGCGACATTTATATCGCCCTTTGAACGCAAACTCGCTCGATATTTATTCTCGCCAACCTCGCGCATATAAATGACCGCAACCACATCCCGGGCGGCGAGAGGGATATTTACAAAACCGTTATTATCACCATCGATCGCCGATGCAGATTCTTTCATTGCGATAGTCTGACGCAGGGTGGCGATCCGTCCGGTTTCATCGCGTTTCACGGTTTCGAGGACCTGCCGCATCAGCTCGATGCGCGACCAGGGGTAATTATTATAGACGGCTTCGCTGATCTTTTCGGGCTTGGCACCGGCTTTTATTAGTTCGGACGCGACCTTGAATGTCCTGTCAGAGGTGTTTGGAAAATGGAATGAACCGGTGTCGGTGACGAGCGCCATATAGACGCATTCGGCGATCTCTTTCGTTATCCTGCCACCGATCGCTTTGCAGAGGTTATAGATCATCTCGCCAACCGCGGAAGCCGTCGAATCGATCCAATTTATTGAGCCGAAATGCTCACTCGTCGCGTGATGGTCTATATTGACGGTAAATTCGTTTTCGAGACCGGCGATGCCGGGACGCGCAACATCCGAACATTCGATCACAAAAACCGCGTCATAAACGCCGTCGATCGCTTTAATATCACGTATCTCATCCGCCCCCGGCAAGCTCATATAGGCCGGCGGCACATCGCCGTGGACGATCACCTCAGCGCTTTTGCCAAGCGATCTCAACAGCCAGCACAGCCCCAGCGACGATCCCACGCCATCGCCATCAGGCTTGATATGCGTTGTAATCGCAAACGCACTCTTATTTTCAATTAACTCTACTACTTGACTTAACACGCTTTATGCAAGTGGCCAGTGATCTGAGTGTTGGTGAAGAGTTTAAGTAAACTGCTTCCCGCTCAACACCCATAACGAATCACTCACCGCTATTTTCCTCTTTTATTTCGCCCTTGGCGCTCAGATCATCAAGGATCTCGCTGACGCGCCCGGCGTTTTCTTCAGCAGTGTCACGCACAAAATGAATATGCGGTGCATGCCGAAGGTCCAAATTCATCGCCGCCTTTTGTCGAACAAACGTCGCGGCGTGTCTCAAAGTTTTTAGCGCCTGTTCAACCTCATCCTCGCTCCCGCGAATAAGGACAAAAACCTTGGCGTCCCGCAGATCAGATGTAACCTCGACATCCGTTACGGTGACCATCTCAACCCGCGGATCGTCGAGCTCAAATCCGACAACCTCTGCTATTTCAATTTTTAACGCCTCTCCCAGGCGTTCCGGACGTCTCATAACCTCAAGATCATTACGAATATTTACAACTCGGTCGCCGCGATCTTTTCGACCATAAATGCCTCGATTTCGTCATCGACTTTCAGGTCGTTATAATTTGCCAGGCTGATACCGCATTCAAAACCGTTTTTGACTTCGTTAGTATCGTCCTTAAATCGCTTGAGCGTTGAAATATCACCCTCCCAAATGACAACCGAATCGCGGATGAGCCGAGCTTTTGCCTGACGGCGTATAACTCCGTCGGTAACGCGGCACCCGGCGATCGTGCCGATCTTCGACACCTTGAATGTTTCAAGGACCAAGGCCTTGCCGAGAATCGTCTCTTTCTCGATCGCATCGAGCATACCGACCATCGCGGCCTTGATCTCCTCTTCGACCTTATAAATAATGGAGTGGAGCCTTATATCGACATCCTCGTGTTTGGCTATATCGGCCACGCGGGCCTCGGGGCGGACGTTAAATCCGATGATAACGACCGCGGTCGAAGCGTCATTTGACTGAGTCGCCGAAGCGAGCAGAACATCCGACTCGGCGATCGCACCGACACCGGCACGGATGACGCGAACCTTGACCTTTTCGGTCGAAAGTTTTTCAAGCGTGCCTCTTAATACCTCGACCGAACCTTGTACATCGGCCTTTAAGATCACCAGAAGTTCTTTGATCTCAGTTTGGCCAAGCGACTCGATACCGCGTTTTGTCGTTATGAGCATTGCGGTCTGACGCGCCTGCATCTGACGCTGGCCGGCGATCGTCTGTGCACGCTCGACGTCAGACACAACCTGAAATGAGTCACCTGCGTGCGGCACACCCTGAAGGCCAAGGATCTCGACCGGTGTTGCCGGTTCAGCTTCTCTGACATTGACGCCTCGATCCGAAAACATCGCTCTGATCTTGCCCGAAAATTGACCGACAATAAACGGATCGCCGACCCGCAAAGTTCCCTGCTGCACCAGGGCCGTTGCAACGGCCCCGCGCCCTTTGTCCAGTTTTGCTTCGAGGACCACGCCTGACGCACGCCGCGTCGGGCTTGCCTTTAGGTCAAGGATATCGGCCTGGAGCAGAACCGTTTCCAATAAAGTGTCAAGATTCTGATGATTTTTAGCCGAAACCTCGACCATCTCAGTTTCGCCGCCCCAATCTGTCGGCTGCAAACCAAGCCCGGCAAGGCCTTGTTTGACCTTGTCAGAATTCGCACCCGGTTTATCAATTTTATTTATCGCGACTATAAGCGGGACACCGGCTGCCTTCGCGTGTTCAACAGCCTCGATCGTCTGCGGCATCACGCCGTCATCGGCCGCGACCACGAGAATAACAATATCGGTCGCTTTGGCTCCGCGCGCACGCATCATTGTAAAGGCCTCATGACCGGGTGTATCGAGAAACACAACGCGGCGCGGCTCATCCGGATCATCCGAATTTGGCACCATAACGCTGTATGCACCGATGTGCTGGGTTATACCGCCCGCCTCGCCCTCGGCCACATTTTCCGAACGTATAGCATCGAGCAGAGATGTTTTGCCGTGATCGACATGCCCCATGACGGTGATAACCGGTGCCCGCGGGATTTCGGTATCGTCAGAATCGGCTGCGATCAGCTCTTCGAATTCCTGCTCGATGACCATTTCCTCAAACGGTACAAAACTTACCTCGAACCCGAAACTGTTACCCATTTCCGAGGCTAATTCCTCGCCTATCGGTTGATTCAGCGTTGCAAAGATACCGCGTTTGATCAAAAGCTGGACGATGTCGCGCGGTGTAATGCCGAGGGCCTCGGCGAATTCTCGGATAGTAGCACCCTCGGTAAGGCGCACGGCCTTGAGATGGTCTCCGACGAGCGCACCGACCTGATCCATGACACGCTCTTCGATCGAACGTTTTTGCGGTACTTCGACGTCACGCTCGGCAAATCTTCCCGTTTTATCGCCACCCTTGCGTCCGCCTGAGCGTCCCGGACGGCGCCGGTTGTCAGCAGGCGGCGTGTAGGTCATCTGCGGAGCGGCAGTCTCGCCCGGTGTGCCGCGAAATTGAGGTTTTCGCCCATCGCCACGCTGCGTGGAAACAAGGCTTCCGGTTTTTGTCGGAGCGTCGGTGACGAGCCGTTCGCCGGGCTTTATACCCTTTTTGATCGCGTCAGGGTTGAGTGTGAGTTTTTTTACCGTAACGCCGGACGGCCCGACAACCGGTGCGGGGTCCTCAACCGGAAGCGGTTCCGGCTCGGGTACAATTTCCTCTTTCTCGATCTCAGGGATTTCAACGGGAACGGCCTCGGCCTCCTTAACCTTGGTTTTAGAGACACGGCGTGGTGCGGGGGCCGGAGTTTCGGTCTCGGCCGGCGGTTCGGCTTCTGCCTCAACCACTGGTTGAGTAGCGGCCTTTTTTGTAAGTTTTTTGACCTGCCGAGCGGCCGGAGCTTCCGTTTCTTCGGTCTTTGGAGCAGCTGCCGGTTTTGCTTTGGCCGGTGGCGCTGCCGCGGCCTGCGCCATTGTCTCGACGGGCGTTGCCTCTTCTTCCGCAGGGTAAATTTCAGCAACCTTTGCGGCCTTGATTATCTTGATCGCCCGTTTTGGAGCAGTTTCGGTTTTTGGGAAATATTTGCCGCGAACTTTTTCGGCTAATTCGTGGCTGACTGAATTAGATGCGACGCTCACGTCGGCTCCTTCGCGCCGCAGATCTTCCATAACGCGCTTTGTGTCTTGTTTAACTTCGCGTGCAAGATCGTAAACTCTAATGCTCTTTCCAATCGCCATATTTAATTAGTCTGTACGTTCCGAAGCAAACCTAAGTGTCTGTCAAATAATCGTTTATTTTACATAGGTTTGTCTCTACTTTGTTTTCTCTTCACCCTCATCTGCGTCTTTGCTCTCGGCAGCCGTTTCTTCGACGGTATCGGCCGTCTCTGACGTTTCTGGTTCCGGAACCGTTTCTGTTTCTAAAGCAGTTTCGGCTGTTGGTTCCGCCGCAGCCTCTGCTTCCGGTTCTCCAACGGCTTCTGCTTCTTCCTCGACGTCGACCTCCGAGTTTCGGGCGTTTACGATTAAATTTGCGGCCGTCTTGATAGCTTCGGCCTGATCCATGCTTATATCAAGGAAATCTGACAGGTCGTCAACCGAAGCGGCCGCAAGGGCGACGACATCGGTGATACCTTTTTCGGCAAGTGTTTCCGCTTGAGCCGTGGTCACGCCTTCGAGAGCGGTGATCGGAACCGCCTCACCCGACGCCATCATTTTACCCATCTGCTGAGCAATTTCCTTCTTAAGAAGTTCTTCGCTGACGATCTTGATCTCCCAACCGACAAGGCGTGTCGCAAGACGCACATTCTGTCCCTTTTTACCGATGGCAAGACTCAGCTGATCTTCACCGACGATCACCTCCATCAAACGGTTATTGACATCCGTGATGCGAACCTGCGAAACCTTTGCCGGTGAAAGTGCATTGGCCGCGAAAACCGAAGGCTCATCAGACCACTCGATAATGTCGATCTTTTCGCCGCGAAGCTCTTTGATGATCGCCTGCACACGTGAACCTTTCATACCGACGCAGGCCCCGACCGGATCAACGTCTTTTTCGTTGGACATAACCGCGATCTTGGCACGGTCGCCGGGTTCCCGAACGGCCGATTTTATAACAACCGTTTCGTCATAAATTTCCGGCACTTCCATTTCAAATAAACGCTTGATCAAATCTGCCGACGCACGCGAACATTTGATCTGCTGCCCTTTCTGCTCTTTTGAAACATCGACGATCACGACGCGTGTCCGCTCGCCTTGATTCCACATCTCGCCGCGTGACTGCTCGTATTTCGGGACGATCGCTTCGAGATTGTTGCCAAGATCGACGATCATATCGCCGCGTTCAAAGCGTTTTACGATACCATTTATCAAT
This sequence comes from Pyrinomonadaceae bacterium, assembly GCA_041747575.1. Taxonomy (GTDB): domain Bacteria; phylum Acidobacteriota; class Blastocatellia; order Pyrinomonadales; family Pyrinomonadaceae; genus OLB17. The sequence goes on from JBGTEX010000007.1 coordinate 60,022, forward strand.
TCGCCTTTGCGATCGATATATTCGTCATAGACCTTTTCGCGGATCGCTTCGCGGACTTTTTGAACCAAAATCTGCTTTGCCGTTTGTGCGGCAATCCGCCCCAATTCCTCTGTCGGCAAAGGCAAAAGCAGCATATCGCCAATCTCTATCTCGTCACCGGCCAGCTCAATAGCATCGGTCAGCGAAAGTTCGGCGAGCGGGTCTTCGACCGTTTCAACAACGATCTTCTGAGCCGAGATCTCGATCGCACCGTCCTCATTGTTCCAATCGACCTGTACGCTGTCACCCGTCTTGTCCTTAAACTGTTTTCGAGCCGCCGCACGCACCGCGTCCTTCATGGCCTCGATTATCATATCGCGGTCAAGTCCCTGCTCATTACACAAAATCTCTATACTCTGTCCGATGGATGATGTCATAACTTACCTTGCGCTCAATCGTTTATACATATTGCCAATCCCGCTGAAATTCCGCCGCATTTTTAATGCCGACGCCCGTATTTTAATAAGAGCCAAACCGCTCAACCGCGTCCGAATTCCTTTGCCAGATCAATTTTCAAATTCGCCTTATCCACATCCGAATAATCAAAGCTGACCGCCCCTTTTGTACGGTCGTCGATGGTTATCGTATCGCCGTCAACCTCTGTTATCTTACCGACAAACGTCTTTTGCCCATCGATACCGTTTTTTCTCTTTACCTTTGCGAGCTGTCCGGTAAATTTAATAAAATCGCTGAGCGAATAAAGTTCGCGTTCGATGCCGGGGCTTGAAACTTCAAGAACATAGCGCAAAGGGATAAAGTCTTCGCTGTCAAGCACGTCCTCGATTCCCCGCGAGACGCTCGTGCAGTCATCGATCGTCACGCCGCCCTCTTTATCAATAAAAATCCGAACCGCTAAATCCCGCTTTGTACCGGCTATATCAACATGAACAAGTTCAATTTCCCTGTCGGCAAGTACCCTTTCAGCGATACCCCTTACATGTTCAATTATCAATTTCTTATCCATTGTCTCCAACCCAAAATAAAAAGTGGGTGCGAAACCCACTTTGATACGTGACTGCACTCGCATCGTCAGCAAACGATCATATTACGCTAATTCTGCACGAAGCACAAGGGCGGGAGCACCGATTTCCCCGGCATATCATTTCGACCAGGAGACAGGTCATCTCTGGCGGGTCATAACAATATGTAAAAAAATGTTGACCCCAACTCCAAATAGGCTGTAAGCTTATTAACGTCTTTGCATTTTTTCGGCTTTTTGTCCGACAACGGCAAAGCATTTACTCTTTTCCGGCTTCTCTTTGTATGGCGACAAGAATTGACGATCTTTTGCGAATGGCGATGAGCTTTGGCGCGTCAGATCTGCACTTGCGTGCGGGATCGTTTCCGGTGATTCGCGTGACGGGCGAACTAAAACCGCTTTCCGGCGTTGCCCGGATGACACAGGACGAAACGCTCGAGATGGCGTTCTCGATGATGTCAAACCGTCAGAAACAGCATTTTAAAGAAGTTTACGAGGTCGATATCGGTTACGGCGTCTCGGGCCTCGGACGTTTTCGCGTAAATATATTTCAGCAGCGAAACTCGATCGGCATCGTCGCCCGCGTAATTTCGGACACCGTTAAGAGCTTTGCCGATCTAGGCCTGCCGCCGATCCTCAATACGATCGCGGACGAAAATCGCGGGCTGATTCTCGTGACCGGAACGACCGGTTCGGGTAAATCGACGACGCTTTCGGCCATTGTCGATCACATAAATGAAAAACGAAATTGCCATATAGTAACGATCGAAGACCCGATAGAATTCCTGCACAAGGACAAAAAATCCTTTGTCACGCAGCGCGAGGTTGACGTGGATACACGCAATTTTGCCGAGGCGCTTCGCGGTTCGCTTAGACAAGACCCTGATGTGATACTCGTCGGTGAAATGCGCGACCTAGAGACCATCGAGACTGCTCTTGTTGCCGCCGAGACCGGACATTTGGTGCTTTCGACGCTCCACACACTCGACGCCCCCGAAACTCTGACCCGAATTATTTCGGCATTTCCGCCGTACCAGCAAAAATCGATCCGCATGCAGCTCGCGGGATTGCTCAAGGCGGTTGTTTCCCAACGCCTGATGAAATCCGCACGCGGCAACAGCCGAATTCCGGCCGTCGAGGTGCTGATGTCAACGCCGCTGATCCGCGATTATATTCTTCACGAGGACAAAACGCAGAGTGTCCGGGACGCGATTGCCGCCGGTACGTCGCAATACGGAATGCAGACGTTTGACCAGTCATTATTCTACCTATATCAATCCGGTTTGATCGCTCTCGACGAAGCTCTTCGCGGTTCGACAAACCCGGACGAGTTCCGTCTGCGTCTGGCCGGAATCCAAAATACAACCACCAGCTCACGTGAAGAAATGGAAAAATCCAGCGGCGTTGGAGTCGTAACCGATTATATTTCTAGAAATTAGGTGCCAGTATATTTTTTTGCGGCGAAAGACTGTATTAGAATCGGTAAAATGGCGGGTGATTATTATCCTTGATCGAAAGGATGAAAAAAACGCGAAAAATAATGATCGTCGCCGGTGAGCCGTCTGGCGACAGTCATGCGGCAAAGCTTGTTGAGGCGCTGCGTGAAAAGGAGCCTGAGACAAAATTTGAGTTTTTTGGAGCCGCCGGGCCTAAGATGCGCTCCATCGGCGTTGACCCCGTAGTTAAATCCGATGGCCTTTCGATTGTCGGTGTTGCAGAGATTGGTCGTGCTCTGCCGATGTTTTTACGGGCTTCGAGAGATTTAAAAAATGCCGCAGTGATTCGCAAGCCCGATGCCGTTATTTTGGTTGATTTCCCAGATTTTAATTTAAAACTCGCTAAATCATTAAAAAAACTTGGCTTTACCATCATCTATTATATCTCTCCGCAACTTTGGGCATGGAGAAAATACAGGATCTATACCATCCGTCGGTATGTCGATCTGCTGCTAACGATCCTGCCTTTTGAAAAAGATTGGTACGGGCAGCGAGGCGTCAAACACGTCAAATACGTGGGCAGCCCCCTGGCAAACGAGGTCAGGGCCGCCCGCTCAAAAGCCGATTTTTGTCTTGATAACGGCCTCGATTCGTCAAAACCGATGATCGCATTATTACCGGGCAGCCGTCATAAAGAGATCGTTCGAATCTTGCCCGTGCTGCTGGAAGCAGCCGTAAAAATTGTGGCCGGTAATCCGAGTGTACAGTTCGTGATTGCGATCGGTTCGGACGAATATCGTCCTGACGTGGACGAGGCAATAAAAAAAGGCAGGCCAAACGCCGTGCTAAAAATCGTCGAAGGCGAGACATACGACGCCTTAAATGCCTCAGACGCGGCGGCGGTAACGAGCGGCACGGCGACCCTCGAAGCCGGCATAATAGGCACGCCGCTGGTTATTGTTTACAGGACTTCGGTGCTAAATTATTTATTGCTGAGGCCGCTTATCTCCGTCGAACACTACGGACTTATAAATCTGATCGCCGGTGAGAAAGTGGCAAAAGAGCTGATCCAAAACAAATTCAGTAGCGAAAAGCTTGCAGAAGAATTAAACCGTCTGCTCGAACCAAATGAGAACGCGAAAATGCGCCGAAAATTAGTATCCGCGACCGGGAAACTTGGAGCGGGCGGAGCCTCGAAGCGCGCCGCTGAAGCTATTTTAATCCAGATTTCGCAGTAGCAAACTGATCGGCCTACAGGAGCAAAGCGCTCCAATCCGAAGTTCTTTGCAGATAAAGTCGAAACGCCATACGGCAATCATTAACATTAGCCCTGTCGCAACCAGCCATTTTTTTTTGGCCGCTCCGCGGGATAGGTCAATCTCTGTGCTTGACCGCTCCTTTCAAGGCTGCTTTGTTCGGTTTCGCCTTCATTTTTCACGGCAAGGCTAAATAGGACTTCTTTGCGTCTTGCTCAAATCTGTGCATGACTGCCGAATACCGCCGCAACAAATCCTCTATCTTTTGCACTGTGCAGTTCCCGACACGCAGCCGCACGACTTTCGGCGGATGTCCAAATAGCAAACTGCGCTGCTGAAAGTCCAAGTCTTTGGAAACGATGACATAGCCCTTGTCTTTTGCGTAGTTCCAGATGTCAACGTCCTGCGATTCCTTCATTCCGACTTCGCGGATATGATGGCTGTCGGGATAAAGATCGGCTAACTTAGCGGGAAATCGCCATGATAGGTTTTGGTCAAAGAGCAACTTCATACTGCGGCAAAACAGCAAGTCGGCGTTCACGGTCGGCGACGAACGCCAAACATGCCCGAATGTCTTCGTGCGTCAAATCAGGGAAATCGTCTAAAATCTCCGCTTCAGTCATTCCGCCAGCCAAATACTCAAGCACATCCTGAACGGTCATTCGCAAGCCGCGAATACAAGGTTGACCGCTTCGTTTGCCCGGCTCAATGGTAATAATATCTCGGTAATCCATAACTGAAATGATAACAACAAAGCGAAAACTTACCAACTAAAAATTCCGAACCCGTTGCAATATTGAGTTTAACAAAACAAGTTTTAAAAGAGAAGCTGCCGAATTGCCTCACACGTGCCGAAGAACCACAAATTTTGCCAAAAGGGTCGGAACCGGGAGCGATAGCGACTGGGTTTTTGTGTCGTGAGGATTGAGCAATGTTGATCCCGGGTCAGAACTGCGAGCGATAGCGACCGGGTTCTTATGCCGTGAGTTTTGAGCAGGTCGACCCCGTGTCAGAACCGCGAGCGATAGCGACCGGGTTCTTATGCCGTAAGGATTGAGCAATGTTGATACCGTGTCAGAACCGCGAGCGATAGCGGTTCTTGATGCTAATAATTCGCCTTTCCCCAGGTTCTGCAGCTTAGAACCGTTCTTGTGTGGCCCGTGCGGCCAATCTGTTTACCCGTTATGACTTTCTGGGTATCAATTTAACCGAGCGTTCGAGCGAGTCCCAGATTTGTAGATATATTTTTGTTTCGCGGGGGATAAGCGTTGTCCAATTTTCGCCGCCGCGATTTATGTATCTGGGGAGTTTTGCGGGGTTTGAGTTATATCCCGCAGCCATTAGTTGCTCCTGTGTCGCTATTCCGGTTTGCAGCGCATTTGAGACTGTCGGGCTTGCCGAAAGATCGTTCCAGGTCATTTGCATGTATAAAAGCATAGCTTGCGCGGCGTTGATGTGATTGCGCATTCCTTCAACAAAATCAGGCATAAGAGCAGCGTTTGGGAAACGTCCGCGAACCATACGGTAAGTCGAAGGAATCATCTGAACCATGCCGCCCGCGCCGGCCGAGCTGACCGAATAACGATAGGTTTGGCCTTCATTTAATGCATAAAGCGTAAAAATATCGTTATAAATATTTGGATGATATTCGGTGCGAAAACGCAGATGGTCAACGTGTTCAACCGTTGCAAGACGCTCGGCGATATCAGCGACTTTTGGTTGGATAAAAAAGCCCTTGCCTCTGAGCTGGTCGCGGGCTATCTCTATAACATTCTGCACATAAAAACGTCCGGCACTGACAACTTCAGGTGTGACTAGGCCTGGATGGGTCGAAACGTAATACGCCATTTCTGAGAAAATACCACGATTTTCACGTGGATACTGGACAAGCAGCGGCAGGTGAGGCCGGCCGCTCATATCCGTGATCACGACCGGAGTGTTGACCCCGTTTCCGCGGATCGTGCGGCTCAAAACCTGTTTACCGTTTGCTGAAACAGCTATACTCGATGTGGAAGGCGTCAAAAACTGGTCTTTTGTCAAAACGATCGAATCGATCTGCTTTTGCTCCCAATCAAAATAGGCGACCCGAACCAAACTGGTAAAAACCACCGGTTCGCTCGAAGCCGTGGTCAGCGGCCGCGTCTGCATCTGACGTTTGGCTTCCGCAATCCTTGCTTTTATTTGAGAAAAAGTAAGCCCCTTATGTTCAAGATTGCTTGCCTGTGAAGGCTGAGGCTGACCGGCGTCGATCGGCGTTTGCACAGGACGCGGAAGAGGAGTCGGCGTTCTGGCGGGTTTTGCGGACGGCATCGTATCGGTAACGATAACACGGCTGGGTGTCCGCGCAGGTGCAGCAGACTGTGCAACGCCCGAAACCACTAATGCGGCAAAGACGGAAAGGCCCAATAAAATTCTTTTTTTCATAAATGTTTTTAGGAGAGAACGGATTTGGAATTTTCCGAAATCGAAGCGACTTGTTGGGTCAGCACCTATAAGATTCTCGCAAACCTTACTCGGTTGTCAACCTTTTTACTGAAATTTATTGAAGTCACAAAATTTGCTTATGGAAGTTTTTAAGCACGCTTCCAGGTTGTTTCACGTCCGTTCATAATGTATAACTATGTTTTCATCGCCTGTCGGGGCGGCTTTTTTTATGAAACAACTCTTTGGAACGGACGGAGTGCGCGGCGTCGCCGGTGAATTTCCGCTCAATGAAAAGACGGTACGGATCATCGGGGCGTCGCTTACGCGGCAATTTCGTCAGAAACTTGGCCGAGATCCGAAATTTTTGTCAGGACGTGACACACGTGAATCAGGCGGGATGATCGAGGGCGCCTTTTGCTCCGGTGCGGCCGCGGAAAATGCTGTATGCAAATCGGCCGGTGTGATTACGACCCCCGGCGTTGCTTATCTCACAAAGGAGTTTTTTTTCGACGCAGGGATCGTCATTAGTGCTTCGCATAATCCGTTTCAGGACAATGGCATCAAGATATTTTTGCCGACCGGAACCAAAATAGACGAAGCGGCCGAAAGATTGATCGAACACGATATCTATGCTGACAAGGCAGCCGGAACGAATCCTTCTTCGAATATCGATACTAAAACCGAAGAGTCTTTCCGTATCGCATACCTGAAACACCTCGCCGACGCCGCCACCCACATAAAGCCTAATAATTACAAAGTAATTATTGATTGTGCGAACGGTGCGGCGTCAGATTTTGCTCCGCAGATCTTTGACAAATTCGGCGGCGGCGTCATCATCATCAACGATCAGCCGGACGGTAGAAACATAAACGAAAATTGTGGTTCGCTTCATCTCGAAAATTTACAGGCAAAGGTGATCGAGGAAACGGCCGATCTTGGCATAGCTTTTGACGGCGACGCCGATCGGGCACTTTTTGTTGACGAAAACGGAAAGATCGTTGACGGCGATGCGACGCTTTGGATAATGGCTCAGTATTTGAAAGATCACGGACAGCTTTTGAATTCGACGGTAGTTGCCACCGTGATGAGCAATATTGGCCTCGAACTCGCCCTAAAATCCAAAGGCATCAAACTTTTGCGGACGAGCGTCGGTGACAAATATGTTCTCGAAAAACTGATCGAAACCGGAGCGGAGGTCGGCGGCGAGCAATCAGGCCATATCATTTTTCCAAAAGCAAGCCTCGTCGGCGACGGGATGATGACGGCCCTGATCTTGCTGCGATCGATCAGTGAACGGGGCATATCGCTTTCGGACGCCGCTCGGGGCTTTGTCGCGTATCCGCAGATCCTTCTAAATATAAAGGTCGGCGAAAAACGTCCGTTTGAAGATGTGCCTGAAATAGCGGAGGCCGCCGCAACCGTCGAAAATGAGCTGAAAAACGAGGGCCGGCTGCTGCTGCGCTACTCCGGCACCGAAAACCTGGCGCGCGTGATGATCGAGGGCAAAAATCAGACCGATATCGAAAGGCAGGCCAGATATATCGCCGATATTATCCGCAAACAATTGGGCTAGTGTGGTAATTATCGGAAAAGTAAACTTTGCACGCGGCTTGCCGCTCTATTTGCGAGGCTGTCTCAAAAGTCATTAATCAGGATTTTAGGATATGCAAAACGTTCTGGTAAATTTACCCCGTGAAGAATCCGGTTATGAAATAAAGATCGGTCATGATCTGCTGGCCGATTGCGGCAAATGGGCAATAAATTACCTCGGAAACAGTACCAAAAAAATAACCATCGTCTCAAACCCGTCGGTTTATAAGCTCTACGGACAGACGGTAAATGACAGCTTAGCCGAAGCCGGGTTTACAGTTTCGCATTTTCTGATGAAAGACGGAGAGCAGTATAAAAATCTCCGAACTGCCGAATCCGCACTCCAATTCTTTGCCGAATCTGAAATTACCCGCACTGACGCCGTAATTGCCCTCGGCGGCGGTGTGGTCGGTGATCTGGCCGGATTCGCAGCGGCCGTATATCTTCGCGGCATTGCATTTCTACAGATCCCTACGACGCTCTTATCAATGGTCGATTCTTCTGTCGGCGGGAAAACCGGTGTAAATTCCTCATTTGGTAAAAATCTGATCGGGGCATTTTACCAACCTGCCGGCGTCGCTATCGATCCTGATGTGCTAAAAACATTACCCGTTCGCGAGTTGGCTGCGGGGTTGTGCGAAATGATAAAGCATGGGGCCATCAGCGGCAAGTCGCTGCTAAAACAGACTGAAAAATTATTGTCCCGTTTCCCGACCGAAACATTTTCTGAGAACCACTCTAATTCAGATTTCAAATCTGAAATTTCGAATTTGTTAAAAGCAAACATCGAATTCAAAGCAAAAATCGTGACCGGTGACGAACGGGAATCTGCAAACCGCATCGACGGCAGGTCGCGAAAGATCCTGAATTTTGGCCACACGCTTGCCCACGCGCTTGAAAAGGTTACCGATTACAAGTATTTCAAACACGGCGAGGCCGTAGGCTACGGTATTTTGTTTGCGGCCGAACTTTCAAAAATGCTTGCGTTATGTGATGAAAAAGATGTAAAATTGTTATACGATGTTGTGCATCGTGTTGGCACTCTGCCGCCGCTTTCAAACATCGACGGTCGCGAGGTTTTTGAGGCCTTTAAATTTGACAAGAAGCATCTCGCCGGTTCGCTGCAAATGGTTCTGCTAAAAGGAGTTGGCCGGCCTGTTATTGTTAAGGAAAATGACATTCCGCGCGTTACCGCGGAAAAAGCCCTCAAAAAATTTCTGCAAAAATGGTCTTAAAAGTTTACCCTTTTGCCCCTTTCAGGGAGAAATAAAATGAACAATGCTGTAAAAAATCGTGAATCCGAACGTGGCAGCGCGGGCGTAAAATTTGCCATAACTTTGGTAATAATCGTACTCATCGGGAATGCCGGGTACCAATATGTCCCGATTGCCTATGAGGCCGAGAGCGTAAAAACAGAGATGCAGACGGCGGTTTTACAGGGGTTGGCGTTGCCGGGAAGATTGAGCCCGGTTGATAATGTTAAAGAGCGTATAAAAAGAACATTGGTTCAAAACGCTGTACCCGATAATGCCCTGCTCGAGGTAAAACAACAGGGAACGGCTATTTCGGCCCGTGTTGCATATACAAAACAGGTCGGCCTCTTACCGTTTGGAATTTTCAAATACGATTACGTTTTTGACCACACGGCGACGCCGAGCGGATTTTTGCTGACACAATCGCAATAAATCAGGCTGTGGCCGCGAGTATTTGCTGGATCTTGAGCGGCTGGATTTGAATCAGGCCTTCGGGAGCATCGGCAAGCCAGGTACTCGGGCAAACGCCGCATGTGGTGCATTTTTCGACCGCCGGACATGGAAGGCTCGATAGTGATTCGAGAGCTTTATCATGTTCGGTTTTTAAGAATTCAAATGACAACCCGGAATCAATGATCGACCAGGGCAGAAATTCGTCGTAGCTTCGGTTACGCGATGTATGAAACGCCGGATCTGTACCGGTCTCGCGTAAAGCACGATTCAAATCACCGCCGAGACGGGCCGCCGCGTCGATAACTTTCGAAATGTTGCGGTCGCCAGATGAATAGAGCGCCTGTTCGTGTGCAACGCGGGCAGACATAAATCGAACCTCGACATTAGGAATTCTGCTGAGGCCTTTGCAGACATATTTTATACGCCGTTTTAACTCCTTTTCTTCGCAAATCGCATCCCATTGAAGTGGTGTATTCGGTTTTGGAACAAAGCCGTTTAGTGACGGGATGATCTTGCCGGCCCGTCCAAATTTCTTTCCGGCTTCGAGCATCCGGTCTTTAATTCTCTCAACCAAAACAAACATTTCATCGAGGTCTTCGTCGCGTTCGGTCGGCAGCCCGACCATCATATAGAGTTTGACCGTGAGCATGCCGCGATCAAAAACGGCGCCGCAGATATCGACTATCTCGTCATTTGTCAGATTTTTATTTATAACGCGGCGGAGGCGGTCGGAGCCGGTTTCCGGCGCGACGGCGATCTGCTGATCTTTCGATTCGACGAGAGCGTCAAGCAATTCGTCGGATATCTGATCCAGCCTTAGCGACGAAACCGATATACGGTAATCCATCGCCCTCAATTCCCTCAGAATCGTAGAAATCTCGGGATGATCGCAAACTGCGGTAGATACAAGCCCGATCTTGTCCGTTTTCGAACGCCATTCGCGCGCCTTTTCGAGAATATCCTTGGCGGGTACAACGCGCGGCGGATAGTAATTATATCCGGCCCAGCAAAAACGGCACCCCTGCGAGCAGCCGCGTGAAATTTCCACCAAAAGACGGTCTCCCATCTCCGCCTCCGGCGACCAGATCGCGGTCGAAGGGCAGAAAGTTTCCTGGTTCAATAAAAAATCTGCAAGCTCGGTTTCGCCGCGTTTTAGAGCACGTCGAAGGGTGCCCTCTTTTGGATTTACTGACGCAAGCGCACGGCCGACGCGTTTTGGCACACCTTTTTCATTTGGAATATAGTCAAAAACCGTCCCGTCGGCATTGTATAGAACGTCATAAAGCGACGGCACGTAAAAACCGCGGCCGATCTTTGCCAGAGACTTGAGAATTTCGCTTTTCGAATCATTTTCGACAATGGCGTCAACGAGCTGAAAGGCAAGTATTTCACCCTCGCCCACCGCGATCACATCTGTAAAATCCGCGATCGGCTCAGGGTTAAGAAACGATGCGGCACCGCCCATGATTACAAGCGGGTGGCTTTCGTTTCGCTCTTCAGCCCAAACGGGAATGTCCGCGAGGTGAAGCATTTTGGCCATGTTCAGATAGTCGGTTTCGAAGGAGATCGAAAAGGCCACGACGTCAAATCCTTTCACACGCGACTGGGATTCGAGTGACATCAAGGGTGCGCCGGTTTTTTCGTATTCGGCCAGCTCCAATTTATCGGGAAGGAAAACACGTTCACAGACCACACCGGGAATCGAGTTGAAAAGCTCATACATTGTATGAAAGCCCAGATTCGCCATACCGATCGCGTGGGTGTTTGGGTAACACAACGCAATACGGAGCCCGCGTTCACGTGAGACCACAAATCCTTCTTCGGACGCGAGTTTCTTTTTATAGCTTTCGACGATGCGTTTACTCATAACCAAACTTAAAAGCCTAACAAATCCTGCGTCCTAAGCACAATCACCCGGCGGCTCAATGTCGTCAAAACGTAAACGGCCGTGCGCAACCTGCCCCAATAATATTCGGCGGGACGACTGCTGTCACAGAAAAATATCCCAAAATTAAGTTGTTTTAACACCAGGCTATTTTTTCTCGTCAGCCTTTGGCGTGGAATAAAACGGGCGGTGCTGCACGGTATATACTTTATTGTCATAGTTTCCGTCGCCATCGACGTCCACCTTGACCTCAAGCTTGTATTTTTTGCCGGGATCGTGTTTTTCGGCCAAGTCGTAAGCTAATGAGTATTGGCTGCGGAGAAGTGCGTTGATTGAATTAAGGTAGCCCGGAATTTCGCCTTCGAAAGTCATCGGATAATGCATACCGCCCGATTCTTTTGCAAAGGTGTTCATTGCATTCTGAGCCTGAAGGAATGTGAGGCGTCCGGGACTGCCTGACAGGCTGTCGGTCGCACCGAGCAGATGCTCGTACTTCTTATAAAACAAATTACCGGTGCTGATGATATAGATCGGGACGCCGGCTTCTTGTATAACGCGGCGGGCGTCGTCGTAATTGATCTTGCTAAACGTATCGATACCTGATGCAACCAAAATGATCGCGCGGCGTTTTGATTTTACATCGACCATGCCGCCGTAACTTGATTTTTCATTTTCCGAATTTTCGAGAACGACGGAATCACCGACCCCGCCCAGAAGGGCGAATTTTATCGCATCGTACAGATTATTTTCACGAAAGGCCGGGCGGTTTCTAAATAAAAGGTTTACGGTCGCGCTGAGCCTCGACGGATCGTTTGTAAAATCGGTGATCGGAGTCGGCCTGATGTCAAATGCGATGACCGATGCGTAATCGTCGGGAGCCCTTATAAACCGGGAAAGAAAGTAGGCCACGGGCTTTATCACTTCATTCGCCCCGGGTTCGAAAATACCGCCTGCCGCCCGGCCAAAGACTTCCGACCATTTGCTGTATTCGACGACGAGCGATACGGTTATCGGCGATTCGGGCGTTGCAAAACTCGATATTTCTTTTTTTACGCCATTTTCGAATATCGCAAAATTTTCTTTCTTCAGACCGGTTACGATCTGGCCTGATTTCTTATGATAAACGACCGTATCGACGGTGACGATATTTGATTCGACCCTTTCGACAGTGTAATCAATGATGGCATTTTTCTCTTCTTCGAGCCGTTTTTTCTCTGCTTCGATTTTAAGGCGCTCTTCTTCGGTGATCGGCGTAGGCCGCGTGTTTACTTTAGAATTGCCTTTTGGCGGGGCACCTTTTTGCGGCTTCGACTGGGCAAATCCGGTTGACGCCGCTGCGGCCAACCAAAATAAAAAAAACATCAGACTTCCAAAAACGACGATTCTACCGCGAAAAATTTGCATAATTCTATCCTTAAAAAAAGATCGACACCTTGTGGGTTAGATACCGATTGTCCTCTTTTAGTTGGTTAAAATCAATTGGTAATATTTTTCGGGTAAAGCCGCAAGTCTAATTTTAAGGGATCGTCTAAAATTCGGTCAATACAGACTTAGCCGTCATGTTCAAGGTCTATTGTCCGTCATCGGGAAGTATTTCGATTTTTACGTTATAAGCTCCGGAATTGTCGTCTAGATAGCCTTCGTTGATACCGAGAAAAAGAGCACCATCGCGAGTCGCGGTAAATTCGCGCTCGGCGCCGATATAAATAAAATCGTTGTTGTCATCGCCGATCACTGCAATAAGCGCACCCGTCGGCACACTTTTTAGAAGTTTCCGCTCGTCATTGAGAGACGGCAGGCCGGTTGCGGTTGAATTTTGGCCTCGCCCGAGAGCGACTGTCCCGTCGCCGTTTATACGGATACGCTGCCCCTTTTTTACAACCCAGCCGGAATTTGTCCATCCGTTAGCCGTGCTGTCAGCGGTAACCTTTACCCGCCATTCGATGGGCTTCATCTTTTCGCCTGACGATTTTGGCTGCGGCGAAGCCGTTTGGACTGCTTCTTCGTTCCTGATGACTTTTGTCGGAATGATAATCGTTGGTTTTACAGCCGGTTCGATGTATAAGGTGTTGCGATCAGATGCGTCCGCAACCTGCGTTGGCGAATCAAATTGGATCGATTCTATATCACCCGCAGCGTAAGTAAGCTGCCTTTGACGAGCCCCCTCACCGATAGAGACGACAAATTTGCCGCTGCCGAAGCTAACGATCCTGCCCTTGATAATACTGCCGCTTTTTAAGCGAAGCGTGTCGGCAAAAGTAAGCATCGAAAACGAAAGCATCAACAGCGTAACCGCAAAACCACGCAAAATACTGGAACTAAATGACATATTTCCTCCACAAAAAAGGCTGGATTACAAACCCGTCCCACTACCGGAAAAGTGATGATTTTTTATAAGTTAGAGTTGTAATTTAACTTGCACGGCAAATTCAAAACTGATAGTAAACGATTTAGTTAAAGTTGTAAATGAATTTATGCGGGGTAGATGACAGAAAGCAGGCCTGGACCAGGCTCCGGTTTGGTTTAAGGCTGTAACGCTTTGTGTTTTAGCTGATCGGGGAATACCATAAGGTAGCGGCACAAATTCATTTTTGCCGAATATTCGATAAGGGGAGATTTTTATGTCAAAAAAAGGATTATTTGTAAAACTGGTTGCAAAAGCCGGTAAGGAAGCCGACGTCGAGGCGTTTTTAAACAGCGGGCTCGATCTGGTAAATGATGAGCCGCTTACAGTTACGTGGTATGCGGTGAAATTTAGCGAAAACACATTCGGAATTTTCGACACATTTGACGGTGACGAAGGGCGCGACGCTCATCTGAACGGCAAAGTTGCCGAAGCACTAATGGCCAATGCTGACGAACTGCTGGCCGAATCGCCGAATATCGAAAAGATCGATATTATCGCGTCGAAATAGAGCCGATTATTTTGCGAGACGCGATTCGATCTGTTTAATTTTTGTTTCCATCGACGGCAATGCGGCTTGATCATATTCGCCTAAATTGCCGTCGGCATTCATCTTGTTAAAACTGATTAAGGCGGTACGAAAATTTTCGAGCGCTTTTTGCAGTAGTTCCTGTTTATCGCCCTTCTCTGCAAGAGTTTCGTAACAGAGGCCGATTCGGTCAATGTTATAAGAGGACATTCGGGTTGCATAAATATCATCGGGATTGACGTTTCGAACGGTCTCAAACTCACTCTTTGCGGTTTGAAAAGTGCTGAGCGCCGTTTCGAAATCTTTCATCGTCAGATAGGTTTCACCGATCGAGAATCTTGTGTTGGCAATATCATAGAGCGTCCCGGAATTGTTCGGGTCTGAAGCGCCGAGCTCGCGAAAAATATTGAGGGCCAGTGTCAGTTTTTCTAAAGATTCACTGCTTTTTCCGGCAAGATCCAGCGACTGCGCGAGTTTTTTGTATGCGAGTGCCGTGTCGCGCTTTGACTGAAAGCTCTGAGGGTCAGCCTGGGATGATTTTTGGGCGATCTCTAATGCTCTTGTAAACGAAGCCACCGCTTTATCGTAATCTTTTTCCTCTTCGTAATATTCGCCTCTTTTTACGTAAGCCAAATGGAGCGAACGCTGAAAGCTGTGATTATTCGGGTATTTTTCGCTCAGCGGAATCAAGAGTTCGAGGCCTTTTTGCAGGCTTTCACCGGACAGACCCGGCTTGTTGTCCCAGCCAAGAGCTTCGCCAATGGCGACAAACATATAGGAATATTCGTGGGCAATCTGGTCGTTTTCGGGCTGCTGCCTGTTTAGTTTTTCGTAAATATCCTTTGAACGGTTGTAATACTCGAGGGCTTTTTTGTTATCGCCGTCATTAAAAGGAATCAGGCCCCGCGACCTCAGAACCTTAGCCAGATTTGCCCTTGCTTCGAAATTGTTCTCATCGCGGGCTACGAAATCTTCGCGCAGAGCGAGCGCTTTGTCAAAAAGGCCGACGGCCTTATCATAGTCGCCGCTCATAAACTGCGTTCCGCCGAGTTTTTCATAGACATTTGCAAGACCCTTTTGCAAGGCGGCTCCGTTTTGATCTGTTCCGGACAATTTTTCCCTTATCGACAGCGCTTTTTGATAGCTCTGGACGGCACCTTTTACGTCGCCGATATTGGGATTAAAAGGATTTCCCTGCACATCGCCAACCTTTTCATAGGCGTCGGCGAGTTCGCTCTGCAATTGCGCGTCTCCGGCCGATTCCTGAGAAAGATTATCAAGATACTCGAGCGCCCGTGTAACAAGTAATTTTCGTGCGGGCGTCGAACCGGGCAGATTCTCGACCAGCGGGCTGAATTCGAAGAGAAACGAATTAGCGAGAGTTCGGACGTCGTTAAAACGTTTTTCTGCTTTGACACGTTCAGCGTTGGCCCGTTCTGCCTGCCATAGCGTCGTAAAAACACCGCCTGTAATAGCTAAAAAAACCAAAGTAGCGGCAAAAACAGAAATTCGGTTACGCTTTATAAATTTTTCGGCCCGATATGAAAATGTATCCGGCCTCGCCGTTACGGGCAATCCGTTCAAATGCCGGTTTATGTCGTCTGAAAAATTCTCAGCCGACGAATAACGCCGTTCCGGTTCTTTTTTTAACGCTTTTAAGACGATATTATCCAGATCGCCGCGCAGATATTGCGGCTTGATCCTGATCGTCTGCGGTGATGTGTGCCTCAGACGGCCGGGCTTTGTTCGGCTTGGATGAGACACAGGCTCGATCGGTATAACTTCCGTTTCGGCGTCTGAAAGTTCAATCGAATTTTTTGAAATCGTTTCAACCAATGATGACGGCAGCGGCGGATCAGTATCGACGACCGCCTGATAAATTTCTTTTAGATTGTTCTCTTTATTCTCAAACGGACGATGGCCGCTCAGAAGTTCGTAAAGTATCACGCCGAGTGAATAGACGTCGGTCGCCGTTGTCACGCTCTCGTTGCGAAGCTGTTCGGGCGACGCATAACTCGGCGTCATCACGCCAAATCGTGTGACGGTCGCGGCATTTTCCATATCCGCCGAGAGAATTTTTGAGATGCCAAAATCAAGCAATTTTGGCGTTCCGTCCTCGGTAACGAGAATATTTGACGGCTTTAGGTCACGGTGAACAATAAGATTGCGATGGGCAAAATCGACCGCCGCGCAAACCTTGCGGAAAAGATCGAGCCGCTGATAAAGATCGGCCTCGTGCTTGCTGCAATAGACGTCTATCGGCAACCCCTCGACATACTCCATCGCGATGAACGGAACTTTGTCTTCGGTTGTCCCGGCGTCGAGAAGGCGGGCGATACCGGGGTGCTCGAGCGCGGCCAGAATTTCACGTTCCCGCTGAAAACGGCGGCGCATCGCCGCGGTGTTTAGCTCGCGTTTTAAGACCTTGAGGGCGACCTTTTGTTCAAATTTGCCGTCCGTTCGCTCGGCCAGAAAAACGGTGCCCATCCCGCCGTATCCGATCTCGCTTATGACCCGATAAACTCCAAAAACCTGCCCGATCGCCGCATCCTCATCAAAAAAATCCTTTGCCATCTCGACCGCCGAGACATTCATCAGGCTCTCCGACGCCTCTTCAAAACCAAGCAAAGATTCGACCTCAGCACGAATTTCCGACGCGACGCCCGCATTATCCAGATACGCATCCCTCGCCGGACGC
The DNA here is from genome assembly GCA_041747575.1 of Pyrinomonadaceae bacterium. Lineage (GTDB taxonomy): Bacteria > Acidobacteriota > Blastocatellia > Pyrinomonadales > Pyrinomonadaceae > OLB17. Next base: position 76,968 of record JBGTEX010000007.1, read on the forward strand.
TCAAGCGTCATAAGGTGGTGCAGCAATTCCTTTACCTGTGTCCAGTTTTTCGTATGCATAATTTTCTCCGAAAAGTTGCTCTATTAAGTTATGCGTTTTTTTTTATAAAAATAGGACAAATTTTTTTTTGGCTGTGCTAGATAACTAGTGTTGTAACAAAGTAGTTATGGTGCATAGTGTTTGGATAGCTTCATATCGGCATCTTGTTTGGTGAATTTCCAAACAATTTTTTCCGGCGTTTGTTTCGGTCTTTTGTCCATGAGATTATTTGTCGTTTCAATAACTTTTCATTTCCGATTTTTCTACCCAAACATTCTCTGTCCATGACATTGATTTCTATTTCCGCCATGTTGAGCCAACTCGCGTGTTTTGGAGTATAGTAAAAAGCCACACGACTTAATATCTCATCGGCATCTTCTTTTGAAAACGTTTCGTAAAAAGAGTTTTCAAAATGCGTGTTTAGATTGTCCAGCACTATTCGTATTTCAAGCGCTTTTGGATACTTGTTTTTAACTAAACCCCTGACAAAGCGGGCGAAATCTACTTTTTTTCTGGTTTTTGTGACCTTAACGGTTCGTCGTCCCCCTTTTGGCTCCACCGCAACGAAAATATTCCTGATGCCGTGTTTTCATCGACCTTATCGGGCTTTCGGAGTTGGCGGACGCCGTAGCCCTTTGCCGACACTACTTTATCGTCCTTAACAACCGCGATTGCCATTCCCGGCCCCTTCCAGGTGCTCATGACCGTGTTTGCATAGTCGTCGATCTCCTTCAGCTTTTCATCGAGTGTCTGGCCGAAGACAAATAGCTGAAATAAAAAGATCAGTGCAAAAATACCGGTAAATTTTCTCATAATATGTTGATACAAACGTCTGCTCGAACCGCCCGCGTTAATCTTATTCGTGATGCCCTTGGCGCAGGCCTGGCCTACTCACATAATTTTCTACAATAATATCACGCCGGAACTCATTTTATTCTTTCAAATTTTTCTCAATTCAGCTATCCTTTCGAGACATGTCACCGATTGCCCTTACTCTTATTCTGCTTCTCGTGGCGATAATACTATTCGCCACCGAAAAGATCCCTGTCGATGTGATCGGGATTTTGCTGGTGATGGCACTGATTCTGACGCGCGTTTTGACGGTGCAGGAGGCGGTTGCGGGTTTTGGAAACGACATAATTATAACCATCGGCGGGCTTTTTATCCTTGTCGGCGGGCTAATAAAAACGGGCCTTGTCGATCTGATCGGACGACGTATGAGCCGGATCGCGGGCAGCAATATGTTTGTGCTTACGGCGTTGATAATGACAACGGCGGCTATTTTTGCGTCTATTTTAAAGAATACAACGACCACCGCAATGTTTCTGCCCGTGGTTATCGGCCTCGCGGCAAAGACAAAGATTCCGCCGTCCAAATTGCTTATGCCGCTTGCATTCGGGGCGATTCTTGGCGGCAGCTGCACTTTGATCGGCACATCTACAAACCTCGCCGTCAGCGGTGCGATTCAGCGTTATGGCCAGGCGCCGTTCTCGATGTTTGAACTTGCTCCGGTCGGGATTATCACATTCTCGGTCGGAATGCTTTATATGCTGTTTATCGGCCGCCATTTTCTGCCAAGCCGCGGCGGCGAAGATTCGCGCACGGATCAGTATAATATTCGCGAATACGTTTCCGAATTACTTGTGCTGCCCGATTCGCCGCTGGTCGGCAAAACCCTCAGCGAGTCAAACATAAATACCGAACTCGAGCTGAACGTCCTCGGAATAATCCGCGACGGCAGCCGGATAACGGCACCGGGGCCGGGTGAGCGAATCCAGCGCCGTGATTCTTTGATCGTCGAAGGTAAAATCGGCGACCTGCTGCGCGTCAAACAAGAGATCGGCCTCGAAATAAAGCCTGATTTTATGCTCAATGACGTTCTGCTCGAGGGGGACAGCGTCGAGCTTTTTGAGCTAATGGTAATGCGCGATTCGCGTCTCGTCGGCAACACGCTCAAAACGATCCGTTTCAGGCAAAATTATAATCTGACCGTCCTCGCGGTCAATCGGCACGGTGCGACATTTATCGAAAAGCTGAGCGAGGTAAAGCTCCGGTTTGGTGATGTACTTCTGGTCCAGGGCAAACGCTCAGGTATCGAACGCCTGGTCGCCGACCGCGATCTGATGCTGCTCGAAGACGTGTCGGCCGGCGGCTTTCGTATCGATAAGCGCCGATGGGCGATCGCCGCATTTTTTCTTTTTCTGGCCTTGTCGCTTAGCAAGGTTGCGATCGGCTATGAAATACCGCTGGCCGTAGCCGTGCTCGTTGGCGTGATGCTGCTCCTTGCCACAAAGACCGTCCGATATTCGGAAATGTATTCCCTGATAGATTTCAGGTTATTGGTTCTGATCGCCTCCATGATGAGTTTTGGCGTTGCGATGGAGAATACGGGCGCCGACAAATACCTTGCAGGCCTGATCGAGGTGTATGCCGGCCAATTTGGCGGAGCCGCCGTATTAGCCGGATTCTTCGTTCTGACCGTCGCCCTGACACAGCCGATGTCGAATCAGGCGGCCGCCCTTGTCGTCCTGCCCGTCGCCGTCCAAACCGCAGTGGCGCTTGGCCTCAATCCGCGAACATTTATCATCGGCGTAACCTACGCCGCGTCTTTTTCATTTATAACACCTCTCGAACCAGCCTGCGTCCTTGTCTATACACCCGGCCGGTATCGGTTTATGGACTTTGTTAAGATCGGCAGCGTTCTTACGATAATTGTATTCGTCGTCTCGATCATGCTCGTGCCAATTTTCTGGCCGCTTCAACCGTGAAAAGTTATGTGATTTTTAGTTTGCCTTTTGACATTTTCTTACAGGGCAAAAAATTACAATTGACATTTTTACCCGTGTCTCCGCGAAATTTCCCGAAAGGAAAGCCCGCGTTTGGCGATCAAAATCCATCCGATTGCCGTCCAGAACAGTATGCGGCCCTTGCGGATTACGGCCAGGGTGACGCCGACGCCGGCCGCTAAACCTACGGTTTGGCCGACAAATTGAGCACCAGCCTCGTCAACACCGATCATAAAAGGCACAAGCTTGAAAACGATAGTTATCAGACGGCTGACCGATTCCATTAAAAAGGCGGTCATAAGACTCGGGTTAATATCACTCAGACGGCTGAGGATATACCAGACTTCACAGATTCCGAGCAGGTGATACGACGCTTCAAAAAGGCAAATCGGGATAAAACGCCGAGGATGGCGACGATAGAATCCGTAGATCAGATTTTCAAAAAGACGTACATCCAGCCGTCCTTTTTCAAGCAATCGCCGCAAAAACCCCATTTGATAGACCCATTCGCAGATCTCGCTTGCAAAATGCCATTGCCGTAACACCATTAAAATGCCTAGCATGAGCAAAACACTTAACAAAGCGATCAACGCATTTAGCGTTACAACGAGGCTTTCCTCAATAACGAAGCCGCGAAGCAGAACGACGGCACCGCCGATCAAATAGATACCGGTGACCAGGCTGTAAAAAAGATTTTCGGTCGCAACCGATGAAAGGCCGGCGACCATCGGAATGCGTTTTCGAACGGCTACCGCCTTTGCGGTTCCGCTCATCAAAATCCCCAGCGGGATCGTGCTGCTCATAGCCTCCCCGATCACAACGGCCGGAATCGTGTCTTTTATACTGAGATGATATGGGTCGTGTACCGACAGTTTCCAGGCGTACGAGCGTACAAAAATCCTTGCGAGATAAATAAGCAGAATGACCAGAAAGCCAACAAGCCCAAAACGCACAACGCCGTCAGCTATCTCACGAAAGCCAATGTAGTAGACAAGATAAGCAAACAAAGCGACGCCGAAAAGCGTGAATATAGCGGCGGCTATCTTGAACCGGCTGATCTTGTTTCCTGCGATAGATTTAGAATTGGATTCGGGATTCACTCTTGACGACTTTTCCGTTAACTCTTCAAATTTTGATGCTAACCTTTTGAAAGGCAATCGGCAACGAACCGTGTATTGTCAATCCATTTCACGATTCCGCTTCCGAACAGCAAAACCATACACTTTGTCAACACGGCCCATAGCCCCCCAAGTGGAGCCGCTGCGGCGGCAGGCTTCACCGCAAATAGAGCGGCAAGCCGCGGGAAAAAGGCGGGCTTTTGGTGGTCCCGGGTTGTTTCTCGTTATAGAAATCCGTAAACTATTGACTTCAGCCGAGGTGGCGAAATTGGCAGACGCACTAGACTTAGGATCTAGCGTCGAAAGACGTGCGAGTTCGAGTCTCGCCCTCGGCACCATTTTTTTCTGTTGTTCGACTGTGTGTCGAAAAGCAATTTTTTAGGTGTATTTGCCCACGAAAAAGGCACCAAAAAAACATTCAAAATACATGACATTAGTGTCGTCTCATGTGCTGAAGCGGCTTACGTCCATTTGGCCTGGTTTTTTTGGGCATGCTTTTTCTGTCCATTCGACATTTCAATTCTGCTCCGTTATGCTTTTTTTGTAAATGAAAAGCGAAATAAAGGAAATTTCTCCGACACAAAAAGAGATTCAGCTGCAGATAGATACCGAGACTATCAAGGCGGCATACGGCAAGGTCAGCCAGAAATATGCAAAGCGTGCGAGCGTGCCCGGATTTCGAAAGGGGTATGCGCCGCTTGATATCGTGCGTCTGCGATTCAAGGACGATATAAAGAACGAGGTGCTGCAAGAGATACTGCCTAATGCGGTAACGGAGGCCCTTCAGGAGCATGATCTGCATCCTTTAGCCGAACCGCGTCTTCATATCGAGGATCATGAGAATCTGAAAGTGAGCGGCACCGTGCCTATTTCTTTGCAGGTTCAGGTCGAGGTTATGCCCGAAATCCCCGATCCGAAGTACGATGAGATCGACGTAATCCGGCGTCTCAAACCGGTGCTTGACGGCGAGGTAGAGGATTTGATAGCCGAACGCCTTCAGAAGGAAGCGGTGCTGATCCCGGTCGAGGGCCGCAGGTCCGAACTCGGCGATACCGTCATCGTCGATCTCGAAGGCATATTTGAAGGTGAGCCGTACGGAGAACCGATACGTGCCGAAGATGTAGAAATTGTTCTCGGAGACGAGATTATTGAAAAATCCTTTACCGATAACCTGATCGGGGTTTTAGAGGACGACAAAATAGAATTTACCGTCTCGTATCCGGATACGTTTTCGTCTGAGACACTGGCCGGTAAAACGGTACAATACAATGCAAATATCAAATCTGTTGGCACCGCCGAGATTCCGAAACTCGATGACGAATGGGTACAGAGCCTGGACGAAGGGCACGAAACTTTAGCCGATCTGCGTATAAAGTTAAAAACGGATCTTGAGAAATTAGCCGAAGCTGATGCAGACGCGAGATTGCGAAATAATGCGATCGCAAAACTGATCGAAAATAACCTTTTTGAAGTGCCAGACACACTGATCGAAAATCAGGCCCGCAATCTGCTCAACAATTTTGCGCTAGATATGCAGCAACGCGGTATCGACGTCAATACGGTCGAACCGGCCTTTATCGAAATGGCGTATAATAATATGCGGACACAGGCCGAACGCGACATCCGTGGTGCGATGCTTCTTGACAAGGTCTCTCAAATCGAAAAGGTCGCAGTCGAGGAGTCTGATATCGAAGAAGAGATTTCCAGGATGTCCGAATATTACAGATCATCGGCCGAAGAGATTCGCGAATCGCTCGAAAAACAGGGCGGCGGCGTCGAGAATATTCGAAATAATCTAAAAACCCGAAAAGCGATCGAAGCTGTCGTTGCAAAAGCCAAGATCACTGAGGGTGATTGGGTTGACGAATCGTTAGGAGAAACCCAGGCGGAAGAAAAGCCAAAGAAAACGTCGAAGGCGAATGAACCTGAAAAAAAGGCGGCAAATGAGGGTGGCTAGGTAAAAAGCATTAAAGAGAGTCCGGCCAACGGACTTCTTTCGAAGGTGTTTGCTTTTTTTATAACTTGATTTTTTGACGAAAAGCTGTAGAATCATTGTCGGCTTTACAATTGCCGTCTTCTCAACAGCTTATCTTCATTTTATTCAAGCAGGATCTTAAGAATTTCGTTTCAAAATAGAGAGAGAAATATATGCTAGTACCAATGGTTGTTGAGCAAACGTCGCGGGGTGAACGGGCGTTTGACATTTATTCGAGGCTTTTAAAAGACAGTATCATTTTTATCGGTACACCGATCGACGATCAGGTGGCAAATTTACTCGTGGCCCAGCTTTTATTCCTCGAAGCCGAGGATCCCGAACGCGACATCAATCTTTATATCAACAGCCCCGGCGGCTCGATCACGGCCGGTATGGCGATCTATGACACGATGCAGTTTGTTAAAAATGATGTGACCACTATCTGTGTCGGGCAATGCGCGTCGATGGGGGCTTTGCTGCTTTGTGCCGGTGCGGCCGGCAAGCGGTTTTCGGTTCCGAATGCACGGGTTCTTATTCACCAGCCTTCGGGCGGGGCTTCGGGCCAGGCGACCGATGTTCGCCTGATGGCCGAGGAAATTATCAGAATGCGCGAACTGACCTCGCGGATAATCGCAAAACATACGGGCCAGTCTTTTGAGCAGGTCGAACTCGACGTCGAGCGCGACCGAATTCTGACGCCGATCCAGGCCAAGGAATACGGCTTGATCGACGAGGTTATCGAACACCGCGAGAAGTAGCAGGCGGTTATCAAAGTGGTTGTTTCAGAAGATAGCAACGGACGACCACTTTCCACCGAATTTATGCCCCAATTTCATCGAGACGAGATCCTTTCCTGTTCATTTTGTGGCAAATCGCAGAATCATGTCCGCAAACTTATCGCCGGGCCCGGCGTTTTCGTCTGTAACGAGTGCATCGATATCTGTAACGAGATCATAAACGATGACGAGCAGACTACGACGGCAACCGCACGGACAAATCTGCCAAAACCGCATGACATCAAGAGCCATCTTGACGAATATGTGATCGGCCAGGAGGAGCCGAAAAAGCGGCTTGCGGTAGCCGTTTATCAGCATTACAAGCGGATCGAAATGGCAAAACGCCGCATCGACGTCGAACTGCAAAAATCCAATATTTTATTGATCGGGCCAACCGGAACCGGTAAAACGCTGCTCGCTCAAACGCTGGCACGCATCTTAAAAGTTCCCTTTTGTATAGCTGACGCGACGAGCCTGACCGAGGCCGGATATGTCGGTGAGGATGTCGAGAATATTCTCTTCAGGCTGCTTCAGTCGGCCGGCGGCGATATCGAAAAAGCTGAGACCGGCATCATTTATCTTGACGAAATCGACAAGATCTGCCGCAAGGACGATAACCCGTCAATCACGAGGGATGTATCGGGCGAAGGCGTCCAACAAGCTCTGTTAAAGATCCTTGAAGGCACAGTCGCCAACATTCCGACGGTGGGCGGCGGGCGCAAACATCCGCAGCAGGATTTTCAGCAGCTCGATACGACAAATATTTTATTTATCTGCGGCGGTGCGTTTAACGGTCTCGAAAAGGTGATAGAAAAGCGTTTTCGCAACAAATCGCTTGGTTTTCAGGCCGAAATCAAGACTAACCGGCAACGGCAGATCGATTCGATAAACAAACTCGAACCCGAAGATCTGATCCACTACGGCCTGATTCCCGAATTTGTCGGGCGCCTTCCGGTTATCGGCTCGCTTAAAGAGCTTGATGAAGCGGCCCTCGTCACGATTCTGACCGAACCAAAAAACGCTCTTGTCAAGCAGTATCAGAAAAAGTTTGAATTCGATAATATAGGCTTGCGGTTTACCGACGGGGCATTGCAGGCGATTGCACACGAGGCTTACAAACGCAAGGTCGGAGCCCGCGGCCTGATGATGATCCTCGAAGAGATCCTGCTCGAATCGATGTACCATCTGCCGTCTGAAAAGAGAGCTATAGAGATCGTCGTGACAAAAGAAATGATCGAGCGGAAAGTTCCGGTTTTCGAAGTTTTAACCCGCACCGAAGAGGCGGCTTAAGGGGCTTCATTTAAAAGTCAGTTCGGTAAACTGAAAGCCGCTTCATCTCGGATGTCTTCCAACTTTTGAAGAATTTGGAACCACGAAATCACATGCAATACCACGAAAGTGACGAAAAATTTGCAATTTCCGTGTCTCTTTCAGGTTATTTGGTGGTTGCTTTCCAATGTTTAAAAAGCTCATCGGAAACGAAAATATCAAACAAACGCTGCGGCGCCTGATACACAAACGCCGCGTGCCCAATTCGCTGCTTTTCGCGGGCGATGACGGTATCGGCAAGCGTCAATTTGCGATCGCGCTTGCAAAAGCGTTTGTTTGCACCGAGCCGATCGAAGGCGAGGCATGCGACGTGTGCGCGGCCTGCCGTCGCAGCGACGTATTTTCAACTCCAAAACCCGATGACCGGGATGCACACAGACGCGTTGTCTTTAGCGATCATCCCGACGTTGGTGCCGTCATACCTTACAATCGAAATATTTTGGTCGATGCCGTGCGACATCTGGAATCGGAAGCGAATTTCCGGCCATACGAAGCTCCTGCACGATTTTTTATCATTGACGACGCCGATAAAATGAACGATTCCGCCTCGAACGCATTGCTCAAAACCCTCGAAGAGCCGCCTTCGACGTCGCATATATTTCTCATAACCTCACGACCCGATTCGCTGCTTGCAACGATTCGTTCGCGCTGCCAGCTGCTGCGGTTTGCCCCTGTTGCCCGCGCCGAAATTGAACAATATCTAATTGACGGCCGCGCTTTTACCCACGACGAGGCAAGGCTGGCCGCAAGATTGTCTCGCGGGAGCATCGGTCAGGCCGTTTCGGTAAAGGTCGAAAAATTTCGCATCCGCCGCGAAAAAATGCTGGCCGTTGTCGCAAACGCAATCGAAACAGGCGACCGTGCGGCATTGCTCCGTATTTCAGAGGAGATGAATGATGCAAAAAACAAAGACAGTTTTGAGGAAAATCTGGATATTTTACAGTCTCTGATCCACGATGTATGGACACTCCGTACCGGCGCCGGGACCGAACGAATCGTCAATACCGACCTTGCCGACGAACTCTCTCGGCTTGCCGATAACGCAGCACTATCGGACCTACCCGGTTGGCTGGCGTTGATCGACACAATGAGGGAAAATTTTGCTGTAAATATAAATCGCAAAATAGCGTCTGACGCTATGTTTGTTTCAATGGGAACTTAGAGCGGTTACGGATTGGATGTAAGGCGGGGTGTTTAGTTCGGTCAGCCGCCGCGAGCTTGCCCGTCTATTTGCGAGGCTGTCTCAAAAGTCATTAATCAGGATTTTAACTCGCTCCGTAGGAGCGAAATGTTTGTAGTACCGATTCAAAAAAAGGAAGTTAAGCCCCGTTAGGGGCGACATTAAACCCAAGCGAATCAATAACATGCCGCTCCTACGGAGCTTTAACTTTTTTTTGAATCGGTACTACAAACATTTCGCTCCTCCGGAGCTAAAACCAAAAATTATGACTTTGGAGACAGCCTCGCGAGCGGCAGAATTCGCATAAATCTAATTGTCAGAATAATTAACAAACCTGTCGCCCGCTTGCGCGACGCAGCTACGCAATACAGGACAATTAAGAGCAACGTGAGGTCGAACCGGTACATATAGGATCTTATTTGACGAGTTGCCACGCTTTCTTGATCACGTTTTCAATTGTGAATCCGTAATCCCTGAACACATCTTCCGCAGGTGCAGACGCACCAAACCGATCAACCGTCAGCGTATCTCCCGAATCGCCGACGTATTTGGCCCAACCGAGTGAAACTCCGGCTTCGATAGCCAGGCGTGCGGTTATTTTTGGCGGCAGGATTTCGTCGCGGTATTTTTGCGGCTGATCGTCAAAAAATTCCCAGCAGGGCATTGAGACGACGCGGGTTGGAATGCCGTCGGCGTTGAGTTTTTTGCAAGCTTCCATCGCAAGGCCGACTTCGGAGCCGGTAGCGATGAGGATCAGTTTTGGCGTGACCGCTTTGCCTGATTTATTTTCGGCTTCAGCTAAAATGTATGCACCTTTATGCAAGCCCTTGGCGTCGGCGTATTTTTTGCGGTCGATTAGAGCGACCTTTTGGCGGGAGAACGCAAATGCGGTCGGGCCGTCACCGCGTTTAAGAGCTGCACGCCATGCCTCGCGCGTTTCGTGTGCGTCGCAAGGGCGGATGACGGCCAGATTCGGTATGGCACGCAACGCCGCAAGATGCTCGACGGACTGATGCGTCGGGCCGTCTTCGCCAAGCCCGATCGAGTCGTGTGTGAAGACAAAAATCGTCTGAACGTGCGATAGCGCGGCCAGCCGGATTGCCGGGCGCATATAATCGGAAAATGTCTGGAATGTACCGCCGAACGGTATCACGCTGCCGTAGAGCGCCATGCCGTTCATCGTCGAGCCCATCGCGTGTTCGCGGACGCCGAAATGGATGTTGCGGTTTTTATATTCACCCGCCTCAAAATTCTGAGATGATTTGATGTACGTATTGTTTGACGGCGTCAGGTCGCCCGAACCGCCTATAAGCTGCGGAAGTTCTCCGGCAATGGCGTTTATCACCTCTCCGCTGTATGCACGCGTAGCCTTAGCCTCGACGTCGTCAAATTTGGGCAGAGCCTTTTCCCAGCCTTCGGGCAGATTGCCGGTTCGAATCGACTTAAACGCGGCTGCGGGTTCAGGATTAGCTTTTTCGTACTTCTTGATCAGCGTATTCCATTCCTTTTCGAGCTTTGCACCTTTTTTTACGACCGTCCGGAAATGCGAAAGCACCTTTTTGGGAATATAGAAACTTTTGTCTTCGGGCCAGCCCAGATTACGTTTAGTTTCCTTTACTGCATCTGCACCCGGTGCGTCAGAATGTGCCTTTGACGTACCCTGCTTCGGCATACCAAAACCGATGATCGTCTTGATGCGAATCAGCTTCGGCTTGTTCTTTATTTTTTGAGCGTCTTTTATTGCCTTTTCGATGGCATCAAGGTCGTTGCCATCGGCGATCTCCAAAACGTGCCAGCCGCAAGCCTGGAACCGCTTCGTCACATCCTCGGAAAACGCCAGATGCGTCGGGCCGTCGATCGTGACAGAATTGTCGTCATAAAGATAGATCAAATTTGCTAATTTCAAATGTCCGGCCAGGCTTGCCGATTCGTAGCTGACGCCCTCCATCAGGTCGCCGTCCGAGCAGATGCAGTAGATAAAATTGTCGACGACCGGAAAGCCCTTGCGATTAAATTTAGCCGCAAGATGCGCCTCAGCGATACCCATCCCGACGCCGTTGGCAAAGCCCTGCCCAAGCGGCCCGGTCGTAATCTCAACGCCGGGCGTCAAAATATTCTCGGGGTGTCCCGGCGTCTTCGAATGAAGCTGACGAAAATTCTTAAGCTCATCAAGCGATAGGCCATATCCGGTCAAATGAAGCAGCGAATAGAGCAGCATCGACCCGTGACCCGCACTCAATAAAAACCGGTCGCGTCCGAACCACTGCGGATTCTTCGGGTTGTGCCGCAAAACGCGCGTCCACAAAATATACGCCGCCGGAGCCATCCCAAGCGGCAATCCCGGATGCCCGGACTCCGCCCGTTGCACCGCATCAAGCGAAAGCGTGCGGATCGTATTAATGCAAAGTGTGTCGATGTCGTTGTCGGTTGATTTTTTCTGTTTTGTTGCAATTGTCATGATGTATTGAAATATGTTGCGCTACGGTATTCAAAAAACAAGCGTGCGAAGCGGTTTTACGCCGCCACCTTCTATGAGATCTGGTTCACTTTCTTTATTTTGCCAATTGTTTCTTGTATAGGCAAAACAGGCGGGCAGGTAGATCAATATCTTCGGGGAAATTTTACAATGCCAGAGGATCAATGATCTTCACATAATCAGAAAACCGCCGAAAATCCTTATCGGAGCTTGCAACAGAGGCGTTATGTTCGATAGCGATTGCGGCTATGTGAGCGTCGATTACTATGTCGCCGCTTAGATTCAATTCAACAAGTAAACGTGAGTACCGCTTCCAGTGATCGTCCGTCGCACTTGCTGCTTGAACAAGCGGGTGGCTAAACAGGCGATCAAGACACTCTTTTGCAAATGCAATATCAAATGGCGTTCGGAAGATTCGCGTACTCGTAGAGATCCGAATAAATGCAGTTGCAACCTGCCACGGAACCCCGATCACTTCCGAACCGTCTGATAATTTCCGACCTAGCCACGCCTTTACCTTTGAATGCTCCTTTAGATCTTCGACGTGAGCGTAAAGAAGGATATTACTGTCTAGAATCACCACTTGCGATCGTCGCCCTCCACCTGCGAAAGCAACGCCTGAATATTGTCAAAATTGAGTCCTGGTCTGGGAACGGCCTTTCGAGTTCGGATTTTGAAAGGGATAAGTTTAACTTCACCCTCCGCAACTAACCCCTTCCGCATAATGTCATTAACAATCGTCTTGAACGAAGCGTCCGGACGTTTCTTTTGAATGCGTTTGATACCGATTGCGACCTCATCGTCCAATGTTAGCGTTGTTCTCATTATATGGCATCATAGCATCAAATTATTAAGACATCAAGACATCGTAATATTTCTTATACTCTTTTCTTGCTGTTTTGTAAGCCGATTTTCGTTTTGCATCGGCTTGGAAATTTTTGGCCTTCGGCGTTGGAATATCTTCAATTGATGCTATGCAGCCAATTGCTGCGAGTGCAAGCAAACAAGCTCCGCGGGAAGAGGCTTCGCGGACGTCGGGGAGCGTTAGATTTTGACCGAGAACGTCGGCGATTATCTGAGTCCAGACGGGCGATTCGCGTAAGGCGCCCCCGGAGGCGATAATTTCGCGAATCGACAAAACGGCGTTTAGTTGATCGAATATTTCGGCAAAACGATAGGCGACTGATTCGAGAGCGGCCTGGACGATGTCGATCGTGTCGGTCGCCGTCCGCAGTCCGATAATCGCTCCGGTTGCGTCTTCGTGGTAGCCGGTGCTTCGCTCGCCGGCTAGAAACGGCAGAAATATTAGACCGTGGCCGGCGGGTTTGCGTTTTGCGATCTCGTCCTCGGTTTTGTCGTCATCCGCAAGCAGTCGCAGATTTTTCTTCAGCCAAGCGTAAAGCCCGCCGCCGTCGCTCAAGGCACCGCCCAAAATCACCGTATTGCGGTCGATGCGGTAACACCACAAACCGCTTGGAATTTTCTTCGGCGGCTCGCCTTTATAGGCAACACGCATCGCTCCCGAAGTTCCGACCATCAATGCCGCTTTAGATTTTGTGGCGCAACCCGAACCGATATTGTTGGCCGCACCGTCGCCGATCGCGGGAAACCATTTTGAAGCTTTCAGACGCGGCCAGCGTTTTGCAAATTTGTTGTTTAGCGTGAAAGAATCTGTGTCATTTTCGACGATCGCGGGCAAATTTGAAGCTTTTATCTTCAGAAATTTTAGCAATTTGCCGTCCCAGTCCATTGCTCGAATATCAAAAATACCCGTTCCCGAAGCCATCGAAACGCTTGTTTTTGCATCGCCAGACAGCCGCAACGCGACAAAATCGCTTAGCGACAGCCATCGCTCGGTCCTGTTCCAAACCGCCGGAAACTCATTCCTGATCCAAAGCAATTTCGCCGGCCAATAGCTGGAATGAAATCTCGCACCTGTGCGGTTGTGAACCGCCGTTTCGTCAAATTTTTTCCGAAGTACAGAAACATATTCACGGCTTCGCGTGTCGGCCCAGCCCAAGGCCTTTGTCGTCGGTTTGCCTTTTGCATCGACGCCGACGAGGCTGTGCCAAAATGAACTCGCGGCAACATGGCTGATCTCGCCCTTTATCTTTTCCGATTTCCGTAAAACCTCGTCTATCACCGCCGCGGCCTGTGCAAAAGCCTCTTCCGCATCAATTTCCGCTCCGCCGTCATACGTCGAGGTGAGTGCCCTCTCATTCTTAACCATCGTCCGCGGCAGCAGATTACCCGCGTCGTCATACAACGCCCCGCGAACGCTCGATGTGCCGATATCTAATGCCAGTATGAGGTCTTTCTTCAATGCGTGATACTAAAAATAGCTGACAGCTATCAGCCAACAGCTATTCTTATGTTTGGGGAAAATTATTTTACGCCGACGATCTTCTTCAGCCACCAACGCAGGCCGACGAACAAGAATCTGTAATCTTTAAAAAATTCCGGCGGCTTGCCTTCGAAATAATGCCCGACGAATTGGAGTATCCATCCGGCGACAAACAGCGACAGCGAAATCCGCCACAATCCGGCAGCAAAAAAGCACACCGGAATAAGCAAAAGCGAAACCGCGATCATCGGAATCCCAAAACTGTGCATCCATCGATTGACAGGATGCTGATGGCTTTCCGAGTATTCCTCTATCCAATCGTCCCAAGACCTTCCGCCCATCATAAGCTACATCTCCTTGTGCAGAGATTTTACATCAAGTTGCTCTATCGGCGAAATGTTTCAACGCGAAGGCCGTCGCCGAGGTCTTTCGTTTCGGCAAGAGAAAAACCCGAGAGAAAGTCGTCCGGCATAAAAACGTCTGCGTCGTCAATCTCTTTCGGCACGCGCGTCACTATCCATTCGTCAATCAAAGGCGCAAACTCTGAATAGGTTTTTGAACCGCCGATAACGAACAGATCACATTTCAAAAATTTCGAAAGGTCGATGGCTTCGCGTTCGCTCCGCAGAAAAATAAGATTGTCTGCCATGTCGATCTGCGCCGAGCGGCTCAGGACGATGTTCAGACGGTTTGGCAAGGCCTTGCCGATCGACCGCCACGTGTTTGCACCCATAACAACGGCATTTCCGGTGGTCGTTTCCTTAAAAAACTTAAGATCAGCCGGATAATGCCACGGCAGTTTCCCATCCTTACCGATGGCGTAATTTTTTGAGATAGCGACAATCGCAATTATCATTTCCTGTCCCTATCCACTGACCACCGAAGAACATCAGATCTTTTAAGTGTTTAGTGACAAGTGTTCAGTGGATAGTTTCTCCTATGTAAGCTGTCCTTGCCTGAAATAAGTTGACCGTTTTTGAGCTTAAAATCAACTTAAAGGATGGAATAACTATGGCAAATTTAAGAGAATATGAAAAGATGACGGTGAAGGAGCGGCTAAACAGGCGCACCCTTCAGGATTTAAGGTTTATTACTCACTAAACAAATGCGTCAATATCATGATCTCTTAAAACACATTTTAGACACGGGCGTTCGTCACGAAGACCGCACCGGCGTAGGGACGATCTCGGCGTTTGGGTATCAAACGCGGTTTGATTTGCGCGGCGGGTTTCCAATTGTTACGACAAAGCGGGTGCCATTTCGTTGGGTTGCCGAGGAGCTGTTTTGGTTTCTGAGCGGAAGCACGAACGAACCGGAATTGAATTCGCGGGGCGTCGATATCTGGGCGGAATGGGCGACCGAGGAACAGACGATGAGATTTGGACGCGACAAGGGCGATCTCGGCCCGGTCTATGGCTATTTGTGGCGTTCCTTTGGCGGCGATTATCCGCAGATGAATGGTGTCGACCAGATTGCGCGGCTTATAAAAGAGATCGAAGCAAACCCGAATTCGCGCCGCCTGATCGTGACCGGCTGGAACCCGGAAACCTGTGACGACGTAGCCCTGCCGCCGTGTCACACGCTGTTTCAATTTAAGATCGAAAACGGCAAAACGCTCCACTGCCAACTTTATCAGCGCTCAGCCGACGCTTTTCTCGGCGTGCCGTTTAATATCAGCAGCTACGCTCTGCTCACCTGTCTCATCGCTCACGTGTGCGGTCTCGAACCCGGCGATTTTATCCATACTTTTGGCGACCTGCACATTTACCAAAACCACCTCGAACAGGTGAAAGAACTACTCTCACGCAAACCGTACACCCTGCCTGCTCTGGAACTCGTTGACGCCCAAAACCTAAAAGGCCTCGACGGACTGCTAAATTTCAGATTCGAAAATCTTAACTTAAATAACTATCAATCCTGGAGCAAGATCGCGGCTCCGGTAGCGGTGTAAGAAATAAGACAAGCCTCCCCGCAATATCGATCAGGCTCAGCCAGGACGAGTTTTTCTAGGGGCCGTGTAACGGCCTGAACCGCCAAACCACTATTTAATATTCGGCGGCTGCATCGTCTTTGTTCGGATAGCTATGCCTTCGTCGGCGACGAGAAAGACGCGGCGGGCGTCGTATGATGAGGTGTTTATTGGTACGTATGACAAAAGAAAACGGTTTTTTCGGAGCTCGTCGCAGATAAATTTTGCCGCCGTCGGGGCTTCGTCAAATGGAAAAATTTTGCCGCCGGTTCCCTCGGTGAGCTGCGTCATAACGGCTCCGGCCTTTGGCTGGTCGCGGCGGTATGCTCCGCCGGTGCGGTCCGGAATTTGCAGCCCATAGATCGTCACGTTCTGAGCCTGCAATTCATTGAGGACCTTGTCAAAAGGTGTTTTGCTGCCGCGATCAAGGCCATCGCCGATAACGACAACGGCTGTTTTTCGGGTTCCTGGCATCAGCGGCAGCAGTATTTCTTTTAACGAAACATCGATCGCGTCAAATAGATGTGGATTGCCTTTTTTCCGAAATGTTTCGAGCGATGTTTCCAGCTTTTTGGCGTCGTCCGTCCATTCCTGGATGATCTCGGCTTTTTCGTCGTACGCGATGACAAATAGCTGGTCGCCGTCAAAGATCTCGTAAGCAAATTCCAAAACGGCCTTTTTCAAAGTTTCGAGCGAGGTCGGCAGCGTCTGAGAATTATCAACGAGAATTACGATCTTTGACGGACTCGGATCGACGCTAAAATTCTTGATCTTTTGCTCGATACCGTTTTCGTATAGAAAGAGATTTTCCAGTTTTATCGGTTCTGTTTTTTTATCGTTTCTCGATGCGGTGACGGTTAAAATCGTGCCTTCGCCATCGCTGCCTTTTACATTTCGACGAGATTGTGCGGAAAAAACACCCGCAAGTATTAGCATGCAGATGATCGAAAAAAATGCTGTACGTCGGCCTATTCTCATTCTTTAACAGGTTTCGAAACGCTCTCGGTCACGGTTGTTGACACGGTCGTTTTCACGGCTTCCTTACTATCTGATGCAGTTTCGGGCTTTGCGGTTGATTCAGAAGGAGCGCCTTTTTCGGGTTTTTCTTTCTTTTGTCCGGCATAATCGGTAACGTACCAGCCGGCCCCTTTAAATTGAAAGCCCGATAACGACCATTGTTTTTCGAGTTTGCCGTGACATTCTTCGCAGGTTGTCAGAGGCTCGTCCGAAACGTTCTGACGCTTTTCGAACTGCAAGCCGCATTGCCGGCATTTGTATTCATAGATCGGCATATTGTTACCAGTTGGTCGCCGTTTGGCGTTCGACACTTGCCTCATGCTCGGTCAAAAATCTCTCTGCGTCGATCGCGGCCATGCAGCCGGTTCCGGCGGCCGTTACGGCTTGACGGTAATACGCATCCTGAGCGTCGCCGGAGGCAAAGACCCCGTCGATATTAGTCTTCATGGTGCGGCCGTCGGTTTTCAGATAACCGACGTCGTCCATGTCGAGAATGTCTTTAAAAAGGGCGGTATTCGGTTGATGTCCGATGGCGATAAAAACGCCTTCGGTCGGAAAAATGCTTTCCTCGTTCGTCTGATTGTTAAAGATCCGAACGCTCTCAACGCCTGTTTCCTTTGACCCGTTGATCTCTCGAACCTCGGTGTGCCAGAGTATCTCGATCTTTTCGTGTGCAAGTACGCGATCCTGCATTATCTTGGACGCCCGAAATTCGTCACGGCGGTGGATCAGGGTGACCTTTGACGCAAACTTTGTCAGAAACAGCGCCTCTTCCATAGCCGTATCGCCACCGCCGACCACCACAATCGGCCTGTCGCGAAAAAAGAATCCGTCGCACGTCGCACAGGCCGACACGCCGTTACCGCCTAAACCCTCCGGCACGGGAGCTTCGCCGGGTATTCCCAGCCATTTTGCCGAAGCACCGGTCGCAACGATCAACGTTTCTGTTTTGATGATAGTCGTTACCCCATCGCTGTCCTCGCTCTCTTTTCCATAAAGCGTAAACGGGCGCTCCGTAAGGTCAATGCGGTCAATCCATACATTGATGATCTCTGTGCCAAAACGCAGAGCCTGCTCGCGAAATTCGTCCATCAGGATCGGACCCATTATACCGTTCGAAAAGCCGGGATAATTTTCGACGTCGGTCGTTATGGTAAGCTGTCCGCCCGGCTGCGGGCCGTCTATGACAAGCGGCCCAAGCTGTGCGCGTCCGGCATAAACCGCCGCAGTCAAACCCGCCGGCCCTGATCCGAGGATTACCAATTTTTTGTGTATTTGTTTTTCGGTCATAATTTATATGGTGCCACCAACGTAATGCCTTGGATTTACACCTTTGCTTATAGTATAACTATCGTCTAACTGGTTCGTCTAATTTAACCGATCCATTCTATGTCTTGATCACATGACAAAATTTTTCCGCCGGTCAATGACAGATTTGTCGTAAATGGTGACGGAAAGAGAGGTTTCGTGATAAACTGTCTCAGTAATTTACGCTGGAAAATAAAAGATTTTGGAAATGACCTCTATTCAACCTCATCAAGAGGAAAAACGGTTTGCCCTGAGAATGGCTTTGCGCCTTCCGATAGTTGTTTCGGGCCGTTCGGACGACGGCGCAACCTGGAGCGAACCGACCGAAACAGATGACATTTCCACACTGGGCGCCTTATTCCAGCTCAATCAGCCAATCTCACAGGGCGAAAACCTATACATTCGTTCGCACCGGCCAAACGGTGTTCCGGTTGAGGTCAAGGCTCAGGTCGTGCGCATCATTCCCGCAAGCTACGGAACCTCGCGAATCGGGGTCGCGATTGATGAGCCTAAAGAAAGCTGGCTGCGGCTATTTGTCGCGTGGATTGCCGATGATAATGTTGTCGAAGGGGTTAACGAATAATTTTATGGTTGCGTGCGGTCTATTGTACTCATAGAATCTGATTAACCTTTATGTCAGATTTTCGTTCGTTTACATTTGAAAACTTCCAGAATATTGAGATTCATGATGCCGGCTTGAGAGAAAAGGGTGAGCCGTTAAAGTCGCACCCGGTTATTCCTCCAGCGATCAAGGATCGGATTACCTCTGAATGGCTGATTGGTGATTGTCTTGATCTACTGCAAAAGATTTCCGATCAGTCGATAGATCTCATCTTCACTTCTCCCCCGTATGCTGATCAACGTAAAAATACCTATGGAGGCATTGCCCCTGACGAATATGTCGATTGGTTCCTCCCAATCTCGAAAGAACTTTTAAGAATCGTCAAACCGTCTGGAACATTTATACTTAATATCAAGGAACGAGTTGTAAATGGGGAGCGCAGCACTTATGTAATGGAATTAATCCTGGCTATGCGTAAGCAAGGATGGCTTTGGACGGAAGAATTTATATGGCACAAGAAAAATTCTCACCCTGGAAAGTGGTCGAATAGATTCCGTGATAATTGGGAACGATTGATTCAATTCAACAAAGCAAAGAAGTTCAATATGTATCAGGATGAAGTACGGGTTCCGGTCGGAGATTGGGCAAAGAGCAGGTTAAAAAACCTCAGTAATACTGATAAGCAACGCGATAATGCCCGAAATGGAAGTGGTTTTGGTAAAAATGTTTCCAGGTGGGTGGGTAGGGATACCGTTTACCCATCAAATGTTTTACACCTCGCTACTGAATGTGGAAATAAGAATCACAGTGCGGCTTTTCCGAAGGACTTACCTGCCTGGTTCATTCGATTGTTTACCCAAGTGGGAGATGTGGTTCTGGATCCTTTTGCTGGTTCCGGCACTACTTTATCAGTTGCCAATCATCTAAATCGAAATGCAATTGGTATCGAAATTGTCCCGGAATACCTTGAGGTCTATTTGAAAAATTCCAATTCAAAATAAAAATTCTTCTATTTTCCATTTATCCAAATGAAGAGCCAAAATCTAGCCGAGGTCACCAAATATGTTGAGGAAAATATTGGCATTTTTCACAAAAAGCGTCTTCTGGCGCTTGACAAACTAAAGCTTTCAAGCATTCTCCGCCGTAAGAATCCATATCTTTTTAAAGCAAAAGCAATCTTAACTTCCGAAGATATTGTGCGGGTTTTGTTGGATGCTCATCTTTCATCAAATGAAGAGACAATTTTTGGGGATTGGCTGGAAGGGTTGGCAATATTCATAAATGGAAATGTTTATGGTGGAAAAAAATCGGGAATTAAGGGCATTGATTTAGAATTTGACCTTAACGGAATTCGATACATTGTTTCTATCAAGTCAGGCCCAAGTTGGGGAAACAGCAGTCAGATCGCAAAAATGAGGACGGATTTTACAAAAGCTAAGCAAAGTCTTAGGACAAGTAATTCGGGGCTTCACATCGCCGCAGTAAACGGATGCTGTTATGGAAGGGATAATACCCCAGATAAGGGCGAGTCTTCTAAATATTGCGGACAAAGATTTTGGACATTTATTTCAGGAGATGAAAATCTTTATACTGAAATTATTGAACCGTTAGGTAAAAATGCCCGTACTAAAAATGATGAGTTTTTTGAGTCTTATTTGAAAGTCATAAACTTATTTACTGCAGAGTTTTCCAAGACTTTTTGCGAAGTAGATGGTTCAATTGATTGGCACAAAATCGTTAAACTTAACTCGGGAATATAAAGATTTTTACACTATGTCGAATTACGAAACAATCACAGTCGAAAGACGCGGCAAGGTTGCCATACTCACAATTAACCGCCCCGATAAGCTAAATGCTCTAAACCTAAAAGTTCATTCCGAGGGTGTTGCCGCGCTTGAGGAACTTCGGACAGATGATTCGGTACGGGTGCTGGTGATAACGGGTTCGGGCGAAAAGTCGTTCGTCGCCGGAGCCGACATCAGCGAATTTGCAGGGCAGACCCCTGTCTCGCAGCGGGCCCTTTTTCACGAAAAATCATTTTTTAACACCATCGATTCATTTCCAAAACCTGTGATCGCGATGGTCAACGGCTTTTGTCTCGGCGGCGGGAATGAGCTTGCGATGGCCTGCGATCTCCGCATAGCAAGCGAAAACGCAAGATTTGCACAGCCCGAAATAAATCTCGGCATTATGTGCGGCGGCGGCGGGACACAGCGGCTAACACGTCTCATCGGGGAAGGCCGCTCGATGGAGATGGTCTTAACCGGTGATATGATCGACGCCGAAACGGCACTCAGATTTGGCCTCGTCAATCACGTCTATCCGGTCGCCGAACTCGAGGCTGAAACGATAAAGCTTGCAGAGAAGATAGCGGAAAAAGCACCGATAGCGTTACAGCTGTCAAAGGAAGCGGTAAAATTTGCATCCCGCTCAAACCTCGACGAAGGCCTTCGCCGTGAGGTCGATCTTTTTGCGATCTGTTTTTCCACAGACGATAAAAAAGAAGGCGTCGCCGCATTTTTAGAAAAAAGAAAACCGGTTTTCAAAGGCCGTTGATCTTTAAAAATTGCCTCCTTGGCTAACCGTTGCGGTTTTTTTGGCCTGGATAAAATGCAAAACCTAACCCGCTTTTATTTATGCAAAACTTGACCTCGATCACAAATTTCGCTAAATTCAGAGTTCGCCGACCTGGAGTTATTAAACGCCAAACCGGGCGTCAACATGGGGACGTAGCTCAGCTGGGAGAGCGCTGCAATGGCATTGCAGAGGTCAGGGGTTCGATCCCCCTCGTCTCCACCAATAAAATCAGAGGGAGTTTAGATTTACTTTTTCGGATCGTCAGAAACTGTAAAAAAGTCGCCTGTGCCGTCGTGGGTTCTCAGCATCCGCATGACTTCGTCAAAACCAAAAGGTCGGGCGCCGCGGCGGCCGAAGACGGCGATTTGGTTGCCGCTTTCGTCGGCGGCGCGGTCGCGGTCGAGGCCTTTTGAAATGCCGACGGCTTCGCCTTTCGTTTTGAATGTGGCGATTAGGCGGGGTTCGGGTCGCGGGCTAAAACCGGCGTAGCCCGGCATCGTTTCCGGATCGGTAAGCTGCAAGATCCGAAGCCCGTTTTTACCGTCGGCGACATATGCGTAAAGACTGGCATTTGTCATCGCTATCTTTACTGCGTGCGCATCGTTTAGCGTGCCGTCGGCTGTAAAGGCCTGATCGAGTTTTGGCCGTTCCGGACGCTCGACGTCTATTATGGCGACGCCTTCGCTGCCATTGGCGATGTATGCGTAGGTTCTTGCGATGTAAATGTCATGGGCGTGCTTTAGCGGTACCGTTGCGTTTTCGATCTTTACGGCTCCGCCAACGGCCTGGAGGCCTTTTATATCGACAACGTGCATTCCGTCCTGATCGATCACAAAGGCATACAGAAATTGAACCGCAACCGCCTTAGGATGATTAAACGGGATCTGTTTAACGATTGCCGCATTGAGCGGTTTCGATATATCTATAATAACAAGCTCGCGCTCCGTTGTGACGTATGCGTAATTGCCCGCGATCGTTATATTATTTGCACCGTTTAATGCCCCGTTTGGATTAAATGTCAGAGCGCGTGACAGGAAATTATTTCGCGGATCGCCGTCTAAAATGGTTGCCGCGTTTACAAGGATCAATCCCTCAAACTTGTCCGCTACATATAAATAGGCGTAGAGGGGATGGATCGGCCCTTCTTCGTTGATCGCGGGTGCGGGTTTCCCTGCTTTGGCGGACGCGGTATTTAGACGCAGGGCTTCGTCGGGCGGCACCTGAGTATAGGTCCCATCCTCTTTGACGACCGTTCGCCATCTCGCCGGATCGACGGCCAATGTTGACGGAGCGGCAACGGCGGCAGCGTATTTTGTCGGAACATAGAATTTCTGGCCGAGCGGTGAGACGGGGGAGGTCACGATGCGTTCCGAAAATCCCTTGTGATCGATCTGCGCAACGTCATAAACGCGAAGGCCGCCTTTTCCGGCTGCAGCATAAGCGTATTCACCGCGGACCTGAACCTGCAAAACCTCGGGCTTTCCCTTGTTTTCATAAACTTCCTTTAGCTCCCGGCCACCAGCGACAAACTTGTCATAATTATCTTTGTAGGCGATTTTATGCAGATTACTGCCATAGACCGCCTGCGGATCGCTGCGTTCGGTGACCGCGACCGCCTCGAGAGCATCGGTTGCCGCGACATAGACATAGCGGCCCATAAAGTTGACAAAATTTGTGCCTTGCAGCATCACCTGCGCGAGCCAGGCGTTGTTGTCTTTATCATTGGAAACATGGCAGTCTGAGCAGCCTTGCGTTTCCCGGCCGCGAACGGTGTGCGGCACATGAGTGTTAAATGCCTGGCCTGAAAAGCCTTCGGCGGAAACGGTCTGTTGTTGGCTGTATATCCACTCACGGTTTTGATTGCGCGAACTTACGAGAACCGCCGAACTCGAACGCACCGGAGCGACCTTATGCCCCGTCACCGTGCCGTCCTTGCCAAGCATAAAAATATCATCGCGGATGACCTGGAAATTGTAGGATGTGTAATTGCGCGAATCACCGCCCTCGTTATGACGATTTGGCATCTTGCGGTTTGCCTCCATGCTCAGATGGCAGCCAAAACAGCTTGTAACCCACGATGTGTGACAGGCATAGCATGTCATGCTGCTTTCGCGGTGGGCGAGCATTTCCTCGGTTGCGGCAAGATTTCCCCATGTCTCATTGTCCTTTTGAATCGTCTTGGCATAGGCTGATTTTTCGTTGTAATCGGGGCTGCCCTCGGTGACCGTATCGACGGTCTGCTTTATCTTCCACCATTTGTCTGGCTCGACGATCGAATTTTGGACTACATCGCCTTTTTTTAGTTCGATCTCGTTGCCGTCGGCGTCCTTTCGCTTTGTGTCGCGGGTTATCATCTCCATTACCGCCAGACGTTTACCGTCAGGGGAACGAAAACGCAGACGCGTCAGATCGCGGCCGATCAGCGGTTTCTTTTGCCGCTCGCGAAGGGCGATCTCATTCTTATTTTCAGGAGCCATAGCGGCAAAACCGCTTGTTATACCATTTGCTTTTTCCTTGAGCGATCCGTGACAATCAACGCACCCGATCTCGATAGCGGCCCGCGGTTCGTTGTACAGAATGCCCGTGCCGTGACTGTCCTGTTGGAAATGACAATCGGCACAATGCATACCTTTTTCAAGGTGAATATCCTTTAAATGAACTGCCTTCCTGAATTTATCGGGACCTTCCGTGGCAACAACATTGTCATCTGAATCAAGCAGATTGCCTTTGCGGTCTTTTTTATAGACGTTCTTAAACATCCAGCCGTGACCGTGAGTATCCGCAAACTGAACATTCTTGAGCTTGCTGTTAAAATCGGCCGTACCGGTATTTTGCAGGAATATTGAATCTGACCAAAGCCCTCTGAGCGACGCCCCTTCGGGATTTATTTGCAGTTTTTCGGCTTCTTCGGACTGGGTCGGATTTATCTGCCGGTCGGTCGGATACATCGCCTTTCCGTCAGATTCGTTATCCCACCACGTCTGCCCGAGATAGGTTGCGACCATGTTCGTACCCGGGTGCATATGGCAGGTCATGCACTGTGACGTCGGTATTTGAGAGGTAAATTGATGTTTTATAGGATGACCTGGCTCGCGGCGCGGAATGCTGGCGTCGGCCGATTGGGTAAATCCCCGGTTGCCGGCTGCGGCATATTGTGCCGATGCGGCTATGCTCGTGTCATTGGCATACACTACGTGGCAGGCGGTACAGCCCGCCGAACGGTAATCTCCGGAATGATCGTTTGAACCTAACATATTCAGGGTCGGGTCGTGGAGCCGTGTTTTTTGAATGCCGAGAAAAACCGGGTCTGTGCGGTTATTCGTGCCTAAACCGCGCGGGCTTAGGCCCTTATCCGGCTTGCCATTCTCTTCTTCCTTATCGGGTAAGCCGACCTCCAGACGCCGCCGGCCGCCGCGTTCAAAAACCCTGAGAACGTTGCCGGGTTGAGATAATTCCCAACGCGGGAGCGGATACAACACAGATAGAAATCCTTTAAAAGCCTTCTGTTCACGGGTTGGAGCCGGGCTTTGAAACAATGCCTGCGGTTTGCCGTCCACGTTAAAGCTCTCACCAAACGCAGCGTCTTTTATATGAAAACTGCCGTTGTTGTAGAGTGCGGCTCCCCACAGCATCGACCCGTGAGCCATCATACTACGCGATGCTTTTTGATTTTGATCTGTGTGGCATTCGCCGCAGGCCTGAGTAACGACACGAAAGTCACCGGGATTTATAAACCTGACAAATACGGCGCTTTCTTTTGCGATAAGGGTGTTTGTGCGTTCAGGATTGCGGCTCGAACAATTTCCGTTTTTGCATCCCCATTCCTTTGGAAATCGCGGCTGGACGTGGGCGTCTCTCTGTGTATTTGCTACAGGATTACCCCCATGGCAAGAGGTGCAGGTCAAGCCCTGAGCATCTTTGCCGTCATCTAGTTTATCAAGTGCGTCGCCGCTTGCATTATAGCGGTGCATCGGCTCGATATTGTTGTGACACGTCGCACAGCCCTCGACCTTCGGCCCATCGGTTTTAGCGGCGAGGCTAGCGTCTGGCGTTGGCAAGGGAGCATTCGTATTGGCCGACGGAGGCGTCTCCTGGGCTTTGGCTGTCTTGTTTTCCAAGGGCGCGGCCCGCCAGAACGCGGCAGCCAGCAGACACACAAATACAAGCAAAATAGTTAACTTTAAGCGTACGACAATGTTTGATTTTGCTGTCATTTTAAGTATTTGCCCCCGTAAATTAAAAGATCAGCTTTACCTGGCTAAATAGCGAATATTGCGGCTTTGTCGGATTCACAAAGTCGCGGGTGAAAAAATTCGGGATCGGACAATTCAGCGATCGATCCGTATAAACATCCCTAAACCCTTTCCCTGCGAAAAATATGCTACTACCAAATGTAAAAGTCAGATTATTAATAAGCAAGGGCCGATAAACCACGCCAAGACTCAGGTCGAAGCCGATATCATGGCGGACACCCGGTTGAAACAAAACATATTCGAGCGGCTCCGTGCGGTGAAAGCGCAGATAGTTAGCGTTAAAAACGGTTTTAATTGTAGGCGTCACTTCGGCATCGACACCGGCATTGTAAATAAATATTCCCGGATTTACAAAATTTGCCTGTCCCTCGGTCTTACTTGAACGAAGTGTCGGTAAAAGGCTGTTTTGCTGCACCAAGCCGATCTCGGTCGAGACCAATCGGATTCCTTGCCGGTTCCAGTACGAAAACTGTCCGCCGATAAAATTCGCATCGTCAAATATTGAGTCAAAGCCGGTAGCTTTGTCGTCTGTCGGGTCGCTGTCACCCGATGCAAAGAATGCCGAAGCCCGATACCGAAGCCAATCTTTATCTATCGAGGCCTCGACCGCCGCCATGTGAGATCTAATGTTAGTGGCGCGACCGGCAATCGGGTTAAAACTGTCCCGGCCAAAGGCAAAGTAATACGAATTTGTGAGGTTTAGAATCCCGATATGCCCGTCGCCGTTAAAACCTACGTATCCGGCCCGGACGTCGTGTTCTCTCACACTGCCGACCAATGCCGGCCGGACAAGAAAGCCGTTAGTATCAAAATGTGTGTCGCCGCGATCATCGTTATAAGCGCCGACCGCCTGAATTGTATATCCTTTTGTCAAAAAATCCTGACGGAAAATATTGGCGATATAGACGTTTTGCTTACGAAACTCGAACGCATTCAGATTGCTGTTTGTATCTTTCTCAAGCTGATGAAACCACGCGAGATTAAATTGCGTTTTGTTATTTGAAAACGCTCCAAAAATTCGCGTACCCAGATTGTTATCCGAATAAAGAAATCCGCGAAAATCAGCATTAAAAGGCTGTATTCCGACCCTCACGGATACGGCGTCAAAATTATCGTTTGTGTTAAAAAGTTTAACTTCGCCAAACGCCTCTTCGAGCGAAACATGATGATCGGTCCGCGAGGTGCCGCGCCGAACGTCTATATTTACAATGCCGTTTTCGCGGGCATTCAAATAATTTGGAAGACTGAATGTAGGCGAGATTTTTACCGCCCAGCCGCGAGGCCTAAATACCGTTTGACCCTTAAAAAACTCAAACGAGAGCTGAATCGTTTCGCTCAGTGAGAGGCTTTCTGGACGGCCAAAAAAATTATTGCTGTCGGGGGCGGCCGAGCTGACATTATTGCCAGACGGCGTCCGTCTAAATTCGACCCCGGTTGTGCTTACAGCGGAGACGATCAGAAAATAATCGTCACCGATCACCGGCAGATCGCCCTTTATTAGATTTTGATCGTATGGATTGTACCAACGTCCCCGCTTAAACGGAATGTCGCGTCCGCGGGCTCCCCGGTCGCCATACCGGTCATATTCCGGAAAGCCGATGCGCCAGCGGTCACGCACCTCGCGGCGGTCGGTAACTGCCCCGGCCTCGGTTTGCTGAGCGGTGGCAGCCGCTTCCGTGTCAGGTTTGACTACCGTAAAGTCGATCATTTGATCGCCGCCGCCGATAATAATATTTTCGAGTATCTCACAATTTTTTTTCGACTCGTCACAAATAAGCCTGGCAAAAGCTCCGTATTCATCGACCCGGCCGCGGTCAAAATGAGCCGCAAGCGGCGGGGCAGCGCTTATTCGATAGGCTCCGGCATCAAGTTTGAACGTGTAGCTGCCGGCTGAATTTGTTCGTGTCGTTTTGATCTCTGAACTTGTTTGGTTTGCCGCAACTACGGTAACGTCGCGTACCGGTTTGCCGTCACTATCGACGACCCTGCCAATAACTCTTCCACCCGTCGATTGGCCGGCGGATGAGGAAGCCGCTATAGAGATCGAAAAAACGAGCCAAAAAGTCAGTTTTAAAAAACTGGACAGCATAATTATTGAATCGGTTTTAACGTTGAAGAAAAATACTGAGTATCCTTTTACCACACAACTGAGGTAAAAACAAATATTTCGTTCGTAAAAAACTTGACTATTTGACGCGATTGTATAATATTCGAAGCCATCATGAATACTAGTTTGATATTAAGAAAATATAAGTACCTGGCCGCATTCATGATTGTTCTGATCGTTGCCGTGACGGGAAGGCCGCAGGGCTTGACGCTTTCGGAGGTTCAGACAATAATCGCGCAGGCCGTTGCAAAGGCCGCAGCCCTCAATCAAAATGTAACCGTTTCGGTAACCGATCAGGAGGGGAATCTGCTCGGCACATTTGCGATGACCGGCGCACCAACGCTGACGCTTATCAGAAGCGTGGGACGTGCGGGCCAGGGGCTTGAAAATCTTTCGGTGCCGTCGTCCGCCGCATCGCGTTCGAAGGCTGGCACGGCCGGTCTGTTTTCGGCCGGCGGAAATGCGTTTACAACCCGCACGGCCTCATTTATAATTCAGGAGCATTTTCCGCCCGGCATCGATAACCGCGTAGGCGGGCCGCTTTACGGCGTTCAGTTTTCGACACTTCAATGCTCGGATATTTCGATTGCCGGATTGCCTTTAGGACTTTCGGGGGACGCCGGTGGTTTTCCGCTCTATAAGAATGGAGTTGCCGTCGGCGGCGTCGGCGTCGAGGGCGACGGCCTCTACACGGTTGACCGTGATCCGTCGGATGATGACCGGTCGGTTGAGGAGACGATCGCCGTTTATGCATCGAGAGGTTTTGACGCACCAACGATAATTCGGGCAGATAATATTCTTATCGAAGGTATCCGCCTGCCATTTGCGAATACTGTTGATTCGGCGGCTGTTCCGTTAATTCCTTTTGCGAGTCTCTCGGGTTCGGTAACGGCGGTGATCCGTGCTGCCCCGCCGAGCGATTTTGCAGCCGGTGTTTTGAGTGGGGTCAACGGACAGTTTAGCGTACGTTTTCCGACTATTATGGGTTCGGCGCTATCGGCTGCGGAAGTTCAGCAAATTCTCGCAAGTGCGGCTGCCACCGCGAATCGGACACGCAGCGGATTGAGGCAGCCTATCGGAAGCAATGCCCGCGTAACCATAGCGGTCGTTGACACAGACGGTAAGGTTTTAGGACTTTTTCGCCAGCTAGATGCTCCGGTTTTTGGGCTCGATGTGTCGGTGCAGAAGGCACGGAGCGCAAATTTTTTTGCCAGGCCGGACGCCGCCGCGCGGCTCACCGCCGCCGGTTTTGGCAGTTATGTTACACGCTCAGCCACCGATGGCGTCGCCCTGAACGGCTCAGTTGCCTACAGCGAACGCGCGCTCGGATTTCTCCACAGGCCGCTTTTCCCGGATGGAATAAATAATACACAGGCCGGGCCGTTTAGCACGTTGCTTGAGGACTGGAGCCCGTTTAATGTCGGACTGCAGCTTGATTTGATACAGACGGCGTTAACCGCTCCCGCGTCCTGCCGAAAATCAGAGGCCGCCAAGACGCGGGTTGGTAAACGTGCGGTCGGCCAATGCCCGTGTACTTCGATTCCGGAATTGCGAAACGGGATTCAGATATTTGCCGGCGGCTTGCCGTTATATCGCGACTCAACGCTTGTCGGGGCGATCGGTATCAGCGGCGACGGTATCGATCAGGACGATTTGGTCGCGGCCGGCGGAGCAAATATCTTTGCACCGCCTGAATTAATTCGCTCGGATCGGGTATTTGTACGCGGTGTGCGGCTGCCGTTTCTCAAGTTTCCGGCACGGCCGTTTCTTTATTAGCGAGCGGGATTTATATTCCTTTTTGCGTCCGGGCGGCCTTGCACTAAAATCTTCTTGAATTTTTGAGGTGGCGTAATGTTTACACTTCGCGGAATTTTCCTAATTTTTTTGTTTGTATCGGCCGGATCTGTGACGGTCGGGGGTCAGGGCGTCGGTTCGCTCGAAGTTTCGGGCCGTGTAAAAATTGGCGGAAAACCAGAGAAACTTTTGAGAAAAAGATTTTATCTTTTACCCGGCGGCCTCGATGATAACAGAGCTTTGATCGATCGGTTAAAGGCTGCAAAGGTTAGCTCGCGCGATTGTTTTTACTGTCAAATGAAGGCCAGCCCGGAATATATAGATTGGCTAAAATCCGGCGGTTGCGAATCACCGTATTGCCGCGAGATCACGACCGAGGATACAAAAACAGTTCCGGAATTTCAGGCTGCATTCCAAAAAAGTCTAAAGCAATATCGCGGCAAACCGGAGATTGCCCGGAAGTGGCTGACGACAAATCTTGCCACGGGGCTTCGGGACGGGTTTTACTCCGACCGCAAATCCCTTCTCGAAACTTTGCTTAGCGACGTGAGGCCGATTCAATCGACGATGACCGACAGTGTTTCAGTCAAGGCGATCTTTATCGACGTCGCGTTGAAAAGCGGCACGGACACGTTTTTGATCTCAAATCTGGTACCGATCGAAATCGGTGAAAAAAGTTATGTTTGGGCCTGTGAGACCAAGATCGGAAGCGACAAGAAAATCACGCTGTCATTGCCCGACGCGGAAACCGGCAAACTTGTCAGGAAATGCGAGGTGATAGTCAGAGATTTGCCGACCTGTACGGCCCAAACCTGTGGCACAAAATGAACAAATGTCTCAGATTATTGTTTTTTTGTTTGGCCGCGTCTGTCTTCGCGATTGGTCTTTTAACAGAATCGCCGGCCCAGAAACGGGATAGATTCTCGCACGCTGTCGCGGATCATAAAAAGAAGGACTGCAGTTCCTGCCATACAATCCCGACAAAGAATTGGGCCGCCGCACGCGGATTTCCCGATGTTTCTGATTTTCCGGGTCATGCATCCTGTATAGGATGCCACCGACGCGATTTTTTTGCCGGTAACCGCCCCGCGATATGTGCCGGATGCCACATCAGCCCCGGGCCGCGTGGCACGGCTCGTTTTCCGTTTCCGGTCTCGTCACGTTCGACCGAATTTTCAACGATTTTTCCGCACGATGTACATCAGGACTTAATTGCTAAAAATGAAAAAAACCGGGACGTTGCGGTCGCACATTTTGTATCAGCAAGTTTTAGACGGGTCGCGGCCGATGACAAAACACAATTTAACAACTGTGCAATATGTCATAAAACAAGCACGACTTTGCCAAAAACCGAACCTCGAATAAATCCGCTGCTGACGCCGATTGCCGATGCGGCAACCGAGAATTTTACGCCAAAAGCTACATTTTTTAAAGATTCGCCCAGCGGCCATTCGTCTTGCTTTCAGTGTCATTTTCAGGGGTTAAACCCGACCGGAACCGAATGTGCGGGTTGTCACCGCCTCGAGGAGCCGTATTTTGACCAGAACTTGCTTCGCCGCTATTCGCTAAAATTTGATCACGCAAGTACAAATCATGCCAATAAAGACTGCACAACCTGTCACCTGCGTATCACGCAAAATGCGGATCTTAGAAGTATGAAAGATGCGGATGTGCCGATTTTGACATGCAGCACCAGTTCCTGTCACGGCAGCAATATTTTAGAGGAAATCGGTAAACGCGAGACAGGTGACGCCGAAAAGCGGCCCGTTTTTCAGTGCAATTACTGCCACACGCCGGCGATTGGCCGTTTTCCGATTCCCGCTAGCCACCGGAATCCCTGAGACTTAAAGATGAAAAACGCTGCGCGTTCAAAAAACTTCTTCAAGGCTTTTCTTGTTTTTGCCGGCCTGACCGCCTTTGCGGCCAGCTGCTTTCAGCAATCCGCGCGGACGCCGGTATCGATTACGGCGTCAGAGACGCCCGAACCGATTGCCTTGCGGGCGTCGAGCAAGGCTTTCGAGGCTTTTTCTCACAAGATTCCTGAACATAAAGAGTTTGCTTGTGCGTCGTGTCACGAGCGGCAGGGCAGTTCGCCGGAGATGGAATTCGCCGGTCACGACTCGTGCATCGGGTGTCATCTTAATCAGTTCACCGATCGGGAACCGGTAATGTGTGCGATCTGTCATAAGGATACAAAATCAGTTCCACCGTCAATGAATGCTTTTCCGGTGCGTTTTATCGAACCCTTTAATATGAAGTTTGATCACGGCGACCACGATAACGGAAAGGGCCGCCCGCCCGAGGGCTGTGCATCATGCCACCGTTCGGCCGGAGCGGGAAAAACTATTCCGGTCGGGTTTCAGGCACATAACAACTGCTATGCATGTCATACGGCTGAGAGCGAGATCGGCTCATGCAGCACCTGCCACGAACTCGCACCGTACAGCCGGACGCCGCAATCGAGATATGTATTCCGCGCCGTGTTCCGCCACGACGACCATTCGGGGGCACAGGGCATCGGCTGCGGCGATTGTCATTCCGTTCGTCCTGGTGCTCCGCAGGGACGGCAGGTGACAAATATCGCGGCCGAGGAGCATATTGCCGGTAACAATTGTGCTAACTGTCACAATGGTTTGCGTGCCTTCGGAGGCAACGGGGCAAATGATTTTGCAAACTGTGCACGTTGTCACAAAGGTTCCGGTTTTGACATGCTTCCCGGTTCTGCGGTGGGCAACTGAGACAAAATAATTGACATTTACCTAAAAATGGAGTTTAAATAGGGCATCATATTTTTATGCAGGAAAAAAAATAATGAAAAATCTGGCAAAATTGATCGTAATATCTATCTTCGGGCTTGGCGTGGTATTTCTATTTTTGGGCAGTATTGACCTATCGGGTGTCGGATCGGCCGTTACGGCTCAGGTCGCTGTAAAACCGACGCCGACGCCTGCCAATCCGGCGACGAACACAAATGCTGTAAAACCGGCGTCGCCGGCCGCAGGCGATAAAAAAATCCCGAAGAACTTCACGCTCGGCAAGGACAGTTTGTCTGAGTATGGCGAGGTCGCCTTTGATCACGACACGCACGCTAATAACAAATACAGCCCTGATGGGAAATCGGTTGTCGGGTGCGCCGACTGCCACCACACAGACCAGCCAAAATCAGCGTTAAAGCCGCCGCTTGTAACATCAGAACGCGACGTCACGCTGACCATGGAATCATGGAGAGCGTCCAGCCAGAAGGTCAATGAATGCAGAGCCTGTCATTTTCAGGAGGGAAGCGTGCCCGATGGTAAAACCATGCCATCGGCAAGTTATACGGACGGCGGAAAATCAACATCAAAAGATTTGAATAATGAGCTTGCATATCATATTAACTGCAATACGTGTCACGACGCCGCATTCAAGGCCCGTCCGGAATTGAAAAAGAAACCGGGTTTTGCAGCCTCAAAAGACTGCACGATTTGTCATAAAGCGAATTAATAAATGGCTCTGAAGGATTGTGCTAAGTGCGGCGAAATGGTGGACGAAGCTAAGGCATTTTGCCCCGGCTGTGGACATGCGTTTGCAGCAGAGGCGAAACGAGACGAGGCGTCCGGATTTGACAAAATGGAGGGCACCGTGAGGCTCGGCCAGACTATCTACAACCAGATGTTGTCGGATATGGGGCTGCAAACCCCAAAGCTCTCGGGGCCGGGCGAAAAGCAGAGCGTGGCGATCGGGCCGAAACCGGCGGCCACAAAACCCTTAGACCAAAACGTTGATAAACCAAAATCGAATAAAAAAACTAAATGGTTTATCGTGGGCGGGATCATCGTTTTACTTTTTCTGCTGGCTATTGCGGCAACCGTATCAGGCTATATCTACTGGCCTTGGTTTCTGCAAGGCGCAGCAGTAAAGTGACATGGTCAGTCCCGCTGATTTTGCCGCTCTGTTTAGACAACTCTGACCCGCGATGCCACGTGAAATAGAAAACCACGAGCAAATAATAGACGCATTTCGCAATGTCGATATCGTCTCGGAGCTGGTCGAGCAGTTGCCGAACGGCGAGTTTCGCAATGAGCTCGACATGGATATAATCCTGTTCGGCCGCAGCTATCGCGGCAAAAATGTCGGCCCCTATGCACGCCTTCTCGAATTTCTCCCCGGTGAAACCATTGTGCGGGAAAACAGTTGGGAAAGCAGTATTTTTTACATCCTCGTCACCGGCAAACTCGAGGCCTCTGTCACCGAACAGAATGGCAGCCAAAAAAAAGTAGGTGAGATACCAGCCGGTAATTCCTTTGGCGAAATGGCATTGCTTTCCGGCACGCCGCGAACGGCGACCGTCTTCGTAGCAGACGCTTCTGCACCTGTCCTCGTTCTCGAATTTACACGCCCGTCCATTCGTTTGCTTAGAAAACTGCCAAAATTTGGTAAGGCGCTCGACCGCAATTACCGTGCCTACGGGCTGACGCTCTCGCTAAATGAACTCAAAGAATTTTCAGAACTGAGTCTCGATCGCGATATGCTTCAGCGGATTAATGACGCCGCCCGTTTTGCGGTATATGAAAAAGATCATGTCCTCTTTCGTGAGGGTGACCCGGTAAATCGTCTGGTTTTTATCCGCAACGGCTGGATCCAGCGTGTCAGCGGCGTCGCATTTAATTCCAAAGCAGCGGATCTTTTAATCGAGACGGATGAATCGGCCGGACTAGATTTTCTGGGTGCGGGAACGTGTCTCGGACTTGAGGCCGCCGGAAAGGGCGGCAACTGGAAATATACGGCGACGGTGCGCGCGCGAACGGAAGTCATCGAGGTCTCCATCTCACGCCTTCAGGAAGATAGTGAAATGCTCTCGGCCTTAATGCCGATTTTGAAAAAGTCGGCGGATAATAAACCCGAGGTGCCAATGCGCCCGGTCGATACGAGAGTTTTGACCGCCGCAAGCCGCGAGATCGAGACCGGCGTGGTCGACGGTGTAAACCTTTTAGTAATGGACATGGCCAAATGCATACGGTGCGGCAATTGTTCGCTCGCCTGTCATAAGGTACACGGTCAAACGCGGCTTGTCCGTCGCGGCATACATATCGAAAGACCGGTTAAGGCAAACGCGACAAATCTCCAGAGCGTCCTTGTGCCCGAGGCCTGTATGCATTGTCAAGATCCGGAGTGTCTGACCGGCTGTCCGACCGGCGCGATCGCCCGATACCCCGACGGTGAGATAGACATCAACGCCAAGACGTGTATCGGCTGCGGCGATTGCGCCACGCAATGCCCTTACAACGCAATATCGATGATCGCCCGCCCTGATCCGAAAAATACAAACGGAGAGGGGATTTTAAAGACGGTTTTTTCCGGATTTTCGCTTGGCCAGGCTAAATTGCCCGAACCTGTCACGCAAACCGAAAATCTTCTGGCCGTAAAATGCAATTTGTGCAAAAACACGGGGTTAAACCCGCCAAGAGCAAAAACGGCGGCCTATTCATGCGAGGAAAATTGCCCGACAGGGGCGCTTGTCCGCGTCAATCCGCATGACTATTTTGACGAAGTAAATAATACGATCGGCTTAGTTCAGCGAAGCAAAACGCACGCGATCGGCACAAACATACATAAGTTCGATCTGTGGGCCGCGATTTGGCATGCGAGCGGGATCTTGTCGGTGCTGATCGGTGGCGTTCTGGCGGTCTGGGCGACACGCAAATTTGCGCAGGACACATCTCTTAGCCCGGGCTCCTGGCTGACGATGCGTTGGCTGACCGGCCTTTTCGGTTTGGCATGCATTGTCTGGGTTATGGCATATCCGATGCGTAAGCAGATCTACACACGGCGTGTCGGAGCTCTGCGATATTGGATGCTTTCGCATATCTATATCGGGGTTTTGGCCGGCGTGCTGCTGCTTGTTCACGGCGGAACTAGTTCCGGAGGTTTGCTGACATCTTTCTTAATGATCTCATTTGACCTGGTGATCGCGACCGGCCTTTTTGGTGCCGCTTGTTATGTGATAGTGCCGCGTTTTATGACGAAGATCGAGAGCGAACCGCTGCTTATAGAGGATCTTGAGGCCCGCCGGACTGAGCTTCGGGCGGAGCTTGTGCGGGCGGCGGCCGAGACAACAAACCCGGAGCTAAATAAATTGATACAAAGAAAGGTCCGCCGCCG
Source organism: Pyrinomonadaceae bacterium (assembly GCA_041747575.1). Lineage (GTDB taxonomy): Bacteria > Acidobacteriota > Blastocatellia > Pyrinomonadales > Pyrinomonadaceae > OLB17. The sequence goes on from JBGTEX010000007.1 coordinate 112,719, forward strand.
CTTTCTCGGCCTGCGTTATCTTTTCCGTCAATATTTGAAAAGAGAGGACCTCGCGTCAATGCTCGCCGACGCCCGCGAAGAATTTAGACAGGACGCCACCGGAATGGGGCGCATAGATGACACAAGGCTAATGGAGGCGGTCGAAAACGCCGCAACGCTCCGCCGCGTCGATGCTCTTGTGATGCTGCATCAAGTGCTGAAATCATGGGTCGCCCCGCACGTCTTTTTTACGTCCTTGATGTTGATTTTAATGTTAATACACATTGTTCAGGTAGTGTATTTTAACGTCCGCTAGACCCAGATGAGTCAGGAAACCGGAAAATTTGCGATCTCGTTTGCCGATCCTCAAAAACCGGCAATTGTCGTTGAGCAAGACGGCATTTTGATTGGCCGGCTCGAAACCTGTGATGTTGTTCTTGATAACGAAAGCGTTTCGCGTATCCACGCCGGAATCAATTTTCGCGACCCAAAATATTTTTTGGCAAATCTTTCAGCGGCAAACGTGCTAACGCTTAACGGGCGGGAGATCCGTGCTCAAAAAGACGATGTTTTGGCCGACGGGGACACGATTCAGATCGGGCCTTTTACGATCTCTGTCAGGCGGTCTGGCCTCGACATTGCTTTGACGGTTGATCGCCCAATTACCACTCAGTTTGTAAACGAGAAAAAACTATTTGATACCAAAAAAATGGCCACCGCGGGTGCGGCCGGCGTTCTTAAAGTTTTTTGGGACAAGCGGACGCGGGAAAAAGAAGATTGGGGGTCGCGTCTGCGTCCAACCAAAAAGCCAATTCCGGGAAAAGCGATGTTTAATTGGCGCCCTACACGCGATCTGCGGCGGCCATGGCGGTTTGGGTTGTTTGTTTGGGCATTTCTGCTTGTCGGTTCGGTAGGGGTTTTTGCATTTTTACGTTACCCGCAGGCGTACGCGCCAAAACCGTTGTCAAATCCGCACACAGCCCTCATCGACGACAGCACGATCGCCGCAGCGTCAAACGGTAATTCGTGTACAACATGCCACACGCCAAGTGAGCCCATGGAAAATTCGTGTATCAACTGTCATCAGGCGTCCGGCTTTCACGCCTCAAATACAAAGGCTCACGAGGAGGCCGGTATAACCTGCTCGGTCTGTCACAAGGAGCATCAGGGAACCCAGTTTCAAATGACCGCGACGGCGAGACAGAGCTGTGCAGAATGTCATAATAACGCAAATTCAAAAACGTATAACGGAAAAACTGTCCAAACAGCACACGACGGATCATACGGTTATCCGATCGTCGACGGCGTTTGGAAATGGAACGGCGTGTACCGCGAAGTCGCTGACGCAATTCCGGAAATTAATAGCTCGGCGACCGGTGACAAGGACGGACAGGCACGGCTCAGCCGCCATTTTCACACGATTCATGTCGCCCGCTTGAAAGCTCCGCCGGGTGTCAAGGGAGATTCGCACGGCCTCGTCTCGTGTTCAAGCTGTCATAACAGCTTTGATCCGGTTGACCGGGTCACTCCGGAACAAACATGTGCGGTGTGCCACACGGCAAGGGCTGACGCCGCAGTCCGTGATGAACTATTTAGCCCTGCCGCGGCCAACTGCCTTTCGTGTCATATTCAGCATCCCTACAGCGCCGGTCGCTGGAATGAGTTTTTGACCGCCGACGCTCTAAATCGTCGGAACGATACCGTTTCGGCACAGATAAAACGATTGAACGGCCAATGAAAATATTCCCAATCATAATCTGCCTCGGCGTTATCGGCCTTCTTGTAGGGCTAAACCAGATGTCTGCGTTTGAGAATACGGTATATTACGGCGGACTTTCCTGGATCGGATTGGCTGGTATTTTACTCATCGGATTTGCGATCGGGTTTGTGGCTGTATTTAACGATTCGGCCCGTGCCTTCGGTTTTTTTAGGGCGCGAGATATAAAAGCGGAAACGCTGCCGCACGTCCGAACGCTCGATCAGACGGAGCTACGAGAACTCGGCCTCGATAAATATCGCGGCCCGGTCTATCCGCATCCGGTCATTTTTGCCGAACGCTGTATCGGCTGTCAGGCCTGTGTGGACGCCTGTCCGCATGACGTTTTGGCGATTGTTGATGGAACGGCAGCAGCCGTCGCACCAGATCTCTGCATGGAAGACACGGCGTGCCAGGCCGAGTGTCCGGTCAATCCAAAAGCCTGCATCGTAATTAATACCGCAAAAGAAGTGCGTTCGATGCCGACTCCGACACGTGATGGAGCGACATTCCAGACGAATGTTCCCGGCTGTTTTATAATAGGCGACGTTTCGGGTGTTCCGCTGATAAAAAACGCAGTTAAAGAGGGTGCCGACGTGATCGCCCACATCACCGCCGAACTTGCCGCCGTACCAGACGAGCCAAAAGCAGATTTTGACGTTGCGATAATCGGCATCGGACCCGGCGGTGCATCTGCGGCGGCGTCGGCCAGCGAGGCCAATTTGCGCTATGTCGGTATCGAACAGGACAAGATACTTTCCACAATCGATCTGTATCCCAAAGGCAAATACATCTTTTTCAAACCGGATACAAAAGACTGGTTCGGCGGTATATCCGTAGCCGGTCTCGGTCTCGCGAAAGCAAAATACGAGAGCGGCGCAGATGATGACAGCCGGACGATCGCCGACGCCGTCGGTGTGGAGCTTACAAACCTGATACGGGAGCAAACACCCGAGATACACGCAGATTTGATTAAAAAAATACCTCTTTCGCTTCATCAGGATTTGTCGCCGCTCCTTACTGAAAAGATCGAAAAAGAGTTGCAAAAGCGGGTTGCAGCATTTCTCCGTTCGAAGGGCACAGGCGATTGGGCAAATATTTATCGAACGCATTTTCTCGCCGACCGCGAGAATCTTATTTCTATGTTTCGCTCGGATATTGCCGGCCACATGCAAACAAAAATACCCGGCGACCAGCGTGAAAATATTCTTAACGTATGGCTCGGCAATCTTGCAGACAAAGGCGTAAAGATAAACGAAAATGAAAGCTGTAAGACGGTAAAACGGGCTGATGATGGAGATTATTTTATTATAAATACGGAACGCGGCCCCGAAAAAACGGCACAAAGCTACAAATCGCGCCGCGTTATAATCGCGATCGGTTTGCGAGGAGCACCAAACAAACTCAGGCTGCCAAATGAAGATCTCAAAACCGTTATCGATGGCCGCGAAGAGCAAAAGGTGATCTATAACCTTTCGAATCCGATGGATTTTCGCGGGCGCAATATCATCGTGGTCGGGGGCGGTAATGTAGCGGCAGAGGCGGCCGTCGATCTCGTCGCCGTCCGCGACGGAGCCGCGATCAGCCGCCGAAAGCCCGAAGATATGAACAAGGTGACGATGCTCGTTCGCGATTATCTTGCACCGACCGTCAAATTCGGCAATAAATATCAGCTTTACAAATGTGCCGACGAAGGCGTCATCGACCTGATGTTCGGCGTCGGGATAAAAGAGATGCGCGAAAATGAAGTAGTGCTCGAAAATGTCGTTACCAAACAAGAGGTCGCCACGATTCCAAACCAATACGTGTTCGCGCTGATCGGCGGCGAGCGGCCGAATAGATTTTTGGAGTCGATCGGTATTACTATTAAATAGCGTCATATTTGCCGTTGGTCACTGAGTGTTCCCGCCGCAGGGCAGTTTGATAATAAGGATGCGTTGGATATCATGAAAAAAGAAAATATTATATTTGGCATTTTTGGTTTAGTTGTGGGGCTGATCGTCGGATTTGCATTTGCAAACAGTATAAATAAGTACGGCGTCGAGCCGACTTCGGCCCAGATAACCTCGACGACGGCTGGATTAGCCAACAATCCGGCAATACCCGCCGATCATCCCCCGATCGGAACATCTGCCGGTGATTCGGCCCAAACCGCTCCGCTGCCACAGGTGATGGAATCGATCGAGAGAGCAAAACAACAGCCTGAGAATTACGAAGCCCAGATGACCGCCGCCGATCTATATTATCAAATACAAAGATTTGAGGACGCTGCAAAAATCTACGAGACCGCCGTCAAACTAAAGCCAAACGAAGCCGAGCCGCTGATCAAAGCCGGAAATGCCCGTTTTGACGCAGAACAATACGAGCAAGCCGAAAAATGGTATCTCCGGGCGCTCGAAAAAGAGCCGCGGAATATAAACGTTCGAACCGATCTCGGCCTGACTTTTTTCCTGCGTTCGCCCCGCGATATCGATCGTGCGGTAAAGGAATACAAGATCGCCCTCGACACGCAACCCGATCACGAAATAACCCTGCAGAATTTGGTTCTTGCATACAACGAATCCGGCGACAAAGAGAATCTGCGCTCGACCCTCGAAAAGCTCAAAAAAGTAAATCCAACCAACCCGGCCGTGCGAAAAATTGAAGGAGCGATATAAAATTTCAATAGGCGAAAGGAATCACTACCTCCAAAAAGTGATTCTTGTAGAAACAGCAGATCTGTTCCATGATGGAACACGAAAAATCCTTGTAACGCATTGTAAACATTGTGGTTCTGGTTTCGTGTTTCATTTTAGTGAAATACAGTCTTTCAGTGGAACATCTTTCAATTTTTGCGACAACAAACGCCTTTAACGTGTACAGATCGTAAAATATAGTATCATAGATGACACATTATTGTCAATAAAAGGTCGGGATTTTCTTTGATACGAAACATTCTTTTAGCAACGAATCGCCCGTTGCAACCACTTTTTACACCCAAATTTATGCATAATCCTCGCCATTCGCCATCGGAGAGGCCGGACATCGAAATCCGGGCCGACACGGATGCGGTAGAATTTTGCGTTCCACAGAAAGAACTGGCAAATTTTATCGTAAGAAAAGACCCTTATTATTCTCAGCAGAAAATTGAAGGGTTTGCATACGTTCAGAAAATCCATCCAGGAATTGTGGCAGGTCAGTTACAGAAGCATGGCCGGGTTGGCTGGTCTCATCACCGTAAGCTGTTGGTCAAAATCAGAGACATAATTACAGAGCCATCGCTTACGGACGGCTACGGATTTGAAACGAGGTAATATGACTGAAAAAGATCGAAACATACGCTTTACGCGAGAATTTGAAGCCGAGCATATCCCTTTTTCGCAAATTACAACCCGGCGTTACGATTCCGGCATCAAACAGCTTGTTTTTGAGTTATTATCGTATTTTTCTTCTATCCCGTGCTTGCAGAACAACACTGCTGCACCTAAAATTTAATGTTTTGGGTTATTTGGTAGAAGCAGAGGGATTTTCCCGATAGTATTTTATATTTAGTTAAGTTTATTTGGAGGAGTTTGTGACGATTCGTCTTACTTTCCTTTTCTCAGCATTTGTTTTAGTTAGTTTGTTTGCCATGACTTCGTTTGGACAGACCGATTCCGTTATCGGTCAGGTTTCCAATTCGCCGTCGGAAGCATTTGCCGGAGGCATTAGCGGTGACGGCCGGTTTGTCGTTTTTGAATCGACCGGAAATCTCGCAACCGAAAATCCGCGAAACGCCGACGGCAATCTCGAGATATTCCTGTTCGATTACGCACAGCGGCGGATTTTTCAGATCACTGACACCAGAAGCGTACTCTTTAATCCTGATCGCCCGGCAACTTTTGACAATATTCGAGTGACCATTGTAAACACTCGGCCGGTTATCAGTAATGACGGCCGTTGGATCTCGTTTAGCTCGAACGCGACGACGTCGAGGCCGCTGACCCCAAACTCTACAAATCCCGGTCTTTTCTTCGGCGATTCTTTTTCTGCGGCGACGCCGACCCCGACGCCTCCACCGGTTGCGACGCCAACGCCGACCGGGACGCCGTCCCCGACGCCAACACCGGCGGGAACACCGACGCCGGTTCCATCGCCGACGCCGACCCCGATACCGGCCGCCAATCCGCTCTCGGCCGACGGCAATCTTGAGGTCTGGCTTTATCAGATACCTGCTTACCCGGCGGTCGCGAACCTATCGGCGGGCGCCGAGATTGCGTTTGCGGAGCTTGCTGGCGGCAGCTTTATTCAGGTTACAAACACCGATCCGAGCCAGGTTCCGCGTTCCGGCACTATATTTGTCGGCCCGTTTATTGCCGATGACAATCACGATGCGAGCATCAGCGATGACGGCAGCGTCATAGCGTTTGTTTCGACCCGCGACCTCGTGCCTTCTGTCGGAAATGCTTTTCCGACCGAGGATAATGATGAAATATTTACTTTCGTCCGCAGCACGTCAACGCTGTCACAGGTGACCAGGACGCCGCGCGGCCCGATCTCAAATCCGGTCTATAGCCGAACGCCCACGATTTCGGGCACCGGCCAGCGTCTTGTATTTGCGAGTACGGGTGACAATCCGATCGTCGGCATGACCGGCGGCGACAACCCTCTGGCAAGCCGAAACGAAGAGATATTTTTTACCGATCTGGACGGTTCCGGCTCTCCGTTTGGAGTGCCGAGACAGGTGACGACAACAACCCCGACAAATCCCGGCGATCCGGTAAATATCCTTGATCTTGGACGGCGTATGAGCCGCGACGGGCGGTATATCGGCTTTGATTCGTTCGCCGATCTGACTAATGAAAATTCCGGGACAAATTACACCTCGTTCGCCCTCTATCTCTATGATACGACGACGACTATGTTTCGACGGATCACTGCCCGCAGCGATGCTGATGCCGGAGCGTCCGGCGGAGATGTGGCACATTATCCGGGTTTTACAGATTATGACGACACCGGAACGCCGACCACGCTCGTCTTAGAGTCGCGGCTAAATATCAGCCCGGCGGGTACCGTGCCCGCGACCCTTTCAGAAGGTTTGAATCCAAACCCGGTCCGCCCCGCGCAGATATATTCATTTTCACTGACCGCTCCGTCGGCAACGGCCGTATTTTCGCGTCTCGGAAATTTCCCGACGCCAATATCGTTTCTTGCGTCAACACAGCCCATAACAAGCAACTCGCTGCGGCGAATGACATTTAATCGTGCATTGACAGAATTTGGAACCGGAAATCCGGATTCCCAATCGGAAGTCTTTTATTTTATTACACCCGAGGTTACCAGCGAGCTGCCGGCGACCGTAAATCTGTTTACGGGTGCGAGCCGTTTGCCTGTGCTCGAAACGGCGACGCCAAGCCCGACGCCAATCGGCACGCCTTCGCCGTCACCCTCGCCAACGGCAACACCATCCCCAACGCCGACCGCCACGCCGACACCGACGCCGACCCCAACCGGATCGCCGACGCCGACGCCCCCGCCCGTTACACCCGCCGCGATTCTCGGCCTGTCGCCCGGAATGCTGGCTGTTCTTGATTTTCAGGCCGAAGGCAGCCAACCGATAGCACCGCGGACGGCTACCGGTTCGCTTACGCGCAGATTTACGCTGCCTATCGAATTAAGCGGCGTCACGGTCACGATAAACGGAGCCGCCTGCGGTTTGAGATCGGTCGGTGGACGCACTATCGAATTTGTCGTCCCGCCCGGTTTGGCCGGAGCGTTGACGGGTTCCGTATTTCCGATGGTTATTAACAATAACGGCGCCGAGATGAAAAGCTTTGTGACGATAGTTCCAACCCGTCCGGATATATTTGCAAGAGATAATTTTGTCGGCCCCGGCGGACGGACACTTGCTTTAAATGTTACAAATACGGTGCGAACCCCGGAACCGTTTGCCGTTCGGACGATAAGGCGAAAAGGCGGTATGTTTGTCGCTACGGTCATCCGTGTATTTTTAACCGGCGTTGAGAACGTCCCGTCAACGCTTGTCTCGGTTCGAATCGGTGATACGACAATAGGCTCGGTAAATGTGACGTCCGATGCGATCCTTGTCGAACCTGGTGTGTACACGATCGATTTTGAGCTGCCCGTCGGATTATTCCAGGCCGGCGATCAGCCCATCGTTGTTACGGTCAATGTCAACGGAGTTACTTTCAGTTCGCGTTTGGATGACACATCGACCCGGTTGAGAATACTTTGACGGCGTTGCCATCATTTCCCCGGAACGGTCTGTAACCTCAAGCGTTCATATGGATTACGGGCGATGAACGGGACAGGCCCAACAGCCTCGGCGACAACCAGGGATTTACGAAAAACGCATGACTCATTTTTGATTTTATCAATTGCAGTCTGCTTTAGCTGAAAGAAAGGTTGAAATAATAGACAGGCCTTAGCCGAATAACAGAAATAAATAATTCCGACGTAATGGACATTTTAAATGGTTTAAAACAAGACTTATATGAGACAGCGATTCAATTTCATCGAGATCTAAGCGGCAATTCGGAGACTTGACAACCATCGGTTAACTTCCTAATCTTTATGTTCGCCCTTTTTTTGAACGGGCGGGCCACATTCCGCAGTAGCTCAATGGCAGAGCATTCGGCTGTTAACCGAAGGGTTGTAAGTTCGAGTCTTACCTGCGGAGCCAATTTAATCAACGGAAAAGGCCTGTCAAACACCAGACAGGCCTTTTGTTTTTTTCCTGTTGGTTTTCTAACGCTTACAGATGATTGACGCCTTCGGGCTTTTGCAACTACTTGGTGGCCGTGCGATCTGAAAATTACCGCTAAATTTCTAATTTCTCACGGAGTTCGAGTTCAAGGCGGTTCATCTCGCCATTGTCGGTTTCGTGGTCGTAACCGCAGAGGTGCAAAAAGCCGTGGAGGATAAGCTGCTTGACCTCGTTTTCGAGCGTGAGCTTGTTCTCTTTAGCCTGCCTTTGGGCTTGCTCGGCCGAGATGGCAATGTCGCCGAGAAACGGAGCGGGGAAACTCTTGTCCCCAAGGCCGCTTGCAGCCTGAACGCTGTTCTCGCCCTCGGGGCTCGTGAGGACAAGATTGTCCTCGCTCGACGGAAATGAAAGGACGTCGGTTGTCGCATCTTTCCCGCGAAAGATTTTGTTCAGCTCGTTCATTCGCTGATCCGAAAGAAACGCAACCGAGAACGTCTTGCCGCTCGCCTCTTCGACCGACGCCGAGAGATCTTTTACGAACTTTCGATAGACGGCAGTGTCCAGCTTTACCTTTCGTTGGAGATTAATAACGTCTATCATCGGTTTCCGGATTTCGATGCTGCAAATCCAATAGAGGCATTTAACCGACGTCCGCCATCGCACCATAAAAATGATCGACCAGGACTCTGGCAAGAGCTGCGGACTCGATGTTTTGATGATAACCGCAAACGATAAGCGTTTCTTCGGCAAGATGCTTGTCGTTTCGAATTACGGATGCGAACTCTTGCCAGTCCGGCAAAACACCGCGTTCGAAAAGCGAATCTATCGCCATTCGCGTCCATTCTTCATTTTTCAGATTTCTGTGCTTCATCATCCGAATGCTTCTCGTAAGCCTTTACGATCATCTGCACCAGCTTATGCCGTACGACGTCCTTGTCGGTGAAATAAACAAATTCGATGCCTTCGAGGTCTTTTAAGATAATTTCAGCTTCCTTGATGCCGCTTTTCTGTCCGCGCGGCAGGTCGATCTGCGTTCTGTCGCCGGTAACGACCGCTTTTGAACCAAAACCGATTCGCGTCAGAAACATTTTCATCTGTTCGCTCGATGTGTTTTGTGCCTCATCGAGGATTATGAACGCGTCTGACAACGTGCGGCCGCGCATAAAGGCAAGCGGAGCGATCTCGATAATGCGTTTTTCAAGCATTTTTGTAACCTTTTCCGCATCGACGAGATCAAACAATGCATCGTAGAGCGGTCGTAAATACGGGTCAACCTTTTCCTGCAGGTCACCGGGAAGGAAGCCGAGCCGTTCACCGGCCTCGACCGCCGGACGGGTCAGAATAATCCGGCTGACCTGCTTTTTAAACAGGGCGTCGATCGCCATCGCAACCGCGAGATAGCTTTTTCCGGTTCCGGCAACCCCGATACCGAAAACAAGGTCATTAGCCGCGATCGCGTCGAGATATTTGCGCTGGTTGGCCGTTTTTGGCGCGACCTGCTTTTTGCCCGCCGGGTTAAATCTGGCTTTTAAAAAATAATCCTTTAAGTTATAGGCACGATCCTCCGCAATCTGTTTGAACGCATCGCGCAGCTCTTTATCGGTAAAAATATTGCCGTCCGCAAAAAGATCACTAAAATCCCCGAGTATCTGCTCGACCGTTTTGATGTCGCGTTCATCGCCGTCAATGAGCAGTTCATTGCCGCGGGCACCGATGCTGACGTCGAGCAGAGATTCGAGATACTTTATGTTTTGATCCTGTACGCCAAAAAGTGTTTTTAGGCCCTGAGGTGGTAGTTCTAGTTTGCGGAGATTGCTCAAATTGATAATTTTAGCGGGACTGCCCTAAGCCCCTTAGGTCTGAGGCTACTAAAACAAACATTTGCTGTCAATCAAATTGGTAAAGGGTGTAACTTCGAAGTAAACCGATTTGGCAGCCGCGATTCAATTTGTCACGTCTTTTTTCTCGTTATTTTTTTGTCCATCGCTATCCATAAACACCAAGTTCGCTTGGGTTTGGACAAAACACAAATGTTAGATTATAAATAGAAAAAGCGGCTTATGCACCTTCTTTGTGGACGGGCCGTCCGATTCTGCTGCTGCAAAAATAATGAATATCCTTGTACTCGGTGCCGGACGTATGGGCCATGGCGCCGTTTTTGATCTGATCCATAATTCGCCCGATGTTAAACGGGTCACGGTCGCAGACTCTGACCTCGCGAAAGCCGAGTCCCTGGCCATGAAGGTCGGCGGCTCGCGTATCGACGCCCGTCAGGCGGATGCGTCGAAATATAGCGGCATTGTGGATCTGATGCGCGGACACGACTCGGTTATTTCGTGTGTCAATTATTGGTACAACACCTTGTTGTCTAAGGCCGCAATCGAAAGCGCTTCGAATTTTTGCGATCTCGGCGGCAACAATTATATCGTTGACGAGCAGCTCGCTTTGGACGCCGAGGCCCGTGCGGCCGGAATAAATATCATTCCCGATTGCGGCCTCGCACCCGGGATGGTTTCGATCCTGGCGATGCACGGTACCGCAGAATTTGATACCATCCGGGAAATCCACATCCGCGTTGGCGGATTGCCGCAAAACCCGCAACCTCCGCTCAATTATCAACTCGTTTTCTCGGTCGAAGGCCTGATCAACGAGTATATCGAGGTCGCGCGCGTTATACGTGACGGAAAAATAAGAGAGGTTGCGTCAATGACCGAGATCGAGTCGCTCGTATTTGACGGCTTTCCGCCGCTCGAGGCCTTTCAAACATCGGGCGGCACATCGACGCTTCCCGAAACGTTTCTGGGAAAAATCCGAGAGCTCGATTATAAGACGATCCGCTACGCCGGACACTGCGAAAAATTCAAAATGATGATGGATCTCGGCCTTTGTTCCGGAGAGGAAATCGTCGTTGATTTTCAAAAGCTGACGCCGCGCAAGCTTTTTGCAAATCTGCTGAAAAAACACCTGCCCGCCGACGGCCCCGATTACGTACTTGTAAGAATCGATTTTACCGGCACAAAACAAGGCGAGACTAAAAAACTGCGTTATGACGTCGTCGATAAATATGATGAATCGACCGGGATGAGCTCGATGATGCGAACAACCGCCTTTCCAGCCTCGATCATCGCTCAGATGATGGCAAAAGGTGACGTTCTATCACGCGGTGCAACGCCGCAGGAAAAAGCGATCGACCCGAAAAAATTCGTCGCCGAACTGGAACATAGAAACATAACCATCAGGGTAGTCTGGGCCTAAACTTTCCTGCTCCTGCCGAGTCATTAGTGTGGTAATTTTCTGAAAAGTAAACTTTGCACGCGGCTTGCCGCTCTATTTGCGAGGCGAAAAGCGGTTTGACGATCTTGGAGCGGGCGTTTGGGCGATCTTGAAATCATTCTCGGGTTTTTTTGTCCGGTTCAAGACGGCTTACTGACGCCGCCTCGATATTTACCAATTCAACAATAAAGATCAGCGTGGCATCCGGCGGAATGACGTTGCCCGCCCCGCGTTGCCCATATCCGATCGATGGCGGAATGACCAATATCGCCTGATCACCGACACGCAGCTTCGCGATTCCTTCGTCCCAGCCTCTTATCACGCGGCCCTGGCCTAGAGGAAATGTAAACGGCTGTCCGGCGTCGCGCGAACTGTCAAACTTGACGCCGTTCGTCAACGTGCCAGTATAGTGAACAACCACGTTATCACCAGTTTTTGGGCGCTGTCCCGTTCCGGCTTTCGTAATGAGATATGTCAGGCCGGAGACTGTCTTTATTGCGTACGAAGGGATAACCGGTTGGGCCGGCTGAGCCGCGACCGGCGGTTTTTTCGCCCTCGATTTCCCGGTCCGCGTTTGGGCGTCAGCAGGCGGGGCAAAGACCGCGGCAAGCATCAAAACCGCCGGAAAAATCAGATGTTTTTTGTTCATATATTTACGTCGTGTCAGTAGCCCGCACGTCAGTAAGGGCTCCATGCTGGCCTCATTTTCGGCGTTGAGCCCTTACTGACGTGCGGGCTACTGACACGAGTTTACCGGCACCGCTCGAGCAAAAAGATCAAATACAATTTTGCTGAGGCCGGTCCCACGGGCCGACGCAACATTACAACGCAAAATTAAAATTTACATATCCGGTCGCTTTGACAGGTTGGCCGTCGCGGCGGAACGGTGTGAATTTCCATTTGCGGATGGCGTCCCGGGCCGCACCTTGCAGGAGCGGCGGGCCGCTTGATTTTTGAACCTCGGCGACGTCGCCGGTTTCGCTGATAGTTACCTCAACCTTTACGATCCCGGTCGATCGGACAATCTTTGCGGCCGACGGATAGACGGGATTTGACCTGCTTGTAGCAAAATCGATCAGCTGCGATCCGATATCGAGCGGTGAATTATCTTTTGGCTCAACGGGTTGGGGCGTCTCGACTGGCGGCGTTTCTTCTTTTATTTCTTCTTTTGACTCTTCCTTCGGTTTTGGCTTTACCGTCGGCGGGGCCGACGTTACGACTATCGGTTTTTCCAAGGGGCTTTCGACCTGAGCAACGACGGTCTCTGATGGTGTCTTTTCGACGGTTTTTGGTTCGGTTTTAACTTCGCGTTCGCGGGCGGCGTCGGGTTTTGTTTCGACGACCGGCTGCATTACGGGTACGGGCGGGGACGCGGCGGGCCCTGTATTTTCGGCAACCAAAGTTACCTCGGCCGGCGATTCAGCATTCGTTGAGCTTGTTACGACACTTTGCGAGATCGCCAGTTTCTCACGCGAATCGGCAACCTCATCCTTCCAACGGCGCGAATCGTAATCGTCGCGGGCTAACATCGTGCGCGAACTGCTTGCCTCTTCCAGCATCACGAGGGCGTCGGGCGTTTTGGCCTTGTCACCGACGATCTCTTTTGACTGCGTAATGACAAGCTCAAGAGTCTCACGCATTTTTTCGAGATCATTAAGGGCCTCAAGCGGCAGCGTGCGGTCAGAAACGCTTAGCCCGAGAGCACGATAGCGTTCGACGCGGTTGCGGGCACTCTTAACTATCTGGCCCGCCACGGCCTGATACGCTGAGGATGCGTTTGCCTTTGTGGTTTTTTGTGCGGCGTAAAATTCGCCAAGCAGATCCTGAGCGCGTTTGTAATCGCCCTGTTCGAGATAGCTGTTCATCAGAAGTACGTTAACGACGCCCTGAACCGCCGTATCGCTGGTTTCCCTGCGAATATTCTCAAGTTCGTAAATTGCTGCGTTGTAATTGCGAACGGCGATAAACGCTTTCGACCTAGAGATCCGGTCGCGCATCACGTCGCCGGACGTGGGTATCGTCGTCGGCGCAGCCATCGCAGTCGCGTCTGACGGCACAATCTGTGACGGTGCAAAAATAACAAAACCGGCTAAAACTAAAAAACAAGAAGTGTAAAACCTTCTGACATTTAACGGCATTTATAGTCCTCCATATCTGACTTAAATTTTCCGTAAAGGCCGAGCGAAACTCAACAAGATAGAAGGCTCACTGTTAACGACCTGACAAAGACGAAAAACCATTTCCTTAAAAAACATCGTTTCGGTGGCCGCTTTGTTGAGGGCCGCGAAATCAGTTGCTTAAACTATCGATGATTTTTTTGCGGTATGCGTTTGCGTTTATTTTTATATCACGTTCGTCCAGCGTGAGCAACCGGCGGTCGAGCATAACGATCCGCCCATTTATGATTACCGACCGGACGTCGCTCGCTTTAGTGGCGTAAACGAGGTGAGAATAGACGTTATAAAAAGGCGTCTGATGGAGGCCGTCAAAATCGACGATCGCAATATCCGCACGCTTGCCGATCTCGATCGAGCCGGTCAATTTGTCCAGATGCAATGCCCGGGCACCTCGAATCGTCGCCATCTCAAAGACCTTCTCCGCCGGCAAGACCTTCGGATCTTTCGCAACAACTTTATGGAGTTTTGCGGCGGTGTCCATTTCTTCCCACATATTGAGATCATTGTTCGACGCCGCGCCGTCGGTCCCCAGCCCAACCGCGATATCTTTTTCGAGCATCAGTGGAACCGATGCGACGCCGGAGGCGAGCTTCATATTCGACTGCGGACAGTGAGCGAGTCCCACGCCGATGCGTTTTAACACATCGAGTTCTCGCGGATTAACAAAAATCGAATGTGCCGCGATCGTCCGGTTACTGAAAAAACCTATACTATCAAGATAGCCGACTGCAGTACCCGCGTACTGTCCCGTGAACTTTGAGATATCGCCCCCCTCATTCATAGTCTCGGCAACGTGTATGAGTACCGGCGAATTGAGACGATCTGACTGTGCTCGTATCTTTTTCAGATGATCGGTCGAGACCGTATACGCGGCATGCGGTGCCGCGGCCGGCACGATCAGCGGGTCATTCTGCCATTTCCTGATAAAACGTTCTGTATAGGCGATAGCCTCGTCGGGTGTTTTGTTGTCGGCAACCGGAAACTGGATGATCGTCTCGCCCAAAACGCCGCGCATTCCGGCCTTTTTTGTCTCCTCAGCGATCGCGTCCTCGAAATAATACATATCGCAGTATGTCGTCGTCCCGCCGCGTATCATCTCAGCCAATCCCAACCGAGTCCCGGCCCGCACAAAAGCCTCGTCAACATTCTTCGCCTCAGCCGGAAAAATAAATTTCGTCAGCCATTCCTGCAAATCAAGATCATCCGCAATCCCGCGAAAAAGCGTCATCGGAATATGCGTGTGCGTATTTATAAGACCGGGAATGATGACTTTGCCTGTAGCATCAATCGTTTGCTTTGCCCGATATTTTTTGGCGATCTCGGCCCGCGTCCCAACCGCTTCGATCTTATCGCCCCGAATCACAATAGCCCCGTCCTCAATCACGCGCCGACCTTTGTCCATCGTGACAACCGTCCCGCCGGCAACAATTAAGCTGACAACTGAATAATTCGAAAGCTTATGAGAATTGTTCGTACCGACCAATGCGAACGCGGACTGGCTGCCCACGAATAGAAGGAGAATGGTGAGTGAAAACGTCAATTTAAGGCGGTTCATAATCGATCTCAATGGTTTTATTTACTTAGCCCTGATCTTTTTTAATTTCTCAACGTCAGCAAGGTCGATGTGCCGTCCGACGGCGGTCTTATTCGCTATCAAGTCGTCAATATTTATCAAGCTGATGTTTAGGCCGTCCAATTCCGCTACATTTCTCTTTTCATAGGCGATGTCGAAATCTACGCCCTCGAGGTAGTTGATGATCTCAACTTTTAGCGGCTCAAACCCGAAGCGAACAAGACTTCGCGGTTTGGTAAAAAGTGAGGCATCGAGCCCTTCCCCGAAACCAAAATCTCGCAACGCCTTCACCAATCGCTCTGCGTTATCGTTATCGGGAGCGACAGCGAGATCCAGATCAGAAGTGTTTCTAACGTAGCCATTCAAAATAACCGCATATCCGCCGATCAACAAATAACGGACACTATTATCGTTGAACAACTTCAATAGTTCTTGAAATTCTGCCTCTAATCTTATCGCCATATGCCATTAGTCTAAGGCGGTACGCGTGCGCCAATCGCTCTTCATAAGACGTGTTTCGCCAATACGCTGCCTCTTCGGAATCATCGAAATTCTCGATAACCCTAATTCGAGAGCGATCTATTTTCAATTCCGGCAAATCGTCCATCCTTCTCATCCTTCAATAAAATAATCCGAATCAATCCGCTTGATCTCATAGTTTGCGACAACAGAAACGCCGACGCCATGATCTATCATCAAATCAGCGAGTTCATCACCGTCAATTAGAATAATTTTGGTTCTCGGTTTTGTCGGCCTTAATTCACTAAAACGGTCCTCAAATTATATCATAATGAACTTGGACGGACATCCCGATCCGGCGATAAATTATTGGGGTTCATGGCAGTTTAGCCTCCTATTTGCCACGTTTTTATCGCCTCGATCGGATAGATGAGCATTATGATGTTGATAATGAGGCTGTCGCGGATACAGAATATCAAAACGAGTTCCGTCGCGACGAATAAGATGAGCGAGCGCCAAAAACGTATCTTATAGGCGATCACAAAACCCGCTGCGCAGCACAAAATGTCTGAGATCGAATTGATTATCGAATCGCCAAAATAATCGAGCGAGATCGTCGCTTCGCGGTATCTATTGATGATGTAGCTCGAATTTTCGGCAATCTCCCACGAACTTTCGATCGATACGGCGATCACCAAACGCCATGCCACCGGCATTTTTTTGAAGATCAGGCCGATAAGCCAAAATTCAAGAATTCCGTGCAAAATATGCGTAAATGAATACGGATCAATAACATGCTGCGAATTATGTGTTGACCAGATGTTCCACGCCCACGGTGAAAGATCGCCGGCCTGACACCACCAAACCCGACCCTGAAGATACAGGACCAAAACTGCGACGCCTATAACCGCAAGCGAAATCAAGATCGGCGCCCTTTCGATCAGCCCGCGATGGCTCAGGTTATTTTTGTTCATTGCGGAAAGGATAGATCCATATATTTTGACGCTGAAGCGGGCAAATAGTTTCTTATTCAGTCGAAACTACGTCCTCGCCTTGTAACGCGGCATTCAGAGTATGCCAGCTCAATGATGCACATTTTACACGAGCGGGAAATTCTAAAACCCCCGCAAATATGCGCAGCTTTCCAAGATTATTTTCATCTGTTTCAATATCCAGTTCGCCGGTCACCATACGATGAAATTCACTAAAAATAGCCTGTGCCTCATCTTTGGTTTTTCCTTTTACGGTCTGCGTCATCATCGACGCCGAGGCTTTTGATATCGCGCAGCCCGAGCCCTTAAAGCCAATATCCGTCACGGTGTCGCCATCTAATGAAATATAAACGCGCAATGCGTCACCGCATAACGGATTCTTACCGTCGGCGTACTGATCCGCATTCTCAATCTCACGAAAATTACGCGGATTTTTATTATGTTCTAAAATTACTTCCTGATATAGATCGCTTAATTCTGACATTTTATTTGTTTACGCAAATCACCTGACGATCGCCCGTCCGAACTGGGGATTAATATTTACAACACTATTCTATCGCAATTCTCGTTTCGGTTGCGGCATTTCCTTTGTTTGAGCATGGACGGCAAATGTTAATAACGGGCTATTGCAAAAAAAATTTTCATACAAATACTGCAAAAACTTCGTTCGAAAATAGCTTACCCTTTTTAGTAAGCCGCAGCCGGTTATCTGCGATTTTTACGAGATTGGCGGCGATCAGGCCGTCGAGGCCGTCCCGATATTTTGTTACCAGGTCAATATAAAATCGTATTTTATATTCCGTTAGCCCGATACCGTTTTCCATACGCAGGCCGAGAAATACGAACTCGGATGCAGGGTCTATATTTTCGCGCATCGCTTCGGCGGTTTTATTGCCCTCGATCATTTCAACATATTTCGCAGTATCGCGCTCGTTTGCAAAGCGTTCGATGCCATCGAATGAGTGTGCCGAGACGCCAAAGCCAAAGACCGGATCGAGTGTCCAGTATTTTGAGTTGTGGCGTGATTCAAAACCGGGTCGTGAGAAATTTGATATTTCGTATTGTCGAAAATGCGCGGCCCCGAGCTTGTCGAGCATCATTTCGTACATTTCGGCGGCAAGCTCGGGGTCGGGCAGAGGTTGGCGACCGGAGCGGATCTGTTCGGCGAGCGGTGTACCCGCGTGAATTTCGAGAAGGTAGAGCGAAAGATGTTCAGGGTCGAGAGATATTGCCTTGTCCAGATTTTGCTGCCATTGACCAGGCGTTTGGCCTGGTAATCCGGCGATCAGATCAAAACTGACGTTCTCAAACCCCGCTTTGCGAAGCATCTTGTATGTCTGGTTTGCGTCATTTGCATCGTGTCCGCGGGCGAGCAATTTTAGCGAAATATCATCAAAAGTCTGAACGCCAAAGCTGGCACGATTTACACCAAGCGTACGGAAATCCCGCAGTTTTTCAGGCGTGACGGTTGCGGGGTTCATCTCCATTGTGATCTCGGCATTCAGCAGAATGTTAAATTTTGACGCCAATGCGTCCAAAATGCGTTCAAGCTGTCCAGGTTCAAGAAGAGACGGGGTTCCGCCACCGAAGTATATCGTATCAATGTCGATTGCGGATAGGGGCGCTTTCGGTGGGCGTTCTGTACGCCGAATTTTTTCGCCGGAACGGTCGTACAGCCCGCTTGCGCAGACAGTTTTGGCATATGCGATCTCTTTACAAAGGGCCGAAACATAACGCTCGGCCACCTCATTGCTGCGCCAAACATCAGTCGCAAAATCGCAGTACGAGCAACGCGATTTGCAGAACGGTATGTGAAGGTAAATCCCGGCGGTCATTTGTTACATTCTACGGCTTTCGCAAACTGCTGCAAAAGGCGTTGGCATTTGCGTAGGCGGTGGCAGGGCGCCGATCATTGAAAGCGAATGGCTTTCGTGGCACAAAATAACGCACTAATTTGCCAGTCGAATTTTTAGGGAATCGCTCCAGGCGGCCTCTAGTTCAGCGACCGCTGCCGTAAACTGATTCTCGCCATCGACCGCTATATTCAGCTTGTCACCGCCGACCGTTCCGATCACTGTAAAAGGATAGTCACCCGCCATCTCTTCCACTTTTTTGGCATTTTCAGCCAAATATGTGATAACGATCCGCGAAGGCGATTCGCCAAACAGAAGCGCCTCGATCGTGAGGCCATTGCTCGATATATCAATTTCAGCACCGGCCGCCGCACGGCCGAGAGACGAAAAACAACACTCCGCCAGGGCGACGGCGAGGCCTCCGTCCGAACAGTCGTGTGCCGATGAGATCAGCATTTCATCGGCAAGCCGAATGAGGGCGTCCTGAACCGCCTTTTCAGTTTGCAGGTTAATTTGCGGAAGATTTCCGTTGGCGATCAGCTCGTCCGTCGTCAAGCCTAAAATTGTTTGTGCGTATTCGCTGGCATCGAGGTCATCGTGTGTTTCGCCTAAAACGGCGATAATGTCGCCGTCATTTTTAAAACCGGTGGTTATGATCTTTCGCGTGTCGTCTATCAGGCCGACCATACCGATGACGGGCGTCGGCAAGATGCCGCGGCCGTCCGTCTCGTTATAGAACGATACGTTGCCCGAGACAACCGGTGTGTCAAAGACGTTGCAGGCCTCGGCGATACCATCGACAACATCGGAGAAACTCCGCATAACCTCGGGGCGTTCGGGCGATGCAAAATTCAGGCAATTTGTTACCGCGATCGGCCTTGCTCCGACACATACGACGTTGCGTGCGGCCTCGGCGACGGCGAGTTTTGCCCCTGTTCGCGCATTGATCGCGGCAAATTTACCATTGCCGTCCAGACACATTGCTATCGCGCGGCGGGTTTCTTTAACACGAATGACGGCCGCATCGGCTCCGGGCGTGATGACCGTGTTTGTCCGCACCATTGTGTCATACTGCTCATAAACCCAGCGTTTCGAGCAGATATTCGGCGACGCCAGAAGTATTTTCAGATCTTGTTCCAGGTTCAGGGTTTTATTTGCAAATTTTAAAAGCCTGGCGTCATTTAACTTTGAACTTTGAACCCTGATTTTTGAGCCTGGCTCAGCCATCGGCCGCTCATACTTCGGAGCCTCATCGGTCAATGCGGGAACCGGAAGGTCGGCTTCGAGGACGTTGTTGTGAAAGATTTTCAACCGGTCACCCTCGACAACCCGGCCGATCACGACCGCGTCGAGATCCCATTTATTAAAAATTTCGACAACCTGTTTTTCTTGTCCTTTTCGTGCCACGATCAGCATTCGTTCCTGCGATTCAGACAGCAGCATTTCGTATGCCGTCATGCCGGTCTCACGCTGCGGTACGAGTGTCAGATCGATTTCGAGGCCGTTACCCGCACGGGCAGCCATTTCGACGGACGACGAGGTAAGGCCGGCGGCACCCATATCCTGAATTCCCTCGATAGCTCCGCTCCGCATCGCTTCCAGGCAGGCTTCGAGCAGCAATTTTTCAAGAAAAGGGTCGCCAACCTGAACCGTCGGGCGTTTTTCTAACGCTTCCTCATCAAATTCGGCGGACGCCATCGTCGCCCCGTGAATGCCGTCACGTCCCGTCTTTGCACCCGCATAGAGAACGGGATTTCCAATCCCCTCAGCCTTTCCAAAAAAGATCTGATCTTTTCGCACGATGCCGAGAGCGAAGGCATTGACAAGCGGATTAAGGCTGTAAGATTCATCAAAAACAACCTCGCCGCCGATGGTCGGGACGCCAAAGCAATTGCCGTAATGCCCGATGCCTTCGACACAGCCTTTTAAGATGGATTTGTTTCGTTTTATCGTATCCGGAAAACTTGGACCGGTCTTGGATATGGGGCCAAATCTCAACGAATTCATCGCCGCGATCGGACGGGCCCCCATCGTAAAAACATCGCGCAAAATGCCGCCGACACCGGTTGCCGCGCCCTGGAAAGGTTCGATAAAACTTGGATGGTTATGCGATTCGACCTTGAACGCGACACACCAGTCGTCACCGATATCGACGACGCCCGCATTCTCGCCCGGTGGGACGATCACGCGGTGCCCTTTTACGGGAAGGCGTTTGAGATGCAGCCGCGAGGATTTGTACGAACAATGCTCTGACCACATCACGCTAAAAACACCGAGCTCTGTAATATTCGGCTCGCGGCCCATGAGTTGTCGAATTTTTTCGTATTCGTCAGGTGCGAGGCCGTGCTGCCGGACGATTTCGGGTGTGATTGTGGTCATTTAACAGCTGCTCCAAATGTCTTGGCCGGACGCTTAGCGGGAAGTTTTGGCTCACCTTCGCCCGCTTCCTGATGACGGGACAGCGGCCGGTCACGCCGCCGACAAAAAAAGAGAGTTTATGCGTTTCGGTTATTTTTATCAAACCCAAAGGGACAACTATTTGCAAAACAGGCCGTAACTGCTGTCCCTGCAATTTGCTTCAGGAACATTCTTGGCGATGAGAAAAAAAAGGCATTAAAGCGTAAATTTAAATTCCCCGAATCTTGACGGAACGTGAAAGTCGGGCTTTTCGGTCATCGTGGTCTGCCACGCCAGATAACCTCGATCGCGGCCTTTTCCGACGCATCGAAATAGATTACCGTGCCAGATCGACCCGGCTTTTGGCATATTTCCAAACGCAGACCACGGTATTTTTAATGCCATCACGACCTTACGGTTTTCTGTTTTTACCGCCGACTGCATTCCAGAGGCGTATTCAAAATCGGTTTTGCGTATCCCGGATTCGAAACTGATTCCAAGATCAACCCATTCCCCGCTAGGTGCGATCTCAAATTCAAAATAACTATTTGGTGCGTTTTTGTCGGGAGCGATAAAAATTTCGCAGACATCCACGTCCCAAAGCCCCAAAGTCTTTTTTTCGAGATCGGGTCGGTCATTTACAACCATCGGTTCATTTTGATTCGCCTCAAATCTCACGTACAGAGCCGATTCTGACCACAAAAGCCGCACGTTGAAATGCCTCGCTGGCGGAGCCTTTTTGCCTGACCAATAATTTTCTATCAAGGTTTCGGGAACCGCTTGCCATGATCGGTGGTCAAGGTCGTCAACAGAAATATCCCGTTTCAAATTGCTAATCTGCAGCGTCAAACCGTCTTTTTCTCTCATATTCCGAGAATTAAATTCAAAAAAACTGTATATTTCATCGTCCTAAACAACGCGCGACGATGATTCATCGACTAAAATAACCTGTTATTTGTTTCACGGCCGGGTATGTGACCGTTACAGATTTCCGCTCCTACGGAGCTATTCCAAGGAAAAAATCGTAGGAAAATTTTAATGCGGAATCTGGGTTAAATTCTCTCAAACCAGGTGTTGATATACTAACGGGACGCCATAGATTCGGAGAGAAAATACGGCGACGATTATATAGAAAAAAGACGATTGAGCTTTGTGGGCAGGCTCAATCGTCTATAAAAGTTAAATAAAAATTCCTATTTCAGCTGGCTCGCGGCAATGACAATTATCGCAAACAGAATTCCAAGTCCGGTTAAGGGAATTTAAACACTAAGTGCAACTCTTCAATCGTCTTAAATTATCCGCAAAATCATTGTTGATTCTATTTTGTAATACTAGCTGCAATAACAACAATCGCGAACAAATTCCGAGTCCAATTACCTTGACTCCTTTCGAAAGATTATTTCCAGTAATTCAAATCGCGGGTGAGGGTGAAATTTGCGTTTCTCCGGCGGGGTAATATAATCTCAGGCCGTGCGGTTGTCTTGTGTTGTGTGAGATTATTGCAATATGCTTAGAATATTTTCACTTACTATTTTAATTGCCATTTTGGCCATTGGGTTCGCTTGCGGCAGTCAGGACAAACCGGCCGCCGCTTCGCCGGCCGAGGCTTATACGCTTTTATACGCCGCCGTCAAAAGCAAAGATACTGAGGCGATAAAAAAGCATTTATCTAAAAAGACGATCGAATTTGGCGTCCTTGCGTCGGCCAAAAACGGCACACCGATCGAAAAAACTTATGAGAACGGTTTTACCGCGACAACTTTTTCGGAAACGCTGCCCAGCATTCGCGACGAGCGGATAAAGGATAATATGGGAGCCGTCGAGGTTTGGAATGCGAAGGAAAGCCTCTGGGAAGACGTGCCTTTTGTTTACGAAGACGGCACGTGGAAAGCGGCCTTTGGTGATCTGTTCGCCGGCACTTTTAAATCGCCCGGACGCGGCCGCGACCGTCTCGAGCGCGATGCGGCAAACGCCGTCGCCGCCAACAGCGTCCGTCCGGCGACAAACACAAACAACAATATGAGTACGCCAATAACCACAACCGTGCCCCTGCCGGAGCCCGATAATAAATGAAATGATAGACATTGAGGCGATCGGCAAAATATTAGCAGACTACAGCAAACACGGCTGGATCTTACGACGTGTTCTGCTTTCGGCCGATTCAGGGGCAAAATTTGGCGAACAAACGAGGCTTTTTCGCGGAATAAAAATAAAAGACTCAGATATTGACGCCGCCTGGTTCTCGCGGCCGTCAGCAAATGGCGGTGTGCCGTGGGAGCTACGATATTTGGGCAATAAGCCGTTCGCGCTGGTCGAGAATATAGACGAAAAGGACGCAGATTTCGAGGAATCTCTGAGTGCGGTAGAGGCTCGGCTTCGCAAATCGGTGCTAAATTTTCAGCTTGACAACGCCATTGCCTGATAGCAAACTTATAGTATTGACATGACGATAAACGAATTCGGCGGTCAGGTCGCAAGTGTATGGGAAGGCTTGCGGCCGGTCACAAAAAAAATGCTTGTCGGTGCCCTGCACTCCAAAACCTCGGCTCCGGCTAACACAAAAGCTTCAAAATTCTACTATGACGCTCATGCGGATTGGGAGGTGAGCCGTCTGCTAACCGCTCTCGACGAGCAATCGAATTCAACGGAAAGCCGCCTGGATACGGCAAGGTTTGACGAGATAACGCAGCTGGCCGATACGTGTGTCCGCGTTTTGGAATCGCAGTCGGCGTCGGCCGAAGTCTTTATTCAACTCGCCGAACGGGCGATCAAAGACAATGATTACAACCGTCTCGACAAACTCGGAGATCATCTGGCCCATCGTTATTCGACAAGCGAGATAGCCGAAGTTATCCGGCAGACTGGTCTGCCGCAAATTCGGGCCATCGCCTACGAAACGCTTTCGATGGCGCCGGTGCCGGCCCTGATGCCGATCCTGGACGACCCGCTTTATGCAGGCATCGCCACCGCCGCCCTCGAACAAAAGGCGTACGAATTTGAATCAGAAGAGGCCCGTGACATTCTGGATCATCTCGATATGGACGAAGATGACATTATTGGCCAATAGGTTTGTCCAGGCCGTCCGTTTTATCTTTCTCAGGCTCCTTTGCCGGCCATTTATTTCCAAATCCCCAGCGAAACGGCGTCGGCAGAAACGATACGCCCCCGATCCTTACCCCTATCCACATAGCCGAAGCAAAAATTTTTCCTTTTTTTGATTTTACGCAGTCGTAGAGTATTTTGTCGGCCTTTTTGCGTTCCTTAAGCGGGCCGCCGAAGTAATACGATTTATCGTGCTCGACGCAGCAATCACGGTAATTGCCATCGGGAAACCACGAGCAGCCGTCAGTTTTAAACTCAGACGGCATATCTCGAACGGGCAAAACCTGGCCCGTTACCTGTGTCGAAAAAAATGCAAACAATACATAGATTAAAATAAATTTCATACTTCGCGATTCAGTACCAAAAGGACTGGGTTCAGATAAAAACCTTTGGCCGTGTTTTAATTGATTGTCCGCTAAGCTGCCGTGACGGCTTTCAGCCGCCGCGAATACATTGGAAATCCAGCGGTCATATCGGCGACGTCCCGTTTAACTTTTATCTTAACACTCTCTGATTCAGGTTCGCGGATGATCGACGCTATCATTTCGCCGATCAACCTCATCTCGGGTTCCTTCATTCCGCGTGTGGTTAGGGCCGGAGTTCCGATACGGATTCCGGAGGCGACAAATGGTTTATTCGTGTCAAACGGGATCGTGTTTTTATTTACCGTGATGTTTACATCTTCGAGAGCCTTTTCGGCGGCTTTTCCCGTGACGCCGTTACCGTCCATAAACACATCGACAAGCAGCAGATGATTATCCGTGCCGCCGGAAACAAGCCGCAGACCGGCGTTTGAGATCGTGTCGGCAAGCACCTTTGCGTTATCTACGATCTGCTGCTGATAGGCCTTGAAGTCGTGGTGCAACGCTTCGCCAAAGGCCACCGCCTTGGCCGCGATAATATGGATCAGCGGCCCGCCCTGAACACCGGGAAAAACGCTTCGGTTGACGTCCGCGGCAAATTCGTTACGGCACAATATCAATCCGCCGCGCGGCCCGCGCAGAGTCTTGTGGGTCGTGGTCGTTACAAATTCGCAATGCGGAACCGGCGAAGGGTGCAAGCCGACCGCTACCAATCCGGCAATATGGGCGATGTCCGCCATTACTCGCGCCCCGACACTTTGCGCGATTTCGGCGATCCGCTCAAAATCTATCGTTCGCGGATATGCCGACGCACCGCAGATGAGCAGCTTCGGCTTATTTTCCTCCGCAATTCGCTGCAATTCGTCATAATCTATCTGCTCCGTCTCACGGCTCACGCCGTAATCTGCAACCTTATAATTTATCCCCGAAAAATTGAGCGGATGCCCGTGCGTCAAATGCCCGCCGTGTGATAAATTCATTCCCAAGATCTGATCACCGTGGCCAAGCGCGGTCAATAATACCGCCATATTTGCCTGCGCACCCGCGTGAGGCTGGACGTTAGCATGCTCGGCCCCAAACAATTCCTTCGCCCGATCAATCGCCAGGGTTTCGACTACATCCGCAAATTCGCAACCGCCATAATACCGTTTACCCGGATACCCTTCGGCGTACTTATTTGTAAAAACCGTCCCCATCGCCTGCAAAACCGCCTCGGAAACAAAATTCTCCGACGCGATCAGCTCAAGCCCATCTGTCTGCCGCCGCACCTCATCATCGATCGCACCGCTTACGATAGGGTCAACCTCTGATATATCTGACGTAAAAAAATTGTTCATAATTAAAGTTCTAAAAAAAGCCAGAGCTGCAGGAACGAATATCGGCTGACGGTTAGCAGTTCCCGGTTTCGATCACTTAAGAGCGTCACGCAAAAAGGTCACAAGCGGATATGCGGCTTTGAAACTTTCGGCTAATTTTTTCGGATAATCGGCAGCAAGGGCATCCCTTTCGGAAAACTCTTCCGAAACCGTGAAAGATTTCAGCTTCAGATATTCAATGGCTGGGTCTGTGACCATAAATCCTTTCGGCGGATTCTTGAGGCGCTCACCGTCCAATTCGCCGAAACGGTCTTTGAATTTTTTTGCCTCGACGATTTCCATAAACTCTTTCGCCTTGGACGAAATGGCATTGCGAATCCGCAAAAGTTCCGGCGAATCCGGCATATGCTTCCCGGCGGCGGCAAAAAACATCTTTGGCTGGATATGAAAATAATATCCGGGGGCCATCGCTTTTTTGCCGCCGGGAGCGATGAACGCGCCGAGATTAGTTTTATACGGGCTTTTATCTTTCGAAAATCTAACGTCGCGATAAATGCGAAAAACACCCGATTTCGGGTCAAACCCGGTCACGGAAGCGTCAAATTTTTCGATCCTGCCTGTAATATCGCCGGTCATGGCGATCACATTGTCATTCGCACCCAGAAACGCCTGCTTGTTGGCGTTAAACCAATCGCGGTTATTATTCTTTTCGAGTTTCTTGAGAAAATCTACAGTTTCTTTTGCCAGCATAGTTTGGTTATTTTAGCATAGCTCACCAATATCCTTTTGGTGCAGCCTCAACATTTTGAGCCATGAAAGGCCGCCTGGTTATCAATATAAAAATAATTTACCTGAAATTTTTGCAGGAGGCCAAATCGTCATCGCGTAGTGTCAATGCTCGGGTATTGCGATACTTGACAAATCTACGCATTTCGTCGTTATCTTCAATATCTGTCATTATCTTAAATAAAGGATGTGAGGGCTTGCTCGAGATCAACTTGTCGGTAATAAAACCCCGAAAACGTAGAACATAAAAGAGCCCGCTAAGAAAAATCTGATTGAAACTATGAATAAACTCTATTACGGCGACAATCTCGATGTGATGCGAAAGTTTATCCGCGACGAAACGGTCGATCTCTGCTACATCGACCCGCCGTTCAACTCTAAACGCAATTACAACCAGATATACAACAACATCGGCACCGAAGACCGCGCCCAGGCACAGGCGTTTGTGGACACGTGGGAATGGAATGACCACGCCAATCAATGTCTAGATGAGATACAGTCAAACAAAAACGGCGTGCAGACGCAGCAGTCGATCGCGCTCATACACGGTCTGGAAAAAGTCTTGCACAAAGGTTCGTTGTTTGCTTATATCGTTGCAATGACCGTTCGCATAGGGGAGATTCACCGCGTATTAAAGCCGACGGGATCGTTTTATTTGCATTGTGATGATGTCGCCGATTCTTACCTTCGTCTAGTTTGCGACGCTTTAATGGTTTCACGCGGAGGCGAATTCAAGAATGAGATCGTTTGGAAACGAACTGGTGCTCACAATGACTCCAAGCAGTACGGACGCAATGCGGATAGGATTCTTTTCTACACTAAATCGTTAGAATTTACTTTTAATAAAGTTTACCAGCCGTACGATGCACACTATGTAGCCTCACATTATAGATTGAAAGATAGCGCGGGACGACTTTATAGAACTGATAATTTGACCGCATTCGGGTTGTCCGGCGGTGGTTATACGTACGAATGGAATGGTGTTACAAAGATTTGGCGCTGCCCAAAAGAAAAGATGCAGGAACTGCACGACTCAGGAAGGGTTAGATATACGCGAACTGGAACGGCCGAGTTCATTCGTTACCTTGATGAGATGCCCGGAATACCCGCGCAAGGAATTTGGGACGATATCCACGCGATTAATTCGCAGGCAGCTGAACGTCTAGGCTATCCGACACAGAAGCCTGAAGCCCTACTCGAACGCATTATCCTGACATCATCCAATGAAGGCGATCTTGTTCTCGATGCTTTCTGCGGTTGTGGAACCACGGCTGCCGTCTCTAATAGATTAAAACGTCAATGGATCGGTATCGACATTACTTACCAAAGCGTCGCGCTGATTCTCAAACGCCTGAAAGATCACGGCGGTCAGGCGGCGATAGACAATGTCGAGCTTCACGGCGTGCCGAAGGATATGGAATCGGTCGATGCTTTGATCCACAAGAAGGATGACCGCGTTCGCAAGGAGTTTGAAAAATGGGCGATCCTCACATATTCCGACAACCGCGCAGTTATCAACGAAAAGAAAGGCGCCGACAAAGGCATCGACGGCGTTGCGTACACGCGAAAAGCTAAAAATGAAGTTTTGCCAGTGATGATCTCGGTAAAGAGCGGCAATATTACGTCCGCTGTAATCCGCGATCTGCGCGGCGTGGTCGAACGCGAGGCCGCCGCCTGCGGAATACTGATAACGCGCAACCCTCCGTCTAAACCAATGATCCAGGAAGCAAAAGAGGCCGGACAATTCAAGCCTGAACATTTTAAGGCATTCGATAAACTGCAGATAGTTACGGTCCAGGAGATCCTCGACGGTGCCCGCATCAGTTTGCCGCTGATGGAAGAGGTCACGAAGAAAGCTCAGAAAACAAAATCAACCGCCCAACCGGACTTTTTTATAGATTAGTCGGGTTTGCGGGATATTTTACTGAGATCTCTTTTAGGAGCCTTTTACCTGACAGACTTTAAAATATGGCCGAAGAAATCTCAAATCAAAAACGCCCCAAAAGCCGTCCGCGGCTGCTGACGCTTGGTTCCGAACCCGGCGAGCGGCATGCAAGCTGGCTTGAGCTGTTTTTTGATCTGGTTTATGTGCTGGCAGTAGCGCAGATTGCACGCATTCTCGTAAACGAGTCGGATCTTGGCGGATTTCTAAAGTTTGCGGCTCTCTTTGTGCCGGTTTGGTGGTCGTGGATGGGATTTACGTTTTATGCCGACCGTTTTGAGAGTTTAGAGGTGACCTATCGCATCCTCGTATTTGCCGGAATGCTTTCGGTTGCGGCACTCGCTCTAAATCTAGGCGCAGCGTTTACTGCCGGCGGCGATGCTCCGTTTGTTTTTAGTTATGTTTTGGTGCGTCTTGTTTTGATTGCCCTCTATGCTCGTGCGGCATATTACGTGCCAATGGCGCGCCTTTATTGTTTTCAGTTCATTACCGGTTTTGGCACGGCTGTCGGTATATGGTTAGCGTCGCTGTTTCTGCCCGCACCGGCTCGATATTTTGCCTGGTTCGTGGCGGTTGTATTGGAGCTTGCTACGCCGCTCTTGAGAATAAAAAATGTAGCCGCCCTTCCCTATGACCAATCGCACATTCCGGAAAGGTTCGGTTTGTTTACGATAATAGTTTTGGGTGAGGCAGTGATAGCCGCGGCCACCGGCGCTTCCGAAATGCAATGGACGCCGGGTACTATCGCGATTGCCTCGATCGGCTTCGCAATGGCCGCCTGCATTTGGTGGCTGAATTTCGATTTTGTCGAGGACAAGGCGATCAAGCTGCCATCAATGCTGCCGCGCTTTGTTTATCTGTACGGCCATTTTTTTATCGTAGCGAGCATCGTGGCTCTCGGTATCGGCGTTGAGCATGCAATAAAAGAATCGGGTGACGCGCATCTCCATTTACCCACGCTAGCCCTGCTCGGCGGAAGCATAGCGGCTTATTTGACGGCGATCACGATCATAAAGCTTGTCGCGGGCATCAGCCGCCTTTTATATGTTCGAATAGCGGCAATTTCGGTTTCGCTTTTGATTGTTTATTTGGGGATGTACTTGTCACCGCTTCCGGTCGTTATCGCTTTTTTTCTGATTCTGGCCTTTGGCATCTGGCTTGAAGACCATTTCTCGGTCAAGCAGGGATCCGGCGAGGCCGCTCCGCTGAAACCGTGCGAACACTCGGACCTGGCAACCGTATTTAACCCGAGCGTCGGCAAAGCATGTGAGGAATGCGTAATAAGCCATTACAAGTGGGTTCACCTCAGACTTTGTCTCGAATGCGGTCATGTCGGCTGCTGCGATTCGTCACGGCACAAACACGCATCGAAGCATTATCACGAAACCAATCACGCTATGATCGCGTCGCTCGAAGAAGAGGAAAACTGGGCTTGGTGCTACATAGACGATAGATTTGTGCCGTTGCCGTCGCAATTAGAGAATAAAGGGCTGAAGGGTTAAAATAATCTTACAACTGAGAGAGGAAAAATAATATGGCTACAAGCGCCGAATGGCACGAAGATTACGACAAGATGAGCGAGGCGTCGCGAAATTTCTCGCGGGCGATCAAATCCGTTCAGGAGGAACTTGAGGCAGTAGATTGGTACAACCAACGCGCCGAACAGACGAGCGACCTCCAGCTAAAAAAAATACTCGAACACAACCGTGACGAAGAGATCGAGCATGCCGTAATGGCACTCGAATGGCTGCGGCGCTGCACCCCAAAATTCGACGAGCATATGAAAACCTATCTCTTCACCGAAGGCGACATCCTCGAAATCGAAGAAAATGCAGAATAGCGCATTCACGTCATTCTCTGTTAAATAGCCGGAACGCAAATTGGTTTTGCGAACACCTTTCTAAGGGAGGCGCCGCTGACCGGCGGGTCAGAACCGGAAGCGATAGCGACTGGGTTCTTTTAACAGGTGCATTGTTTGCGGCTATGCCGCCGCGGGCTTGCAAGCCGCGAGCGGCATAGATTCGCACAAATCTAATAGCCAGAATAATTAAAAAATTTGTCGCCAGCTTGCGCTCGCCTTCGATCATCCTTGCATTCCTGACCCAATGTTCCGCCGCTGGCGGCTCCACCTGGGGCTACGTGCTTTAGCTGCTCCGCAGCTTCTGAGCGCTTTTGACAAAGTCCTAAATCATTATGATACTTTG
Organism: Pyrinomonadaceae bacterium; assembly: GCA_041747575.1. GTDB lineage: Bacteria > Acidobacteriota > Blastocatellia > Pyrinomonadales > Pyrinomonadaceae > OLB17. The sequence continues at coordinate 143,575 of JBGTEX010000007.1, forward strand.
GAGCAGGCCGTCAGCCTTTTATCTTTTTTGCCTGATTCCTATAATCTTTTGCTTGTTTTTTATCTCCGGAGGCTTCATAGGCGTCGGCGATATCGTTTAGAAAATGTTTTTGGCCGGCCGCGTCACCACCTTGTTCACTGAGCGTCAGCGCCTGTTTGAAAAAATTTATCGCTCCCGCCGCGTCTCTTGATTGTAGAGCCGCTTTGCCCAGAATGTGATTGGCGGAAATTGTAAAAAAGGCCTGAAAACGCGGATCGGGTATTGATTGTGCGCTTTGCATTGAGCGTGTGGCGTAACGGTTTGCCTCGGCAGTTCGATTTAAATTGAGCGCCGCCCAACCGGCACCCGCGAATGCATTAGCTGCACCCGTTTGATTTCCAAATTCGCTCCAGACTTTTGCCGCACCGTCATAGGCTTCGAGAGCTTTCTGGTGATCTTCAGTTTGGGTGTAGGCAATCCCAAGGCCGGTAAGCGCATTTACGCCCTCGACCCGGTTGCCCAGTTGACGGGAGACGGCCAGAGCCCGTTCAAAATTCTGCACCGCATCCCGGTTTTTTTTGAATTGAGTGTTGGCGACGCCTATGGCGTTTAGAACCTGGATCGTCCACGCGCCGCTGCCTTTATCAATGTTGCTTTTCTCAGCCCTTTTTATGGCGTCCTTTGATGCGTTTTGATTTCCGGTGACGGCATAGGCAGCGATCAGGCCCGACAGGGCTTTTCCCTCGACCGCGGGGTTAGCACCGGGTTGAAAGAATGTTAGCGAACGGTTCAGCGTCTCGACCGCCTGCGGTGTATTTGCCTGATTAAAATAAACGAGGCCAAGATTTGCGAGGCTGTACGCTTCGCTGTGTTTGTCACCGGCCTGGCGGGCAAGCTCAATGCCTCTGTTAAGGTGCTCAACGGCTTTTGCGTAATCTCCTTTTGCCGTATAAACCTCACCCAGCGAGCCGTGGATAAAACTCTGTGTTTGGTTGGTTTTGGCCGATGTCTGATTTCTGATGCTTTGCCGCAAAAGTTGTTCGGCGGTCGCGATTTCGCCCATGCGGTAATACAGATCGCCCAGATTATTGGCAACCGTGTCATAAGCCGATTCGGACACGCGGCCGCTGCCGGCACGCTGATACGCATCGAGAGCTCTCTTGCGATATTCAACCGCGGTTGGCAAATCTCCCGTCTCGTCATAAATTCGGGCGAGATTTTCCAGCACCTCGACCTCTAATTCAGGATTGTTCCGCCGCTTTGCAAACGCCAGCGACTGATTGGCATATTTTATCGTCTCCTCTTTATTTCCAAGACGATAATATGCCACGCCTAAATTGTAGATCGCACGGATCCTATCGTCGTCATCACCCTTGACCAAATTCCATATGTCGAGAGAGTATTTGAGATTTTCGACCGCTTTCTGATAATTACCAAGCGCGAGATAGGTTTGTCCCAGACCGTTGAGAGCTTTTGCGAGGTCCGCCCTGCTTGCATGCTGGCGGAAGAGCGGTATTGCGACCTCATAATACTCGACAGCCTCTGTGTATTTGCCGTTATCTCTCAAAAATACGGCAAGGTTATTGATAACGGCGCCTTCGCCGACTTTATCCTTAACCTCACGATAGATCGTAAGCGCGGCGAGATAATTCTGGACGGTCCCTTCTGCATTACGGAGTCTTGCGTACGTACGGCCAAGAAAAAAAGTCGCCACCGCCTCGCCCGGCCTGTCCCGCAAAGTTATCCGCGCTTGCCGTGCCTGGTCAAATTTGGCCAGCGCCTGCTCGAGCGAAGTCTGATCATCCTTTGCATAGAGCGTCTGGCCCTGTTTAAAGACAGCATTTGCCGCAGCGGCCGATCGCTGGCCAAAAGCAGCACTCGAAAAAATCACAATTGCGAGTAGTAAATAGATTGTATTTTTGTGTGACATAATCTTTCTAATATGTTCAGTAAAATAAAGTTGTTGGACAAGTCGCTCCTATTCAGTTATCCGTCAAACTAGGCGTCGCACGGGTAGTCGGCCTTTTTGTAGATTTTGGTGTTTTTGTTGTTTTTGCTTCCTTTGGCTGATTTCGTTCTACCCGTTCGATTTTCTTTTCGCCGGGCTTTTCCCCGCTTCGCGCAGGCGGTTCCGGTTCTGTCTCGATAGGTTTTATTGGCTCAAAGGCTGGCGGTTCCTTTTCGGTTATTTGAGGCGGTGCAATTGTTTCGGGTTTCTTCTCTTCGACGGTTGTCACTGCGTTCGTATCCGTGTTTGCTTTTCCGGCAACCGGTGCTTGAATAGCAACCGGCGGCTCAGAACTAAAGGATAAAATTATCGGCACAATAGCCGCTAAACCTATAAAACTAAATATTATCACCACCAACGCACCGGCACCTGCGTAATGTATCCAGGTCAGTCTGTCAAAAAATGAAGGCGGATCTCCCGCCGAATATCCTGGGGACGCAGTGCCAATTTCGCCGAGCCGCGTCGCTTTTACATCGGGAGCATAAACGGGTGCGTCGCCGGTCGATCCCAAACGGGTCTCTTTCATAACCGCATTTGGCGCGGCTATATTGCCCGGTTGTCCGGGAGCAGCGGTATCGCCCTGGACCTGGCCGAGTACGAGCGTGTCGCTTTCGATATCAGGGATAAAATCCTTCGTGTCGTTTGCTTTAAAGGCGGCGTTGGCGGTTACTGGTTCCGATGGCTTATTGATATTACCGGTTTGCGGCGGCTCACCTGAGAACGGCGCCGGTTTAGAGATCGCCGGATTTGACGGCCGCGTTCGCAGTTTCGCCTGCAGCAGACTTGCCTTACCAAAATGATTAGATTCGGAAAGCGCCAGATCTACCGATAGTAAAGTATCCAAAAATTCACCGGCGTCCTGAAAACGGTCTGACGGTTTTTTGGCTATCGAGCGCATGATCGAGGCTTCGATCTCGACCGGAATGTCAGGATTTAACTGTCGCGGCGGAGCCGGCATATTCTCGGTCTGCATTTTCATCAGCACGAATTCGTTCTCGGATTCGAAAGGCAGTTTTCCGGTTAAGATCTCATACAGCATCATCCCGAGACCGTAAATATCAGAGCGTGCATCGGTTTCTTCACCGCGAACCTGCTCCGGCGACATATACTCGAGCGTACCGATAATATTGCCAACGCGCGTCATCCTCGAACTTCCCAAAAGCCGGGCGATGCCAAAATCCAACACTTTCAGCGTTCCGTTTTCGGTTAAGATCATGTTCGAGGGCTTTATATCGCGGTGGATGATACCGAGATCATGAGCGTGATTTATTCCGTCTAGGGCCTGACAGAATATTGGTACCGCTTCCTCGGCGGCCAATCGTCCGCGCCGCTGAATGATCGTGTCAAGAGCTTCGCCCCTGACAAATTCGAGTACCATTATCAGGTCATTCGCGTGTCTGAATAGGCTAAACAAGGTCGCGATATTTGGATGGCTGAGTTTTGCAAGAGTGACGGCTTCGCTGCGAAAGCGTTCCACGACGGCAGTCTGGCTTGCAAGTTCGGGACGCAAAACCTTGACCGCGACTTCGCGGTCGAGCATTGTATCAACGCCTTTATATACCATTCCGACTCCGCCTTCGCCGAGGGCCTCCAAGATTTTATAATTTCCAACAATTTGTCCGATCATAATCCTAATCCTTCAATTTCCCTTGTGCGCGGTGCTGCGGTCTTAAACGATGCATTTTCGGCGGAAATTCCTACGATGCCGACCGTAATATTGTCATGTCCGCCCTCGATTTTTGCTTCGGAGATCAATCTTTCGCAGGCCGAATGAACATCTTTCGAACTCCGCCAAATCTCACCGATCGCATTATCATGAAGCAGATCGCTGAGGCCGTCCGAACAAAGCAAAAATTCGTCGCCAACCGCGATCGTAAAATTTTCCGACATTTCGACGTCCACCAACGGCTGGGTGCCGAGCGCCCGCAAAATGATATTTTTATCCTCATGGTTCCACGCATCTTCGTATTTCAAAACGCCGGCCTGCACCATTTCCATCACCTGTGAATGATCCATCGTCAGAAGTTCGAGTTTTTGATTTCGAAGCCGGTAGAGACGGCTGTCACCAACGTGGGCCGAAAAAGCCGTTTTGTCCAGCAGCACAAGAGCAATGACGGTCGTACCCATTCCGTACAGGTTTTCATCCGCAGCTGATGTCTGAAAAACCTCGGAATTAGCACGTTCGATGGAGGATCTTAGAGCATCTGATGCGGAATTCTCCAGATCCTGGTAATAGTATCTGCCGATCAATTCGACCGCCAATTGGCTAGCGACCTCGCCCGACGAGTGTCCGCCCATACCATCGGCAACGATGGTCAAAACGCCGCGCCGCGACAGGGTTTCTTTGTCACGCGGTACGATGTGGCGTCCAAAATCCTCATTCGCATCGCGAATGCAGCCGACGTCTGTGTGAACGCTCGCCGTGATCTTTAGGTCAAAACTTTCCGGGTATAATTCAACGGTTTCGTTAACGCCAATATTTTCATTTACTGTTTTTCCAAACATCGTTCCATCCTATTTTTTTTGAAGTGCAAATGTGTAGAGTTTTTTGCCGCTTGAACCCTCAATTTGGGTTTCATAATCTTTGTACCCGTCACGCCGCAATTTAATATCAGCCTTTTCGCCTATCCGCAGATTCAGAGTATATGGTGTGCTGCCGACGACCGAACCGTTGCGGACGACCTCCGCCTTTCCCTCGATAACTTCGATCTGAATATTGACCGATTCGCCGTCGGCCACCGATTGAAGCTGAAATTGACGCTCTGGCTTCCTGGCCTGCGGCGTTGGAAAAAGAGCATTTTCATTTGTTATATCGCCTTTCGGGTTTTTTACGATTTCCGGTTTGCTGCTCATCGCCAAAAGACCTATGCCGATAACTCCGGCAACCAGCAAGGCTGCAAAGACACCGCCGGCAAATATCGGAATCAACGGCGATCTTTTGCGTACGGGTCTGGCTGCATCCGGAAATGGATCTTGCAACTGATAGGCCGGCGGGAGCTTATACTGCAAATTTGCCGATCCCACGGCAATTCCGTATCTGCTCCGAAGTGCCTCACCGGCCGTCGCGGCCAATTCTTCGACGGTACGAAAACGCTGATTAGGATTTTTTTTCAAACATTGGCTTACGATCGAGGCGAGATCGCGCGGAACGGCCGGATTTTTGATTTCGACCGATTCATACTCGGCATTTGCAATTTTCTTACACAAACCGCCTATCGTTTCGGCCTTAAAAGGTTGAACGCCGGTCAGCATTTCATAAAACAAAACGCCTAGTGCCCAGACCTCAGTTTGTACATCGGCCGGCGAGCCTTCGAGCTGTTCGGGTGCGATATAGCTTGGCGTGCCGATAACCCCGCCGGTCTGCGTCAGTTTTTGGCTGGTCGCGTCTTTGGCTATTCCAAAATCAAGCAGCTTTACCGTCCCGGCGCTGTTTATTTTGATGTTTTGTGATTTGATATCACGATGCAGAATTCCGTTTTTGTGTATAAACGCGATCGCCTCACAAACTTTCTGAAATAAAATAAGAGCGTCCTCGATCGCGAAATATCTTCGTTTTATCAATTCTTCCAGACATTCACCATCGATATACTCCATAAAAATGCAAAGTTTGCCGTTTACATTTTTAAAGTCGTACAGAGTTGCAATATTCGGATGATGCAGGCTCGATTGGACGCGGGCCTCATTGTGAAAGCGGGTCGCCAACGAGTTATTAGGCGTCAAACTGCTCAAAACCTTTACCGCCGCAACCCGGTGCAGCTGAAGATGAACCCCTCTGTAAACTTCGCCCATCCCGCCGGCACCGAGGTAACCGTCGATCCGGTAATCACCGATAATGTCATTGTTTTGAAAAAGTCTGTTCATTAACTTGAGGTTAGGGCAGCGAAAGCGCCACGGCTATCAGGGTTGAGCAGCATGGTCGCCGCAAAGCGGGCATTTTTTGACACTTTACCAGTAAGCGGGTGGTTGAGACGGTTGATTGTTGTACCCGTTGTTGAATGGTCAACATCCTCAAACCACCCGCTGCTGTCGGGGGCTGCCTATTCGATCAACTGCTTACCGTATCGGATCGGTACCGCATACCGCAGGTCATTCTGCGTGCTGCCGGCAAAAAAGATGCCGATAACCTGGCCCTGAGTGTTAAATACCGGCCCGCCCGAATTTCCCGAACCGGTCGATCCGGTTGCAAGTTGATAGACGTCACCGATCTCGCTGACGCGCATTTCCTCGTCGGTCTTTTTGCTGTTCCGCATAATATTGCTGACCGAGGTCAGCGTCACGGTCGGATTCGGGATCGACTTGATCTGAGCCTTGTCATTGAACATATCCCCGGATGTGACGACGCCGTACGTTGGTGCGGTCATGGCCGGATAGCCCATGATGACGAGTTCCTCGCCCTTTTTCAGGGTGTCATAATTATCAAAAAGCTCTACCTTTGTCATATTTCCGAGCTTGTCAACCTTGATCAACGCAACATCGTGACGGTCGGAAGGTTCGACAAGCGTCGCATTGATACGCCGGTCCTTGCCCGCAAACGAAACCCTCAAAATGTCATCGACGCCTGTGTAGTCGGACGGCGATTGAATCCGCATATTAAAGATACTGAGCGGCCCGTCGGCATTTTTTGTGTTTGCCGGAACCCATCTCGACGGCGGCTCCGCGTTTAACGATACGATCTCGCCCTTTGGCGTCAGAACCACGCCCGGCGGAGTATCCTGCGGAAATTGATATGCCGTCAACCAGGTTGCCGCAACGTGTCGATTTGTCAGGATAAAGCCGTCAGACGAGACGACAAAACCGGTTCCCATATGTACACCGCCGATGCCTTGGTCATACGGCCCTTTTTCATCGACCAAAACAGGGTTATAACCTTCGCCGTTTTGAATGTATAGAGGTACGGCAATCGAATTGACCGAATATTCCACCTTCATTTTTTTGGCGATTTCGGCTACTAACTGGCTTGGAACAAAACGGTGATAAACCTGTGATTTGCCGGACGGATTGAGCAAACGCCATGAGACCTCGATCTGAACGACCGCATCGCTGAATTTTTCGGCAATGTCAGACGCAGCCTTCGGAGCGCTCGCTTTGTCATCCTCGATCTGTTTTGCGATCTCATCGGCTTTCCTTTGCTGATCTTCCGCCTGAGCCGCCAGTTGACTGTCCGTCGCAGCCTTTTGCTGTTGATAGAACCAATATCCGCCGCCGATAGCGGCGCCGAAAAGCAGCAGGATGAGGACGCCCGCGACGGCCCCGATCTTGGCAAAATTGCCCCGTTCCTGTTTCTTTGTTTCCGCAACGTTATGGCTTATCATCCGCTCGACCGTTGCTTTGCCAACCGTTGCCTTGCCGGCGGGCTGCGTCGCGATGCTTCCGCCCGCACCGGCCGCGGCCGCAGTAGTTTCAATAACGCGGGTTGGCGGCGTTGCCGCACCTGTTTCAATGACGCGCGTAGGCTTTGTCGCATTATCCGGCCGCGGCTCGACGTCGAACTGAAACGACGGGCCGTTTGGGCCAAACCGCACCTCATCACCGGGCGAGATCTTTGCCGTGCCTGTGATGCTTCTGTTATTGATAAACGTTCCGTTTCGGCTGTTTAGATCCGTGATCAAAAACGCATTTTGGTCGTTCGGGTCGAGCTCGATCCGGGCGTGTTCGCGACCGACCAGATCGTCGCGATCCGGGTCATATTTTACTGTCGCCGACGATTCGCGCCCGAAAATCAAACTACTGTGGTGGCGAAGCGCAAATTCTTCGACCTGATTGGCCTTTGAACCGCTCAAATGTTTAATTATCATCCTTTCCATAAATGTTTATTCTCCTTTGGGGTCATCCGAAAAAAATCAAAAAAAATAAATCTTTTGGATTTAGCCATTTCCTGTTAGAATTGTTACTAAATTTTTCCAACTAATTCGTTTTATTTTGTTCTCTGTTTATAAACGCAATATTTTTTGCCGAAACGGTTCAAAAAAATAAAAAAAGTCTGTGGGCCCCAGATTTATGAGCTCTACACCGATAACGCGTGATCCGCTATTAGACTCATTGTACGGCGAGGAACTCGAGCTAAACGAGGTCTTTACGCTTGTCTATGACGAATTGCGGCGTCTGTCACGGTTTTACATGCAGCGTGAACGCGGCAACCACACGCTTCAGCCGACGGCTCTCGTCCACGAGGCGTATATGCGTCTTGCCAAACAGGAAAAGCATCAGTTTATGAACCGGACGCAGTTCATCGCCCTGGCGGCCAATATGATGCGCCGCATTCTGGTCAACCATGCCGTTAACCGCAACCGGCAAAAACGCGAGGGCGAGAACGTTCGCATAACACTCGAACGCGCGACCGATGTATTTCAGGACGAAAATTTTGACCTCGTGGATTTGGACGACGCTTTGCGTAATTTGACGAAGCTCGATCAGCGAACTGCCCGCGTATTTGAACTGCGCTTCTTTGGCGGCCTGACGATCGAGGAAACGGCTGAAATTTTAGACGTCTCGGCGGCTACGACAAAGCGGGAGTGGAAAGTTGCGGCACTATTTTTACAGCGTGAATTGTATGGAAATCATACATGATTTCGATTTCCTGGCCCGTCCGTTATCAGGCTTTTTCAAAAAGTTCGCACTTTTTGCGTGCAGGATCTAAAAAAATGGGGCTGTCCTAGATAACTAGCCTAAATCGTATTTAACCCATTGTTTTAATTGACTTAACTGTAAACTAGGTTTTGGGTTATTAAAACGCCATTCACATTCCTTTAGAAACAGGGGAAAGTTGTCTGTTGGAACACCGTTGAACTTACGCATATGTCGTTTGGCCTGGTTCCAGAAATTCTCGATCCCGTTGATATGATTTTGCTTGTTTGCAAACAGTTTTGAATGATTGATTCGATAGTGCTTAAATTCCGAAACATCGAGCACGTTATAACCCCGCCAACAATCTGAATAAACAATGCTGTCTGGTATCACTTTTTCCTGAATGATCGGCATCAAAGTTTCTCCTGCGGCATCCGGTATGATCTTCGTATAAACCTACCCGCCCCGCTTTAACAGGCCGAAGACAGGTATCTTGCCTCCCGCTCCACGACCTCGCTTGCCACTTGCGCCGCCCTCCAAAATATGACTCGTCAACTTCGATCTCTCCACCTATAAACTCTCTCGCCTCTTCTTCCAAATGCTCACTGATGATAACCCGCAAACGTTTAAAATAATACGCTGCCGTATTCCTGTTTACTCCTACCACCTCAGACGCACGGTCCGTACCAAGGCGGTTCGCAGAGACATAACAGATCACGAGGCTGAAAGCCTCGTTGCCTGCCTGGCTTTCAGCTATGCACCGCGAGGGGTTCAGCCCCTTCATCGGGTCGTGGCTCCGGCTTCACCTCGCCACTCCCCATAAAGGCCAGTTCTACCTGGCTTTCTGCTGC
>JBGTEX010000008.1:0-18164 GCA_041747575.1 Pyrinomonadaceae bacterium
TCTGATACCTTTGTTCAAGGGTAAGCTGTTTGTACTCTTTCATGTTAACTCTTCGATGTCACCATCAAAGAGCAAAGATGCTACCGCAGCTTGCCCTTCTCCAGTCGACTCCAAGAGTTGCACTTACTACTTGAATTCAAGTCACAAAATTATCCGACGAAATTCGATAACAGCTATAATCGCTCAATATGAGACAAGGAACACGGTCACTACAGCTAGCGTTTCCAACTATTTCATAATCAGCTTCGCTATGGTTTGAAGCTGCATGTTTGACGTGCCTTCGTAGATGGCGCCGATTTTTGAATCGCGCCAGAATTTTTCCACCGGGTAATCTTTGACGTACCCGTAGCCGCCGTAGAGTTCGATGGCTTTGCTCGAGACGGCTTCGGCGCAACGGGAAGAGTAGAGTTTGGCGATGGCGGCTTCTTTCAGGAACGAAAGGCCTGCGTCTTTTAGGCGGGCGGCATTATAGACGAGGAGGCGGGTTGCCTCGATCTCGACGGCCATTTCGGCAAGTTGGAATTGCACACCTTGAAAACTGCCGATGGTTTGGCCGAACTGTTCGCGTTCCTGCGTATATTTCAGGGCAGCTTCATAAGCACCCTGCGCGATGCCGAGCATCTGAGCTCCGATTCCGATACGGCCTTCGTTTAGTGTTTCGATGGAAACTTTGTAACCCTTGCCGACCTCGCCCAGGACATTTTCCTTCGGCACTTTGCAGGTGTCAAGGATAAGTTCTGTGGTCGAAGACGCGCGGATGCCGAGCTTGTCTTCTTTCTTGCCGACAGAGAAACCTTCGAAATCTTTTTCTACGATAAAAGCCGTGATGCCTTTATAACCCGCGTCGGGATCGACCGTCGCGAACAGGACAAATATCTCAGCCTCGTTCCCGTTTGTGATCCAGAGTTTCTGGCCGGTCAATTCGTAATGATCTCCTTTATCGACGGCCCGTGTTTTCAGAGCGAATGCATCAGAGCCCGATGCCGCCTCGCTCAATGCATAAGCGCCAACCCGGCCCTCGGCGAGCTGCGGCATATATTTCTTTTTCTGCTCAACATTTGCCCAACGCATAAAAGCGTTTGTTACAAGCGTGTTATGTACGTCCACAAAAACCGAAACCGAAGCATCGACGCGGGCCAATTCTTCGATCGCGAGAATTGCATTAAAGATCGTCGAACCCGCACCGCCGTACTCTTCGGGAGATTCAATTGACATTAGACCAAGATCGAAGCATTGTTTGATAAGATCCGTGTCAAGTTTCGAAGCGTGTTCCATCGCTTCTACCTTTGGGCGGACCTCGCCCTCGGCAAATTCGCGCACCGAAGCGCGAAACAATTCTTCGTCCTCGGACAATGTGGTCAGGGCCGGTCTGTAATTTTCTAATTCCAAAGTTGCTGCATTCATAATTTTTTCCGCGTCTTAATTTACTTGTATGGTTGATGATAAGAAATCTTTCCTTTTTGGGCAATCGCGTATTAGAAAATCAATTCACGGCTGCCTGGTTAGCGGGAATGTACAACCTACTTTTGCCAAAGTGGGAAATAGAGTTCGACTGCTCTGCTTACTCAGACGCTTTTGACCCAAATCGAACAGGCGCTCCGTTTGCGGAAACCGCCGGCCTGAAATACCATTTTCTAACGTATGAAAATTTTTCACGGTACCGAAAATGCCAGTATATTGCGGCCGACGGTTTTAACGCTGGGTGTTTTTGACGGTCTGCATCTTGGTCATCAACGAATTATGAGAACGGTTGTCGAGCGTGCCGCGGCCGTTGACGCGGTTGCCACTGCAATAACCTTCGACCCGCACCCGCGGGCTGTGCTGCACCCGGCTTCTGCTCCGCCGCTGCTTCAAACCCTCGATCAGCGGCTTGCAAATTTTGAGGTTCTCGGTATCGAACAGGCGATTGTCGTTGCGTTTGATCATGATTTTGCATCGCAGCCGGCGGAGGAATTTTTAAACTCTATCATCCATGAGAGACTCCAGGCTAAAGAGGTTTATCTCGGCAAAGGATTCGAATTTGGTAAGAACCGCGGCGGAAATATCGCACTTTTACAACGGCTGAGCAGCAAACTGGGTTTTAAAGCGGACGAAGTCGATGAGGTCCAGCTTCGAGGCGTCCGTATCAGTTCGTCAAAGATACGCGAACTGTTGATAGACGGCCACGTAAATCTTGCCCGCCGCATGCTCGGCCGGCCTTACGGCGTTGAGGGCGTGGTCATTCGCGGCAATCGACGCGGCCACACCATCGGGTTTCCGACCGCCAATCTCAAACCGCATAACCGCGTCATTCCGCGTTACGGCGTCTATGCGACAGCAAATCTCGTCGGCGGCGTCTGGCGCAAAAGTATTACCAACATCGGCGTGCGTCCCACATTCGAGAACGAAGCCGAACCGTCTATCGAAAGCTATATTTTCGATTTTGACGGAGACCTCTACGGCGATGTGCTCCGCGTGCGGTTTCTCCACCGCATTCGCGATGAGAGGAAATTTAATGGAATTGAGGAACTGAAAGCACAGATCGAGAAGGATTCGGCAAGGGCGTTGAACTATTTCAAACATGAAGGCGTAGAGAATATGTTAGATTTGCTTTGAGGTGATTTAATGGACATCAATATTACAGTTTCGGAAAAAACAGAACGGAATATTCGAGAGAAGGCGGAGGAAAACGGAAAAGAAATCAAAGCTTTTGTCGAGGAATTTGTCGAAAATAGCTTTGCGAAAGGAAATGGCGAAAAACGGGAACGCAAACACAACCTATTGGCTTTTGCAGGGATGTTTTCGGGCGGCGACGGCAATTCCTCGCAAAACTATAAAAAAATCCTGCGCGATGAAATAGATAAGGTTAGCGGTTTCACAACAGATCGAGAAAAATAATGGCATATTTGCTTGATACGGGATTTCTATACGCTACGTTGAACAAGAAAGAAAAGCTCCATCATGAGACAGTAAAAATAATTACGTCGATCAGTGATGAAATTATTTTTCCTATTCCTGCAATCACCGAAACGGCATATCTCATTTCAAGGGATTTGGGCGTCGAATCGCTTGCAGCCTTCCTGGACGACCTGCCGCGAATGAAACTTGTTATTGAATCCCCTGTTGCCGACGACTATGTTCGCGCATCCCAAATTATTCGTAAATATAACGATTCCAATATAGATTTCGTCGATGCCTGTATCGTCGCTATTGCTGAAAGAAGAGGCATCTCCAAAATTTTGACGATTGACCGTCGGCATTTCGGCGTTTTTCGCCCGGCACATTGTGAAGCGTTTGAGATTTTGCCGTAAGAATTAAGATTCGATAATTTCCTATTTGTCGTGCAATATTAAGGATCAAAGATGGAACAGAACAAGCAGAGTTTAGAGTTAAAAGAGCGGGCCGTCCAACCCCTTGAAAACGGGAACGGATTGAACGGCGTTCACGACCTGATTCCAATAGAGCCGCCGATCTCGGAACAAGCATCAAAAGACTTAAATGCCGAAGATACGCTTTTGCTTCAAAAAGAAGCAGAAGTTGCAGAGAAATATCAGAGAATTCGCGGCTATCTGCGGATTTTCGAGGTGTCGAGAGTTATCGGAATGCTTTCGCTTTATTTGTATCTCGATCAGTTGGATCTACATCAGGCGCAGCAGATCAAACAAAAGAAAGAACGTCTGAAGAAAGCATATCGCCTAACGCGAATGGCCGTTTACGGTGAAAAACTTTATGCGGCCAGGCTCTGGTTTTTACAAAAGTTTCTACTTCTTTTGAAGCGGTTTTTTGTCGGCAGTTCAATAAGTAAAGAAGCAAATCAGGAGAGGCAGGCCGTTTGGCTGAAGGATAAACTTATCGAACTAGGGCCGACATTTATAAAGATCGGACAGTCGATGGGGACGCGGGCCGATCTTTTGCCGCTCCCGTTTGTAAAGGAACTAGGTTCGCTTGTGGATCAGGTTCCGCCATTTCCGAACGATATCGCTTTTGCCCGCATTGAGTATGAGTTGGGACGCAGAATAAATGAGGTGTACGCTGAATTTGAGACCGAACCGGTTGCCGCAGCGTCGTTGGGACAGGTTTATCGTGCACGGCTCCACACGGGCGAAGAAGTCGCGGTTAAGGTTCAGCGGCCAAATCTCGAATCGACGATATCAGGCGATATAATGATCCTCAAAAAAGTCGCAAAATTTGCCGAACGTTTCCCGATGCTCAATGAAAACGCGGATTGGACAGGAATGCTTCGTGAATTTGACGTCACCATTCACGAGGAAATGGATTACGCTGCCGAAGGTAAAAACGCCGAGCGTTTTAGCGAGAATTTCAAAACCTGGTCGAATATCCACGTACCCGCTATTTACTGGAACGCGACCACCTCAAAAATTTTGACAATGGAATTTATCCACGGCACAAAGGTTACAGACATCGCCGAACAGGAACGCCTGAACATCTCGCCCGCAAAAGTAAATCGATTGTTGATAAAAACCTATCTCAAACAGCTTTTAGAAGACGGTTTTTTTCATGCCGACCCGCATCCGGGCAATCTGCTCGTGATGCCTGACGGACGTCTCGCGTTTTTTGATTTTGGAATGGTCGGGCGTATCACACCGCAGCTTCAGGCAAAGATGATCGACGCATTTTTTCACGTCGTCAGCAAGGATCCGAACGGAATTGCCGAAGATCTGATCGATCTGGATTTTCTAAAACCGGGCACCAGCCCCAAGGTCGTAAAACCGGTTGTCGAAAAGATGTTTGAGTTTCACTTCAATCTAAAACTCAAGGATGTAAATTTTAAAGAATTGACCTACGACCTGGCCGATGTGATGTACGACTATCCGTTTCGCCTCCCGTCAAATTTTACTTATATTATGCGGGCTCTTATGACGCTCGAGGGGATCGGGATCATTACCGACCCGGAATTTAATTTCTTTGAAACCGCCAAACCCTATGCTAAAGAATTTATGCTCCGCCGCGAAGGTAAGGATTTTAGAAAGGTTTTTGTCGATAAACTAATGGGGCGTGACGAAGGCGGAAAAATCGATTGGGACCGCACCTGGAAGCTTGCAAAGATGGCGTTTCGCACGGTATTAAATAAGTAATTGCGTCTTATGTTTCACCTAGAGCGGTTACGGATTCGACATACGGGAAAGTGTAGATGCTGGCTGGTTTGTGCCGCAAGGAAAAATTGTGAAAAGCGGTCTGGGGGTTTAGGACTATGTAAAAAGCACTCAGAAGCGGTCTGGCGTTTTGGGGACTTTGTTAAAAGCGGTCAGCAAGCTTCACCGCAAATCGCTCCTAAGCTGCGGAGCAACGAAAGCATGTAGCGCTAGGTTCCGCCGCAACGACTCCACCTGGCGCTACATGCTTTCGCTGCTCCGCAGCTCTGAGCGCTTTTGACCGTATGTCGAATCCGTAACCGCCTCCTACCTAAAACCAGCCGGTTATTTTCGCAGATACTTTCGCTCGTACTCGTCCCAGGACATATTTATATCTGTTCCGCTACCGATCCCGTCGCGTGTGCTGGCTCCCAGAGCTTTACTCTCGATCTTGAGAAAAAGCCTGTAGCCGCCGTATCCGACGAGGCCAATCAGCCCCAGCCAAAATACCCACGACAACAGCGAGCCGACGATGCCGAGTACCCACAAAAACAGCATTCCAACAAAAACGAGACCGATCGCGGCGAGGATGAGTTTTATAATGTTCATTGAGATCCCTCCATAACTAACTTTTATACGATGCATCTTTCCGGAAAGTTCGGCACATCAATTTGGCTAAACCGATTTTGTTCTTGACAATAATAAAAATATCGTTTTAAATTGTTTAGGCTTTTTGCCAATCCTGTCCCTAGTTCGTAAACAAAAAATTGAGGAGAACATTCTATGTTGAATAAAAATAAAATTCGCAACCTATTAATTTTAGGTTATGTGGCGGTGCTTCTTATCGCGTTTGTTGTCATAAAGTCTGACACAACGACCGGCGTGACGACCAGCGAGGTCTATAAACAGCAGGTAAGAAATGGTCTGGCGGAAGCGAACGTTCCGAAGAGTGCTAACCCAGGGGAAATTGAGGCTGGAGTAAATAGCCTTTCTGATTTTGTTTACAACCGATCTGGAGTCCAGCTTAGTTTTGTGAATAAAAATCATTTACGAACGACGGAGCAAAATTTTTCGACGGATTCGAGAAAAGTTAGATCGAAAGTGCTCGCACAAATTATTAGCAAGATTGCCGTCGAGCAAATCCCACAGCTCTCGGATGCTCAGATTGCGAGTATTACTGACTCTTTCCGAGGGTTTTACGCGCCAGGGGTTCCTGCGGCCTACGCTCAGTCGCGTAATTACACCGCCATGAGGGCGAGTGGACGAGGTCGATTGCCCGTCGAACAGTTCAAAAAGGAGTTTACCGATCTGCGCAACGGAGGCATCGAATCGAGGTTAGCCCAAAGCATGATTTATGTCGCCGTTTACGACGAAGTAGAAACCAAAATGAGGGCCATCACCGACGCCGACCCACAGTTTTTCGGACCAGACTCCACCATGACGCCGATGCAGGCAGTACTCGTGACCTATGCTGTCGTAACCGACGACGGTTTGGCCAACGATCAAACAACTCTTAATCAGAAACTACAGACCTTCCATCAATCGCTTCAGCAAGTATCTGGCCATAACTTTCCCAGCCCACAAGGGCACAAGGCATTTGGAGACAACGGATATTTTTTTAGCTCACCTGCATCGTTTCTTTTGAGTGAGGCCAATATCAACCGGCTGATTGGGCTGATACAAGAGAGGGGGGATTGGCAATGAAAGCAAACAGTACCTTTGTTTTACTAATAATAATTATTATGATGGGTTTGGCCGGATGTGGGCGCTGACAGTGGAGAAGACGCGAATTGTCCACGGTTTACGGGTACACCGCGTACCCAGGCACACGTGGTCTTTCCAGACGGGACTATTGGTTATCGAACTTATGATCATAACGGAGTCCTTGACGTACCTTGTGGTTCTAGAGTGGAACCGCTGACTCACTAGATTCATGGATTAGTGGTATTCGCTTAGATCAATCTCAGATCACCAATCAGTCGAGAATTCCTGCGTCAGAGATAAATTTATCCGGTGACTCATTGCGAGATCATCGGATTTTTCTATGTTTGAGAACTTTCGTATAATCGAGTTCAGAAGTCATAAGTAGAGGAGAGCCGTTGGCCAGTAAAACTTTCAACATAATCGATATTGCTCGGAGGTTAGAAATTCCATCGTACATCGGCGACGAAGTGTTCGTGTCAAACGTGACCCACGACTCTCGCCAGGCTCGCGGCGGTACGCTTTTTGTTGCTATCAAAGGTGAAACAGCCGACGGGCACCGTTTTATCGGCGATGTGATGCGGCGTGGCGCGGCGGGTGTTATTTCCGAATACGATCCGCCGTCAGACTTTAGCGGAGCGTGGTTAAAGGTTGCCGACGCCCGCAAAGCTCTAGCCAAAGCCGCCGCTGTGGTTAACGGCAACCCTTCGCACGATCTCGATCTCATCGGCATCACGGGTACAAACGGCAAAACCACGACAACGTATTTGTGTTTTGCCCTGGCCAATGCAGCCGGTATAAAGCCCGCGATGCTGACTACCGTTGAATATCGCATCGGAGAAAAAAGCGAACCCGCGGTGCGGACAACCCCCGAAGCTTCCGACACAAATAGATTTCTGCGCGAAGCCCTCGACGATGGCTGTGAGATGGCCGTTATGGAAGCCTCGTCGCAGGCGATAGACCTCGCCCGCTGCGATTGGCTTCGATTCAGGGTTGCGGTCTTTACAAATCTGACCCGCGATCATCTCGATTATCACGGGACGATGGAGAATTATTACGACGCCAAAAAGAAATTGTTTGACGGACGCCTCGGAGAAAAACCTACCGCATCAGTAATAAATATCGACGATGAATGGGGGTTAAAACTCGCATTAGACCTAAAATCTGACGGTCAACGCGTAATAACTTTTTCCTTGAATGCGGAGAATTCACGAACGGCCTCAGACTGCGTCGGTGCCGATTTGACGGCGGACGATATTAAGGTGTCGCTGATTCACGGAACGTCGTTTCGATTAAAAACACCTGCGGGTGAAAGGCAAATTAACTCTCCGCTTGTGGGCAAGCCGCATGTTTACAATATGCTCTCGGCAACCGCGGCGGCTCTCGAGCTCGGTTATGATCTCGACGCGATCGCAGCCGGTTTATCGGTCTGTGCCGGCGCTCCCGGACGATTTGAGCGCGTTTCTCACGATGGTGATTTTGCGGTTGTTGTTGATTACGCGCATACCGATGACGCGCTGCTAAATACTCTAAAGACCGCTCGCGACCTTACCAAAGGCCGCATCATAACGGTTTTTGGCTGCGGCGGTGACCGCGATAAGACAAAGCGAAAACCGATGGGCGAAATCGCGGGCAGGTACAGCGACGTGGTCATCATCACATCCGACAACCCGCGTAACGAAGACCCTTTAAAAATAATCCAGGAAATTGAAATCGGTGTTAAGACGACAAATATCGATTACAAAATCATTTCGGACCGCCGCGAAGCCATCTATCATGCGGTAGCCTCAGCCCACAAAAATGACGTCGTCATCATCGCCGGAAAAGGTCACGAAAATTATCAGATTGTAAACGGAAACAGGTTTCACTTCGACGACCGCGAAACGGCGATCGAGGCCGTTGAGCGTAGAAATGAGAACGATTAGAGCGGTTTGGTGGAGCCGTTGCGGCGGAACCTGGGGTCAGGATTTCCAAGGATGATCGAAGCCCGCGCAAGCGGGCGAAAGGTTTTTTAATTATTCTGGCCATTAGATTTATGCGAATGTCTGCCGCCCGCGAGGCTGTCTCAAAAGTCATAATTTTTGGTTTTCGCTCCTACGGAGCGAGTTAAAATCCCCATTAATGACTTTGAGACAGCCTCTAAATAGGCTTGGAAGCCCGCGGCGGCATAGCCGCAAACAATGCACCTGTCAAAAGAACCCAGTCGCTATCGCTTCCGGTTCTGACCCGACGCTAGCGGCTTGCCGCTCTATTTGCTGTGAAGCATGCTTTTCCGCAATGAGTAGTACTAAGCATCATCAGATGCTCGGACGATCGCAGTTAATACATTCCGTTGGGCGTCGGAAAGCTTATCAAACTTTAAGCCAAAACCGATTTCGACAACATGATTGGCGATGCGGCCCGTAAATTCAACTTTCATGCCGTCAGCCAGCGGGATATAGATCTTAACCTGGTCGCCGTCGCTGACGTCGCCCGAGCTAAGCACAAAACATCCGTCAAGGCTGACGTCGCTGATCGATCCAGTCGATCTTCTGTCCGCGCCTTCCCATTCAACATCGACCTCTACCGGATAACGGTTTATTGCACGCCGTTCGATACCGCTTCGTCTGTCCTCTGTGGTTGTGATTGCCATTAAGCGTAATTACTATGTACCTGCGACGCGCCCTGAATACAATATTTGTAAATCGAGAATCTACCGTAAAAATTCGAGCTTAAATATCGCTTTCCGGATATTTCGCTCCCTTTCTATTTAAGTAGTAATAGACCGGCAGTCCCAGAATGATCAAAACAATCCCGATCATTGATTGAATTGTGTCCGTTATGATCGTGTTTATCAAAAGCCAACCTGCGACCAGGAGGAAAATGACCGGAACAACCGGGTAACCCCACGCTTTGTAAGGCCTTACGGCATCTGGATATTTACGCCGAAACACAAAGATCGAGGACGTGACGAGAGCGTAAAATATCCACAGACCAAAGACCACGTAATTTGTCAGCGTGTCAAACGAACCGGTGAGAGCGAGAATAGAGGCCAGTATCCCCTGCAGGATCAAAGCTCTGGCCGGAACATTTGTCGCCGAAAGCCGCGCCAGGCCGCGATGCATCAGGCCGTCGCGGGCCATCGCATACGGGACACGCGCACCCGCAAAGATCGATGTGTGCAGCGTTCCGAGCGATGAGAGCATCAACCCGACGGTAAAAATCGCCACCGCGACACCGCTCGCAAGCCCGGCCGCCCCGCCGCCAAAAAAGCTGCTGACCACGACCTTCGCCACGGACGAAGTTACTGGCACCGATGCTATCGCGGTCGGGTCAAGCACGTAAAAATACCCGACGTGAACAAAAACATACAAAACTATGATCAGGATCGTACTGCCGATGATAGCGAGCGGGATGTTGCGGCCCGGATTTTTTACTTCGCCCGCGACAAATGTAAGATTATTCCATCCGTCATAACCCCATAGAGCCCCGAGCATAGCAGCGCCAAAACCGGCCGCAAAACTATAATTCGCCGACCCGAATCGCGCCGTTTCAGCTAAATTTTCACAGGTTCCGCCACTCTCGACCATCGAAAAATGAGCAAAATCGCCCGTCACCCAAATAAACGCGCCGACGCCCACAAACGAGATCAAAGCGATCTTTACAAATGTAAGAATCGTGGCTATCTGACCGCTTACGGACACCGTCGCCGCGTTTAGGGTAGTAAATATGACGATCATCATAATGGCGACGACCTGAATCATAGTAATTTCTATAAACGAAGTTTTTAGAAAGACCGCTTCAGCCAAACGCCCGCCGCCCAGAAAATCATTAAGCCCGATCGCAAAGGCCACACCGGCCGCCGCCTGCGACCCCGGCCGGGCGATAAACATATTCATCCAGCCGTAAAGAAAGCTGGAAAGGCGCCCGTAAGCGTCCCGTAAAAACACGTATTCGCCGCCCGCCTGCGGTTTCATCGCCGTTAGTTCCGCATAGGTCAAAGCACCGGCCAACGAGAGCAAACCGGCCGCTATCCAGGCCGTCAAAACCCATCCGGGCGTTCCGACATTGCACGTCATTATCCGTGCTTTCAAAAAAACACCCGTGCCGATAACGTTGCCGATAATGACCGAAACCGCCGCAATAAGGCCAAGACCGCGTATCAACGTCTGTCGTTCGCTAAGATCAGGATTCATATCTTTTTGGAGTTTCCGACTCGGATTATATTACGTCAAAACCGCCTTCAAGTGAAACCGGCGTTCCGTGATAATATCGCGGCTGTGTATGAAATAGATATCACAGCGAATCAGTTGGCTGCGGCCCTGCTCAATCTGGCCTCCGGCGAAACCGTTTGCCTGCTTGACAGCTGCGGCGTCGGCCGTCACGGCTCCAATCTGCTCATAGCCGGCATCGATCCAGAGGAAACGTTCGAATTCACCGGCAGCAGTGCCGGAGAAACACTAGATCTGCTCGACAAAAAACTCAGCGGAAACCTGGCGTCTATTTTTACGATCTCCTACGATTTCAGCATAAAGCTGCTCGACATTCCGTCAAAAAACTACCCATCGGATAGCGCTTCCGAACCCGACGTCTTTCTTGCCTTTTTTGATGTTTTGATCGTGCACGACTATGATACGGGCATTTCCTTTCTCACCGGAAACGCCGAAAAATTTGAGTCCGTCACCAAAAAACTCAAATCGAACATATCAGATCCAAAATCGGATATTTTGCATAAAACGCCGGATATTTCTTCGAATTTTACCAGGACGGCCTACCTTCAGGCGATTGAAATGATCAGAGAACGCATTCGTCAGGGCGATACGTATCAAACAAATCTGACCCGGCAATTAACGGCCCGGCTGCCCGATGAATTAACACCGGAAATTATCTTCGGCCGACTGCGCCGTGACAATCCGGCTCCTTTTTCGGCATTTATTAAGCGGCCGTATTCAACCGTCGTCTCAGCGTCACCCGAACTTTTCTTTCGAATCGAACAACGCAGAGGCCCGGTTGCGGCACACAGCGGAGATGAAACAAAGTTTCGCTCAATAATGACCTCACCGATCAAAGGCACGCGCCGGCGGGGAACAACGATCGCCGAAGATAACGCTCTGAGACAGGAGTTACTGGACAGCCGCAAAGACCGTGCCGAAAACACGATGATCGTTGATCTTCTTCGCAACGATCTCGGCCGCGTATGCGAATACGGCAGCGTCCGCGTGAAAAATTTATGCCAGATCGACGAACATCCAACCCTGTTTCATCTGGTTTCCACCATAACGGGCGATCTGCGTTCTGATGTTGATTTTTCCGAGATCCTAAAGGCCATTTTCCCCTGTGGTTCGATCACCGGTGCCCCAAAAATCAGCACTATGAAGATAATCGATGAAATCGAACCCGTGCGTCGCGGCCTTTCGATGGGGGCGATCGGTTGTTACATTCCCAAGTCTAAAGGGGTCGGAGCGGATTTAAATGCTTTGGACACAGGACGATGGGCTTTTTTGGGTCCGGGGATCGAAATGAGCGTGGCGATTCGAACGATGGTAATTCGCGGGAACACGGCGACCTATAACGTCGGCGGCGGAATCGTCATCGATAGTGACCCGGAAAGCGAATATCAGGAAACCATCACAAAAGCTCAAGCTCTGCTTTCTGCGATAAATGGCCCGAGGCCTTAGTTCTCAGTCTGGAGTTAGCACCGCGGGAACATTTTCCGCTGGTTGGCGTCTAAATTTTTAGACCTCAAAAAAAGGAGAATACCCGTGAACCAACCAAATATTAATGTCACACCGCTGATCGACGTTCTGCTTGTGCTGCTTATAATTTTTATGGTCATAACGCCTTTAAAACCGGCTGGTTTTAAGACTCGTGTTCCGTCTGAATCGGAAATTAACCCCCAGACAAAACCTCACCCGGACACTCTGGCGGTAATTATCGCGGCGGATTCCTCTCTCCAACTGAACGCAGAAACCGAATTGGGAACGACCGTTGAGCCCGAAAAACTTACCGCACGTCTAAAGGATATTTTTGATAAAAGAACTATTGACGGCAATGTTTCCGGTTCATTTGCCGACGATCCGGGCCGGGGGTCACACGATCGCATTGAGCGAACCGTTTTTATCAAGGCTCCCCGCACACTTGCATACGGAAGCGTCGTAAGGGTCGTTGACGCGGTTAAACTTGGGGGTGCTTATCCGATCAGCCTTCAGATCGACGATCTGGAGTAGTTATTTCATTTTTTGAGTGCACAAAATATGCTATAATTTTGATGTCTGAAAGTTCGGTTCCGGGCTTTTCGCTTTCTCCAGACACATCGTTTCGATGGTGAATTACTACGACATTCTGAAAGTGTCACCAAAGGCCTCGCGTGCCGAGATAAAATCGGCCTATCGACGGCTTGCGCGAAAGCTTCATCCGGACCGCAACAATGGTTCGAAGGAAACCGCCCTAAAATTTGCCGCCATCGCCGAGGCCTATGAGATATTAGGCAATGCAAACGAACGCGTCCTTTACGACCGCCGTCTTGTGGACGCTCAATTTAGCGAAAACGGCAACGGTGGTTCAGGTTTTGCGGCAACTAATCCGCATGCAAAACGCTGGCGGCAGATGGTTTATGAAAAGCGTTACAACGACATCATCGACCGAATGATCGCCGAAGAACGCGGCGAAGCAATGGCTTTTCAGAAGGCCGTCTATCCGCTTGTCGCACTTCTCGTATCGTTAATTTTAGCGACCGCGTTAAAGCCGCGTATATTTGAAAACTCAGAGATTATCGGACGGATCATTATCGTGTCGCTTTTCGTCGTCGGCATTATCCATATAATCGGCCGCGTTCGCTCCGGGTTTGAACGATATACCCGATCCGACGACCACATTCACGAATCGATCCTCGATGACAACGAACGCCGCGAAAAGCCGTACTCAAGCCTCGCTGCCGCCGCGGTATTGATAAGTGCCGTTATACTGTCTCTCGGCGTCGGTTTTTTGATCGGAACCCAGCTAGATTTTGCTTCGCTCGCATTGCCCTCGATGTTTGGCAAAACTGTACGCCCCGAATTTATTTTTTACCCGCCGATCGTTACCTTCTTTGTTGATCTCATGCACCTGGTCGCATCAAAATTTGAAACTTAGACTGAGCCTGCACAAGTGCATTTTCCCTTAAGTTTTGAAAACTACGTACGGGTTCGCCACGTTCTTACATTTTTGCTTGGCTTATAGCATAAAATTATGATATTCTTTTAGAACTTTAAATTTCGAGGAGTTTTTTTATAACGAAATATTTAATGAGTACACAAATTATTTTGCAGCCGGTCGAAATTTGATATTTTGATCCTCGGTTCGACCGTCTGCCCTCAAATCAGGAGGCAAAACGATGGTCAACCCGGATAATAAAAATGCCGCACGCAGTTCCGCTCAATTTCAAAGAAAGGATATCTCTAATCCAAAACCTTTTTCTTCCCGCAAATCTTCAAACGACGACCTGATCGGTGCGCTCGCAAATGCTTACGAAAATAAACGCGCCCGTCAAGTGTCCGAATGGGAACGAATAAATACCGTTTCCGTGCATCGTTCTGTGTGAAACGTCGAAAGTCGCATTGGTTTAATGCGTTAAAATTTGATTTAATTGAATAAATGCAAGGATTTAGCAAGGGGGAAAAACCACACACAGATCTATCACAACGGTACAGCGACGTTCGCCGCTACACCGAGACGCTTTGTGAGCCGCTCGAAATTGAGGACTATATTCCGCAGCCCATAGCCGATGTTTCGCCGCCAAAGTGGAATATCGCACATACGACATGGTTTTTTGAGGAGATGATCTTTAAAAGGTATATGAGCGGCTATTTGATCTTTGACGAGCAGTTCACATTTTTATTTAACAGTTATTACAACTCAATTGGAACACGCACCAAACGTGACCATCGCGGAAGTTTGAGCCGGCCGACTGTCAAACAGGTTTTTGCCTATCGAAAGTATGTCGATGACAATATGAGCAAATTCCTCGCGGGGGATTTGCCGGAAGAGGTTCGGGAGCTTGTCGTGCTTGGCTTACATCACGAACAGCAGCACCAGGAGCTGTTTCTCACCGATCTAAAATATACATTGAGTGTCAACCCGCTCTTACCCGCCTATCGAGAAGGGTTTTTACCCGAAGAAGATTCTGAATCCGAATCAAACTCCTTTATAAAGATCGTCGGCGGTGTTTACGAGATCGGATACGACGGCGACGGCTTCTGTTTTGACAACGAAAAAAACCGGCACAAGGTTTACATGGACGATTTTGCCATCGGCGAACGGCTCGTTACAAATCGCGAATTTTTAGAGTTTGTCGAGGCGGACGGTTATAAGGATTTTCGCTATTGGCACTCTGAGGGTTGGGACTGGGTCAATCAAAACGAGATTTGCTCACCGCTCTATTGGCAGAACGGTGACGAGGGCTGGCGTCATTATACATTTGGCGGCCTTCGGGAATTGGCTCTGGACGCTCCGGTTTGTCACGTTTCA
The DNA here is from genome assembly GCA_041747575.1 of Pyrinomonadaceae bacterium. Taxonomy (GTDB): domain Bacteria; phylum Acidobacteriota; class Blastocatellia; order Pyrinomonadales; family Pyrinomonadaceae; genus OLB17. The sequence goes on from JBGTEX010000008.1 coordinate 15,258, forward strand.
TATTACGAAGCCGCGGCGTTTGCCGAATGGAAAGAGATGCGGCTTCCGACCGAGGCCGAATGGGAAGCCGCAAACGAGAGCTTCGATTGGGGCAAGCGTTGGGAATGGACAAATTCCGCATATCTGGCCTATCCCGGTTTTAAAAAACCAGCGGGGGCGGTCGGCGAATACAACGGCAAATTTATGATAAACCAGATGGTTCTGCGCGGAGCCTCGGCAATAACACCGCCCGGCCACAGCCGCCCGACATATCGAAACTTCTTTCACCCGCATCTGCGTTGGCAGCTTACGGGAATAAGACTTGCCCGATGAGGAATAGATGATGTGAGAAAAAATAAATCGGTAGAGGGTATTACAGGTTACATACCGCGTATTTATATCTATGTATTCTGTTCGAAGCCCTGTTTATATGCACAGCACTACGTCACCTGAACTCACAAACTTTGCCGCGGACGTGCTTCGCGGTTTGAGTTCAACGCCAAAATCTCTTTCATCAAAATATTTCTACGACGATGAAGGTTCGAGGCTTTTTCAGGAAATAATGAAACTGCCTGAGTATTACCTGACCGAATGCGAACACGAAATATTCTCGACCCAGGCGGATGAGATCTTCAGATCATTTACAGATGGCGGCGGCAAATTTGATCTGATCGAACTCGGCGCCGGTGACGGTACAAAGACGGCGGTTTTGATCGATTATTTTCTCACGCAAAGTGTGGAAATGACTTACTCGCCGATCGACATTTCTCAGGAAGCTCTCGATGCTCTTTCCGCAAAATTTTCGGCAAAATTTCCGACATTGAAGATTGAGACGCTGACCGGTGATTATTTCAATATCCTTCAATCTCTCAAAAACGGGACCGGAAGGCAAAAAATTTTACTTTTTCTCGGCTCGAATATCGGTAATTTTAACCGCGAACAGGCTCTCGATTTTTTTCAAAAGCTGCGCGGTGTTATGAACCGGGACGATCTACTTTTTGTCGGTTTTGATCTGCAAAAAGACCCGCACGTGATAGTCAACGCATACGACGACAGCAAAGGCGTCACAGCGGCTTTTAATCTGAATTTACTAAAGCGCATCAACCGCGAACTCGGTGCCGATTTTGATCTCGACAAATTCACGCATTATGCGATCTATCGGCCCGTCGAGTCGTCCGCACGTTCATTTTTGATCAGCCGTGAGGAGCAAACTGTTTATATAAAAGCGCTTGAACGGTCGTTTGAATTTGGCCAGTGGGATACTATTTTTATGGAAATTTCCCAAAAATACAGCCTGCAATTGATCGAAGAACTGGCCGCTAAAAGCGGTTTTGAGATAAAGAAAAACTTTTACGACAGCAGGAAATATTATTGCGATTCGCTTTGGAAACCGCGCGGCGAATGAATATGTCGATTTCCTCTGACTGATTCCGAACTTTTCAGGGCTGAACGCGGACATGGATGTCCGGCGATTCTTATCCGGCGGTTTCGAAAAGTGCTAAAATCTGTTTTCCCTCGACCGAGCGCGGATGTATGGTCCGCAGATGTTTTTGCCCCTGCATTTCCCAAATCGCCGTCACCTCGCCTTCCTTTTCGACAGCCTGGTATGAAACGTCCTCGTGATCGTCCTGCGTTTCTTCAGCCGGAACGGCCGCTGGCGTTTCTGTTTTCTCTTCCGCCGCCGTTGGTGTTGTCTCTTCGGCCGATTCTGCGGCCTTTACTGCTTCTTCTGACATTAAATCTTTTTTATCTCCTTATTAATTAAAAACCTATAGTAGAAAAAGAATTCTGACACATCAGGTGCGATATTGTCGAATTTGAACACTACCTTGATCTTTAAGTAAAGCAACTATAACAAATCAACCTCTATTTTGTACGTTTCAAATCCAACTCATAGAACCAAAAATCAGACGTAATAGACATTTTTGGTGATGAAAAGGCTGTAAATAGTTGATAGTATTGGTCTTGAGGTGGGTGAAAGGTTATGAATAAAAAAACTGCTTTTATTGTGGGTCAAAAATAGTTGTAAAAACGGAAAAGTTAAAGGAGTTCAGCGGTACATATGCCGGGTGTGCGGGAGGCGGTTTGTTGGTGGAGAGAGGCTGGAGAACGCGGTTTTATGGCGTGAGTATATACCGAAGGGAAAAAGACGTACGAGCAACTGGTATAACGGCCTGACGGAATCGAGACGAAAGAAATTTATAAATGAGTTTTTTAAGGCATAACCGCTCCAGTGATAGTAAAAAAGAGGCCCGGTGTTCAAGCCCCTTTCTGCAACATCACTTGTCGCGAATTAAGCTATTCCTGGCGAGTTGCTCTCCAGCAGAGCCCGCTTCCGCTTCGCTTGATTTTTTATCCTTATCACAAGTCTCATCATGCCCCGCACCAATGCAGAAAAAACATCACCAAAAAATGTCTATTAGAACTAAAGGTGTCAAAAAAATCACCCAAAATGTCTATTACGGCACATTTCGCTCCTATGGAGCTTTAACTTTTTTTTGAATCGGTTCTACAAACATTTCGCTCCTAAGGAGCTAAAACCGAAATCCTGACTTTTGAGACAGCCCCAACAGAGCGGCAAGCCGCGACCGGCGGGTCAGAACCGGAAGCGATAGCGACTGGGTTCTTTTGACAGGTGCATTGTTTGCGGCTATGCCGCCGAGGGCTTGCAAGCCGCGACCGCAAAGGCTCCACCTGGGATCGGGATAGGGAAAAGCCTCGCGGCTTCCCCCTCCCACACCACCTGGCATACGGGTCCGTACCAAGGCGGTTCGCAGAGACACATAGCAGATCACGAGGCTGAAAGCCTCGTTGCCTGCCTGGCTTTCAGCTATGCACCGCGAGGGGTTCAGCCCCTTCATCGGGTCGTGGCTCCGGCTTCACCTCGCCACTCCCCATAAAGGCCAGTTCTACCTGGCTTTCTGCTGC
>JBGTEX010000009.1:0-2876 GCA_041747575.1 Pyrinomonadaceae bacterium
GCGCTGTCCGTCATCTCTACCTTGCCCATCGACAATACCTTGTCCGTCACCGTTGATCCGGTTCCGATCCGCGTATCGCCTTTGGTAAGGATGCTTGCTCTGAACGATGCATTCGCTCCGATCTCGGCTTCTTCAGCAACAAAAAATACGTTGCCGCTCTGGGCGCCGTTCTCAAGCCTGATGCTCGATCCCGCTTTTGCGTTCAATGTTCCCGCCACGCGGAAAATGTATACGCCCGTTGTGTCGCCTGCACCGTCAAGCATCATTTCGCCAGCCAGTTCAGCCGAACTCATACAATAAACGCCTGAATTGAAGCTTTTGCCCGTCAATGACGAACTCTTCAGGTCCGTACACGGCAGCTGCCTCATCGCGTCGATCGTATTCGACAGGTCCTTTGTCCTTTTGCGGCCTGTTTCAGAACGCTGGGCACTTCCCTTCGTTCCTCTTATGTCGCTGCCTGTCTCGACGATCCCTCTTTCCGCATAGACCGTGTACTCGCTTGCCGAGTGCATGTTCAATGCAAAGTTGATCATCCCTCTTGTTGCCACTTCTTCCGGTGCTTCATTTGCTGCTCCCGGTTTCGTGTCTATTTGTTGTGCCGATACTTCCGCATCCGGCAAAAATGTATATCCCACAGCGGCTACTGCCACCAGGGCCGTAAGCACGATCAGATACCTGAACGCTCTTACGCGATCGCTAAATGTCTTGGGGACATTTGATTTGATCTCGTCCATCTTCGAATCCTCCATTTTTTTCTCGAGTCCTTGTGTTTAGCGGGAGCCACAAACGACCGGAAAGCCGTAAATCTCCCAAATGTCATCCTGATCGGTGAACTGATACAGGATGCGTTAATCCGAAGGCGGAATCCCGCCTCCATGTTTGGCAATTAGTTCAGTAATTTATTCGAGTTTCGCACCGTTTACTGTATGCTGGCATACATCTTGAAGAAAAATGTCGGGCGCAACTCATTTATTTTTATCAAAACTGCCTAAATGTAGTCCGATTTCTGGTAAAACACAAGCCAGTTAGCAGTAAACGCAAAAAAGCAGCCGATCTTTCGAAAGGCTGCTTTTTTATTTTTTACATGCGATTTAGGCCAGATCGCTACCCTCAGTTCGCCAAATTATCGCGTATTGCGGTTTCTTTGGCTTTTTGTCGTCGCTGGGCGGTCGCGGCGCAGGCTTTTCGCGCGGTTCAACCTTTGGCGTCTCTTTCGGATCTTTCGGCGGGGGCTTTTTCTGGTCATCGGTCTTCTGTGCAAAAACGCCGAGCGAAAGCCCCGCGATCATCATCAGACCCAACATTATGTGTCTTAACTTCTTCATTCTACAAAAAACTCCTCTTTCCTTCTTTCGTTAAACGCATGGGGAAAAGGGAAAGTGCGTCACTCTCAAATAAGGCAACCACAGTGCCAAAGACCTGATTAAGACGCATAAGTGCCGTTTTTGGTTGGAACGCAACATAAAACCAGGGAATCGGGCGACAACTGTCTTTACAAAACTTTACGTTTTCGGTCATTATCATACGAAATCGTGAATTTGTGAAACCAAATTCGTCAAAACGGCGATCATTGAAGGCATTGACTGCCGCCTGTCCCTTCTCTAAACTCACGGTAGTTATGACAGAAACAGCCAGTGCGACCGACCGTATCCGAGCGATCCTTGTTTTGGCGGCGACCACCGGGATGATCGCCTTTAACTGGATCGCAGCGGCCGGATACGTAAACGGCGTGACCCCGGCTGAAATTTCGGACAAATACCCCACCGTGATAACACCGGCGGGTTACGCTTTTTCGATCTGGAGCCTTATCTATCTTGGGCTGGTTGCATTTAGCATTTACCAACTGCTCCCGGCAAATTTGATGCGATTGCGGCCACTGCGGTCGCTTTATATTCTAAGCTGCGCTCTGAATTGTGCATGGATCTACTTTTGGCATTCGGATCAGATCGAAATTAGCTTCCTGATTATCGCGTCGCTGCTTGCGGCCCTGTTCTTTATTAATTCAAAGGCATCCAGGCTCAATTCGGCGAAGGACTCGGTGCTGGTCGAAGCTCCGTTCGGCCTCTATCTCGGATGGCTGTCGGCGGCTACGCTCGTTAATTTTGCGGTCCTGTTGGTCCGTCTGAATGTTGATACGGCCGCTTTCTCAAGCGTTTTGGGTGTTATATTAATATTCCTCGCGGCCGGTTTTGGCGTTTTTGTTCGGGTGTCGCTGCTAAACTATTTCGTCCCGCTCGCCGTGGCGTGGGCATTGACGGCCGTTGCCGTGAAACAAAGCGGCAATACGTTTATCGTATCTGCCGCCGCGGCCGGCGTGATAGCGTGTCTTATAGCAGCTCTAAGCTTTGTCGTTAAGCTCCCTTCTTCCGGCGATCGTGCCTAGTCCTTTTCCATTCAAGATGAACGACGGAAAGATCTGCATCTCAATCTGTGCCGGAACCGCTGAAGAGTTGTTCCGGCAAATTCGGAGCGCGGAAACGGCGGACATTGTTGAGGCTCGCTTTGATTGTCTTGATCCAGGTGAGATTCTGCCAGCCCTTGCGAGAGTGAGTGAAGAACCCGACCGGTTCAGGCAATTCCTTTTGGCGACCTTCCGAAACGAAGATCAAGGAGGAAAACGCAAAATATCTGACGAAGAGCGTTTTAGCTTTTGGTTCGGCGGCCATGACTGCCCGTTTTGGGGGGGAGATTTTGAAGAGGACATAGTCGCTAAAGCCGTCAAATCGCGGTGGGTGAACCGGATCTGCTCGTATCACGACTTTTCGGACGAGCCCCCCGATGTCGTCGAAATTTACGACCGACTGCGTTCAACACCAGCGACACACGTAAAGATAGCAATACGGGCCGAAAAAATAACCGACGCGATCCCTTTGTGG
>JBGTEX010000010.1:0-130426 GCA_041747575.1 Pyrinomonadaceae bacterium
CTGAAGCTAGTGGCAATTCTCGGAATTTGGTGTAGTAATTATCGGAAAAGCAATCTTCACGCGTCCGCGGCCTGTAAGCCCGCGACGGCATAGCCGCAAACAATGCACCTGTCAAAAGAACCCAGTCGCTATCGCTTCCGGACCCGTCGCCCGCGGCTTGCCGCTCTATTTGCGGAAGCCGCGACGCAGGATGGCGGCCGCGTTACGATCGGCTTGCGATTTACGGCGGCTTAATGCTACATTCCCTCAATGGCAGATTTAACCAGATTTGGGGTCAGCGTTGAAGAAGACCTTTTGGTAAGTTTTGACAAACTCATTTCCATTCAGGGATATGAAACCCGTTCCGAGGCCCTCCGCGATCTGATGCGCGACGCCTTGATAAAATCAAAAATCGACAATTTTCCCCAAACCGGAGAGGCGATCGGCAGTCTGACCCTGGTTTATGACCACCACTCGAGCGGTTTGCTCGAGGAAATGACGCAGATACAACACAGCTTTCACCACCATATTTTGTCGGTTATGCATCTCCATGTAGGCCACGACGACTGTCTCGAGATACTTGCATTACGCGGGATCGCCGACGACATCGTCCGGCTGTCCAATTCGCTGCTCAGCCTGAAAGGCATTAAAAACGGCAAACTTTTTCTCACACTCCCCTCATCCGCTATCAGCGATTCAAAATAATCTTGAATCCGGTTCGCTCTCATCTGCGAAATGTAATTTTATACTGTGTTACGAACTTGTACTTCGTGCTATTATTCTTATAATAGAATTTGATTTACAAAACAATCACAAGGGGAAATTATGAAAAAGTATTTATCATCAGGGAATCTTGTCGCTATCGCTTTATTGATAATGACTTTCGCGATACAAAATTTCGGCCAGACGAAGCGGATACTTTCGGGAACGATAGTCACATCGACTTTCCAATTAGCGCCTAATGTTTCACTGGAGATCGAGACATTGGAAGGGCGTTTAACAACTGTCAGCGATGACGAAGGCAGGTTTTCCATAGCCGTTCCGGACGAGCCTCTGACCGTAAAAATTTCCGGAAAAAACATCGCTCCGACGACGCAGATTTTTTCATCGTCGCAAGACGTGGCAAACATTCAGTTGAAGATCACATATATTGTCCCGCCAATTTCGGAGAGTGTGACCATCGAAGCCGAGGCCTTGACCCCGGTTGTCGAGTACCGCAACGGGGCGATCTATAAAAATTATCTTTTTGGGCGTGACGACCAGCTTATTCAAACTCTGAACGCCGGTATAAACGCCGGTCAGCACGAGGGCGGCGGCAAATCGCTCGAGATCCGCCGATACGGTTTTAACCTCGATCACGGCGGTGTAAACGGCGGTTTGAAAATATTGGTTGACGGCATCCAGCAAAATCAGGGTACACAGGGTCATGGACAGGGTTATCTCGGCGGCCTTAAATCACTCTCGCCCGAACTCGTCGAGGGCATTTCGATCATTAATGGCCCGTTTTCCGCCGCTCACGGTGATTTTTCGGGCCTTGGCGTAGTCCAAATTCGGCTGCGCGAATCGCTCCCTGATATTTTTACCGCACGTATTCAGGCCGGCTCGTTTAATACGGTTCGCGGATTTTTTGCATATTCGCCGCAGTGGAAAAACGTCGACGCATTTGTTTCATACGAACCGAGTTATACCGACGGGCCTTTTGTCAGCCCGCTCAGATACCGCCGCGACAACGTTTCGGGCAATCTGACATACAAGCTGGACGATACACAGGCCGTCGGTTTCAAATTTAATTTTGGACGCAACGATTTTTTTTCATCGGGACAAATTCCCCTCGATCTGGTTGCAAACGGCGAACTTGACAGGTTTGGCTTTCTTGATCCTGATAACGGCGGAAAAGTTCAGCTCGGCACCATTGCGGCTTATTACCGCAGGCAGGCGCAATCCGGTGCGACGTTTAAGGCGGATGCTTTCGTCGGGCGGTCGTTGTTCGATCTGTTTTCAAATTTTACATTCTTTACCGCGGACCCAGTATTTGGCGACGAGATACAGCAGCACGATTCGCGTCTGCAGCAGGGTGCGAACGTTCAATATTTGCAGCCTTATAAATTATTTGGCACCGGTTCCATGCTGACGGTCGGGGCAAATTTTCATGCAAATCAGATAAATGTGGGCCTTTTTCCGAGCGTCGGACGCACGCCAAACCGTAAGTTCCTGCCTGGCAATCTGACAAATCCCGATGTGGTTTTAACCTCGGCCGATGCGAATGTGAACAATTACGCAGGGTACATTCAAAACAGCTTTAGTTTTGCCGATGGGCATCTACAGGTGGATCTGGGGCTGCGATTCGATTATTTTACTTTTAGGGTAAATGGATTTGAGACGCGCGACGTGCGGACCGAACTCGTAACTGATGAAGGGAGCGGCGAATTTCAGCCAAAGATCGCCGTTTCGTGGTCGCCGTTTGACAGATTCCCTGTCAGCTTGTACGCAAATTACGGACGCGGTGTATCTTCGCAGGACGCCCGCGGGGTCGCCCGCAATCCTGATTCGCCTAAGCTTTCAACGACCGATTTTTACCAGGCCGGAACATCTTACAACGGCGGCAGGATCTCCGCCGTATTTACGTCGTTTTTGATCGACCGCTCAAACGAGCAGGTTTATATCCCGGATGACGGCAGTGTCGAGCTTGCCGGGCCGTCGCGTTCCTATGGGATCGAAACGCGAACTTCGGTCAAATTGACAAAAAATTTAAGTTTTAACGGCGGCCTGACAAACGTGATAAACGCATTTTTCCGTGGCGAATTTACCGCCGACGGCCGCCGTGTTATCGTTGACAGTTCGCCGCATCTTGTTGCAAATGCGGGATTTGTTTTATCGGAGTCACGCGGATTTAACACATCTCTTTCGTGGCGTCATATCTCGAATTACCGTCTTGACGGCGAAGACCCGTCGATCCGTGCGAGTGGCCATGACGTTGTCGATTTTGCCCTTTCAAAGCGGCTCAAACGGTGGGTCGATGTTAATTTTGCGATCGATAATTTATTAAACAAAAGATACTTCGAAACCCAAAATTTTTTCGAATCCAGAGTTTGTCCTACCTGCGACGTTGCATCCAGAATTCACGCCACACCCGGTTATCCGTTTACTGTCAGCGTCGGGCTGACATTTAGAATCGGCTCTAAAAACTGAGTTGCGGCGTCATTAACCCGGTGTTTGGCTAAGGAATTTGCAATTGCTGCCCGACGGCGATGCTCGCGGGACTGGACAGAATGTCGCGGTTTGCTTCGTATATTTCCAGATAACGCCTAGATGTGCCGTAAAACCGGATGCTGATCTTACTGAGTGTGTCGCCGGTCCGCACGGTGTAAGTTTGGCTGCCGGATGTTCGCGGCGTTTCCGTTCTGATCGGCGCATCGTTATTTACCTCGGCAAATCTCGGAAGCGTGACCGGCTGATTTAGCTGTACCCCGAATTCCGTACCTGATTTGACCTCTGCCTCTGGCCCTTTTAGCAGTTTGTCACCGACAAAACCGCCACCGGCCCCGAGCAACCCGCCAATTAGAGCGCCTTTGCCGCCGCCAATTGCCGCTCCCAATATCGCACCACCCACACCACCGCCGCCGATAAAGATCAACCTACGATTCTTTAACCCGCCGCCGGTCGCGGTTCCCTCGTTATCGCTAGACGAATTGTCCGCGTCGAGATCGGTCAGCGAACCGTTGATAGAACGGCTGCGGCCGTTTGGCAGCCGCACCGAGACAAATTTCGCGTCGATCTCGCCGGCCTTTCCGCCTTTGTCGGCCGACTTGACCGAATCTACACGCCCGACCAAAGTGCTGCCATTCGGTATGACTACAACGCCGTTTGACGAATAGACAGGATCAATGGTCGTCACGTTAAATCTGTCGCCAACCCTTGCAGATTTCGAATTGATGGTCTTATCCATACGAACGCGTACGACGGTTCCCGAATCGACACGGTAAACGGCCGAATTTGCTCTCCGCTGAGCAAAAGCAGCACCAGAACCGGCCACAAAAACAACCGCTAATAATGTAAACAAACAATTTAATCTGTAGATATTTTTCATTTTTTGCACCTATTCGATACCTTATCTCGTTTGAAAATCGGCCAAGTGGGGAGACGCTTCAAGCGCCGTTGTTAAGACTTCGTATGCTCTTTGGGCGTTGTCTGTCAATTTTACAAAAAATTTCGTATTTTTTCTGAAATTTGAGGGTATTAGACGTATGTACCCAAAGTAAATTAGAAGTTCTAAAATCTCATCCTGAAAAAAGCCCCCGGTCTAAAAACCGGGGGTTAAATCATTTAAGGATTGAGTTTAACAAGTTTTTGCAGGAGAATCCGTCCATTATGCATCTATTCGCCCCGGCTTTTCTACTTTTCGCCCTAAATCTTCTCGACGCATTATTGACCATCGTATGGGTGCGAAGCGGCGTTGCGACCGAGGGAAATCAACTGATGGCCAGCCTTTTGGAAATAGGCAACGGTCCGTTTCTGGGCGTAAAAGTATTTATCGGCGCGGTAACGGCTTTTGTGTTGTTTAGATGGGGCAACCGTCCGCTGGCGCGCTACGGTCTGGCTGTTGCCCTGGCAGTTTATATCGGGCTGATGGGTATTCATCTTTTTACAGGTTTGTCGGCGTTCGGCTTTGTTTCGAATACGTCGATTAGCGATCTGGTCGAACTTCCGCGGCAGATATTCGCTTTCTTTATTCCGGCATAAAAATATTAAAAATCAGGCTTGCCTTCGTATTCGTGTTCGATAGACCGATCGAAGCGCTCTTTCCGATTTTTGACGAAACATCCGGGCTTTTTTGTTCGTAAATAAAACACAACGCATCCTGCTTTTTGGCGCATCAAAAAATCAGATATATTATGGGTTGAGGTAAAAATTCGTTATGAACAAAAATTCGGTTTACCAGCTTTCGGCGAGACAAATCTTATTACTGGCCTTTGCATCGGCGTTGATCGCGGTGGGGGCGACGGCCCTTCTTTATAGTTTTGGCGGCCTGTGGCAGGCAAAGGGAGACTCAAATACGGCATTTGCCGAAACCACTGCGGAGGGGATATCTGATCCGTTCGCTGTGAGCGATGAGCAAAACAGCATCGATGTCTATAAAGCCATTTCACCAGGTGTGGCATTCATAACGACGACTTCGTACCGGCAGGATTTCTGGGGCGGCGTTCAGGAGGGAAAAGGCAACGGCTCCGGTTTTGTTATCGACACAAACGGCAACATTCTCACCAACAACCACGTTATCGAAGGAGCGCAGAAGCTGACCGTGAGTTTTGGCGGAGAGACAACCTATTCGGCGACGGTTGTCGGCGGTGATCCGGACACGGACCTCGCAGTTATAAAGCTCGATTCCCCGCCCGCTAATATGACCGTGGTGCCATTTGGTGATTCGGACAAACTTATTGTCGGGCAAAAGGTTTTGGCGATCGGCAACCCTTTTGGGCTTGACAGAACGCTTACAACCGGCGTCATTTCCGGTCTGCAGCGACCGATCAGAGCTCGAAACGGCAAACCGATCGACGCCGCGGTTCAAACTGATGCATCGATTAATCCGGGAAATTCGGGCGGCCCGCTGCTTGATAAATTTGGCCGGATGATCGGCATCAATTCGCAGATACTGTCGCCGGCGGGCGGCTCGGTCGGCGTCGGGTTTGCGGTGCCCTCCAATACGGCAAAACGCATCATCCCGCAGATTCTCCAGTTCGGAGAGGTAAGGCGGCCGAAGTTGGGCGCGGTGCTGCCATCGGTCGAGGACCTCAAAAAACGCGGCTTTCGTTCACCGGTCGAATCAGGTCTGCTTGTATATCAACTTCAGGAAGGCGGCTCGGCAGACCGCGCAGGGCTGAGGGGATTTACCCGTGAGGGCGGCATCGGCGACATTATCGTAGCCGCCGAAGGACAGAAAATTACTGAACTTGACGATCTCTACCGTTTGCTTGATAAAAAGCAGATCGGTGAAACGGTGGACTTTGAAATTTATCGCGGCGGCCGGACGATGACCGTCCCGGTCCGTCTGCTTGGCAATGCGCCCGCGGCACGCACGAATCGTCGGCCCGTCCAATAACTTTTGCCGTATATCAGACAAAAAGCGGCGAGCATAAACGCTCGCCGCTTTTTTTATTTTTTGATCTCTTCTGATGACCGAACTAAACGATTTTTATAATAGCGGCTTTGGCTGGATATGCCGTCATTGCGAACGCGATCTAAAAACTAAGCAACATCCCCCGCAAAAGCATTCACGAGCTTTTAGTGAAGGCGAAGCGGAGAGCAAAAACCCTACGCTTTCAAATGCCGCACTTGCAAGGTGGACCGACAAAACGCGCCGCTTTTTAACATGCCCGCGATGCGGCATAACCGAACCGGTCGAAAAATCGTGAATCGGTAAGGGATTCCGCTTTAGCGTGATGCCACGATTAGACCGCTGATTCAATTTTTGGGACGACGATAAATGCTGCCAGCAAATTGAGAAAGATCAGACCGGCGCAAACCACCAGCGGCAAGAATGTAAAATAGGCGGTTACGGCAAAAAGGGTGCCAAATATAGCGACATTAATACCGATAATACCGCGCATTACCGTCGGCTCGGTGTGTTTGAAGAGCAAATATCCGTTTGTCAAAGCCGCAAAAATACACAGGAAAGTAAAGGATGAGCTGTACGCGGTAAAAAGATTATAAAACGTCGGTGCAAAACCCGCACCGGCGTCCATTTTATAGGTCGTTGCCAAAGTCAGTAATTCACGCTCCGTATCATTTGCAGGTCTCGGCCTCACGAAAAGGCCAAGCAAATGCAGCAAACCGGTCAATAGCTGAAAAAGTATCGCCGCCGAGAACCAAAATGTATAACGTTTTAGCATAGATCGGACGTAATTTTGTTACAAATTTGAAGTTTTCGCCTCCGCCTTTTGCGGTTCGATCGAGCGGTCCAACGCCTCATCTTCGACCTCGCCGCCTACGCTGATAGGGATATCGGCAGGGTCTGTGTATCTGAGCCCCCTTTCCTCACTATCGAGTTCGGGTGGAGTGATCTTTAACTGATCGGATTTTGGCGGCACGTAGCCAGGATAGTCAACCCTCGAATGGTATATCGCGACAAGCGATTTAATCATGGATTCGCGGATCTGCGTCAGTTCGCGGAGCGTGAGATCGCATTCGCCAAGTTGATCGTCGGCCAGAATCGCGTCGATGATCTTGGTTACGATAAACCTGATGTTATCACTATTTGGCTCATCCAATGACCGTGCGGCGGCCTCGCACGAATCGGCGATCATCATAATTGCCGATTCTTTGAACTGCGGCTTTGGCCCCGGATACCGAAAATCGTTTTCCGATACATCGCTAGGATCGTGAGCTTCGGCTTGTGCTTTTTTTAAGAAATAATGGAGCGTTCGGGTTCCGTGATGCTGTGGTATAAAATCGATTATCCTCGACGGCAGCCCCATCTCTTTTGCCAATTTAACGCCGTATGTTACGTGGCTGATAATGATCTTGGCGCTCGCCGTCGGCTTGATGCGGTCATGCGGATTCTTGCTCGCCTGATTCTCGACAAAATGCTCCGGAGCCGCCGTTTTGCCGATGTCATGGTAAAGAGCGCCGATTCGGGCGAGCAATCCGTTTCCGCCGACAACGCGGCATGCTTCCTCGGCAAGCTGGCCTACGGCGTGCGAATGCTGATTTGTGCCGGGTGCCCGCATTGCGAGCTGACCAAGCACCGGCAGATCGGCATTTGAAAGTTCAAGCAGTTTTACATCGGTCATGATGCCAAAGAAATTTTCGCAGATCGGCAGAGCAACCGCCGTTAAAGCGGCTGTGATTATACCGCTCGCAAGGCCGCAGGCGACCGCAAGCAGGATCGTGTTGAGAATGATCGGCTGCTGCGTAAGAGCGATCAGCGCGATCGACAGCCCAGCACTTGCGAGGCCGACCAGACCGCCGGCCATTGTTACGGTCTGACGTGAGCGGTATCGGCCAATACCGTAAACGGCAACGGCAGAGACGAGGGCGGAGAATATAACAAATTCAAATCCGCGCGGTGCCATAAAACCGGCTATAAACGAACCGAAAATACCAGTAAAAAGTGCCGTCGGGCGGTCGGCAAGCAGCGTTATCAACAGACTTGCCGTCGCAAACGGCACGGCAAACGACCACAACATCGGATCGCTGAGCGGGGCCTTCATATTCTGAACAGCCGTAAACTCGGCAAGCCGAAAAAATACTGCCATTACCGCCGTCTGAACGACGATAACAAAGCCCAATAAAGCGAATGTTTTGTGAGGCGATAACGCAAGCCGCGGCACCACCCCGCGATGCTCGACAAATTTCCAGGAAAGCAGGAACAGCCCCGTTATGAGCATCAGAATTCCAATGAATCGGTTGATCTGACGCGAGCTTGATGCATAGCTGCGAAGCGCCGCGATTCTGGATAACATCGTACCGGTGACAATGTCGCCCTCATCCGCTATTTTTTGCCCGCGTTTTAGTGAGATCGTCCTTGTCTCTATGCTGTCGGCGGCGGCCTGACGTGCGGCTTCGGTGGCAACGCTGTCATACGAAACGCTTGGCTCGACCAATGTTTCGGTTGCGGTATAAAACGCTTCAACTTCAGCCGGCGAAAGGCTTCTGATGGCCGTCAGGCGTGATTTTAGTTTTTCGCGGGCGACTGAAAGCGGCGTCCAAATGCTCTCCGGCATTGCCACAGTCGATTGCTGATTAGGCTTTGCGCGATCAAATACCAAAACCTGATTCTGAAAATACTGATTCTCGGCGTCATCAAAAACATAGCCCTCGGCGCTTTCCTTTAACGCACTTTGCACTGTTTCGATTTCGTTACGGCTGAATGTGCGAGCCGCCAGTATCTTTCCCGTTTCCGGTCCTCCCGCTCCCGTCCAGTGAGTTTCTTCTTTTGAATCGGAATTGGATTGTCGTGTGTTCAGAGTTTCATTTGCATGACGCTGCAGCTTTTCCCAGGATGAAAGAAACCGCTGAACCGACTGCTCGGCCTTGTTTGATTCAAAACGAAAGATCGGCCTGACCCCCTCTCTCGCCTCAGCTTTTAAATTTTCCGACTCTTCGGTGTCGGTAAAGATCACATCCGCCGGGGATATTATATTTTCGCGGGCAATATCGCCCTCTTTATAAACCTGCTCGCCCGAGGCGCGCCAAAAAGGATTATGGATCAAAAACGCAGTGACGAGACAAAATGCAGTAAATCCCAGCCAAAACTTCTGATTCTCGGACAAAAAATTAAAAGGCTCTGCAATATAAGCAAATACATTTTCGCGCAACCGCGTACCTGACGATTTCATGTCCTTGATTCTTTTGTTCATTACTGATTAGATTCGAGTTCGGCGTTTCGAGTTCGCGGGACTTTACCGTCCGGCCGGTTACGAGGCTGTCGCCAGTTTACACAGCCTGCTCTGTACTTTGAACCTGAAAGCCCGGAAACTTGACCGTTTCCCCAATTGCCTCGACCATCGGTTTAAGCGTCTCACGCCGGATAGCTGAAATTGACACGCATTGTGCATCGGTGTCAAGCGCGACCTGTCTCATTAAACTCTCTATTTCGGCGTTCGAGATCATATCCGCCTTATTAAAAACTATCAATTGCGGTATCTCGTTAAAATTAAGATCTGTGATAATTTTACCGACCGACGCAATTTGTTGTATAACGCGCGGATGCGATGCATCGACCACATGAACAAGCAAATCGCTGTCTGCAATTTCCTCAAGCGTTGCGCGAAAGGCCGATACGAGAGCTTCCGGCAGATCGCGTATAAATCCGACGGTATCGTTGATGATCACTTCCTGATCGTACGGCAGCCTCAACCTGCGCGAGGTCGGGTCGAGCGTTGCAAACATCTTTTTCTCGGCATAAACACGGCTCTGTGTCAGGCTGTTTAGCAGCGTCGATTTTCCGGCATTTGTATAGCCGACCAACGAGATTATCGGCAGATGTTTTTGAACGCGTGTCTTGCGACGTTCCTGTCGCTGTCGGCCGAGATTATCGACTTGTTTTTCTAATTGGGCGATGCGGTCACGAACGCGGCGGCGATCTGTTTCGAGCTTTGTTTCGCCGGGTCCGCGTCCACCGATACCACCGGCAAGACGCGAGAATGCGGAATTTTGTCCGATGACCAAACGCGGCAGGAGATATTTCAGCTGTGCCAATTCGACCTGCAGTTTGCCTTCCCGGCTCTGCGCTCGCTGGGCAAAAATGTCGAGAATCATCTGCGGCCTGTCGATCACTTTAAGTTCGGTCGCATCGCTTAAGGAACGAACCTGGGCGGGCGACAGTTCTGCATCGAATACCAGAATATCGGCACCAAGACGCATCGAACGCACCAGCAGATCATCCAGTTTACCTTTACCGAGCACAGTTTTCGGATCAACCTTCGGGCGGCGCTGAATGATCGTGTCGAGCACGACCACATCAGCCGATTCGGATAATTCTTTCAACTCCGCCAGGGATTCTTCCGCGTCATCGGTATCGCCGGTTGTCACACCGACGAGAATTGCACGGTCGCGACCGGTTTGGCGGCTGCGGGCCGTCAGACGAATGCGGGCCATCTCGTCCTCAAGCGAATTTATCAGAGATATAAAATCAGTATCGAGTTGGGACGCGGTATTCGGCCGCAAAAACTCATACGGCAAAGACTGGGCCTCGGCCTCGATAGTTTCCGCATTGGTCGGAACAAGATGGGCCGAATAAACCAATCCGGGGAGCCCGGTCGATCTATCGACCTGAATTATCGACATCAGATCGAGTCTGAGCAACGCGAGATCGGTCAGGTCGTCCTGTGTCAGTTTTTCACCAAGCAAATGCGTATGAACGCACCGGAGGCCCCGAAAACGGTCTTCCGACACACGGGCGCGTCCAAAATCAGGCAGATCGATCTGTTTCGCCGTGCCGACCATCACGTGTTCGATCTTTCCCTTCCGGTTGATCAGAACACCGATCTGACGACCCGTTTCACGCGAAATCTCGGACATCTGACGTGCAAGTTCCGGCGAAACGATCGCATCGGCGGAGACCCGACGCGTACCCAACCTCTCAATAAGCCGAAGCTGATTATGTTTTAGACCACGCGTAAAACCGTGAACAATATTGATAGGAAAAAATCCTCCGTGTATTAAGATTATAGCAAAGTTGAGAAAGTAAAAGCCGAAAAATAAAAGGTCAGCGTTTTGCCCAATATTTCCGGCCTTTCATATCGCTCTTACGAATTTCAACTTTTAATTTTTTACTTTTCGCTTTTTACTTTTTATTCTTACAGTTATGCACGCACAGACCAGGCGGCAGCGTGAGGTGTTCAATCTTATCGCGCAATACATTGACGCAAACGGTTACAGGCCGTCGTACCAGACGATTGCGCGCAAATTAGGCTTAAGTTCGCGAGCCGGAATAGCACGCATAGTGCAGGATCTTGAATCGCAGGGTTTGCTTACACGTCACCGCGAGGAGGGGCATTTTTCAATCGAGATGGCCTCCGGAGCGGCTCCCGTTTCGATACAATGGCTCGACGTCCCTGACGAGTACAAACCTCGCGAACCTTGGGAAAATCTGCCTGTACCGCTTCCGGAATTTATGCTCGGCGGCCACGAACCGTCTGTAATGCGTGCATTTCGCGTTCGAGACGACGCAATGGCGGATGATAATATATGCGAGGATGACATAGCCCTGATCAAACTTAATGATTTCCCGCGTTACCGAGAAACGATCGTCGCCGTTGTGAATAAGAAACAGGCCGTGCTGCGTAAATATCACCGGGCGGGAGCCGAGATCGAGCTTCGCCCTGCAGGTGATCAGGGCAAAATAATCTCCGTCGCCGCGAATGCCGTAAAAATTCTCGGCTCTTACTGCGGCCTTATCCGTCCTGCGGTCTAAAAGCTATTAGCGTATTCGAATGCAAATATGAGATTATCAGACTTCGGAAATGAACTTATCGAGCGCCGCATTTCTGCCCGTTTCTCATGACCAGAAAACCAACACCCAACGCCAGCTACAGCCTTACTCTTCGCGTCAGAATTCATAATCAACCCGGTAAACTCGGCGAGATAACGACCGCTATCGGCAGGGCCGGAGGCGACATCGAAGGGATCGATATTGTCAGCGTCGGTAAAGATTTTTTGATACGCGACATCACCGTCAACGCCGCAAGCGAATCACACGATCAGGAGATCGTAGAATGCATCCGGGATATCGACGGCGTCGATCTGGTAAATGTCTCTGATCTGACATTTTTGATACATCTCGGCGGCAAGATCGAGATTACTTCAAAGATACCGCTAAAGACGCGTTCCGACCTTTCGATGGCATATACGCCGGGCGTCGCCCGTGTCTGCGAGGCCATCGCGCGCGATCCTGAAAAGGCATATAACCTGACAATAAAAAAGAACATGGTCGCGGTCGTCTCAGACGGCACGGCGGTTTTGGGTCTCGGCGATATCGGCCCGGCCGCAGCGATGCCGGTGATGGAGGGCAAATGCCAGCTGTTTAAGGAATTTGGCGGCGTTGATGCGTTTCCGATCTGTCTGAATACAAAGGATCCGCACGAAATCGTCCAGACGATCAAGAATATCTCGGTCGCCTTTGGTGGTATCAACCTCGAAGACATCTCGGCCCCGCGATGCTTTGAGATCGAGGAAAGATTAAAGGAGGAGCTCGATATTCCGGTGTTTCACGATGACCAGCACGGAACGGCGGTCGTCGTCCTTGCCGCTCTTATCAATGCTCTTAAAATAGTTAACAAGTCGATGGAAGAAATTAAAATCGTCGTCAACGGCATCGGAGCGGCGGGCGTTGCGTGTTCAAAAATTGTTATGGCGGCCGGCGTCAAAAATATAGTCGGCTGCGATACGACCGGAGCTCTTTACGAAGGCCGCATCGAAAATATGAACTGGGTCAAGGATTGGTATGCCCGCAACACAAATCCAAATAAGGAAAAAGGCACGATCCGCGAGGTTATAAAGGGAGCCGACGTATTTTTCGGATTATCGGCACCCGGCGTAATCGATGAAACGGATTTGGCAAACATGGCTGGCGAAGCAATCGTTTTTGCAATGGCAAACCCAACGCCCGAGATCATGCCGGAGGACGCCGCCGGTCACGTTGCTGTAATGGCAACGGGCCGCTCAGATTACCCTAACCAGATCAACAACGTACTGTGTTTTCCGGGTATCTTTCGCGGCGCCCTGAATTGCCGTGCGTCCAGAATAAACGAGGCAATGAAACTTGCGGCAGCAAACGCAATTGCCGCGATTATCGGGCCGGACGAGCTGCACCCCGATTACATTATTCCGTCCGTCTTTGACCGCCGTGTTGGTGAAGCCGTCGCCGCAAATGTCGAGGATGCCGCATACGAATCCGGCGTCGCCCGCCGCCAACGCTCGACATCGGAATCAGAGTTTTAGCCGCCGCCGTGCTAAGTATATATTTAGAACCACATGAGCAAAAAAGAAACAAAAGGTTTGCTGCAGTTTTTGAAGATTGGATTCGGCTGCCAAATGCACGACGGTTAAATCGACTTCGGCGAAAAAAAAAGACCCGTAAAATGATTAAAGCAAAATTACATGACCTTTCAATTGAAGAATTTGCAAACACGATCACGCACGGTTTTGGGCTGTTTTTGAGCGTAATTGGGTTTGGCGTTCTTATTGTGCTGGCGGGTGCGGGTGGTGACATATGGTCGATCACCGGATGCGTCATTTATGGTTTGTCACTCGTTGTTCTGTATGCGGCATCCACTTTTTACCACAGTTCGACCTCACCCAGACTCAAAAAAAATATGCAGGTCGTTGATCATTGCTGCATATATCTGCTGATCGCCGGCAGCTACACTCCGTTCGGGATCATAATCGCCGGCGAACCGTTTGGCCGCGAATTGCTGGCCGGAATTTGGGCTTTTGCCGCTGTCGGCATTTTACTAAAACTAATTTTTAGGGATCGGTTTACTGCGTTTTCAGTTATTTCGTATGTCGTTATGGGTTGGATGGGTGTGTTTGCGATCAAACCGCTTTTGGATGCTCTTGGGTTAATGCCTGTCATTTTTGCGGTTGCGGGCGGCATCGCTTATTCAGTCGGCGTGATATTTTTCCCCTGGAAAAGCATCAGGCATCATCATGCCATTTTTCACATTTTTGTCTTGTTGGGAAGCATCATTCACTACGCTGCAGTAGTTTTATACGTCATCCCGCACGACGGAAATATATAACCAGGATCAGGCTAACTTCGCGTCCCGTGTGACTTTGCTTTTAATTTTTCTTTTAGTCGCGGAATCATAGATTTCGGAGCGTCGATCGCTCCTTTGATATGGCGCTGGTGTGTAAAATGTCCGGCAACAAAAATACCCTGAACATTTGTCTCAAACGTTTCCGCGTCGTAAACCGGTACCTCGCCATATTTTGCAATTTCAGTCGCGACACCCAGATTTTTTATCATCGTCAGATCGGCGTCTGAGCCGATCAGGACAAAAACGACGTCATTTTCCAGTATCTCGGTTTCGCCGGTCTCACTTTCGAGGACGACTTCCGCTTCGCGGATCTCCAAGATCTTGCCAAGAAAAAACAGTTTGAGACAATGATTTCTTAGCTCGTCTTCGAGGGGTTTTTTTACCCAATATTTGATACACCCTTGTTTCGGATCCTCATTTTCCCAATCGCCGCGAAAGATCGCAAGCGTCGTATCGGCGCCTTCCGCGGCCAAAAACAACGCCGCCTCGCCCGCCGAATTGCCGCCGCCTACAATCAGCGCACGTTTTTTTACCCATGGATATGTTTCGCGAAACATATCGTGAACCTTCGGCAGATACTCGCCGCGCACGTTCAGCTTTCTCGGGTTATCCATTGCTCCGATCGCGAAAAGGACATTTTTTGTTTTATACGAAGCTTTATCGGTGATAACTTTGTATTGAGCAAAACCACCCAAATGCGGTTCTGACGTGACCTTGTTCACAGTTTCCTCCGTTTGTATTTTCAACTCATGTTCCAAAACAAATCGAACATAATACGAAAGCAGTTCCTCCCGGGTAGGCTTTTCGCGGGCGGGTTTTAGCTCACCAGAGATGATCTCAAGCTCATTCGTCGTCGAAAAAACGGTTAGGCCGACGGGATAGTTGTAAATCGTGTTGCCCAAAAGCCCTTTTTCCAGCACAAGATAATTGAGGCCGTGCGATTTGGCTTCGAAGGCTGCCGAAATGCCTGCGGGCCCGGCACCGATAATAATCAAATCAAACATTGTGAACGTATATAAAATCGATAGCTAACAGACTTATTATTGCTCGTTTTCCAACCGCTTTAAAATGTCCGTAAATTTATCGATCTGCAATTTTGTTTTCTCCAACTGCCGTTTCGATTCGAGATACGTTTCCCATTCGCCGGTGTTTGTCATCGCTTTGAGAACATCTTCGTCAACAGCGTGAGACATCAGGACGAGCAGGTCGCTGAGAGCCTCGTGGCCGTCGATTAGCGATTGTATGATCGTGTAAGCCAGTTTTGCGTTCGGCAGGTTGACGTCAGATTCTTCCATATTTAATGGCCAAATTTTAGCACACAGATCGGAGGATTGCGGTTCCTCCTATTCGTGCATTTGCGGCTGTTGCATAAACGGCAGTCTTGTGACGACGGCCTTCTCATTGCCGACGTTCAATTCTGTCCCTTCGGCCAGATAATTATAGCGAACAAAAGCGAGCGCAATGGTTTTATCAAGTTGGGGTGAGTCCGTAACGGATGTTATCCGCCCGGCGTTTTTGCCATCGGCCGGAACGCTTATTTCAGTATCCGCAAGGGCCGCAGACACCGATGTACGCGCTCCTTCAAAAATCAAACCGGTCAAACGCTTTGCCACATGACCGCGAAAGTGAATGCGGGCGATGATTTCCTGGCCTATGTAACAGCCTTTTTTGTAAGAGACAAGGCCTTCGAGGCCGAGTTCGGGGACGATGGTCGTTTCGTCCATATCGACGCCGTATCTTGGCGTTCCGTTTTCGATGCGGAGCGTTTCGTAGAGTTCATCATTGATTTCTACTGCGCCTTTAGCAATTAGACCGCCGCGGAAACGTTCCGCCATCGCAGCTTCGATAAAATGAGAGGCTGATGAATCCGAACCGTACAAAATCCCAGTCGCTGTTGCCGCCTGCTCTGACTCGCCTCCAAATATCTCGAAATACTTAAAATCTTCGGATAGGTCCTCGACAAAAAAATCTCCCGCAAAAGTAAAACGAAACAGATTTTTAAAAACCTTTTCGCGGGTCGCGTCTTCCGTCTCCAGCAAAAATCTGTCGCCCTGACGCAGCACCCGCACTACAGCCAGAAGTCGTCCTTGTGCGTTTGGAAATGCCGCCATCATCTGGCCACCCTCCTTAAGAGTTTTAAAGTCATTTGAGATGAGGCCGTCTAGAAACTGGATGGCCTCTTTTCCCCAAACGGCTATCAGGCCGCGTCTGTGTTCGTAAAATCCGGAACCGCCATTACGTATCTGTTTATAGTCATCAAAAAAATTCCCGGTCATAAAATATCAGATGTCACCTTTCCGCTATCACGAAAAAAGTTCGTTTTTGCTATAATCTAGTTTTACTTTATTACGTCAGCCACCGTTTTACATAATGAACAATTTATCAGAAACCGCAGTTTTAGAATCTCTCAAACAAATAATCGATCCTGATCTGAAAAAGGACATCGTTACGCTTGGTTTTATACATAATCTTGAGATTTTGGGCGGCGATGTGTCGTTTACCATTATGCTGACGACGCCCGCATGTCCGGTCAAAGAGGAAATGGAGGCACAGGCGAATCAGATCGTCAGTGGTCTCGAAGGCGTGACCAGCGTCAATGTGAAAATGGATGCCGAGGTCCCGCAGGGGCGTGGAATTGCCAATAATATCGCGATTCCGGGCGTTAAAAATATTATCGCCGTATCGTCCGGCAAGGGCGGCGTCGGCAAATCGACCGTAGCCGTAAATCTGGCCGTTTCGCTGTCGAAAGACGGAGCAAAGGTCGGAATTATGGATGCTGACGTTTACGGGCCGAATATTCCGATAATGCTTGGCACCGGTTACGGCCAACCAGAGATCGATGGCGGCAAGCTGATACCTATCGAGGCCCACGGCGTCAAAATGATCTCGATGGCCGTGCTCGTTCCGCCCGACAAGCCAATGATACTTCGCGGCCCGATGCTTCACGGTGTTGTGCGCCAGTTTTTAACCGATGTAAATTGGGGCGAGCTCGATTATCTGATAGTCGATATGCCGCCCGGAACGGGCGACGTACAGCTTTCGCTCGCGCAGCTCGTACCTGTGCAGGGCGCTGTTTTGGTGACAACGCCGCAGGAAGTTTCGCTCTCGGACGTCCGCCGTGCGGTCAAAATGTTTGAAACGGTAAATATTCCGGTCCTCGGCGTGATCGAAAATATGTCGTACTTCATCGCACCCGACACCGGCAATAAATACGAGATCTTCGGCTCAGGCGGCGGCCAACGCCTCTGCGACGAATACGGCCTTAACCTTCTCGGCGAAATACCGATGGGAATGGAAGTTCGCGAAGGCGGTGATATTGGTATTCCGGTAGTCATATCCGCTCCTGAATCGCTGCAATCTATAGCTTTTCATAAAGTAGCTGAAGAGGTTGCCAGATATATATCGATCGAAGCGATGAAGCCGGAGCTGACGATCATGACCCGTGCGAGAACATAATTCCTGCAAGATACGCAATGTCTATAAGCTTTGGGCTTGTAAAAATAGCCTCGAAATGTTATTTGTAAATAGTCCTGCCAAAAAATTAATCCGGGAGTGATTCTTCATTATGATTGAACGGTCTTCGTATTCTGCCGCATTCCAACGGTTGCGGCGTCAAACGGTTTTTGCACTTTGTTTGCTGAGCGTTTTGACTTCGCAGATACTAACCCAAACAACAGCCAAGCGTCCTCTGACGTTTCAGGATTTTGACTCCTGGAGCAGTTTGCAAGGATCTCAGATATCGCGTGACGGCCGGTTTGTGGCTTATGTTATGCAGCCGCAGGACGGCGACGGTGAGCTTTTTGTGCGAAATACTTCGACAGCTGCGGAGTGGCGTGCAAAGCGTGGATATCGTCCGCCGACACCGCCGCCCGACGCCTCTGATCCAGTAGCGACCCAGGCTTTTGCGGCTCTCGGACGTCTTTTGCGTCCTGTTTTCTCGGCCGACAGCAAGTTTTTGTTTTTTAATATCGAACCGGACAAAGCCGACATTCTTAAAGCACGGAAAGACAAGAAAAAACCGGAAGATTTCCCAAAAAACGCTCTTGGTATAATGGATATGGCAAACGGAAAAATTACGCGCACCGAAGAGGTCAAAAACTTTCAGGTACCGGAAGACGGTTCTGGTTTTGTCGCCGTATTGAAGGGACATGCCAAAGACGCCGATGCGCTTCCCGGAGCAAACAAAGCAACCGCAAACCCCGCAAACCCAACGCCGACGCCGATCCCGACAGCGACGCCGACGCCTACGCCGACAAACCGTCCCGGCGAGAAGAAGAAAGAATACGGAACCACATTGATCCTGCGGCGTCTGGCCGATGGAAAAGAACGCACCTACGCCGATGTTTTAGATTACACTTTTAGCAAAGACGGCAAATCATTGATCTATGCCGTTTCGTCAAGAAAAGAAGAAAATAACGGCGTATTTGTTATAACCCCGCAGACTGATTCCGCACCTACAGCTTTGCTTTCGGGCGCCGGGAAGTATAAGAAATTTACATGGGACGAAAATCAAACGCAATTGGCTTTTATCAGTGATAAAGATGATGCCGCCGCAAAACAGCCGAAATTCAAGGTTTATCATTGGCTCCGCTCTTCGCCGTCCGCAACCGAGATCGTTTCGGTTAAAACCGCCGGTTTTCGACCGGAATACGTCGTCAGCGAAAAGGGATCGATCAATTTTTCATACGACGGCAGCCGCCTGTTCATAAGCAGCGCCCCGCCGCCCGATCCGGAACCGGACCCAAAAGACGCCGTTGCGGACGAAAACAAGGTCACGGTTGACCTTTGGCACTGGAAGGACGATTATATCCAGCCGATGCAAAAAGTCAGGGCGATAGCGGAACGCGACCGCTCGTACCGCGCCGTTTGGCACATCGCCGATCAGAAATTTGTCCAGCTTGCCGATACGTCTATGGAGAATGTTACACCAAGTTCGAACGGGCTTTATGCACTTGGAACCGATGACCGGGCATATCGTATCCGCGGTAATTACGATCCTGGTTTTACCGATTATTATTTGGTCAATACCGTTGACGGCACGCGCAAACTTTTGCAAAAGGGAGTTCGGTTTGGAATGAGCTGGTCGCCAAATGGCAGATCCGCGGCGTATTTCGACGGAAAAGATTGGAACTCGATTTCGATCCCCGATGGCAAGATCACAAATTTAACAAGTAAATTGGGCGTAAAATTTTTAAGAGAAGATCACGATTCGCCCAGCGTCGCCCCGCCATACGGTCTTGCTGGCTGGACAAAAGATGACAAACAGATTTTGATCAACGATCGATATGACGTCTGGCAGATATCGCCTGACGCCGTTGACTCGAAAATGTTAACCGGCGGGATCGGCAGACGCGAAAAAACAGAAATGCGTTACATACGTCTCGATCCGGATGAGCGGTTTGTCGAACCCGGCAAAGATCTTCTGCTTCGCGCCGAAAACGAAGAGACCCGCGATTCGGGTTTTTACAGTGTAAAATTAGACGGAACTCCCGAAAAACTTGTTATGGACGCGAAAAATTTCGGCACACCGACCAAAGCCAGGGATTCCGATAATCTGATGCTTTCAGCTTCGCGTTTTGACGCTTTTCCTGATATTTGGGTAACTAAAGGAGATTTTAAAGACTTGCGGAAGATGAGTGACGGCGACACGCAGCGCGATGCTTTTAATTGGGGAAGGTCTGAACTTGTCCGTTTCAAAAATACCGACGGCGTGCCGCTTAAGGGAATTTTGATCAAACCGGCAAATTTTGATCCCACGAAAAAATATCCGATGCTCGTTTATCTCTACGAAAAACTTTCGGACAATCTGCATAATTTTCAGAATCCGGGACCCGGTACATCGATAAATTTTAGCTTTTATGCGAGCAACGATTACCTTGTTTTTATGCCCGATATTGTTTATAAGGTCGGGTATCCGGGCAAAAGCGCTCTAAATTGCGTTTTGCCGGGTGTGGATGTGGTCGTCAAGATGGGCTTTGTCGATGAGAAAGCGATCGGCATTCAGGGACACAGCTGGGGCGGCTATCAGATCGCTTATATGATCACGCAAACCAACCGTTTTCGAGCCGCCGCACCGGGTGCCGTAGTTGCAAATATGTTTAGCGCCTATAACGGTATTCGCTGGGGCACGGGTTTGCCGCGTCAATTTCAATATGAACGGACGCAGAGCCGGATCGGTGGAACACCTTGGGATTCGACAAAGAAGTTTACCGAGAATTCACCGCTTTTTTATGTCGAAAAGGTTCAGACGCCGGTTATGATGATCCATAACGATAATGACGACGCCGTGCCGTGGTACCAGGGCATCGAGTTTTACCTCTCGCTCAGACGTTTAAATAAAGAGGTCTATTTCTTTAACTATAACGGCGAATTTCACGGACTCCGTAAACGCCAAAACCAAATGGACTATTCCCGCCGGATGTTGGAATTCTTTGACCACAATCTCAAAGGAGCGCCCGCGCCCGAATGGATGGAAATCGGAATTGAATATCTGGATCGCGAAAAGGAGAAGGAACAGTATCGTAAGGCGGCCGGTGATAATAGGTAGCGGAGCGGGAACACCTCTTGTATTTTTGACAAAACTAAACTAAAATCTACATTAAAGTAAGGATTCGTTTATTTTGACGAATTTCGAATCGGAGTTAAAGGAGAAAACAAAACATGTCAGCAGTTGCAGCACCTTCAGTAGAATTAACAGTTACAGACAGCGCCACCACAGAAATTAAAAAATTTCTGGCAAGCGAAGATGATCTGCCGGAAACGGCGGGGCTTCGTGTCCGTGTTGTTCCGGGCGGTTGTTCTGGTTTTCAATACAGTTTGAATATCGAGGAAGAATCAAAATCTGGTGATTTTGTCCTGGATAAACAAGGGATCAGGCTATTTGTCGATATGTTTTCGGCTCAGTATCTGAATGGTATTACGGTAGATCATACCACGAATATGATGGGATCCGGTTTTACGTTCGAAAATCCGAACGCGACCGGCGGTTGCGGCTGCGGAACTTCTTTCTCGGCATAAGTTCGACAATATTTAGTTTGTCTGTCATTTTGTTGGAAGCCGCGTTCCATTAAGCGTGTGTAACTAAGACAACGACAACTAAGGAACGGCGGAAAGGCGGCGAGGCCTTTTCTATCGAAAGATGGAAAAGGCCTCAACCAGTAAAAACCCGTGACCTCCGCTTTTTCTCCCCGCCTGTACATATATTTCACATCGTGTTTGCATCTGTATTCCCTATCGTGCATAATATCGAATTGTCAGTTTCAAGAAAGTTAAAAAGGGTAAACAATTTAGATAGTTTGATTGAAATTCCTAAATTTTAGGAATTGTTGGTGTGTTCTTCGTTTTTTAAAGATAGGCTGGTAATTCGCCGTCTCCTCAACTTTCCTTTTTCTGCTTTCTGCAAAATAAATCACTGGAGTTTTGATTTGAATTTTTTAAAAAAGATGCTTTTTCTTTCGGTGAGCGTTTGCGTCACCGCCGTATGTTTTGGTGTAACCGTATCGGGGCAAAATCGAGACCGGGTCGTCAAGACAACAATGAGTCAGCCGACCAATTTACCGGTCGCTGCCAAACCGGCTGAGACGGTAAAAACCAGAACCTATTCGCGCCCGGCCCTCACAACCGAAATTACCGTTGTAAAACGCGACGCGGCTTACGAACCGTTGGTCAAGAAAACTGCATCATCAATGCCGGCAACAGTAGCCGGGCTGGCCGCAACCGGACGTACGGCATACGGCGTCTCTACCAGTATGCGGCTCGATGCCGCTATCAAAGCACGTTACGGGCTTCGATACCGCTATGGCTCGACCGGGCCAAACACATACGATTGTTCAGGGTTCGTGTGGGCCGCTTTTCAGGAAGCCGGCGTCGAATTTACGCGTTCGAGCGCCCGTACACTTTGGTCGCAGTCGGAACCGGTATATGGCTCCGACCAATTTAAGTTTGGAACGCTCGTTTTCTTAAACGGTCTCGGCCACATGGGTATCGTCGCCGACGAAAATGGCTTTTACCACGCTTCGTCAAGCAAGGGAATAACCTATTCGCCATTCAAAGGCTACTGGGCAAACCGTATCGTCGGCTTTCGCAAGCTGATATCCGAGTCTGATCAGACCGCACCTTGATTCCGATACATTTTATTAAAAAACCTGCCGCTCTCTTACAAAGGCGGCTTTTTTTGATCTCGATTAACGAAATCCCGGTCGCAGCGGCGTATCTTTACATTCATATATAACCGCAATCTTGTCTATTGCAACGTAGGCAACCTCACCGTCTTCGTCCCGCAAATAGAGAACACCTTTTTTAACATCAACAACATCCCCGCGAAACGTCGCATTGGTGCCGCAGGTGACGTCGATCTTCTTGGTTAGTAAATGTTTTAATAACTCTTCCATAAAATTCTCCTATAAATTCAGCGTTCGTTGATTAGCAGACCGCTGCCGTGGAAAAAGGCCGTCCGAAGGCGGAAGTCCACATGTTTCCCAAAAAAGGATGCGGTTTCATTACCGCCCGCGGCCTGCGAGTACCCATCGGCTCGGCTTCGATTTGCCGTCGATCTCCTTCAACGGCAAGTTTCTTTGAATTTTTGAATAAAGGAGTGCGGCCGCTAAGATCGCCATATCGCGAGCGGCTTCGTTCACTTCCGTGATGTCCTTCCGCTCCATAAACCGCGGAATAAATCCTGTATCGAGCTTACCGTCAATGAAATCCTGATCGTCCATGATCTCACGAAAAAACGGCAGCGTTGTCTTTATTCCGCCGACTTCATATTCCATCAAAGCCCGTCGCATGCGGTCGATAGCCTGCGCCCGGTCTTTGCCAAATACCGCAAATTTCGAGATCATCGGATCGTAGTATATCGATACCTCGGCCCCCTCATACACGCCGCCGTCATCGCGAACACCCGGCCCGTGTGGCACACACAAACGTGTGATCAGCCCCGGCGACGGCAGAAAATTATTTTCGGGATCCTCGGCATAGACGCGGCATTCGATTGCATGGCCGTGCAATTCTATGTCATCCTGCGAAAACGAAAGCTCATCGCCCCACGCGACGCTAATCTGTTCGCGAACAAGATCGATACCCGTGACAAGTTCGGTTACCGGATGCTCGACCTGCAGCCGCGTATTCATCTCGAGAAAATAGAATGACCTGTCGATATCCGACACCAGAAACTCGACCGTGCCGGCACCGACATAGCCGACCGCCTTTGCGACCTTGACCGCGCATTCTCCCATCTCTGCACGAAGTTCAGGCGAATTTATTGGCGATGGAGCTTCCTCGATTACTTTTTGATGGCGACGCTGGATAGAACATTCGCGTTCACCGAGATGTACGTGTCTGCCGTGTTGATCTGAAAAAATCTGTATCTCGATATGACGCGGACGGACAACCGCTTTTTCTATATAGACCGCATCGTCGCCAAAGCTCGCCATCGCCTCGGCCTGCGAATTTTCTAGTGCAGATTTTAGTTCGCTCTCATCATTGACCAGCCGCATCCCTTTTCCGCCGCCGCCCGCCGACGCTTTCAGCATTACGGGATAGCCAAATTCCGCCGCGGTCTCCCTCGCGTCTTCAAAAGAAGTCAAAGGCTCGGTCGTGCCCGGCACGACCGGCACACCGGCAGCGATCGCTATTTTGCGAGCCGATATCTTACCGCCCATTTTCTCCATCACCTCGGGCGGCGGGCCGATAAACGTCATACCGGCCTTTTTTACTTCGCGAACAAAATCGGCATTCTCAGACAAAAAACCGTAACCTGGGTGGATCGCCTCGACGCCGTTGTCAATTCCGGCCTCTATAATTTTTTCCCACCGCAAATAGCTCTCATTTGATGGCGGCGGCCCGATACGAAAGGCCTCGTCCGCCATTCGCACGTGCAGGGCGTCTTTATCCGCATCCGAATACACGGCAACCGTCGCGATCTTCAACTCGCGGCAGGCACGTATTACGCGACATGCGATTTCTCCGCGGTTGGCGATGAGTATCTTTTTGAACATTGATTCCTATAATTTTGAATATCTACTTTAGTCGGCCTAACCGCCAAAGAACTGGCAAATGAAGTTGTAACTCAAAAAGACTATTCCACCACGCTGTTTCCTTGATTTCGCGGATCGTACCGGATGCCGACCTTTGCACCGGGGGCATATTTTATCGGATCGAGCCGCTGTCCGGGGGTAAGAATGTCGGACGATTCAAAATCGACGCCGTTCAGCGTGTATAGATAAAAAACTACCTCCTCGCCGTTGGTATTTATCTCTGCGTCGAGAATAACGCCATCGGTGATGCGGCCATTAGAAAGCAAAAGCCGCCGCCGTGTCTCCGGGTCGACCTTTTTTCTCCGAAATACCCTGTCAACAATCCCCATAACTAATCGATTTCGAGCGGCGGCTTATCGTATTTTGCCCGGAGTTTATTTATCGCCAACAGCACGGCCGGGCGTTTAATAATTTTCGCTTCGAGCGGGCGTTTGCCTGGAATATCAAGCATTATCAGCCCAAGCAGGATCGTCAAAACCCCTTGGCCCGGCACGCCAGGCAAAGAGAGCACAATACCAAGCAAGATCAAAAATACGCCAAGAATATTCTTAAGTATCACGGCTCCCCAGCGAACAAACCATGAACTGTCCGGCAGAAAATCTTTTTTGTAATGCGAACTAAAATAATTTGCGGGTAGTTTTACCATCACAATCGCGATGGCTGCCAAACTGACCGCAAACGATGACAGAAACAGGCCGACGCCGATCAGCACTGTCCCCAACGTCATTGATTCCCACAAATCGTTCAACCAATTCATTTCACGACCCGTTCGTTCCTATCCATCAGCATTAGTTCGCGCCGGATAAATATCATTCGTTGAATAAGCGTCCACGTCGAACCGATCGCCAAAACCCATAAAACCTGCGGCATGCGATTTAGCCAAAAACTGTTTGAGTTCCAGTCCCATGTCGACAAGGCACCGATAATTAACAGGACGACCCGCTCCGGACGCTGCAAAAAACCGACATTTGCCTTAACGCCGAGGCCTTCGCTTCGAGCGGTTGTGTAACTTACTAAAACTGAGGCGATCATTCCGGTACCGGCAAGCAGCACATTCAGGACAGAATGCTCGGGTGTGTTTCGGGAATAAAACACAATTATCCCGAGAAAAGCCCCCATATCTGAAAGCCGGTCAATCGTCGAATCTAAAAAGCCGCCGTATTTTGTAACACGCCCCGAAAGCCGCGCGACATTACCGTCGAGCATATCAAAAAGATTGGCAACGATCAGCACGACGCCAGCCAAAAAAAACTCGCCAAAGCCAAATAGGACGCCGCACGCGAGATTAATGATCAAGCCGATCGTGGTGAGCACATTAGGCGGAATACCGGCAGACGCAAGTCCCCGCACCATCGCATTGATGATCCGCATCGCTCCGCGTCCTATACTTGCTCCAAACATTGTCAGTCGTCAGTTGTCGTTTGTCAGTCGGGTTTGTAAGCTGGCGTGATATTTCTATTTCTAACAATGACTATCGACAACCTGACTACTGCTCCTCCTCATGTATCGTAGTCAATCGACTTATCTCAAAACTTCGCCACCCGTTTGGTGTTTTGACCTTTACTTCGTCGCCCTCTTCTCTTCCCATCAGCGCCTGTCCGATTGGAGAGACGGTAGAAATAAGTCCGTTTTCCGGATCGCTTTCTTCAGATGTAACGAGCTTGTATTTTACCTTTTCGTCGCGTTCGAGGTCGTACAAAATCAAGGTGGAACCGTAAGCTGCACTATCGGTCGGGATCTTTGTGAGATCGATCGAATCGACCTCGAACAACCGGTTTCTGACATGCATTATACGGGCTTGCACCATCGATTGGCGTTCCATTGCGGCCTTATATTCAGCATTTTCGCGCAGGTCGCCGAATTCGCGCGCCTTTTGTATTTCTTTTGGCAATTTGAAATGCAGTTCTTCCTGAAGACTCGCAAGTTCGTCCTCCAACTTTTTTCTTACAGCTTCCATATTCTATTAAAGTCCTTCGAAAAGCCAACGATAAGTTCTGGACCTTTCTAATTCATTTTACTCTTAATTATTCGTCGAAACTCAGCAGGCTTAGAGAAAAACCAGCGTTTCGGGAGTTGTAAGATTCGATGAAGAAAATTACACGCGGCGTTTCGCGAAAGGTTTCCCTGAGAACCTTTTACTCGAAAGATAGGTGAGTTCGAGGCCTGGGACCTGCGTTTCGGCCAAAATTGGCCTCTTGCAATTTTGCTTCTTTCGGCGCGGCAAACGTGATGCCTATATCGCGGGCGGTTCGAACCAACTGGCCATCAATCGGTACAGTCTTGATATTCGCACATGCGTCATGAAGCGGCACTGTTACTATTGTCCCGGCTTGTAACGCCACCATTTTTCCGACTTCCCCATCGACCAGGGCACGGACCGCGCATGCTCCAAAATTTGTGCCAAGCATACGATCAAAGGCATTCGGGCTGCCGCCGCGCTGCAGATGGCCGAGCACAACGCAGCGCGATTCTTTGTCCGTCATGGCCTCGACGCTGCGGCGAACATAGTCACCGACGCCACCAAGCCGCTGCGAATCAGTATCCTGATACATTTCTGATTTTCCGACCTCGACAGCTCCCTCGGCAACAACTATATTTGTAAATCTTGACCCGCTGCTCTCACGCGCCTGAACTTTTCTAACTATCGATTCAAACGAAAATGGAATTTCAGGTATTAAAATAATATCCGCGCTTCCCGCGAGACCGGCATGAAGGGCGATCCAGCCCGTGTTTCGTCCCATCACCTCGAGTATCATCACGCGGTCATGCGATGCGGCGGTCGTATGCAGACGATCCAGAGCCTCCGTCGCAATGTCGATAGCGGTCATAAATCCGAAAGTCAATTCGGTTGCCGCTAAATCGTTGTCAATCGTTTTTGGCACGCCGATAACCGGAAATCCGCGTTTATGAAACTGCTCCGCTATTCCCAGCGTCCCTTCACCGCCGAGGACGATCAAGGCCTCGATACCCAAAATATCAAGATTCGCGAGAGCCTCGGCAATCGGCATTTCGGGATATAGGGGTTTGCCATCGACGGTCTTTACAAAGCTGCCGCGGTTGCGGGTACCTAAAATCGTTCCACCGCGCGGCAATATACCGCTGACACTTTTTGTGGTCAATTTAACAGTATGCGTCTCGCCGAGAATGCCCTCGAAGCTGTCCTCGATGCCTATGCAACTCATCCCGTACTCGCCAATCGCCGTTCTGACGACCGACCTAATGGCCGCATTAAGCCCCGGTGCATCACCGCCTCCTGTCAATATTCCAATCTGCTTATACATATAAAATCAGCACGAAAAACAAAATTCTATTTTACTCCACCCGTCGACAAATACGAAAGGCGAACTATTTAACTGTCCGGTTCCGAATTGGGAATTTCCAAAATTTACTGCGAATGATCGAAAGCCTTATCAAGTAAAGCATCCGGGAGCATCAAAAGAAATGGAAGGCTCTTTTCGTATTTTACTTCGTAATAGTTGGCCCCGATCTGCAAATTTTTGTAGTAAGCGGGCCGATTTTCCCAATAATTTTTTTCGGATGTTATGCACCAGGCACTATTGCCAAGTTTCTTTGCTAAAAACCATTTCTCAATTAGTCGGGTTGCCCGTCCGTTACCGTCAACAAACGGATGGATATACACAAAAACCAAATGAATAAAAGCAGCGTAATAAAATACTTCGGTCGTCGTCAATTTACTTTTAAGCAAGAGGCTTATATCCTCAAAAAGTTTTTCGAGTTCGGGTATTATAAACTCAGGTTCTACCGCTAAATAGATCAGACGCCCCTCGCTTCGCACACCGACCATAACACTTCTGATTTTTCCTCGCTCATTTTTTACGAGTATCGATTTAGAAAACATTTTGTGAGCCGACAAAATTGTTGTAAGAGTTAAATCATTTTCCCTGGCAAATTGATAGGCAGTTATTAAATCTTCGATCTCCGTTATTTCTTTTGTCCTTAGGTGGAGATTAAACTCAGTTGTTTTCAGAAAAGTGTCAAGGCTTATCCTGTTGCCTTCGATGTTTGAAGAATGGACGGCGGAATTTGCAAGATAAAATTCGAAATCGTCAAATCTTTGCGTTTTATTTCTTAATTCATCAAAACCAGTTTCTACATCCACCGCAAGCCGCATTTTATAATCGTTAAAATAGTCCTGGTTTAATATTTTCAGGTGCAGGCTCATGCTTTAACGGGTTGCGGGGGCCGTTCGATACTTCATCCTCTACCGCTTAATTAAGCCGTCGATTTTGTGCAAAGGTACTAACAAGCTCGCTTGCCTGCTGCATCGAATTGATCGCTTTTTGGACTTGAGGATCGGATTCGAGCAAGACCTGTATCCCCGCCTCGTTTGAGTAATTTGCGGTCGCAAGTTCTTCGCGGATCCGACGCCGCGCATATTCGTTTTGACTATTGATATTTTCTGCTGAAAGGCCGCTCTCCTTATCGGCGACGGCAAAAGCCCGAAAACTATCAAAGACTTTGTCACCAATATTAAATT
The DNA here is from genome assembly GCA_041747575.1 of Pyrinomonadaceae bacterium. Taxonomy (GTDB): domain Bacteria; phylum Acidobacteriota; class Blastocatellia; order Pyrinomonadales; family Pyrinomonadaceae; genus OLB17. Next base: position 28,770 of record JBGTEX010000010.1, read on the forward strand.
CGTTGGCTTTTAATGTCGGCTTAAAATTTTGTTTATCGACCCTGAAATTATCGAGTCCGGCAATATGTCCGGCAACGAGTTGACGAACAAAAAAGAAGGCGGCCTCGTTGATACGCGACCGAACGGCGCTTGGCTCGGCTCCGGGTGCCGGCACGTCCGGTTCGATACCTCGGCCGCCGTACAGAACGCGCCCATTGGCCAGCGTCACAGGGCTTCCGGCCGGTTTTGGCCGCGTGTCCGGTTGGTCGCCGTCGTCGGTTAGATCCTCGCTGTGCGTATAGTATTCGTAGATCGAGCCGCTCGAATAATCACGCTGTAGTGAGCGTCCGAACGGCGTATAATAACGGGCCGTCGTTAGCGTTAAACCAGTGCCGTAGGGCAATCGAAATACCCGTTGAACCAATCCTTTTCCAAAGCTCTCGCTCCCGACGATCACGCCGCGCGAGTAATCCTGAATAGCCCCGGCAACAATTTCCGACGCCGACGCCGATCCGCCGTTTATCATCACGACAAGCGGAAAAGTTTCGGGATTATCACCCGTTGAGCGGAGTTCGCGTGTCGCCTGCGCGCCTGAACCCTTGACAGAAACGACGGTCTGTCCACCCGGCACAAATTTGCTGACAACGGCTATCGCCTGCTCCAAAATACCGCCGGGGTTGCCGCGAAGATCGAGGATCAAACTCTTCATCCCGCTTTTTTTGAGGCCGTCAATCGCTATCGACAATTCTTCAGATGTAGTTTGTTGAAAACCGCCTGTCAAACCTACGTAGCCGATCGCATTCGGAAGCATAAAGAAATTTCGAATCGACGGGAGCGGAACACCGCCGCGAACGATCTCAAAATCAAGCGGAGCCGTCCCGCCGACACGCCCGATCTGCATTTTTACCGTCGTGCCGCGCTCGCCTCGAACATTTTTTGAAACTTCGGCGCTTGTCCAATCTTTTGCATCCTTGCCCGCGATGGTCACAAACCTGTCACCATAGCGGAGACCGGCTTTGTCGGCCGGTGTATTGGGTATGACCGACTGCACATATACGCCGTCTCTATGCTGTAAAATCGAAACGCCGATGCCGTAAAACTGAGACGATTGCTCTTCGTCAAGCTTTCTAAATTCTTCGCGGGTAAAAAAAGCGGAATGCGGATCGAGCGTCCAAAGCATTCCCTGTACTGAGCTGTCGCTGGTTTTTACATGGTCGATAGGTTCGATATAACCCTGATCGATTACGTCGAGGGCCTCTTTATAATCGACAAGCAGACGTTCGGTCGTCATACCGTCCTCAGCCGCCGTCCGCGAAGGCAATCTTCCAAAAAATCCGCCGATCACAGCCCCAACCAAGATAAAAATAATCGCAAAAAGTGTAAATCGTCTATTCATAACAACACGGAGTGTACAACACTAATATACCATAGACGTTACCCGTCCAGAGCCTGGTTGGCTGCTCTATGCTGCATAGGCAAATTTACTTTTCTCTCGCAAAAATTTAACATTACATTTTTGTAAAATGAAACCTGAAATTTCGATCGTAATTCCCGCCTATAACGAAAGCGAACGCATCAGCACCCCGCTCAAAACTATCCTTGCATTCGTCTCAACAAACAGCATAGATGCAGAGATCATTTTGGTCGACGACGGTTCGACCGACGACACCGCCGCAATCGCCGAAAAAACATTTGCATCAATGCCGAACGCGATGGCAAGCGTGATCAGATATGAACAAAACAGAGGAAAGGGCTTCGCGGTAAAAACCGGTTTGATGTCGGCAAGGGCCGACGTCGCTCTCTTCACCGACGCCGATCTTTCGACGCCGATCGACGAGATGTCCAAATTGATCAAACCAATTAAAGAGGGAGATTTTGACTTAACTTTTGGCTCGCGTGCACTCGACCGCACGCTTATCGGAACACACCAGCCGTGGCGCCGCGAACAAGGCGGACGGGTAATGAACCTGATTATAAAACAAATGTCCGGCCTGCCATTCTATGATACGCAATGCGGTTTTAAAGCATTTAATATGTCAAAATTTCGCCCGCTGCTTGATATGATGACCATCGACCGTTTCGGCTTTGACGTCGAGTTTCTATTCGTTGCCAACCATAACGGCCTGCGTCTAAAAGAAATCCCCGTTCGATGGAACGACGTCAAAGGCTCAAAGGTCAGCGTCTTTCGCGACACCCGCCGGATGGTGAGCGAACTGATGCAGATAAGGCGGAATGCAAAAAAAGGGTTCTACAATCTGACGTAAGTTGAGGTATTATTAAGTTGTTATGCAAACGATATACAAAACGCCGGCGAACGAAATCAGTACGACTATCCTGGAAAGCATCAAAGCCTTGTATGGTAATAAACAGATCGAAATATCCGTGATGGAACAGGATACAACCGAGTATTTGCTCAGTTCGGAAGCAAACCGAGATCAACTTTTGCGTGCTATTGACGACATAGAACACGGTCGCAATATCATTACTCCGGATCAGGAACAATTTCGGTGAGAACGATCTCATTTCACAACGAGGCTTTTGAGGAATACAATGCCTGGGCACGCACGGACAAGAAATTGTTTGTCCGGCTGCAGCGTTTAATTCTCGACGCGGCCCGCGATCCGTTTGACGGGATTGGAAAGCCTGAACCTCTGAAAGGCAACCTAGCCGGCTATTGGTCGCGGCGACTTACGGAAGAACACAGGATAGTTTACAAGGCTGTGGAAACTGACCTTTTTATTCTGAAGTGCAATCACCACTATTGATAAATCATTCAATCGCTGTTCTATGAGTAGGAGAGGCCGTATCGTCACCGATCCAAAAATAATGGTTGGCAAATACTTGGTTAATGGCCAAGACTTACAATCGAATTCTTAACTGGAAGGTTTGCTGATGGATGGACTGAATCGGAGATACTTTAAAGCGAGGATTTGCACGCGGCTTTGAATATATCCGTGATTTTTTTTGTGGGATGGCACGATCTTTATGCCGAAACGGATTCGCGCCGATAAATCGCGTCGCGATTTTTATCCATTACTTCGTAAATAAAAATGGCCGCGAAACTAAACGTCAACATAGACCATGTCGCAACGATCCGCGAGGCTCGTAAGACCATTGAGCCGAGCATTATCACGGCGGCGGTTATTTGCGGGCAGGCCGGTGCAGACGGCATCACGGTGCATCTGCGTCAGGATCGGCGGCATATACAGGATCGTGATATTGAGTTGCTGCGTGATATGGTAACGACATATTTAAATGTCGAAATGGCCGCGACGGATGAGATGACGGACATCGCCGTGCAAACTAGGCCGGACGCCGTATCGTTGGTACCAGAGAGTGCGAACGAGATCACGACCGAAGGCGGCCTGAACGTCGTCGGTAATTTCGAAACGGTAAAAACCGCGGTCGAGAAACTAAAATCCGCCGGGATTTTTGTCAGCATCTTCATCGACCCCGACATCGAACAGATCGAAGCCGCAAAAGGTGCCGGTGCCCAACAGATCGAACTCTGTACCGCCGAATACGCCGAACTCACGCTCTCTGCGCGGGCCGCACACGGCGAAGGCGCCAACCGTGCCGCCGCCGAAGTGACCCGCATACGCCACGCCGCCGTCCACGCTAAATCCCTTGGCCTGATCGTCGCCGCCGGCCACGGCCTAACCTACCGCAACGCTCCCGCCCTCGCCGCTATTCCCGAAATAACCGAATTCAACATCGGTCATAACATCATCTCGCGTGCCGTCTTTGTCGGTCTAAATCAAGCCGTGCGAGAGATGATAAAAGCGATTCAGTAGTCGTGATATAGTTATTACGAGGTGAGGTGAGGTGAGGTTATGGCAACGGTCATTGAAAATGACGAAAAGTTAAAGGAAGTTTTTAAAGCAGCGATTATCGAAGTGTTGCAGGAACGCGGTGATCTCGTACGCGAATACCTCGAAGAAATCGTAGAGGATGCTCTGTTTACGCGATTGATCGCCGCGGGTTCGGCTTCCCCCAACGTCAAACGCGAAGATGTCTTTGCGGTTCTGGAGAGCCTGAATTGAGAGTCGAGTTTCGCGAAAGCTTTCTTAAAGATCTCGGTTCTATTCGGGATAAAAAACTCGCTCGAAAGGTTCGCGAAACAATTGAATCGCTGGAGGCAGCCAAAAGCCTGCTTTCGGTCTCGAATATTAAGAAACTGCGCGGAGAAAAGGGCTATTATCGTCTGCGGATAGGCGAGTACAGACTTGGCATCCTTCTGGAAGACGAAATAACAATCCTCGTTCGTTTCCTCAACAGAAAAGATATTTATCGCTTTTTTCACTGACCCCGGTCACAGCCCGACCTACCGCAACGTTTCCGCTCTCGCCATCCCCGACGTCACGGAAGCGATTCAGTAGTCGTTATATGATTGTTCCATCTGTTATCAGGTTAGCATGACTTCAACCTGAGTCACTCGCGTTCCTAGCATGAATATGCTGGGTAAAGCCTTAATCGTTACGCCATACTGTTCGAGCTCAAGAGTTCCTCCAATGGGCAAAGGTGCATCAAAAAAATCAATACCTAAGATGAAAGTTATACTGCCAGGAGTGGCATCGTAGATATATGACTGAGAGAATATGTCAGCCATGTTTACAACGCCTGTAAGTTATAAAATTTTTCTCACCTTCGCAACCCCTGCTGACTTCAGTTGCCAGGCGGCAATGAAGATTTTGTTCTGCTGCCAGATACAACCTTTTCCCGATAGGCACACTCTTTAAATCAGCACGTTCTATAATTAGGAGAAAATTTATGAGAATCGCACGATGTTTCTATTTTGTTTTCGTTTTGACGTTTCCGGCGTTCGTTTTCGGACAGGAGGCGGATGAGGAGGCGGCAAAGGAAAAACAGCGTATATTTGCGGTTCTCATAGAACAGATAATCGCCGAGATACCTAATCTCCAGCTTAGTGAGAATCAATCGTTTGTCTATGCAAAGGCCGGTAATATCCTTTGGCAAACTGACAAGAACGCTGCCCGCACCCTATTTCAGAACGCGGTTGGCGGGATGGTTAACTCGCTCCAGACGGCTGTCCCGGCCAACAAGAATAATAATTACCAAAACGAAATTATGTCCGGCCAGGCCACACGGCCTATAATTCTTGACATTATAGCGGCCCGCGACGCCGCATTTGCACTCGAAGCCCTCTACGCGACGCGCCCTCAAATTGTCGCGGCTGCTCTTATTTCGCGGTCGGCTAAGAGTACAAAAATTAATGGTAATTCGAATAGCTCTCACTATATGGCTCAAAACGAGATTGAGCTTGAGCAAAGATTGATCCGAATGGCCGCCGAACAAAATCCGGAACGTGCCGCAAAACTGCTAAAAGAATCACTAAAAAAAGGGATTTCGAACGAGACTTTCAATCTACTGAGCAGGCTCTACGAGAAAGACGCCGCTGCCGCGGACGAGATAACGCCGTCGATCATTGACATGCTGGTCAAAAATAAGTTTAAGACCGGCAATCAGGTTGACCATCAGGCAATTAATATTGGAAATATCTTTTTGCGCAATTTCCTGCAGACGCGGCCCCCGAATACAAAATTCGTTGCCTCTGACGCTTCGCAGATGCGAACTCTTGCGGAGCGGTTGATCGCATTTCATCTGGAACCTTATCAACAGACTTACGGACATTACCTTCCCCCAATTATCCAGGTAGCCGAAAAACTCGTACCGGGCGCCGTTGCGAAATTGAAACAGATTCAGCTTATCAACCAACGGCGCGGCAACACAGACCCGCACTATGAAGCCGTCAACAATCTACTCGGCGGTAATACGACGCCCGATCAGCTGCTCGCTGAGGCCCAAAAATACCCGCCTGAGTCACGCGGCCGCATTTTTGAGCAAGCTGCGTCTAAGATCGCCCAGCAAGGTGACAGCGAGCGGGCACGGCACATTCTCGAAGAGAATTTCTCTGATGAGGCACTCGATCAGGCACTTGCAAACATAAATTGGAATCGAATCCACGATCTCCAAAATACCGGCAGGTTTTCCGAAGCCGAGCGGCTGATCGATGAGGGTCCCGAGCGTACCCGTATGTCGGCCCTGATAAATCTCGCAAACGCCGCATTTGAAAAAAATCAGGACGAAAACCGTTCGTACGCCGTCGCATTATTAACTAAGGCCCGCTCAACAATTGGGATTCGTCCCGAAAATGCAGAGGAACTGCGCAATTTGATGCAGATAATCTCGGCGTTCTCGAATATCGACGCCGATGAAGCCTTTAGGTCTTTGAACATTTTGATACCGCAGATTAACGAGCTGGTTGAGGCCTCGGTCATCGTTAATGGCTTTCAGGGCGGCTCAAATATCCGGCAAGGCGAGATATTAATGACCAACGGCTGGTCGCTGGGCTTCTATCCAGATCAAGCTATTATTGCTGTCCTTGCGAGGAAAGACCTGGACAAGTCCATGGGCCTGATCGACGGATTTTCAAGACGTGAATCGCGTATTTTAATGAAATTGTATCTCGCAGAGGCTCATCAAAACAGCACTGAGACCAAGGGAACCCGGCAGAAGGGCCGTAACTCCAACAACGTCATCGTTTTATCTGGTAAAAGGGGTGGTTCGTTTTTCGTGCAGTAGTTTTCTTTTCCAGTTCGATATTGCCCGTAACGCGAAAATTGCCGCCGGAGCGGGGCCGAGGTCTATTATGTGATCGGCACTTTTTATTACGTCCACGTTGTGTTCGATGAGATGACGGTATTGCCGGTGTTTGTGTCACGACGCGCGAATGAATATAGATAGGACTGCGTTATGGAAGTAATGACGGGATTACTTGGTTGTCATTTTTGCGATAGATGTGGAAATCGCTGTCGGTGGTGAAGACAGTGCTGTTTTTGTATATTTCGCTCATGCGGACTAAGCAAGCATCTGCCAAAGACATCGGCACATTTTGATAAATCGCGGCCAATTCTTTGACGGGTGCAAATTCTGCGGAAAAGTTAAAATCAATCTTCACCGCACCTGTTTCGACAAAATCGTAAACAGATTTACTAGTACCAAGCATTCTTTGAGTCAAAAAACAGGCTTCGGCAATAACCGCTTCGCAGGTAAGCAAAGGTACTCGCATTTTGCTGATCTTTTCAACCGCCCATTCGTGAAATTGGTCGCGGGCAAACAAAACCGCCACCAAACTTCCTGTATCAAGCAAAATAATTTCGCTCATTCACCAAAGCCGTCCATGTGCTTTTTGTTAGTAGAAAGATCGGTCGGAGCTTCATCATCAATTACACCAAAGAGATGGCTTGCGACGTCTGCCACCGTTCGGGTTGACTGATCTTTTGTGGTAATAACAATTTGAACGCGAGTATTCGGCTTGATTTTGACGGGCTTATCCGGCCTGAATACGACACCGTCATATATTGCTTCAAATGTTTGGGTCATGGCTTTTAGGACCTCGACTTTCTATTATACACCGTTTCTTTAATTTAGAACCGGTTTCAACGCCTGTCCCGTATAAGATTTCTTTACTTTCGCGACTTCTTCCGGCGTGCCGGTTGCGACGATTTGTCCGCCGCCGGAGCCGCCTTCGGGGCCTAGGTCTATTATGTGATCGGCACTTTTTATTACATCCAGGTTATGTTCGATGACGATGACGGTATTGCCGGTGTCAACCAGTTTTTGTAGAACGTCGAGGAGTTTGTGGACGTCGGCGAAGTGGAGGCCGGTTGTCGGTTCGTCGAGAATGTAGATGGTTTTGCCGGTCGCACGTTTGCTCAGCTCTTTGGCGAGTTTTATGCGTTGGGCTTCGCCGCCGCTGAGTGTTGTCGAAGATTGGCCGATTTTTATGTATCCAAGACCGACGTCAAGGAGCGTTTCGAGCTTCGATTTTATTACCGGAATATTTTCCAGCAGCGGCAGGGCGTCTTCGATCGTCGTGTCCAGGAGATCGGCTATCGAGAGGCCTTTGAACCGGACAGCGAGAGTTTCGCGGTTATAACGTTTGCCGCGGCAGACGTCACAGGTAACGTAAACGTCGGGTAGAAAATTCATTTCGATGCGTTTTAAACCGCCGCCTTCGCAGGCCTCGCATCGGCCGCCTTTTACGTTGAACGAAAATCGTCCGGCTTTGTAACCGCGTGTGCGCGATTCGGGCAGCATCGCATAGAGTTCTCTAATTGGCGTGAACAAACCGGTAAATGTCGCGGGGTTTGATCGCGGCGTCCGGCCGATCGGTTTTTGGTCGATCTCTATTATTTTGTCAATCAGGGCAAGACCTTCGATCTTGTCGTGTTCGAGTGGTTCAGGTGACGATTTATAGACGTGGCGGTAGAGAGCCGGATACAATGTTTCTTCGACAAGTGTCGATTTGCCCGAGCCGGATACGCCCGTGACGACAGTCAGAAGGCCGAGCGGAAATTCGGCGTCGATATTTTTCAGGTTATAACCGCGGGCGCCTTTTACCTTTATTCGGTTTCCGTTCGCGAGACGGCGAAAGTCGGGAATTTCTATCTTCAGCTCGCCGCTCAGATATTTGCCGGTGAGCGAATGGGCGTTGGCCGCGATATCCTTCGGTTTGCCGGCTGCGATGACCTCTCCGCCGTGTGTTCCGGCCAGCGGGCCGAGATCAATTACATAATCGGCTTGCTCGATCGTCTCGGCGTCGTGCTCAACCACGAGAACAGAATTGCCAAGATCGCGCAATACCTGCAGCGTCTCGAGCAATCTCTGATTATCACGCGGATGAAGTCCGATGCTCGGTTCGTCGAGAACATAAAGCACACCGCGAAGCTGCGATCCGATCTGCGTTGCCAGCCTTATCCGCTGACCCTCGCCGCCGGAAAGCGATACGGACGAACGGCTCAGCGTCAGATAACCCAGCCCGACCGCGTCCAAAAATTTTAGACGGTCCCTGATCTCTTTTAACACCAGCCCGGCGATCTTGTCGTCGCGCTCATTCAATTTGATTGCCTGCACTTTTTTACTCGAGTCGGCGATTGGAAATTCGGTATAATCGGCGATGCCAAGGCCATTTACTTTCACTGCGAGGCTTTCCGGCTGTAAACGCTTTCCGTCGCAGTCCGGACACGGGATCGGTGAAATAAGGTCCTCAAGTGCGGCCTTTATCTTTTCGGACGGCGGATTTTCGATTCGCTCACGCATCGCACGCATTGCACCCCGCCAGTCGCGTTCAAATTTGTAATCGCCGTGACGAAAGGTCATCCGCCGCTTGGTGCCGTAAAAAAAAGCGTCGCGGATCTCCTGTGGAAGGTCGGCGAATCTTTCATCAAGAAGGTTTTGAACTTTGGCATTTGGCACACTCCCTGAGAGCCGTGTCTTGCGGCGTCGCATTTTTAGATCTTTTGGGCGTTTCGCGGCGTCAACCTTTAACGGTTCCAGCGGCTCGCCGTCTGTATATTTTTCGATAATCGCGATCAGGGCCGACCGCAAAAAGGCTGCGCCGGTTTTATCTGCGCCGCTTAAAAACTTGATCTTCCCAGACGGCAAACTCTGATCTGGCACGATCTTGTTTGCGTCGATCTCAAGCACTGTGCCGATTCCCTGACACCGTTTGCAGGCTCCAAATGCCGAATTAAACGAAAACGAACGCGGTTCGAGCGGAGCGATATTTATACCGCAATTGATACACGCCATTTTCTCGGAAAACATCTTTTCTTCTCCGTCGATGACCGAGATGACGACCGCGCCGGCAGTGAGCTTGAGCGCCGTTTTTACCGATTCGGAAAGCCGCTCGCGGACGCCGTCTTTCATCAAAAGGCGATCAACAACGACCTCCAACGTGTGGTTTTTTCGTTTATCGAGAATTATTTCTTCGTCGAGCTGACGCATTTCTCCGTCGATCCGGGCGCGGATAAATCCGTCTTTGTGCAGTTTTTCGAGTTCTTTCTTAAATTCACCCTTACGACCGCGAACGACGGGAGCGAGAATCATCACGCGTTCGCCGTCGGGCAGATCTGTAATACCGGCAATGATCTGATCGACCGATTGGCGGGTGATTGGCTCGCCGCACTCGTGGCAATGCGGCTGGCCGATTGACGAAAAAAGCAACCGGAGAAAATCATAAATTTCGGTAACAGTCCCGACCGTGGAACGGGGCGAACGCGAGACCGTCTTCTGATCGATCGAAATTGCCGGGCTCAGTCCCTCGACCGAATCGACGTCCGGCTTTTCGAGCTGGTCAAGAAATTGCCGGGCATAGGCGGATAAAGATTCGACGTACCGCCGCTGTCCCTCGGCATAGATCGTGTCAAACGCGAGGCTTGATTTACCCGAACCGGAAAGGCCCGTGATAACCACAAACTTGTCACGCGGTATATCAACGTCGATGTTTTTTAAATTATGCTGCCGCGCCCCGCGGACCGTGATTTGCTTGATGCTCATTACAGATCAGATTTGTGACAATATCAGAAACGAGTATTTTAGCACGTAACGCATCCGAAAAGCATCCCGCCCTGGTTGGCCCGCAGGTCGGGTCATTTTGTAAAAGCCTTCCGGCGATTTCCGTTCCCGTTCGTCCGGTTTTGCCTTTTTCGTTTTGCCTTTTTCCTTACCGGCAATTAACCTTTTCATTTGTTATTCAACTTTTATGTTAATCGGAGAAATAATAATTGAGCCTCTTACTTGAAGGAAAACGCGCGTTTGTATCGGGTGGGACACGCGGCATCGGAGCAGCCATTTGCGAAGTTTTTGCCCGTGAGGGTGCGGATGTTGCATTTAATTATCAATCGCGCGACGACCTCGCCGAGATTGTCAAGGGCAAGATCGAGGCACACGGACGCAGGGCTTTGGCGTACAAGGTGTCGGTGACCGACCGTTTTGGCTTAAAGCACATCGCCCGCGAAATAATGGAAGCCTGGGGGCCGATAAATATCCTGGTAAACAACGCCGCCGTCAACAAACCTGATAATTTTGCAACGACGACGGATAAGAGTTGGGATTGGGTCGTCGATACAAATGTCGGCAGTCTGTTTGCGGTGACAAAACCCTTTTACAAACAGATGATCCGCGCAAAAACCGGCTCTATCCTGAACATCACTTCGGTCGGTGCGATCCGCAGCCTTCCGACGTCGGTACACTACGCTACGTCAAAGGCGGCAATGATCGGCTTTACAAAATGCCTCTCACGCGAAGCCGCAAATTTTGGCATCTCGGTCAACGCCATCGCGGCCGGTATTTTTGACACCGATCTCGGCCACACTCTGCCCGAACGCCTAAGGCAAATGCACGATTTTTGGGTTGCAAAAGGGCGCGTCGGCCGCCCCGAAGAACTTGCCGAATACGCCGCCTTTATGACCAGCGACCGCAACAGCTTTATGAGCGGCGAAGTAGTAATTGTCGATGGCGGCGCGATCACGTAAAAAAATAATTGTCTTCCAGACCAGTTTGCTCAATAAATTTCCAGGAAGTTGATTTTGTTGATTTCCTTCATCAAACGATCAGTTTCGGTGAGGGCGAGGATTATTTTTTGGTAGTGCTGGATGTCATCGTAGCTTAAATGGCGGCCTTTGCGGTCCTTCAGCCATTTTTGGGCGGGCTGGTAGCCGCCGATGTAGAAGTTCCAGGAAGTTTCGGGGACGTTTTCGAAGTATTGGGTTGAGTTAAAATAGACGCGGCCGATCTTGTCAGCTCCGGCTGCTGCCGGGTTTGCCGGGTCAGTACCGGGAGCGATAGCGACTGGGTTCTTCTCAGTGTCGAGGTCTAAGAACCCGGTCGCTACCGCTCTCGGTTCCGACAGGAAGGCGATCTTTTCGACGAGGTTATCTCCGCCGACCGGGAATTTTGTGATGAAGCGAGCCACCTTTGGCGATTCGAGCAGATGTATCGCGCGAAGCTCGCCGCCGAGGGCGACAAGCCGCCAAAACACCGCCGCCTCCTTCGGATAAGGAACGCGCGGAAAGTCTATCTTCAGGAACTCCTTGTACTTCTCGCGGTACGCTGGGCTGTGCAGGACGGCGTAAATGTAATCGAGAATGTCTATCGGGGCGAATGTGGCTTCAGTATCCAACGCGGCGGGAGTCGCCGTGTCAGTAGCCCGCACGTTAGTAAGGGCTCCTTCAGCAGTAAGTGACTTTTGGTTCGCCAGGGCATCTCCGGCCGGGCGAGAGCCCTTACTTACGTGCGGGCTACTGACACGCTCCACCTTTTCCGGCACAAACGCCAGCCCGATGCCGGCAGCGATCTTATCGACGATCTCGGAGTTTAGATTTGGAACGCGTTCGGTTTTGCCGTCGAGGGATTGTTGAGCATTCGCACTTGGATAAAGATAAAGCGGACAAAGATTCACTCCGCCGCGTCGGAAGACATTAGCGTCTACGGGATTTCGCGAAACGGTAGTCAAACACCACTCAATATCTCCAACTGCGATTCCTTGACGGCCAAAACCAATTAGAATATTGTTTTTCCCGTTTATATGCTTAGTTAGCTCGGTGCGTGGTCTGTCAACGACTAATCGATCAAACAAAATGAACCGTTGGTCGAACGGTCGATATAAACACTTTGTGACTTCGTCTGCGATTGAGCGTTTGCCTAATTCGTGTTTAGCCTCTAAAACGTTAAAATCGCTTGTGGTTCGAATATCGTATTTCGCTTCCAACTGCATCTCACTCAAATCGGAATCAGAGAACTGACGAAGGCGGTTTACTAGCAAATTCTTGTCGTCATCGATGCAAAAGTGATCGCGATGAGTCTGAAATCCCATTACGTTGACTGAGAATAGCGATATTACGTTAAAGCCAGAGTTGTAGTCTACCAATGTCGATTCATCTACCTTCTTGAAAAGATAATTGGGGTTTGAAGGGGAAGCCTCAACAAAGTCGACTGTTGATAAAGAATTTCCCAAAAGGAATTGATACTTTTGTTCGCGCGTGCCAAGTAAGTCGAACGATTTAACCTTTGCAATTTGTGAATTGTTGCGACGCTTGACTGCAAGTATTATCGAAACACCTTGCTGGATGTCAAAAACATTTTTATCCTGCGTTCCGTCGCTGGCTTTTTCTTGCTTCTTTGCGCTCCCGTGAAGATCGATAGAATATATCGTGTTAAAGGATTTCAGGAGATTGTATCTCATCCCCCGAAATGTCGGATTATCCAAGTATCCGTTATTAGTTATGAATGCCAAGATTCCCTCTTGGTTATTCTCGATAAAATGCTGGGCATAGCGGATAAACTTAACGTAGTCATCGTTTAGCCACTTCGCATTTTGTTCCTTGAGCTTTCCACCGCCCGGCTCTTTCTTATAGTCTTCCATCAGCGACATTATCCATTTGCCTTTGTTCGCGCTTTCGCCGCTGTAAGGCGGGTTGCCGATGACGACCATGACGGGGGTGTCGCGTTTTATGTGGTTTGCTTCGTTTGCTTCGGTCGAGAGCCAACTGGCAAATAGCGTGCCGGTGTCGGGGTGATATTCTTCGAGCGCGTTTGTCAGATAGATCTGAAAACGAGTTGCAGAGTTACGAGGTTGCGAAGTTGCGAAGTTTTCCGACTCTGAACCTTCGCAACTCTGCAACTCTGTAACTGATAACTCAGAGAGCAGCAGGTCAAGTTTCAGGTGCGCCATCGCGTATGACGCCATCAGCAGCTCGAATCCATTTAGCCGCGGTATCAGGTGTTCATCAACATATCGCGGCCACGCACCCTTTTGGTTCTCAAAGCCTTTGTAAATTTGCTTGATCACCTGCGCAAGAAAGGTTCCGGTTCCGGTCGCCGGATCAAGGATCTGAACTTTGTGGACTTCGCGTTCGACCTTTTTGCCCTGTTCCTCAACGGTGATCTTTGTCTTCGATGTATCAGCCAATCCCGCAGGCAAATTGAACTCGCTCTTCAAAATGTCATCGACGGCACGAACAATAAAATCAACAACAGGTTCGGGCGTGTAAAAAACACCGCGCGACTTGCGCAGCTTCGGATCGTATTCGGCAAGAAACGTCTCATAGAAATGCATGATCGGGTCATGCGTCTGAGTCGAACGGCCAAAGTTTTTTAAGATCGCAGCAACATCCGCCGCACGAAACACGTCCGCCAACGCATCGACTATCCATATAATGCGGTCGTCAAGATCGTAGCCCGCAACGTATTGGAACAACTTTCGGAGGAACGGGTTCGTTTTTGGTATCTTTTCCGCCGCTTCCTGCCGCGAAAATGTGTCGAGCTGGCGGTCGTGAAGCCGTGCGGCAAACATCCCGTAGGCGATCGTCTGCGCGTAAATATCGGCAAAGCTGCGAGCATCGATATCGTGAATAAGAATATCTTTGAACGCCTTCATTTGCTCTTTCAGCGTGCTGTTTTCATGCGTTTCGTCATCGCTTTCAAGCGCGTTTTTGATCACATAGGCGAGCAGCTTTGCCTTGTCAGCCATCATCTCAGCCAATTTTTTCGAACTCTTAATAGTGATAGGCGTTCGCGAACAAAACTCCTTTAAAAGGCTGGTAAATTGCTCGAAATTCTCTACAAGCGGCACGATGCGGCCATTCCGAACCTCAGCGATCTTGATCTCAGCCGTCGGCAGGCCGTTGACGTAGAAACGAAAATCCAAATAGTCGGTAATTACAAGATTGTCGAGAGCCTCGCGATAACGGCCGAATTGTTCGTTGAACTCTTTGGCACCAAGGTCTTTGCCGACATCTTTTGCCTCAATGTAACCTATGGCGACCTCTTTTCGCGTGATCACATAATCGGGCGCTCCGCAATCGATACGCTTCGGCTCGTTTGTCGCCGCAACATCCGCGACAAGCTCCTCGATCAGGCGTTGAAGGTCGCCGCGAAACGTATGCTCAGTCGCATTCCCGAGTGCGTAACGCTTCGCGATGTTTTCGATATAGGAGATGATAGACATATTGCTGCCGCTGCTTTATTTTTCGAGCTTTTCTTTGGCTTTTTCTATAAAGACCAGAATCATTTGGGAGATGCGTCTGCTCATTTCTTTGCTGATGATGGTTTCGCCGGCGAGACCGGCCAGATAATGGAGGTCTTTGGCCGATTTGCGGCGGATCTCGACCGCCTGAGAGAAATGGACAAGGGTTATATTACGGGCTTTTTCGAAGAAATCCGCCGAATAACGCAGGAAATTTTCGGCCTCGGTGCGGAGCGGCAGCCATTCGATGCGGTCATCAGTATCTTCGGCGAGCTCGACGGCAAATTTTTGCAGCATCTTGCCGACGAATGGAATATCGGCCTGAATTTTCCAATGAGCAACGCCCCTTGCGTCTGTATGAATCTGGGCGACGCCGGGCATTAGCTCGGAAAAATTAGTGATATCGCCAAAAAATTCGCGCACCCTTTCGATGCTCGTTCGGACCTCGACATCATTGGCATAGCCTGCTTTTATCGTAAACATAATGATGAATGTCGGTAGCCCGCTCGTCAGTAGGGCGCTCGCCCGCGCGAAGATAACCTGGCGGGCCAAAAGTCACTTGATGCCGAAGGATCCCTTGCTTAAGTGCGGGCTACTGACACGCTCCGGCGCCTTCGCCGATCGTTCTAAAAAACCCCGTTAAATAATATCGAATTAAAAAACGGGCGTGTGTTTGCCCGCGTCATCCCGCGAAAGAACGGGTCTTCGGCAAAGAGCACGACGTGGCCGCGGCCCATCGATTCGTCGATGACGTAAGCAGTTCCGGCCAAAAGCCTCTCGGTGTTGCCTTCCCAAACAAAGCCCGAAATGGTCAACGGTTTTTTTGGATTAGCGTCAAAGACAAGAGCATTTGTGCCCTCTTTGGAGTATCTGAAAAAATAACCGCTTGCAAGCAGAACGGGCATTTCGTCGCGATCTACGCCATAGGTCAGATAGGTTGTCCGGTCAACGGTCGCCCGCATTATCGCACCCGGCAGGGCTTCGGGGACTTTGTTTGCATTTGCCGACGGCGATGCGATTGGCGGAAGTCTCGGGGCGATCCCGTCGGCCCGGTCGGACTTTAGTTCGAGAGTATCCGCGTTGCTGCTTTGAGGTGTCGGCGTCGGTTCCGCGTCTTTTTTGTCGGCTGGTTTATCCGTCTGTTCGTCGGTTTCGCTTCCGACAAGTTTTATCGATGACAAGCCGACATCTTTTAGAGCGGCAAAAACGGAAGCGCCGCTCAGCGTGACGATGGTCCCGCCACGCGATGCAAAGGCTTTCAGCGTTGAGACCCCGTCCGTGCCAAACGAGCTGAAATATCGGCCGGCCGAGCCTTCAGGAATGATTAAAACATTGTAATCGCGTAAGGCCCCGCCGCGAATCGACGCGATGCTCATCGGCGTAAATCTGACGGAATGCTTGTCAAATGTCCACCAGATGCCGCCATACGATTCCTGCGTTACGCCTTCGTCAGCAACGATAGCGATCTTAGGTTCGCGGAGCGAGATGACCGCCTCACCGCCGACGCTTGTATCTCCTTCCTCGGAATAACCGGAGTTCACGGCCGTCACGCTTACGCCCATATCGCGGGCAAATTTGGCGATCGTATCATGGATCGTATCCGGATTTCGGGAGACTCTGACGACAAATGTGCCGGGTTTCCAGTTTCTGCCGCCGGCATTTAGCTGCCGTGTTGCAACGGCAATATTAAAGCCGTTTTGAAGCAGACGCATAACCATCGCACCGGTCGAATCTGTTTCATAAGGAATTATGTACGATATCGCAGCCCTGCCTGTCACGCCGCCGCGTTTTGCATTTCCAAGATAGGCGGCGTCAACCATGCTCCCCGCGACATTGCCTGATTCCTCGGTCCAGAATGCATCAACGCCAAAAGCCAGCGGCAATGACCAGGCCGTTATATCGTAAAATCCGTAATCTTCCTTCGGCTGCCCTTTGCCGCGAAGCTGATTTCGCCGAAACCGAGCCATATTGTCATCGACAAAAGCCTTGTCCTGCGGCGTATCCTGTTCGAGTATGGCCTTTATAAAAATTCGCTGCGGCTGATCGAGATCGATCACATACGACCCGGCGGGGAATGTTTTTGATACGGCCTTTGCGTCCCTTTCCATATAGGTGTGGGCGGTGGGCGATGTGAAAGACGCTGCGGCCGTTTTAACCTCGATATTCGAGAGCCGAAGAATTTCGATCAACTCCGCCGCTTTGACCCGGTCGCTTGTCGGATCGATGATGACCCGCTTCATTTTGGCGCGGGCGTGTTCGGCCATGCCTTTCGCACGGAAGCCGTAAAAATCCCTGAGCCGCTCGGCCCTGTTTTTTGCGGTCGTTTCGAGCGTGGTCATTGACGCTACATAATGCTTTGCTATCGACGAACGAAACGTAACGATCGTGCCGTCGTCGCGCTTCCAGTTCAATCCTTTCGGCCCGCCGCCATCCGTTTCGTAGGTCATACCGGTCGCGCCGTTGAGCGATGGATACATATCCCAATATCCCGGATAAAAAGCATCAAATACGTCGCGGACGTAGAAATCCCATTTATTTGCGTCAAAGGCCGCAGCATTTGCACGGCCATATCGCTCCTCCCACTTCGCAGTGACCGGCTGAGGCAGGTTTGGATTGGTCGGAAGGCCGGTTGGAGGAAAGAAATACTGCGACGGCTGGCCGTGATGATCGACGGCAAGCTGCGGGTTCCATTCCATAAATGCCTTTTGCATATTGCGTGACTCTTTTTGCGTAAAGGCAAGCGTGTCGCGGTTCAGGTTAAATCGATAGTGATTAACGCGTCCCCATATCGCCCACGGCTCACGGTGCTCGATCGCATTCGGGTCGGGGCTTCCGATCGCCACGGAATTGTACCAGGTAACAAAACGCTCATGCCCGTCAGGATTTTCGCCGGTCAGAACGAGGACGACGGTGTTTTTTAGGATATCGAGCGTCGCAGGTTCGTTCGACGCCGCAAGCTGATAGACGACCTGCATAAACGTCTCAAATGATGACGATTCGTTGCCGTGAATCGTGTACGCCATCCACGCGATCGCCGGATTATTCTGCGCGATTCTGTCTGCCTCGGCGGCTGAAGTCTTTCGCGGATCGGCCAGTTTTGCGTTGTTTGCCCTAATCTCGTCGAGCCGGGCGATATTTTCCGGTGACGAGATCGCGACCAGATGCTGCATTCGATGCTCGTTCGTCGTACCGATATCGAAAATCTTGACCCGATCGGGCGCCGCGGCGGCAATCGCGTTTATCACCTGCTCCATCTGTGCGTAGGTCGTGTGATGCTCGCCGACGTCAAAGCGCAGAAGGCTCTGAGGACGCGGCACATTTGCACGGTATTCGCCGCGGTCATAGAAATCAAATTTCCGTTCGGTCTGTGGGAAAGCAAATTGGCTGTAAGCTGTCAGCAGCAGGCAGCAAGCCACGAGGTAAAATGTTTTTATTTTCATCGTCTATAAGGTTTGATCTGGTAAAATTGAACAGCTTTGAAACTCAGCAAGTATAACATCTGTGTCACTAAAACTTAAGTTTGCCGGACTATGCGAAATATGATTCAAAAAACTGAAAGGATATGTCCGAGGTGCGACGCACCGAAGATAAAAAGCTGGGCAGAACTCACCGAAGAGCAAAAATTCCTCATCGAACGCCTTCCTATGTCCGCCCAACACACACTAAAACAAAGAAAAAAACACCGCTTTTGCACAAATTGCTGGTTTGAGGACCCGTCCGCCGGAAGTGCAGATGTTTAACCCGGCCAGTGACTCCCGAAGGGCATACAGCCCGAAATCAACCTGGAGGCAAGTTTCCCGACGCTTGGAAATGATTTCCAAGAGCTTGAATCAAGCTTCCAAACGCTTGAACTAAGCTTCCAAACGCTTGCACAAAGCTTCCCGACGCTTGAACAACGCTTCCAAACGCTTGAACGAGTCTTCCAAAGGCACGAAGTATGACCGGAACACTTATCGCGGGGAGCGACGCGAGCACGCGCGGTGATCTTCGCGCCATCTATCGCCGAATCTGGGTTTGATCTTAAAGGTATCTAAAAATGCGGACCACACGGGTATCTTCGCATTTCATTCGAAGAGCGTGCTATTAAGTTTAAGGCCGTTTTCATCAGCTTCGACGAGGACACTTCCGCCATCCGTCAACTTCCCGAACAAAATCTCATTCGCCAGGGGCTGCTTTATTTTATCGTGGATCAGCCGCGACATCGGGCGGGCGCCGTAGCGGGGGTCAAAGCCGTTTGTGGCGAGCCATTCGCGGGCGTCGTCGGTCAGCTTTACAAGCACACGTTTTTCGGCGAGCTGGCCATTCAGCTCGTTGATAAATTTATCGACGATGCGCTTTATGTTATCGGTATCAAGCGCCCGAAAAGGCACCCACGCGTCGAGGCGGTTGCGAAATTCGGGCGTAAATGTGCGTTCGATCACGCCTTTTGCGTTCCCTTTTGTGTCCGAGCTATTCCGAAAACCGACGCCGCCGGATGACAGTTCGCGGGCACCTGCGTTTGTCGTCATTATCAGTGTGACGTTGCGAAAGTCCGCCTTTTTGCCATTGTTATCGGTTAGCGTTGCCGAATCCATTACCTGCAAGAGCAAGTTAAAAAGATTCGGATGTGCCTTCTCGATCTCATCCAGGACGAGGACGGCGTGCGGCGTTCGCATGATCGCTTCGGTCAGCAAACCGCCCTGGTCAAACCCGACATAGCCTGGCGGAGCGCCGATCAGCCGCGAAACTGTGTGCGGCTCGGCATATTCGCTCATATCGAAGCGGATAAATTCAACGCCGAGTTCCTCGGCCAGTTGTTTAGAAACTTCGGTTTTGCCGACGCCGGTCGGGCCGGAGAAGAGAAAGGAACCGACCGGTTTTGTCTGATGTCCGAGACCGGCACGCGAAATCTGAATCGCATCGACGATTCGGTCGATCGCCTCGTCCTGGCCAAAGATCGATTTTTTAATGTCTTCGCGCAAGGTTCTAAGACGTTCCTTTTCGTCGGCGACGACCGTTTTTGGCGGAATCTTTGCCATCCGTGCGATGGTATTTTCAACCATCTGAACCGAGACCCTCTTTGGTCGACGGCTGACGGGCAAAAGCTTGACCGAGGCACCGACCTCGTCGATCACATCGATCGCCTTGTCGGGCAAAAACCGGTCGTTTATATACTTTCCCGCAAGTTCCGAAGCCGTGCGGAGCGAATCGTCAGTATATTTTACTCCGTGGAAACGCTCATAAAACTTCTTCAATCCTTTCAGAATTTGATATGTCTCATCAACCGTCGGCTCATTGATATCGATCTTTTGAAATCGCCGTGCCAGCGCCCGGTCACGGTCGAAGGCCGCCTTGTATTCAGCGTGAGTCGTTGAACCGATACATCGCAGATCTCCGGCAGCGAGGGCGGGTTTTAGGATATTAGACGCATCCATCGACCCTCCCGAAACGGCCCCGGCACCGACGATCGTGTGGATCTCGTCAATAAACAAGATCGCGTTTTCGTGCTGCTTTACATCGCTAATTACAGCTTTGAACCGCTGTTCAAAATCCCCTCGATACCGCGTTCCAGCGAGAATGGCTCCCATGTCGAGAGCAAAAACTTTTGCTCCCTGTAGAACTTCGGGCACATCGCCGTCGCTGATCTTGAGAGCAAGCCCTTCGGCGAGAGCCGTTTTCCCGACACCCGGTTCCCCGACGTACAGCGGATTATTTTTCTTACGGCGGCACAGGACCTGAATCGTGCGTTCGATCTCCGGAAGACGGCCGACGATAGGGTCAATACCCCCCGATGCGGCGTGTGCGACCAACTCGACCGTAAAACTTTCGAGCGGACTCGGACGCGGTGCCGACGTCTCGTCAAAGACGTCATCCTGGTCAAAGCCGTCAGAAACGTTATCGCCAAATGTTCCGTCTCGATCTATTTTCGAAATGCGGTGCGAAATATAATTCAAAATATCAAGCCGTGAAACGCCTTGCTGCTGCAGTAAATAAATAGCGTACGATTGCTCAGCCTGATACATCGAAGCGAGTATGTTGCCGCCGTTAACCGCACCCTTTCCGCTGCCCTCAGCCTGCAAAACAGCGTACGAAATCGTCGATTGAAATGTCGAGGTCAACTCCGGCATAGCCTTGACGTCGCCCGGCATTTTTTCGAGCACGTTATCAAAATATTCCTCGAGCTTTCGTCTTATCTCATCAATCTGAGTACCGCAGTTAAACAATATCTCGCGCGCCGCCCGATCCTCAAGCAACGCAAAAAGCAGATGCTCAAGCGTTACAAATTCATGCCGATGCCGCACGGCCTCATTGACCGCGTTGCTCAATGTTTCTTCTAGTTCACGCGTTAACATCAAAGTTTCCCTGCTCAACGATATGTCCCGACTATTGATCTAAATTTTTCGATTT
This sequence comes from Pyrinomonadaceae bacterium, assembly GCA_041747575.1. Lineage (GTDB taxonomy): Bacteria > Acidobacteriota > Blastocatellia > Pyrinomonadales > Pyrinomonadaceae > OLB17. The sequence goes on from JBGTEX010000010.1 coordinate 49,966, forward strand.
AGGCCGGTCTTCAGTTTGATCCTCTAATCAATCTATATCTTCGCCTATCCGCTCACGTTTTTCAACAAAGTGCTATCGATGCAGGATTTCATCAATCTTTTGACCATTTTAATTTTTGAAGGGTTATGACCTTAAAGTAATTTCTGCACTATGTCTTTGAACCTACAAATGCGGAAAAAATCAGCAAAAACTTACTCCGTTTGAAGCTATTTGGGACGTGTGTATCCGAAAAGGAATGCCGGTTGGTTCAAAAACCGCCGCCATTGCCGCGGCCGCGGCATTTGCTGTTTCGGCCGAGCTGCTGAGCATAAAAACAGACGGGCCGGAACCCGAAATACCGCCACCCAAGGCTCCGGCGTCGAGACTTGCGAGTTTTAATTCGTCAAATTTTGGAATCAGCGATTTTCGGACCGGTTCAACAATATTATCTTCCAGCGAACGCGCCATCAGGCCATAGTCGCTTTTGGCAAGGGCCGCGACAAAACAACCGAGATTGCTCCAATTGCGGACCGCATCCTTTAGCGGCACTTGTTCCGGCAAAATCGCCCGTGCCGCGGCGGTCTTGATTTCGATCTGCGGATGAATAACGCTCGCAAACAGCGTCGGGAAATCTATCTCGACCATATCGAGCGGTTCGGTAGAACGAACAAGCGTAAAACCGCCGTAAATGCAAGGTGCAAGGTTGTCAGCGTGCCGCGAACCCGAAGCGAACATCTCCCCGGCCATTGCGAGTTCGACAAGTTCCAACTTAGAGAATCTGTCACCGAGAAGACGATTTGCCCCTGCCACGGCCCCGCAGGCGCTTGCCGCGCTCGAACCGATGCCGCTGCCCGGTTTGATTTGTTTTCGTATTGTTACATCAAAACCAAAATCAATTTTAGAAGCATCGATGACCGCTTGTAGGGCAAGGCCGGCGACGTTGTGTTCGGGCTGCGTCGGTAATCCGAAATCATCGAGATGGTGGATGCGTATGATGCGTTGGTCGATCTTTCGAATAGTCATCTCGTCACAAGGCTCTGAAAGTGCAAAACCGAGACAATCAAATCCGCAAACGACATTAGAAACTGTCGCCGGAGCCAAAACCTTTATTTCATCCATATTTCTAAATAAAAGCGAACCGTTATATTATTTATCGTTTGACACTTTTGCAATATTTTGCCGTCGATGCACTACTTTAGCACAAACCGAAAGTCGCCACATATGTCGTTTCGCGAAGCTGTCCTGAACGGCCAGCCCGATGACAAAGGCCTGTATTTTCCGTCGAAAATACCAAAACTTTCGACGGAGTTTATCTCGCGCTTAAAGGATATTCCGAACGATCAAATCGCTTTTGATGTGATTCGCCCGTTTATCGACGGCGAAATACCGGACCAAAAACTATCCGAAATTTGTGCAGAGACGGTAAATTTTAATTTTCCGCTTGTTTCCATTTCTGACCGAATTTCTACACTTGAGCTTTTTCACGGCCCGACTTTGGCATTCAAAGATGTCGGGGCGCGGTTTATGAGCAGGTGTCTGCAGTATTTTTCGCGCGAAAATTCTGAAAAAACGGTCGTCCTGGTGGCGACATCCGGCGATACAGGCGGTGCCGTCGCGGCGGGTTTTCACGGCGTCGAGGGTGTAGAAGTTGTGATTCTCTATCCGAAAGGTAAGGTCAGCAAAGTTCAGGAGTTGCAATTGACGACCCTCGGCGGAAATGTAATTTCATTGGAGATACCAGGCAATTTTGACGATTGTCAGGCTCTGGCCAAGCGGGCGCTGGCCGATGCTGAACTGCATTTAAAAGTTAATCTCACATCAGCCAATTCGATCAATGTCGCACGTTGGCTGCCGCAGCAATTTTATTACTTTTTCGCAATAAAGCAGTGGAACGCCGCACCGCCAGTTATCTCGGTCCCGAGCGGAAATTTTGGTAATTTGGCTGCGGGCCTGTTGGCTCACACCTCAGGCTTACCGGTCGAAAAATTTATTGCCGCCTGCAACGCAAACGACGTTGTTCCCAGGTTTCTGCGAACCGGAGATTACCGGCCCGAACCATCGGTTGCAACCTTATCTAACGCAATGGATGTAGGCGAACCAAGCAATTTTGTCCGCATAATGGAGATTTTTGATAATTGTGTCATCGATCTCAAACAAAAACTCGAATCCCGCAGCATCCCTGACGCTTTAACCACGGCAACCATGCTCGATGTATATAAAAATCACGATTACACCCTCGATCCGCACGGAGCGGTCGGCTACCGGGCGCTGGCCGATCATCTCGAGCGGCTTCCGGATCACCATGGCTTTTTTCTCGAAACAGCACATCCTGTTAAATTTGATTCGGTTCGTGAGATAATCGGGACACAATGCGAAATACCCGAGCCGGTACGCGATCTTTTTGCAAAAAAAAAGCAAAGCATCGAGATCGAAAATAATTACGACGCCCTCAAAGAAATTTTGTTGACCAGATTATGAAGGTTCTTAAATTCGGCGGCACGTCCGTTGGAAGTGCCGGAACGATTGAAAAAGTTGTTCAGATCATCCGTGCGGCGGGCAAATCGGGTACGTGCGCCGTGGTTCTGTCGGCTATGCAGGGTACAACCGATTCGTTGATCGAGGCGGGCCGTTTGGCGGAGCAAGGAGATAAAAGTTATGCAGATATTCTCGAAAAAATTGCCGACAGCCACAAAGATACGATTGGCCGGCTTTTCGATGAAAATTCCCGTACGGCGATCTCAGAGTTTGTCGAAACGCGGATTGTAGAGCTTGAAAATATACTAAAAGGCGTCCGTCTTATACACGAGCTTTCACCAAAAACGCTTGATCGAATTTTGAGCTTTGGCGAGATCGTTTCGTCCCGCATCGTCGCCGCAAAACTCACCGCTGACGGTTTGGAAAATGACTGGAAAGATACGCGCGAACTTATCAGCACAGATGCTAACCACGGTTTTGCATCGGTTAATTTCGCCGCGACATACAGTCAGATTCAGGATTATTTTAAAATCTCGAAAGCAGGGCTGCACATCATGCCAGGGTTCATAGCCGCCGATTCTGGTAAATTTACGACCACGCTTGGACGCGGCGGTTCAGATTATTCAGCTGCCATCATTGCCGCGGCGACAGGTGCTGAAATTCTCGAAATCTGGACCGATGTATCCGGAATGATGACGGCTGATCCGCGTTTTGTCCGCAATGTCCGTCAGATCTCGCACATTACTTATCGTGAAGCGATGGAGCTTTCACATTTTGGCGCAAAGGTTATCTATCCGCCGACGATTCAGCCTGTGATGGCGGCGGGCATCCCTGTACTTATCAAAAACACTTTTGCGCCCGACGATCCGGGAACGCTGATCGAATCCGAATCCGCATCCGGCAATGGGATGATTCGCGGCATCACGAGTATTGACAATATAACAGTATTAAATCTCGAAGGCGGCGGAATGGTAGGTATTCCCGGGTTTTCAAAACGATTGTTCGAGGCCCTGTCGCGTGCCGCCATCAATGTGATTTTGATTACACAGAGTTCGTCCGAACATTCGATCTGCGTGGCGATCGAGGAAAAACACGCGGCGATCGCTAAGCTCGCAGTTGATACTGAATTTGAAAACGAAATAAATGTTGGCAAGATCGATCCGCTCAAGGTTGAAAGCGGCTTTTCGATACTCGCGCTAGTCGGCGACAATATGCGCCGGCATACCGGTGTGAGCGGCCGGATGTTTACAAACCTTGGACATAACGGGATCAATATCCACGCCATTGCCCAGGGATCAAGCGAGAGAAATATATCGGCCATCATCGCCTCAAAAGATGTGCGAAAGGCTGTAAATGCTCTCCACGAAGAGTTTTTCTCGGATGATAAAAAGCAGGTCAACGTTTATATCGCCGGAATCGGCACCGTCGGCGGTAAACTGATCGAACAGCTTCGTCTGCAGCAAAAACACTTATCCGACGAACTGCGGCTAAATATCCGTGTTGTCGGTATCGCGAACAGCAAACGCGCTTTGCTCGCGGACGACGGCCTTGATCTCGCATTATATAGATCAGAAATCGAGAAGGCACCCGACACAGACGTTGCGTCATTTGCCGACGCGATCATCGAACTGAATCTGCGTAATTCAGTGTTTGTAGATGTGACGGCGAGTCCGGAGGTAGTTGAAACATATTCGAAACTTCTCGCAAAAAGCGTTTCTGTGATCGCCTGTAACAAGATCGCCGCTTCGTCTGAATATAAAGAATATTCGCATCTGAAAGGGCTGGCACGCGAGTTTGGAACAAATTTTTTCTTTGAGACAAATGTCGGTGCGGGTCTGCCGGTGATTAACACATTGAGCGATCTTCTTCGCAGCGGTGACACGGTGAACCGGATCGAGGCGGTTTTGTCCGGGACGCTGAATTTTGTTTTTAACAACTACGTCGGGGAACGCAAATTTGCCGATGTCGTCCGTCAGGCACAGGACGAGGGTTATACCGAACCCGACCCTCGTCTCGATCTGAGCGGCACCGACGTCGCCCGCAAGATACTGATACTCGCACGCGAATCGGGTCATCGGGTCGAGATGGAAGACATAACAAACACGGTTTTTTTACCCGAATCTTGTCTGGCGGGCGGCGTGGATGATTTTTATATTGAATTGGAAAGACACGAAAAGCATTTTAGCGGCTTGCTCGACAGCGCGCGTCAACAGGGCCGGATTCTGAAATATATCGCGTCGTTTGAAAATGGCAAAGCGTCCGTCGGGCTGCGATTGATAGGGCCCGATCACAATTTTGCAAATCTGTCGGGTAAGGATAACGCCGTGCTATTCTACACAAAACGCTATCCGGAGCAGCCTCTGGTCATAAAAGGAGCCGGAGCCGGTGCGGATGTGACCGCCGCTGGTGTTTTTGCGGACATTATTCGCGCATCGAGATCATGATCCATCTATGAAAAACACAAACATTGCCAAATTTACATTTGTTTTACTATTTGTTTGCTTCTTTGAAATCGCGGCATCTGCGCAAAAAACATACTTTCCGCCCGCCGGTGATTGGGAGCGGCGGACACCGGAGCAGGCGAAATTCGATCCCGTGAAATTAAAAGAAGCCATCGATTTCGCCATTGCAAACGAGGCAAAATCGCCGCGCAGCCAGGAACTCGGTTTGACCCGCACGTTTGGCCAAGCTCCTTTTGGCGAGCTGATCGGCCCGACAAAAGATCGCGGTGATATGACCGGCCTCGTCATTCGTAACGGATATATGATCGCCGAATGGGGCGATTCGCTTCGCGTCGATATGACGCACAGTGTCGCAAAAAGTTTTTTATCCACGGTCGTCGGTCTCGCCTTCGACCGCAAGCTGATACGCAGTTTACAGGACAAGGCGGCTGACTACGGAGCTCCGATCGCTGCTTATCAGCACGGGCAGCGGTACGATGTCGGCGAACGTTTCGGCTCTCCGTCTTTTCTCGATATTTTTGCTACCGAACACAACCGCAAGATCACCTGGGAACATCTGCTTCGGCAAACAAGCGACTGGGAAGGAACGCTCTGGGGAAAACCCGATTGGGCCGACCGGCCAGACCGCGATTCGAGCAAGTGGCTGAACCGGCAGCGTGGCGAGCCGGGAACCGTTTACGAATATAATGACGTCCGCGTCAATGCCCTCGCCCTCGCCGCTTTGAATATCTGGCGCAAACCCTTGCCCGAAGTTTTAAAGGAAAATGTGATGGACGAGATCGGCGCCTCAAACACCTGGCGTTGGTTTGGCTACGAAAATTCGTATGTGGTCTTGGACGGCCGCATCGTCCAATCGGTCAGCGGAGGCGGGCATTGGGGAGGCGGAATGTTCATTAACGCATACGACATGGCCCGTTTTGGACTGCTGACAGAGCAAGGCGGCAAATGGCGCGACAAGCAGATACTCTCGGCTGAGTTCATCCGTCAGGCAAAAACTCCGACACCGGTACAACCAACTTACGGCTTTATGAACTGGTATCTAAATACTGACAAAAAGCTGTACCCAAACGCCCCTGCATCAGCTTTTGTCCACTTAGGCAACGGGACAAACATGGTATATGTCGATCCGGAAAACAACCTCGTCCTGGTCGTCCGCTGGATCGAAAATAACAAGATCAACGATTTTCTGGGCAAGCTGTACGCGAGTTTGAAAAACTGAATTGAGGAATGTCTGAAATTAGATTTTTCTGACAATCATCAGGCCGTCGCGGATCGGCAACAGAACATTTGCGACACGCTCGTCAGCCAAAACCATTTTATTAAAATCGTGTAAGGCCTGTGTATCCTCATCTTTTTCATCATCCAGAACTTTTCCGCTCCAGAGAACGTTGTCGGCAACAATAAAACCGCCCGGCCGGATGCGTTCGAAAACGAGGTTGTAATAATTTGAATAATTGGCCTTATCGGCGTCGATAAAAACGAGATCGAACGTGTCCGGGAGTGTCGGTATTATATCCAAAGCATTGCCGATATGAAAATCGATACAGAATTTATAGTCAGTTTTCTCGACAAATGACCTGGCTGCTTTATTCGTATGTTCCTGTATATCCAATGTAATTACCTTGCCGTTTGGTGCCAACCCTTCCGCTAAACAAAGAGCCGAGTATCCGAGATACGTCCCGATCTCAAGTACAACCGTTGGACAGATCATATTAGAGATCATTGATAAAACCCGTCCCTGATAAAACCCTGACAGCATTTCCGAGTCGTCATAATTCTCGTTACAGTGAACACGCAGTTCACGTAAAACCTCACTTTCTCCGGACGTAAAAACTTCGGCGTATTTTAATAATTCGTTTTTCATGCTCTATTCCCCACAGTAATGCCCGCAGCAAATTCGACTATCGGATTTATCAGATCGGTATCGTAATTGGTCTTTACACCCTGCATAACGGCGGTAATGCGTTCGAGGCCCATACCGGTATCGACCGACGGGGCGGGGAGCGGCGTCAAGGTAAAAACGCCCGATTCATTTTCGGTACGGTTATACTGCATAAAAACGAGATTCCATATCTCCATCGTTGTATCGCCTTCGCCGTTGACCCATCTCGGATGATTTTTCGCGGGATTTTCCGGCTCGTCACCCATATAGTAATGTATCTCCGAGCATGGCCCGCACGGACCGGTTTCGCCCATCTGCCAGAAATTGTCCTTTCGTCCAAAGCCCAATATTCGATCCGGTTTCGCACCGGCCGATTCCCACAGGAGCCGAGCCTCGTCATCGGCGCCCATCTCACCGTCGCCCTCGAAAACCGAAAACCACAGGCGCGACTCATCGAGTTTTAATTCATTGACCAAAAAATCCCAGGCAAATTCAATCGCTTCTTTTTTAAAATAATCACCAAACGAAAAATTGCCCAGCATTTCAAAAAACGTGTGATGGCGTGCCGTCTTGCCGACCTCATCAAGGTCGTTGTGCTTGCCGCCCGCACGAATACATTTCTGTGACGTTGCTGCACGTTTGTACTCGCGTTTTTCGTCACCGAGAAAAACATCCTTAAACTGGTTCATTCCCGCGTTTACAAATAGCAAAGTCGGATCGCCCGCGGGCAATAGCGGCGAAGAATGCAAAATTTTGTGTTCGTGCCGCTCAAAATAATCGAGAAATTTAGCTCTGATCTCATTTCCGGTCATAAGAAAACTTTAACATAAAGCGTGTGTAAGCGGATCCTTTCGACAAAAAAAGCCGGATGCTTTGACACATCCGGCAAATATCTACATTTCAAAGCAAAATTGGGAGTCATTGCCGGGGCTTAAATTTGAGCGCCGGCGAATTCATACAATACCTTAAACCTGTTGGCTTCGGTCCGTCATCAAATACGTGTCCGATATGCGAATTGCATCGGGCGCATTCGATTTCTGTTCGTGTTGTTCCGAGACTGTTGTCCACCTTTTCAACCACATTTTTTGCAAATATCGGTTTATAAAAACTCGGCCACCCCGTGTCTGATTCAAATTTTGTTTTCGAGTCGTAAAGAGCGAGTCCGCATGCGGCGCAGTAGTAAATGCCAGACTCGTGATTGTTCAGCATCGCTTTATTCGAATACGGACGCTCGGTTCCCTCTTCGCGCAGAATGTGAAATTCCTCTGCTGTCAGTATCTTTTTCCACTCGTCATTTGTTTTTACGACCTTCTGTCCATCAAATTTGCCGTCTGTAAAGACGAGCTCCATTTTAGCCGGCGGTGTCGGTTCGGGTTCGCCAGAATTGAACTCGAACGAAGCGGCCGACGAACTGTTTGCCGGACTGAAAAAAGCGGCACAACCCGCCAAAGCGGTTGCTGCGATCGTTAAAATTATTACTAAACTACCTTTCATATATACACCTGAATACCGAAAACCGTTCCAGAAAAAAAACTTTGTGCGTCGCGCTGCAAGCAAATAACGGATTGCGGTTTAAGCGTGATAGCACCTCCCGGTCATTTACAAAAGTGCCCAAAAGTAAAATACAAAAAATTCTCCTAACTGAAACTTAAAATTTTTATATTCGGATTGTGGAGTGATAAGGGGATATGAATTCGCCTAGTGATCGAAAGCTATTTCCTTTCCTTTGGCCTGCACACCCCTCCAGAAATGCAGGCCGCCGGAACCTTGATATTTTGCTTTCGACCACTAAACGAAAGTTTTAAGTGTTAGCTGGGCAGCAACACCGTATCGACAACGTGAATGACGCCATTTGACTGACGCACATCCGCGATCGTGACCGTCGAGGTGTTACCCTTTTCGTCCGTCAGAACGAGGTTGTTACCGCTCATTGTCGCTTTCAGCTTACCGCCGGCAACGGTAGTTAATTCCGCCGTTCCATTTCCTTTTTTGATCGCGCTTGCGATTGCTTTCGAGTCCATGTTACCGGCCACGACATGATAGGTCAGCACCTTGGTTAAGGTCGCCTTGTTTTCAGGCTTTAATACCATTTCTACCATTTCTTTCGGGAGCTGTTCGAACGCATTATTTACCGGTGCAAAAACAGTAAACGGACCTGGTCCCGAAAGTGTATCGACCAGTCCGGCTGCCTTAACCAGATCGACGAGGGTTGTATGATCCTTTGAATTAACGGCATTTTCGACGATATTTTTTGTTTTGAACATCGCTGCTCCGCCAACCATCGGGTTACCGTCCTTAGACATTTTATCCTTTGACATCTTGTCTTTTGACATTTTGTCGTCCATTTTGTCCATTTTGTCCTGAGCCGTAACGGCTGAGGTTCCTAACGCCACGCTGAGCGTCAATATAAATAATCCTGCAAATAATCTCATAATTTTTCTCCTATTTTCTTCTGAAAACTAAAAAGGTTTTCTTTTCCCTATACTTTGACTTTCGTGTGTGGTGCAGAATTGGATTCAAAAAAATGAATGGCGGCAATGAATTGCTGGAGTGTGAGGCGAAGGCTGTTACGCAGGAGTTTCGTCTTTTACGCAGGAGTTTCTTCAATGATAGATTTGCCGGATGACATGTCTCCGCTGGTCCATTGCCAGCTTTCGTTTAAGCGGATGCGGCCGTCAGGTAATATTTCGGGGGTGGATTTACAGACACCCGTCATAAGCTGACCGGCCGAATTTACGTGATGATAACGCATAGCAAGGCCACCGTCAGAATCACACAAAGCGATAAGGTGACCGCACACAATCTCTCCGCCTTGGTACTCGGCCCGGACTATGTCACCGGACTGCCGGTAAGAAAAAATAGTTTCAGACCCGACTTCACCGCCGCCGGAGTTCTGAACCGAACGAAATTTTAGTCCGTCATAGTTAATTTTCATTATCCTGCTCAAATCCGCCGTTTGTAACGTTCGACATTTTTTCCCGGATCAGATCAAACCCAAACCCCTGCCGCAAAAGATGATCGTAGAATTTTTTTTTGTCTTCACGCGTCTTAGGATTCCCTTTTAGCCGCAGGCGTTTCGCAATGGCTGACTCGATCAAATTCTCCTCGGGCAGCCTCTCGAAGGCCGCAGCAACTGCAGATTCTATGATCTCTTTATCGAGTTTTTTCTGCGACATTGTTTGCTGCAGACGGCGCCGTCCCTGCGGTTTTTGACGCAGTTTTGACAGGGCAAGGTCGCGGGCGTATTGTTGGTCGTCGAGATATTTATACTCTTTTAGCTTTACGATCACGGCGTCAACGATCGTTTCATCAGTCCAAAGTTTTTCGAGAAGCCGCTCCCGCAGCTCTCGAACCGAACGCTGTTTTGCGGCCAGCAGCCTAACCGCCCGGTTCATAGTTTTTTCGCGGCAGCGCTCCGCATCTTTTACAATGCGTTCCTGACCGCCGTTTGTGTTTTTTTGACGCCACATATCAGCAAAAGTTAAACAATTTCAAGTTTGCTGCTTCTGTTCAATATTTGCAATCATCAGGACGGCAGAAGCGGCAAACCAAATTTACCGTAATGCCGGGACAGTTTATCGAACGCAAGCTAATGTTTTAGAATTATCTGATGAATGGCCTTTTGATCATCGACAAACCCGCCGGTATCACATCGCACGATGTTGTGGCACGGGTGCGTCGAATTCTGAAAACAAAGCGGGTCGGCCACACCGGCACGCTGGATCCGTTTGCGACAGGCGTGATGGTAATTTTAGTTGGACAGGCAACGCGCCTTGCGCAGTTTCTGGATAAAGATGAAAAGGAATACGAGGCTCTCGTGAGGTTTGGTTTTGAAACGGATACAGGTGACCGGACGGGAGTTCGAACGTCAAAAGCTGAAAGTGAAACGTCAAAAATACAGAGTCTGGCGTCTTTAAGCGTTGACGATGTTCGTCATGTTCTCGAAAATTTTCGCGGTGAGATCGAGCAGACGCCGCCGATGTATTCGGCAAAAAAAGTTGACGGCAAAAAGCTCTACGAACACGCCCGGAAAGGTGAAACCGTCGAACGAAAAAAAATCGCGGTAACCATTTTCGACCTGGAAATATTACAACCGCATTCTCGACCATTGCCTAAAGATAACGATCAGCATAAAACATCCGGCGAATCGGCGAAATCCGTTGAAACTGTTGTATTACGTGTGGCCTGCTCTGCCGGAACCTACATCCGCACGCTGGCGGAAGACATCGGTCGGGAACTCGGCACAGGAGCCCACCTCGCCGAACTGAGACGGACACGCGCCGGAAAATTCTCAATCGACCAAAGCCTCACACTCGAAAATCTCGACGCATTACCCGAACCGGCGTCGGGTTTGATCGCAATGGAAGATGCGGTTTCGCATCTGCCGCAGATGGTGCTGAACGATGAGCGGATCGCAAAATCAAGAAACGGTTTATCAACCCGCATCGAAGGTGCGGGATTCAAAGATGGCGAACCTGTGCGTATGATTGACAAAACAGGCAGCCTCATCGCGATCGGATTTTATAAAAACGCGGAAAATATTGTCCAGCCAAAGGTCGTTTTGGTATAAAATTACGGCAGGAGAGCGATTATGAAAAAACGAAACTTTGCATTGGCACTCGGCGGAGCGATCGGAACGGCGCTCGCGGCCAAGCTACTAATGCGGGCTGGCAGCGTTAATTGGGACGACGTCGAGGGAAAGGTCATTCATTCCGAACACTCCAATTTTGCCAGCGTCGATGGTGTGCGTGTTCATTATCAGGCGTTTGGTGATAAATCGAAACCGCCATTGATACTCATTCACGGCTACGCGGCGTCGGCATATGTTTGGAATACGACCGCTCCGAAGCTGGCCGAATCTGGTTTTCACGTTATTGCGATCGATCTGCCGGGATTTGGATATTCCGAAAAACCGGGGTGGTTTGATTACTCTATTCAATCACAGGCCCGGATGGTGTCGCGGTTTATGAACCGGCTTGGTATTGGGCGTGCCACTCTCGTTGGCAGTTCGTATGGCGGGGCGGTCGCTATCAATGTCACGCTTGACAATCCGGCAAGCGTAGAAAAACTCGTACTCGTTGATGCCGTCTGCAATGACGACCCCAAAGATCATCCGCTGCTGCGTCTCGCGGCGATAAAAGGCTTCGGCGAGATTATGACGCCGTTACTCATAGATTCGAAAATGTTTTTACGTTCGCGGATGAGAGGCACGATCGCTAAGTCTAATCATCATCTGATTACCACGGAACGCATCGACAATATCCGGCGCCCGCTGCGCGCCGCAGACGGCCACCATTCGGTGCTCGCCACCTCGCGAAATTGGAATGCCAACCGTCTCGAAGCGGATGCACACCTAATTAACCAACCAACCTTGATTATTTGGGGCGATCAGGACAAAGTAATCCCAATTAAAAACGGCCACAAACTGCATAAGGAGCTGCTGAATTCACGCTTTGTAATACTTAAAGACTGCGGCCACGTGCCTCACGAAGAAAAGAGCGAGATTTTTACCGGACTGGTGAGTGAGTTTTGTCATGATAAAAAAGGACGGATCGTAAACAGGGGTGAAGGTCAGGTGTTTTTGGAATTATAGATGCATGAGTTTATCTCTTTTAGAGGCCAGATCATTTCCGCCGGTGAGGCCGAGGTTTCGGCTGTTTCCTCGGCCTGCCTCTACGGCAAAGGCATTTTTACGACGGTCGCGGTTTACGATACGGTGCCTTTTCTCGTGAACAAACATTGGCCGCGGCTGATGGACGACTCATCAAAACTCAAAATTAACCTTGCTGAATTTTTGGATGATGGGGTAAACAATGAACTCGTTACGCTGATTAGATTAAATAGAGTTTCTACGGGACGCGCGCGAATCACGTTTTTTGACGAATCAGCCAGTCAGCTCTGGCCGGTAAGTTCAAGCCCGAAGACAAGCATGCTCATCACGACGGGCGATTTTCGGCCGGTACCCGAAAATTTTCGGCTTACTGTTTCGCCATACATTTTAAATTCACGCTCACCTCTTACCGGAGTAAAATCGTGCAGCTATCTCGACAAAATATTGACGCTTAACGAAGCCAAATCGCGCGGGTTTGACGAGGCAGTTCAGCTTAATGAACGCGGTGAGATCGCGTCCGCAACGATGGCGAATGTTTTTTGGTCAACCGGCAGCGTGCTCTATACGCCGAGTTTAAAGACAGGTTGTTTGAAAGGAACAACGCGGGAATTTGTATTGGAAAATCTCGAATGTCGTGAGGTCGAGGCTGGAATTGAAATGTTAAAAGCGGCGGATGCAATCTTTCTAACCTCTGCCGGTATCGGCATAGTTTCCGTTAATGAATTCGACGGACGAACAATTGCGGATGAGAAGCATCCAATTTCTGAATTGATCTTTTTCGCCCGCAAGGCGGGATTTACAGATTAAAATTACGAAAATACGCACAATGTGCGTTGCCAAAGCCTGCTTGGCAAGCAAATGCAGGTGCGCCGGCGTCGCCTTAAATTTTACCGTGACGGATAACTGTGCTTGACTTGCCCCTAAAATTCGTAGATGTTTAAATTTTCGCCATAACAATGTCTAAAGAGACAACACAGTATCGCCTTGTGTCCCTCGACGTCTTTCGCGGGATAACCATTGCTGGGATGGTTTTGGTCAATAATCCTGGCACGTGGTCGTCGATCTACGCTCCGCTCAAGCACGCCGAATGGCACGGCATCACGCCGACCGATTATATCTTTCCGTTTTTTCTCTTCATCGTCGGCGTCGCGATCCCGATGGCTCTTCGCAAGCGAATCGCGGAGGGAATTTCACGGGATATTTACTTTAAGATCATCACGCGGGCCGCCACTATATTTGCTCTCGGGCTGATAATGTCGGCGGTGCCATTCTTCAATTTTGCTGAGACGCAGATACCGTATTTTTTAAAGATCGCCTCAGTGCTCGGCCTGTCGGCGGCATTATTTTTTTATCTGCGCAATATGCCAAAGACGGCGCTCGTCGTTGCGGGTTCGGTCCTTGCGATTTTGGCTGGGTTGTGGCTTGCCGGCTTTGTTTTTGTGCCCTACAACGTGAACGGGATGCGTATTCCCGGCGTGCTGCAGCGGATAGCGGTGTGTTATCTAATCGTTTCGATACTGTTTCTGCATACAAACTGGAAGCAGCAGGCATTGATCGGCAGCGGATTGTTATTGTTTTACTGGTTTTTGATGACGGCGATCCCGGTTCCGGGCTGCGAAATAACCACAATTGACGATAAGGCCTGCAATCTTGCTGCATATCTTGACCGTTCAGTTCTCGGCGAAGCTCACATATGGAGAAGTTCAAAAGTTTTCGATCCCGAGGGGATTCTTTCGACGATCCCGGCACTCGTCACGACAATTTCCGGCGTCCTGACCGGAACATGGCTTCTATACTCCCCTGCTGCAAGAGGGAGGGTGGCAGAATTTAAATCCCCTTCTGGCTTAAGGGAGAATGACGCAGTTTCTGCGGCAGAGTCGTCGGCTGACGGTATGGCTGGAGCAGCCACAGCCGAAAAAGCCGCAGGGCTGTTCTTTTTCGGCGTGGTTCTTGTGGCGCTGGGTTGGATATGGAGTTGGGATTTTCCGATCAACAAATCGCTCTGGACGAGTTCGTACGTACTTTATACATCTGGCCTTGCTCTCTGTTTTCTTGGCTTTTGCTACTGGCTGATCGACGTCAAAGGTTACAAACGCTGGGCAACACCGTTCGTAATCTTCGGCGTAAACGCACTCGCATTATTCGTTTTCAGCGGAATTTTCGCACGTCTTCTCGGGCTGATCAAAGTAACCACATCCGACGGCACCGATGTTTCGCTGCAAGAATGGATATTCGACACATTTTTCCTCTCCATTGCCTCGCCTATAAACGCCTCGCTGATGTTTGCGGTTAGTTTTATCCTGTTATGGCTATTACTGATGTGGCTGCTTTACCGTCGGCGAATTTACATAAAGGTCTGAGCAGGATTCAAGCACGCCGAAACCCCGTGTCAGTAGCCCGCACGTAAGTAAGGGCTCGAGCGCCGACTCGGAAGAAGCCCTTACAAACGTTCGGCTACTGTTTACACCTTCACTGAGCATTCGCGGCTGATACCACCTTTTCGGCGGCGTCCGCCATTCCTTCAGCGGTTGTGATATTGATGCCCGAATCGCGAAGGACTCGGCGGCCCTCCTCGACGTTTGTACCTTCGAGGCGGGCCACGATCGGGATCGACACGCCCAGATTTTTCGCCGCCGCGACGACGCCGTTGGCGACCATATCGCATCGGACGATGCCGCCGAAGATATTGATCAGAACGGCCTTTACATTGTCGTCGGCAAGCAGTATTTTGAATGCCTGTTCGACACGCTTCTGCGACGCTCCCCCGCCGACGTCAAGAAAATTCGCGGGCTCGCCGCCCGCGAGCTTTATGATGTCCATAGTCGCCATCGCAAGACCGGCTCCATTGACCATGCAGCCGATATTACCATCGAGTTTTATATAACTGAGGTCATAATTCGAGGCCTCTGTTTCGAGCGGTTCTTCTTCGTCAAGATCGCGCAGTTCGACAAAATCCTTATGCCGAAACATAGCGTTGTCGTCAAAAGTAATCTTCGCGTCGAGAGCGATCAGTCGGCCATCTTTTGTTAACAAAAATGGGTTAATTTCGACTAGAGATGCATCGATTCCCTCATACGCATTGTAGAGAGAGTGCATAAATTTGGTCGCCTGATTGATCAGATCGTTCGGAATACCGAGGCCAAAAGCAAGCTTTCGGGCCTGAAAACTACGCAGGCCGACGGACGGATCAATTGTTTCTTTGAGTATGAGATCGGGTGTTTCCTCGGCGACCTTTTCAATATCCATGCCGCCTTCAGACGAGGCCATAAAAACGTTTCGGCCGGTTACGCGGTCGAGCGTTATACCGAGATAAAATTCCCTGTCGATCGGCAATCCCTCTTCAATAAGCAGCGTCTTGACCTCTTGTCCATCGGGGCCGGTTTGGTGCGTAACAAGCTGCATTCCGAGAATCTGAGATGCAATCTCTCTGGCCTCCGCGGGCGATTTGGCGATTTTAACACCGCCTCCCTTGCCGCGCCCGCCGGCGTGGATCTGGGCTTTCACAACAACAATATCGGTCCCGAGTTTTGCTGCTGCGTTTTCGGCCTCGTCCGGGCTGCGTGCTGTAATTCCCCGCGGAACGGGAACGCCGTAATCTTTGAGGATTGCTTTGCCTTGATATTCGTGAATTTTCATTTGTTTATTTCCGCCATTTTGTGTCTGTCGAATTTCAGTTTCCAAATTTGGCGGTTGATAAAAAGCTGAAGTTTGCGAAAATGTTAAATTTTTGATTACGGGATATTTATGATCAGCTTTAGTAATTTCCATTCTCCGTCGCGCATCACATATTCATAATCGAAACGAACATTTTCAGGTTTGGTTGGAAAATTTCCAATAACCATTAAAATGTCCAAACTTTTTTCCGTCCTCATTGACGGCTCACGCGAAAAATCCGGCTTTAAACCATCAGCTTCTTGTAGAATCGGCACCACATCGGACCGGTTATCAGTAAATGACTTAAACGCCGTCTTCATTTCGTCCGCCGTATAGGTCGACTGAAAATCCGGTGAGGCGTTACGGCGAATGACTGAAAAATCGCCAGAATTTACCGCCTCGGCAAATTGCGCGGTTGTGTTTTTTACCAGACCCTCAACCACCGAATCAGACGGAACCGCATCGTCGGATAAAACCGGTTCGGTAGAGGTTGAGATATTCGCTGAGTCGTTTTGCGTGTCGAGGTTAGAAAGAGCAGATTTCTCGCTGCCGCCACAGCCGACAGTTGCCAAAGCAACGACGGCTAGAACGATCAAACCGCTCACTTTTAAATTGTTGCCAAAAAGTAATCGGTATAAGAGATTCTTCATAAACTGCTTTGATTCGCACAGGTTGCCCAAGCGCTTACTAAGTAACCGTGTAAGCATAGACTCTGAACGGAGCTACTGCGACTTTTCTACTAGAGCCAGGAGCGTACGAATTGCGACTCCGGTCGGCCCTTTTGATTGATACGACCTTACACAATCGGACCAGGCCGTTCCGGCGATGTCGAGATGTGCCCATTTTGCTTTGTTAACAAATTCCTGAATGAACACGGCACCCATGATCGTTCCTGCTTTACCGCGGGGACCGATATTTTTGATGTCGGCGATGTCCGATCTTATTTGCTTGCTGTATTCAGCGCTCAGCGGCAGCTGCCAGAAACCTTCGCCGCACTCCCGCCCGCATTCTATGATCTCGTCCACCAGATCCTGATCATTGCCCATAATTCCGGTATTTTGATCACCGAGAGCGACGATTACCGCACCGGTAAGCGTCGCCATATCGACTATGCGCGTCGCACCCTGCTTTTCCGCATACGCGACCGCGTCGGCAAGAACGAGACGGCCCTCGGCGTCCGTATTTAATATCTCGACAGTTTTGCCGGTCATTGCGGTTACCACGTCACTAGGACGCGAAGCGTTACCGTCAGGCATATTCTCGACCGCGGCGACGACGCCGATAACCGGTATTGACGGCTTTAACAGGCTGATGGCCCGCATTGTGCCGATTACAGTAGCACCGCCGGACATATCGTACTTCATTGCGTCCATGCCCTCAGACGGTTTGATCGAGATACCGCCCGTGTCAAAGGTAATTCCCTTTCCGACCAGAGCCAGCAGTTCGCCTTTTTTTCCTGTGCTTTTGGCTGGCTCGTATTTTAGAACGATCATTTTTGCCGCCTGTGCCGAGCCAAGCGAAACACTCATAAGTGAACCCATGCCCATCCTGGTCATTTTGGCCTCGTCCAGAATCTCGCATTTCAGGCCGACTTCTTTTGCCATAGCCTGTGCCCGTTTTGCCATTTCGGTAGGATGTAGGATGTTCGGCGGTTCATTTGCGAGATCGCGTGTAAAATTCATCGATTCGCCGATCACCTCACCGCGATAGATGCCCGTTTTTAGGTCGGCCGGTTTTGCACCCTCGACGCAGATGGTGAAACCCGTAACGGCTTTTTCGTTCTTGTCTTTTGTTTTGTATTTATCAAGCTCAAATTGACTTGTGACAACTCCCAGAACTGCGTTCTGAGCGATCTCAGCCGCGTCTGCAATACTGCGCGGCAGCAGAGCAAAGCTTTTAACGTTTCGCTTTCGCAGAAAACGCGTTGCCGTCCCCGCAAGGGTACATACCGAGTGAGTCTCGTAATCGGCCTTGTCACCGACGCCTACCAGAAGCAGCCGCGTAGCTTTAACATCGCCTTTTGCGGCAAAACGCAACAGAGCCGTCTCACCCGTTTCCCCTTTGAATTCCTCAGCTTTAATAAGCGCGGCGATCAGTCCGCCGGCCAGCTTGTCCAAATCCTTGAGAACGTCGGCTGTTCCTTTTTCGTCTTTAAATACCGCAACGGCCAATGCATCGACATTTGCCGAGCTAAAGTTTTCGGTTATTCCGTAGAATTTCATTTACACCTCAATTAAAAGAATCTGAAATATTTGCAAAAAACGCTTTAATATCTATAACTTATCTAGCGGCGCGTTTCAACTCCTGCAGGGTTTCTTTCTCGATAGTCTTGCGCATCTCCGTTTCCCGTTTGTCGTAAAGCTTTTTACCTTTTGCGACGCCGACCTCAAATTTTATCCGTCCGTTTTTCCAGTAAATGCCGGTTACAACAAGCGTCATACCTTTTTGCGTGGTTTCTTTTTCAAGCTTTTCGATCTCGCGGCGGTGAAGTAGCAGCTTTCGCGAACGCAGTACATCGTGATTATTAATATTCCCGTGCGAATAATGCGAAATATGAGCCCCCATCAACCAAACTTCGCCTTCGATGATCGATACATACGATTCCTTTAACTGTATCCGTCCGGCCTGAATACTTTTCACCTCGGTGCCGAGCAGCGCCGCACCCGCCTCGTATTTTTCGAGTATGTAATACTCGTGATAGGCCTGACGGTTATTAAGTATTTCCTTATCGATCGGCATAAACATCTATTTTGCCTGCTCTTGGGCAGATTCGCAAAGTAGTTTGACATTCGCGCCTGCCGACACGTAAATTATTAGTACGCTGGGAGATCGTCTAATGGTAGGACTGCAGTCTCTGGATCTGCCTATCGGGGTTCGAATCCCTGTCTCCCAGCCAAATCTTTTAGTCATAAGCATCCGGTGCGCGGAAAGCGCAATTCTGAAAATGGCTGCCGACAACTGATTATGGAAGTTTGGCATGAGACTGAAATTCGCGTTCGCTACGCCGAGACCGATCAGATGGGGATCGTGCATCACGCAAATTTCCTTGTTTGGTTTGAAACGGGCCGCAGCGATCTGTGTCGTGCAAAAGGCTTTTCCTACAAGGAAATGGAGGAACAAAATGGCACGCTGATGGTCGTCGCGGAAGCCTATTGCCGCTACAAATCGCCGGCTTTTTACGAAGATATTGTTACGATTCGTACAAAGGTAACAGAGATCCGCAGCCGGAGCCTTAGTTTTTTTTACGAAGTTTTTCGCGCTTCCGACGACACCTTACTGGCCGAAGGCGAAACACTGCACGTCGTCACCGACAAACATAAAAATGTCCGGCGCATACCCGAAATCTATTTCACTCGCCTACAGGAAAACGGAGAACGTGCATTTCCAACCGATCAGGCACCGAGCTGAAGCGGTTTTTAAACGAAAAATATGCCCGGAGCCGGAAGAGCGGAAATTTATTTCATCGGTGCGATGATGATCCTGATCCTGATCCTCTCTGTCACCGCCATTTATTTTTTCTTTAAAACATACAAAAAAGAAATGCGCGACAAGGAACTCCGCCGTAAAACTGAGCAAAAACACGACCGCTAAGAAACGTGCAAAAACTTCAGGACTTCGGAAAAAAATGCCCCATTCTAATCAATTAGACATTCAAAAATCAGCTCTTGTGGTCGTAGATATTCAGGAAGCGTTTCGCAGTGCCGTTCCCGATTTTGCGGTTATTGTATCAAGGGCTTCGGTCGCCGTACGCGGGTTTCAGATTCTTGATGTCCCTGTTTTCGTGACTGAACAATATCCGAAAGGCCTCGGCCACACCGCCGAAGAGATTCAGATGGTTTTACCGGACGATTTCCAAATAATTGAAAAGACGGCGTTTAGCTCATGCGGAGCGGAACCGTTTACACAAAACTTAAAAAAACTCGGTATCGAACAGGTCGTTCTATGCGGTCTCGAAACTCACGTCTGCGTCAATCAGACAGCCCACGATCTCTTGACAGCCGGCTATCAGGTTCATCTTTTGACCGATTGCGTTTGTTCGAGATTTGAACACGATAAGGTGGCCGGTCTCGCCAAAATGCGATCAAGCGGTGTGATTTCGTCTTCGATCGAAATGGCGTTATTCGAACTAATGCGGGATGCAAAACACGAAAAATTCAAAGAGATTCAGTCTCTTATTAGATAGTAAAACCCGCTGTCATAAAACCGAACCGGTTGATAAACTTAGCAGCGGGTAAACGCTGTCACATTAAACGCGTTCTAACGACTTGACCGATAAACCTGTTTTCGATATTCTATCCGTTCGCGTTTTTGCGGATATGTGTGGTGGTGTGTGTGAATATGAGTACTTATTTTCCAAGCGGAAAGGGGTTAGCGGATGGCCGCAAATGGTTGGTCGTTGACGCGAAAGGCAAAACGGTCGGGCGTTTGGCAACGGAGGTGGCGAGGATTTTGTCGGGTAAGAACAATCCGGCATGGACTCCGTTTTTGGATATGGGCGACCACTGTGTCGTTATAAATGCCAGACACGCCGTTTTTACGGGTGCTAAGGACAGTCAAAAGATATATTATCGCCACACGCTTTATCCGGGCGGTCTGCGTGAAACAACGGTCAAGGAAATGTTTGAGAAAAAACCTGAAAAAGTCATCGAACTTGCTGTCCGCGGCATGCTGCCAAAAACGAAACTCGGCAAAGCGATGGCAAAAAAATTAAAAGTTTACGCTGACGCGGAACACAGACACACTGCTCAAAACCCGGAGACGGTAGAAATCTAGCGGACAGGTGGACGGTGGTCATCAGTTGAAGTATTCTGACTGCCCGCCGCCGACCGACCAATAACAGTTATGGCAGACATACAATATTACGGCACGGGCCGCAGAAAGACTTCGACGGCACGCGTTTTCCTTCGTCCGGGTAACGGAAAGATCGTTGTAAATAAACGCGAATTTGATGCGTATTTTCCAAACGAAGCCTTACGGATGATTATCCGGCAGCCGCTTCGTTTGACAGAGACGGTCGAGAATTTTGACATTCTTGTAAATGTCGAGGGCGGCGGACAGGCCGGACAGGCGGGTGCGGTACGTCACGGTATTACACGGGCGTTAATGGAATTTAATTCGGACCTTCGTCCGGCCCTTAAAAAGGCGGGGCTCGTAACACGTGACCCTCGTCAGAAAGAACGTAAAAAATACGGGCAAAAGGGAGCCCGTGCGAGATTCCAGTTCTCGAAGAGATAATTTAGGTCGGAGTTTCGCGTTGGCCGGGCAAAAGCCGAGACTCAGAATAAAAACCATTGGTGAGACAAAATTGGTTCAAATGAATCGTCTCGCCAAGTACATAAACCAATAGGTTAGGAGAAATAAAGTTTTGGCAACAGTTACGATGAAAGAGCTCCTCGAAGCAGGGGTTCATTTTGGACATCAGGTTCGCCGTTGGAACCCGAAGATGAAGGAATACATCTTTGGCGAACGCAACGGCATTTATATTATTGATCTGCAAAAAACGCAGAAACTTTTTCGGGACGCTCTCAATTATGTTACTGAATCGCTCACCGAGCGCCCGAATCAAAAAGTTCTGTTTGTCGGCACCAAGCGTCAGGCTCAGGAAGCGATCAAGGAAGAAGCTGAACGGTGCGGGCAATATTACATAAATAATCGATGGCTCGGCGGCCTTTTGACAAACTATCAGACGGTTCAAAAATCGATTCAAAAATTAAAGGACATCGAAACGATGCGTGAAGACGGGCGTTTTGAGATGCTTACCAAAAAAGAACGTCTCAAACTCGACCGTGAACACGAAGGGTTGATGAAAAACCTCGCCGGTATAAAAAACATGGGCGGAATGCCCGATATGATGTTCATCATCGACGTCCGCAAAGAGGACATCGCTATAAAAGAAGCCAACCGGCTCGATATTCCGATTGTCGCGGTGGTTGACACAAATTGCTCACCCGAGGGTATCGATCATGTAATTCCGGGAAATGACGACGCTCTGCGTGCGATCAGATTATTTGCTTCGCGTATCGCGGATGCCATCATCGAGGGTAAACAGGTTGGAACCGAAGGCCGGACAGCGGATGTAGAATCTGAGAGCACGGGCGAAGAAGGCTCAGACGGAATCGTGGTCGAATCGACTATTTCAATTCCGAAAGAATTTTTGACGCCGGACGATGTAGCTGAGATCGAGTCGGATGACGTGACGGCGAGCGAAGACGAAAACGACGAGGACGAAACTGCAGGCGAGAATGCCGCAGTACAGATCAACGTGGCGGATCAATCCGCGGCAACCGTTGACGAGACCCATCCGGTTTCGCTTATCGATTCAGCCGGGCCGGAGGCCGCAGGAGCAGGTACTGAAACGGAAGTTAAATCCGAGATCGAAACGTCCGCGTCCGAGGACATCGTCGAAGCAAAAACCGGAGAGAGCAGCGAAGCGAAAGCAAGCTAAGTTAACATCTTATTTTCTGAAAGCGTAGCTCTTTTCCGTTAAGCGGCGACAGGCTACGCTTTTTAATAAAAAATTCAGCAAACTGAAGTTTGCGTGAGATTATTTTGGAGTAAAGTTATGGCAGAAGTTACACCTAGTGGAATAAAAGCACTACGCGAGAAAACGGGTGCGGGTATGGTTGATTGTAAAAACGCTCTGATCGAGGCAAACGGCGATGAGAACACAGCCGCCGACATCCTTCGAAAAAAAGGCATGGCGACGGCTGATAAAAAATCGGGCCGCGTCACAGCCGAAGGAGCGGTTGGATCTTACATACATATGGGCGGCAAGGTCGGCGTTTTGGTTGAGATCAATTGCGAGAGCGATTTTGTCTCACGCGGCGAAGAATTTCAGCAGTTGGTAAAGGATGTCGCGATGCACATCGCGGCAACCGATCCGCGCTACGGAAAGCGAACCGATGTGCCGCCTGCCGATCTTGATAAGGAACGCGAAATCTTACTAGAACAGCTCAAAATCGATCCTAAAAATGCCGGCAAGCCCGAGGATGTTTTGAGCAAGATCATTGAGGGACGTCTCAATAAGTTTTACGAGGAAAATGTCCTTATCGATCAGCCTTTTGTAAAAGATCCGTCAAAAACCATTGGCGAACTGGTTGCCGAAAAGATAGGCTCGATCAAGGAAAATATAACGATCCGCCGTTTCGCCCGTTTCAAGATGGGCGAAGGTATAGAGAAAAAGGCGGACGACTTTGCCGCCGAAGTCGCGTCGATGGTCGGGTAAACGTTGGCGGGTCAGCATAAATCTTACTTTTGCCCTCCTTCGACACGTTTTTGACCAATTACTACGGACCACTGTTATGAAGCCTGCTTTCAATCGTATTCTGTTAAAACTTTCCGGAGAGGCCCTGATGGGGTCGCAGAATTACGGCATCGATATCGCAGTAGCACAGTCAGTGGCCCGTCAGCTAAAATCGGTGCGCGAACTCGACGTCGAAATTGCCATAGTCGTGGGCGGCGGCAACATTTTTCGCGGCGTTTCTGAGTCCGCCGGCAATATGGACCGCGCGAGTGCCGATTATATCGGCATGATGGCGACGATAATGAATGCCGTCGTATTACAGGACGCTCTGGAAAAAGAAGGCGTTTATGTACGCACGCTTTCGGCGATAGACGTTCCGCAGATCGCCGAACCGTTTATCCGTCGGCGAGCTATCAGGCATCTCGAGAAAAAGCGCGTCGTGATATTTGCGGCCGGCACCGGAAATCCGTACTTTACGACCGATTCTGCCGCTGCCTTGCGGGCACTCGAGATCGGTGCGGAGGTCATTCTAAAAGGCACCAAGGTCGATGGTATTTATTCGGCCGATCCGATCAAAAATCCGGCCGCGACAAAATTTGATAAGATATCGTTTCAGGAAGTACTCGAAAAACAGCTGAAGGTCATGGACGCCTCGGCAATATCGCTTTGCCAGGAAAATAATCTGCCGATCATGGTCTTTAATATGCGCAAATCTGAAAATATAATAAAGGCCGTGTGCGGCGATCTCACCATCGGCACCTTGGTCACAAACTAAAAACGAAGTTTCCCGGCGCTTTGCCACAGCGATGTAAAAAGCGTTTATATGCACCCAAAGAGTTGAAAATAAAATCGATATGGACGTCCAGGATATTACAAAAGAAACAGGCCCAAAGATGGAGGCCGTGGTCGAGGATTTTAAGCGGAAGCTTACCAACATCCGCACCGGTCGTGCAACTGTCGGGTTGTTGGATGGAGTTTCGGTAGATTATTACGGCGTCCCGACCCCGCTGAGCCAGATGGCCTCGGTGGCCGTACCGGAGCCGCATATGATAACCGTCCAACCCTGGGACGCTACCCAGATGGCCGCTATCGAAAAAGCTATACTCGCGGCGAATCTGGGACTCAACCCGTCGAACGACGGAAAGATAATACGTCTGACCGTCCCGGCTCTCAACGAGGAGCGGCGGCGTCAGTTCGCAAAGCAGGCGCACGAGGTTGCTGAAGAGCATCGTATCGCCGTCCGCAACATCCGTCATCATTCAAACGACCAACTAAAAAAACTTCTAAAAGATAAAGAGGTTTCCGAAGATGAAGAGCGCGGCGGGCTCGACGAAGTTCAAAAACTAACTAACACCTACATCGCCAAAATCGACGAGCTTGCCAAAAACAAAGAAACCGAAATAATGAGCGTTTGAACCGCGTCTTCGGACGAATCGAGCAACCGACGCTCAGAGTCTTCGCGGTAGTAAGAACGGCATCGGCGCAGGTATCGCAAAAATAGCGGCCGTCCAAAAATAAACCCGCTCCGTTTGCTTTTTATTTTTTTGTTTCCTCTTCGGCCTTGTACTTTACCAGTTCGGATTTAATTTCTGTGCAATTTTTTGCAAGTTCGGCTTTGTCGCTCTGATTTTCTTCGACACTCTTTTTGATCGATTCTCTGATTTTATTGACGAACATCGCCTTGCCCGCTTTTACGATAAAATTATCGTCGGGATTATTTGCATATTCAGTGAGCATATCGACCACCTCGTCGCACTCCGCCACTCCTATTTTTTCACCGCTTACGGCCGTATCGACAGCCTTGTCGCTCAGCGTCTTATTCGAGTTCGACGTCTCGGAGCCCGTGACAGATTTCTGAACTCTTTCGAGCATGCCGCATCCCAGTCCGATCAACAAAACGATTATCGTGCTGATCATTGTTAAAGATTTATTTTTCATTCTAATATGTACCCGATTTGAAATATAGGTGCAATAATAGATGAAATTTGGGCAGAGTCAAGCAGTCAGTTATTGTATGGATGTTCCGCTAAAAGCGTAGATGACGTACAAATTTAAGGCGTCGTTGGCAAACTCGGCCCTTACATCTTTTACGTCGGCCCGCAAGTTTCCACCGGCCGACACGATCGGGACGTCGACCGCGATCTGTTTTCCCTGAAGAATCTGGATAGGATTTACGCGGTTGTTGAGCGTTGTTTGAACGATTGGCGTGACAAAACCGCCGATGATCGGATTTACGCCGTCGAGATTGACAGTTTCTACATTTATTTGGCCGGAGACGGCCTGTTGCTCCTGATCAAAGCGGAGTTCGAGGTTGGCCCGCGCCCAGCCGGTAAATTGGAGGCAGCCGGCTATTGAATTATAACTCCCCGCAAAAGCAAGAAGAGCCGATATGCGATTGTTTTCAAACCGCAAACCCGTTTGCACACCGCTGCCATCCGGTAAAAGAGTGATTTTCCCGTCACATACGGGCTGATTTTGAAATACAGCATACTGCGCTCCGGCGGCATCTCCCGGTTGAGAATTTTCAGCAACGCCCAAAGGAAAAGCAGGAGCGTTCATTTCCCGAAAAATTGTGTTCAGAATTTCGCTAAAGAATTCTTGTCGAAGTACGATCTGAGCTGCTCCGGCAGGCGTGTCCGCGTCGGGTGCTTTGATGGGCTGGCCTGGTGCCACGGCCGCACGCGGCACGCCTACAAACAGGTAAAACGTTGCCGCACCGCCCACAATTGACCCGATTATTACGCCGAGAATGACTTTTAACATAATCTCATCTCGCCGGAGTGGATGCCGGCCTCGCCTGGTTCATGATCTGTCCAAGCAGTAATGCGACCGAATTAAATATCGTATTTACCTGCGAACGGACCTGCTCAGAGTCGATCTTCTGGAGGTCGGTCGGCACCGTAAATAAATCAGGAGAAGTTTCTGTCTGAATGTCGCTGATCTCGGTGATAATCCGCAGACCGTTGTAGCCCTGAACATTGCCCTGTGCCTGAGATATGGTTTCTGACCGCAGCGGCAGGCCCGTCTCTTTATCTACAAGCAGGAATGATTCCGTTTCAACTTGTCCGGCATTCGATTGTGTATTTGCGGTTGCGGCGTAACGATATCTAACCGCATCACGGCCGTTGTATTTCTCTTCGCCTACTTTCTGCAATCCCCGCACATTTTTTACCTGCTCTATGATTTGCTCCGGCATAAGCATTCGGCGCACATCAAAGCCGAGCGACTCGCGATTTAGTTCGGCATACTGGTTCTTCTCTGGCAGGATGAGGTAATTCGTCCCGGCTTTGTCAAGATACACCACCCGCCCACCGGCCGGCATTGTAAACTCCATCCGACGGTCAGAGCCGGTACGGGCAACCTTAGCATTCAGCGTGGGCAGCGCAACATTTTGCTGTCCGCCGATCGACTCGATCTTCAGGACGACCTTGGCCTGATACTGATCGGGCTCTTTAGTTTCGATCACCGCAACCGAACCGGAATCGGTATTTATCGAATTACTGTTCGTCGTATTGTTCGTCGTATTGACGGACGTATTGGATACATTCGAACCCGCATTCGCCAGATTGACATTGGTTCCGACCGGCTGTGCTCCGCACCCGTGCAAAAGAAACGAAGTAAACGAAATTACGGAAACGGCAAAAAAACGTCGTAAGTTACAATTGTTCATTTTAGAATCCCCCTTATATAATTGAATCTCAATTATTGCACATCTGCATCAATCACGCACTAAATTTGCAAATTTTTCGATAAGTTTTTTTTGTCCGAACCCGGCAAAGCTGACTGTAAGTTTGACGTTATCGCCCGACCCTTCACGTCTCAAGACCAATCCGCGACCGTATTTATCATGCCGGACATGAGAACCGGCAACGAGCCCAGTTTGGGTTTTTGATTCCGGATTTTGTGTTTTTGATTGTGACGAAGCGGCTTTTAACTTTTCAAGCGCTGTCGGTCTTGGCAGGGCCTGAGTTGATTTCTGTGTTTCGGCGTGACTTTGCGGCGAAATGTCTTTTTTCTTAAAGAATTCTGCAATCGCTTCGCTGCTGTTGTAGGTTTTTCCGGAATAGAGATTCCGTGGTTTTACTGGGCGGCTTTCGCCGCGAAGTGCGCTGACCGTCGCCTTTGCGCTGATCGCCGACGAGCTTCGTGAGTACGACAGCCAGGAGGCTCCATGCGAAAGATCCTCGATCATCTCGAGCGGCATTTCGTTTAGAAACTGTGATGGTTCGGCCGCGATCTCCTCACCGTAAAAACGCCGCCGCATCGAATGCGTTACATACAGCATTTTTTCGGCCCTGGTGATTGCAACGTAAGCGAGACGACGCTCCTCTTCCAATTCCTTCTCGTCATCAAGCGAGCGCGAATGCGGAAAAATACCGTCTTCGAGGCCGACAAGAAAAACAATTGGAAACTCAAGCCCTTTTGCCATGTGAACGGTCATAAGCGTAACCGGGGCCTTGCCGTCATATTTATCGGTGTCTGAGGTTAGCGCCGCATGATCGACAAAATCACGCAGGCCGTTTTCTTCCTGCTTATCGTAATCAACCGCCGCATTTACAAGTTCTTCAAGATTTTCCAGACGGGCTGCGGATTCGTCCGTGTCCTCGACGCGCAGGGTGTTTGCATAACCAGTATCTTCGATTGCGGAAATCACGACTTCGCTGACTTCCCTGCCTGCGTCATTCGATTCAGAAACTTTTCGGATGAGTGTTTCGATCGTTTTGCGAAAGGCACGCATCGCTTCCTTTGCACGCGGCGTTAACTTTACGGGCTGTGCAAACGCCGGATCGGTTATCGACGAGATCGTCATCCACAGGGATGAGCCCGATGCTTTCGCGTGCCGCTGAAGTTCATCGAGACTCGTCTTGCCCAGGCCGCGGGCCGGTGTATTTATCACACGCAGGAGAGCTACGTCGTCAAACGGATTCATCGACAGCTTCAGATATGCAATTACATCTTTGACCTCCGCACGTTCGTAAAACGAAAACCCGCCGACGATATTGTAGTCGATACGCAGCCGTCTTAGTGCCTCTTCAAACAGACGCGACTGTGCATTTGTGCGGTAAAGCACCGCAATACGCTCACTTAGCCCCTTTCGCTGATGCTCCTCGATCGTGCCGGCGACAAATCTGGCCTCGCCGTCGGCGTCATAAGCCTGATAATAAGAGACGCGCTCACCGCCGGGGTTTGCCGTCCAAAGTTTCTTTTTTTTCTGATGAATATTTTTCTCGATGATCGCATGAGCGACATCCAGGATCGTTTGCGTCGAACGGTAATTTTGTTCGAGCAAAATAACTTTTGCGGTCGGAAAATGCTCTTCAAACCCGAGAATATTGCGGATATCGGCCTGGCGAAACCCGTAAATACTTTGCGCATCATCACCGACTACGCATATATTCTGCTGTTTTTCGGTCAGAAAACTTATCAACGCGAATTGGAGTGCATTTGTATCCTGATATTCGTCAACCAGAATATACTTATAGCGGTCATTATATTTCTCGCGCGTTTCCGGTGATTTTCTCAGCAATTTGACGGTTTTTATAAGCAGATCGTCAAAATCGAGAGCGTTTGCGGTGTTCAGACGTTGGTCGTACATCTGAAAGACCTTTGCCATTGCGGCCCTTTTCTCATCGCCGTATTCAACCTTTGATGCAAACATTGCGCTGTCCTCGCCACGATTTTTAGCTGAACTGATCGCATTTCTAACGTATCTGGGGTTAATCTGTTTTTCATCAAGTCCGAGGTCTTTCACACATGCCTTTACTACCTTTTGCGAATCGTCGGTGTCATAGATCGTAAATGACCTGGTGTAGCCTTCGTCGAGTGTGCCGATATCTTGTCTAAGGACTCGAACGCAAAGACTGTGAAAAGTCGAGATCAACGGCGCTGATTGCATCCGTTTATCTTTTAGAAGTTCGTGAACACGCTCGCGCATTTCTCCCGCGGCTTTATTTGTAAATGTAACGGCGAGAATATTATGGGGAGCCACCTGTTTCTCCGCAATCAGATAAGCTATCCTCACGGTGATCACGCGCGTCTTGCCGGAACCCGCACCGGCGAGCACAAGCAACGGCCCGTCGGTCGTTTTTACCGCATCGACCTGTTCGGGATTTAGGGATGAAAATATTTCCATAAAACATTAGTGAATTTCTAATGTTAAAGGTTTGATTTAGGCGGGTCAACGCAGCAGCGAACCAATGTGGCAAGGCCTCAGTTAAAGCCTGCGTTCTGCTGACTTGCTTGCGCTCCTGCAGGCTTAAGCGATCTATTATTGATGCGTTTCACGCTAAGGGGTTTCCAAAAAAAAACCAAAACGCTGACCGGCGAATATTAGTCCGATGATTGTTTTCGCATCTTCGATCCCGCCGTTTTGAATAAGTTCAAACGCATCCGGAAACGCAATTCGTTCGATTTCGAGAATCTCGTCGATATCCAGATTTTGAGATGTTTCGGTTAATCCGGTGGCAAGATAGACAAACATTTTTTCGTTCAGAAAGCCCGGAGAGACGTAAAATTCCGCAATCTTCTCAATCTTGGCGGCCGTGA
Source organism: Pyrinomonadaceae bacterium (assembly GCA_041747575.1). GTDB lineage: Bacteria > Acidobacteriota > Blastocatellia > Pyrinomonadales > Pyrinomonadaceae > OLB17. Next base: position 79,818 of record JBGTEX010000010.1, read on the forward strand.
CGCCGACCTCTTCTTCGAGCTCGCGTTTTGCTGCTGTTTCCGGCCCTTCGCCTTTATCCAGCTTACCCGCCGGAATCTCGAGCAGGAATTTTTCCGCAGCGTATCGGTATTGACGAACCATAGCAACCGTCGTGTCTTCAAAAACAGGCACAATAACGGCGCTGCCATTGTGAACGACGATCTCGCGTTTATATTCTGCGTCGCCAAAGCTGACTTCGTCGATACGAACATCAAATATCCGCCCTTCGTACAGAGTTTTCGATGAAAGAGTTTTTATCATTCGTTTTTCGCAGAGTAAGAAACAGATCTTACCGCATGGGAGCGAAATTTGAAAAAACCATCAATATTCTCGGGGGTCTTCCGCCAGTTAGATTCACCTGGATTTTCAATCCTTTTCCAGCAGCTGAACAAACTTTTTTGCCGCGAGCGATAGGCTTTTGTCTGTTCTGTGAATCGCTCCCACGGTGCGTAGCCAATATTTTTCGGCAAGTTCGATCACAGCCATCGTGCCTGCTTTTTCTGCCTCGATAACGGAGGTTTCCGGCACGATCGCTATGCCGATACCGACCTCGACGGCCCTCTTTATAGTCTCGATATTGTCAAATTCGGCGACCTTTTTTACCTCGATGCCGTTTGCCTTAAATATCTTATCCATCGCCTTTCGCGTTGGCACGTCGCGTTCAAACTGGACAAAATCTTCGCCCTGCAGATCGGTGACTTTTACTTTTTTTCGTCCGGCAAATTTATGCCCGGGCGGTGTTATCAAAACGAGGCGATTGGTCGGCATCTTTATAATTGTAATTCCGCGGCGAGGTTCCGGATAGGCAAGGATCCCAAGCTCGACCGAGCCGTTTAGCACGTCGCGCACGACGCGTGTTGTCCGCGAATATTCGAGATCGATCTTTGCGGCGGGAAATTTTGTCATAAATTCGCGGACTTTTGACGGCAGCTCGTGAATTCCGACACTATAAACAGTTGCGACCTTGACCGTACCTCCGATCTTGCCGACGACACCGCGAAGATTTTCGTGCAAAAGCTCGTACGCCGCTAAAACATTTTTTGATTCGCGGTAAAAAACATCGCCCGCCGGCGTCAGCTTTACTTCGCGGCGGCCCCGAATACGCTCCAGCAGCCGGCGCTTAAATCTTTCCTCTAACGTCCGTATTTGCTGGCTGACGGCTGACTGCGTAATAAAATTCCGCTCAGCGGCCAGTGAAAAGCTTTCCAGATCGACGAGATCGCAAAATACCTTTAAAGTTTCGATATGCATATAAATCCGAACCCAATAATAAGTATAACTATTTAATCATAAATATATTTTTTATTTTAGCTTATCTGCAAAAGCACAAAGAAGACTTCTGCAAGCGCGAGAGAACGCTGAGAAAAGCGAGGGCATCGCCTGTATGGCGGCAACTTTGCGAATAAACGTTCTAATGGGATCAGAAATCGCGGCTCGGTTCAAAACTTTCGAGGATCGCTGCCAGTTCCCCTTTGACACCGACCTCATCAACGCTTCGAACGGTATCTGAGAGCGATGTAGCGAGCAACGTTATCGTATAGCCGCCGCGCAGGCCGGGACGGGCAGCTGGTATGAAGAGACGCCGGCCCCAGAGAGTGAGTTTGTCGCCGGACGCGGTCGTGCCGGCGGCCTGAAATTTTATTTCGTAAGCCCGCCAACCCCCGTTTAAGTTGGTCTCGCCTTCGGAAACCATCTGATAACCGGGAAGCAGAGGCCTTAGGGTGTCGTTGGTTTCTTTGACAAGTTCCGGGAATTTTCCGACGTCCTCGGCAAAAGTGCCATTGCTCGGATAGTAGCTGACCAGCATCTGCTCTACTACTTGTCCGTCGGGAGCGGAGCGTGATATGTCAAGAAATTTACCGCGCGAATCCGACGAAGTATCTTGCTGAGCGCGATTCACTTCCCAATTATTTGGATAGTAAACCGAGAAACCGACGAAATTTTCGAGCAGATCGCCAGTCAGATTCTGTTTATCGTTTTGAAAGAAGGTTGTGTTTGGCGGCTGCGCAACATTTCTCGGCGGTGGCGGCACATCGGTGTTTGCGTTGACCGGCATAATCGATTGCTGCGAACCGTCCGACGGCGAAGCCGGAGAATTTGCTACATAATACCAGCCAAAGCCAAGTATCGAAAGCAATGCAAGGATACCGGCACCCGCGAATATTTTCGTCCTGGAAATTTCGATCTGTGCTGGTTGATCGGCCGCTGATGGTTCGGCAGCGGGTCGCAAAATCGTTAATTCTTCAGACTTTATTCGATTGTAAAAACCATTTTCGGCAACGGGACCCGGCGGCAAAGCACTATCAGACAACACGTCAGTTTGTTCGATCACTACTCTTACGTGTGTCGGCCTTTCGCTTAACGCAAAATAGAGGGCGTCACCAAAATCTCTTGCTTTCGGATACCGGTCAGCTCCGTTAAATGATAGAGCCCTCTTAAATATTTCATCGACAGGCTGGGCAATATCCGCATGAAAACTGGACGGCGGTATCGGTTGTTGCATTTGTTGCGATTTGACGATCTCTTTTGCGTTCGAACCGCGAAACGGCATCTGGCCCGTCAACATTTCATACGCGATCACAGCAAGCGAAAAAACATCGCTCCCAATCGTTGAAATTCGGCCTCGGAGAACCTCCGGAGCTTTGTATGCCGCATTTTGAGAGGTCGGCTCGCCGTTTGACAAACCGAAATTGACCAGCTTAGTCTGTTCCGTTTCACTGTCAGTTGTGACAACGATCAGGTTATCGGGTCTGATATCGCGGTGCAAAATGCCTTCCTGGTGAGCTTCGTTCAGGGCATTGGCGGCCTGTTTTATTATGCGGGCAGCCCGCTCAGTACCAAAATGGCCATGGATTTTCAAAATATCACTAGCCGATAAAGCATCGACGTATTCGCTGATCAAAAAATTTGTCCCGTTGTTGAACTGGCCCGAATCGATCAGACGAGCAATATTCGGATGACTGAAATGTGATAACGAGATACGCTCTTCGGTAAGGATGCTCCCAACGATTTCGTCTTTTTCGTCATCCAACAGGATACTGACCAAAACCTGTTTATCTTGCACGATCTTGTCGTCAGCAAGAAAAGCAAATACCGATTCGTCGCCGCCTAAAAACTCAGTCACCTTATAACGGCCCTTCACCGTGCTTCCGACAAAACTTTCAGGCCCGTCAAACTCCGCCGCAACGCCGATAAATCGGTCGACGTCCGAAAGATCGACGTGTCCGGCAGGTATTTCAAAGGCTTGTATTTTTCGGGTGAGCGGCCCTTTCGGTTGGAGAAATGCCGATTCGACCGCCGAAGTCGTCATCGGATCCAGGTCAAAGAAGATATCCGATTCTGGATCCTGATCGACACCTGCGGAGAGGTCCGCTTTTGGTTCCGAAGTTAAAAAATGCGGTATTTCCGGAAGCGGTTTGTCACTGCCGTGAACGGGTTCGCTCTTACGGGTCAAGTTGGCAAATATACCGTCAGACGTATTCCCGTCCGGGTTGGCGTATTCCGAAATGAGACGAGACCCGTCGGTCGGGCAAAACCGCCGCGAGCCTTCCTCAAAATTATCTTTACATTTAGGGCAATACATTTACTGCTTGAATTCAAGTTATTTTATCGCATGAACATTTTTCGATTTCACACTGGCACGAAAAGTAAGCGGCGGCTTCAATTGTTGTCCCGCTATAAAAAGACGATCCGGTGGAGCGACCGCAGTATCATCAGCCGCGTTGTGCCTGCGTGAGCTTTACACTAAGCGATGCATTTTCGGGATCCAGCTGAATTGCCTGCCGGTAAGAGCGTTCCGCATTTTGGTCCTTGCCTGCCTTCATATATCCGTCGCCAAGCATCTCAAACTGCTGGGCAAGGCTGCGTTTTTCAAAAGGAGAAACCGTCACCAACGCCCGCAATAAGGCATTTTCGGCCAGGTCGAATCTGTTCTGCCGCGTGTAAAGCGATGCCAAAAGACTATTCACCACATAGCCGTTTGGATTACTATCAAGACTTGTACGCAGTACACGTTCGGCGTCAAAATACTTTTCCTGTGCCGTCAGTGCGCGCCCGAGCAGATGCAGCCCCGCGGGATTTTTCGGGTCGCTTTTTAGAGCTTTTTGGAGAAGCTGTTCGGATTCTGCAAAACGCTGCTCCGATTGCATTACATCGGCGACGAGAATCATTGTCGCAGCATCCCGCGAAAGCTCGACAGCCTTTTTGTACGCGGCTGCTGACTCCTGAGTCAGCCCGCGTCTGCGGAGCAATCGTCCCAAATGTGCGTAGGGAAGCGCAAATGCAGGGTCGAGCACGATTGCCCGCCGATAGGCTTGTTCCGTCTCTTCGCCGATCAGGCCGCGGAGTTCGAGCGAAACTCCCAACTGGTCAAATGCAAGCGGATTCGTCCCGGCAAGCTCAATTGCACGGCGGGCAAGAACCTCGGCCTCTTCGTATCGTTCCGAAAGGTTCGGAGCGGAGATCGGCTGAGAAAGCACGTAGCTGAGCGCAATGTGAGCAACAGCATTTGCAGGTTCGAGTTGCAAGGCTTTTCGGTAGGCGTCACCGGCATCCTCCCAACGTTGTTGGTCGCTGTACAAATTTCCAAGCCCGAAAACCGCACGTGAATCTTTTGGCTTTACCAGTATTGCACGCTTATAGGCTGTCTCGGCAACTGCATAATTCCGATTATCGCGTGCAGAATTGCCGTCATCTATAAGCTCCTCATACCTCGCGGTTGAGGCCGTTACCAGCGGTGTCTTTTTAACTGTCGTTTTCGTGTCGGCACTCGATTTAGAAGGGGCGATCTTTACGCTTTTGGACGAAGCCTCTTTTTGAGGATCGGATCTTGTTTTTGATACTGACGACCCGGGCCTGGAAGAAGTTCTTTTTCCCTTGACCGCAGGGGCTTTTTTCGCTGTTTTAGACTCAGTTTTGCCGGATTTTTTTCCACCAAACAGTTTATTGCTGCTTCCGAGATCCTGGCCAATCGCCAGAGACCCCAACAACAAAAAACAGGTTAACAGAAAAATGTTCTGTTTTATCGACCAATCTGTCATTTTATTACCACTATAGATCTTTGCAGGCCAACTATTTTTCATGCACGAGGCGAAAACCCAGAATCTTATTTTTTGTGTCCCTCGGCACAAACGCACGATAGGTAGATGTTATTTTAAATTTAGCCGGATCATCATCAACCGAGCCGCCGCGAGCTATGATCGTGCCTTTCAGTTCCTTTTCTTTTTCCTTATCGACCAAAACTTTTGCATCACTTCCCGGATAACGATAATACTCGGTACTTGTCCATTCGTAAACGTTTCCGATCATATCGAGGACGCCCCAGGTGTTTGCACCCTGCGGTTTTGAGCCGACGACCGCTAGTTCCGCATCGGATTTTCCTACTACCGCATTACCATCGATCCAATCGTCGCCCCACGGAAACAGGTTCTCTTTTGTCCCGTTTCGTGCAACATATTCCCATTCCTGCTCGGTTGGCAAACGGTATGTGCCGCCGTCCATCTGAGAGCGCCATTTCGCAAATGCGGTCGCATCCTCTAAGGAAACAAATGTTATCGGCTTATTCTCAGTTCCCCGGATAGGCAAGCCCTCAACCCAGTGTCTCGGTGCGACGTGTCCTTTTGCGGTTACAAATTCTAAATAATGTGCGTTTGTAACCTCCGTTTTACCGATCGAGAAATCGTCGATTTGAACGGTATGCTCGCCGTACTCGTACGGCTCAACATTACGGCCCATTGTAAATATCCCGCCTGGTATTTGGACCATTTCCGGTTTTATCGATGGCGGCGTTGACGACGTCGAGACCGGAGTTTGGGAAGCCGTAACATTTCCCGATCCGGCAGAGCCGTCAAAAGCGCCCATCATAAAAGCCGCTCCGATACCTATAATTCCGATCAGTAAAAGTGCGAATAATCCTCCGATTCCGAAAATCAGAGGTTTGAGCGATGCGTTCTTCTTTGGCGGGATCGTATCAACCGATACATCAGACGCGCCCGGCTGCCAATCCTGCCTGACAGTTTTTGCCATGTCATCGTCTGAATTAGAAGGATCGCGAGGTGTTGATACAAGCGTTTTGTGGCCACCACCCACCGTAATATCTGGCATCGGGATCGCGACTTTTGAATCAAATGCACCTTCGCGCAACTCGGCGATGACCTCCTGCGGCCTTCCGTCGCACACGACGTCACCCTGCCAATCCAGAAAACCATCGTGGATGACGCGCAGGCGATGATTCCCGCTCTGTATGCCCTCGAGCAGCAACAGTCCGTTGTCCGTCGTCTGGCCAACCGAAATATTATCTACAAAAACTCTTGATTTGGGCGGCTTCGTCCTGATTTTTAGGGAAGAAACCGGCAGCGTCCGACCCGAACCGGTCTGTATAAATTGCAAACCCGGATTTATTGCCTCTCTTAATTCCTCAATCATCGTCTCAACCGACGCGGTTCGTTTCTCCGGGCTTTTTTCAAGAGTATGCAGAACGGCACGTTCAAATTCGGGCGATACAGTAAGGCCTGCGTCTGCAAGCGATGGCGGAGGGTCAGAGATGTGTTTCTTCATGATCGCCGGTATCGAAGAACCCTTAAACGGCACATCGCCCGTGAGCATTTGATAAAGCATTACACCAAGCGAATAAATATCAGATCGCGAATCGGGGTCCTCATCCGCCCACTGCTCCGGAGCCATGTAATAAGGCGAACCCATCAGGCCGGTCGTCTGGGCCTGAACAAAGGAACCAAGTAGTTCGCCCGATTTGATCTTAGCGAGGCCAAAATCCAGAATCTTGACCGCCTGTGAAAGATTGGGCTTATCGCTGCAAATCATTATGTTCAGAGGCTTTAGATCGCGATGTACGATACGCTGATGATGAGCCGCTCCGACGCCCGCACAAATAGCAGACATCAATTCGAAAGCCTTTTCGGGTGAAAGCAGTTTTTCGCGAGCCAAAAGGTCGTGAAGCGATTCGCCCTCGACATATTCCATGACAAGAAACGGAAGCGAGCCCTCGATCACGCCGTAATCAGTGACACTGACCACATTTTGATGTCGGATCGCTGCCGCCGCCAATGCTTCCTGTCGAAATCTGGTTACAAGCTGCGGATCGTTTCCAACCAAATCGGGCAAAATCACCTTAACCGCTAGCTGAGTCTTCAAATAAGCATGACGGGCCTTATAAACAACACCCATTCCGCCCTGGCCGATACGGCATTCGATCTGGTATTTACCTTCTAAAACCGGTTCGCCACCGATCGTATGCACGGTCGGCATGCCGTCATTCGGACAGACGGCAACCGCATCGGTAAAACAGTTTTTACAAAGCTGGCATTCTTTCATTGCTGCGTCTTAAATAAAGATCCGTAATTCAGGCCGCTCACATATTTAAGCATCGGAATCCTGCCAATTTCAGATTAACCCATTCCAATTCTAAAATCTTTGTTGTTTTCAAGCAAGGTTGCGGATTGCCTCTCAACCGCTACTTATTGGCCTAAATTCAGTCGCCGAAGTAAATCCGCATATCTTGAGTCGCGATGAAGTGTTCGGAGAGTGGGATCGACCTTTAGCGATACAAGATCGTATTGGCGCATTTGATATGATTTTTCGAGCCATTCAAACGCCGTCTCGCTTTCGCCAAGAGTGGCGTATAAGCAGGCAATCCAGTATGGACTGGCGTTTGCAGTAGAGGAAGCCTTTGCGGCTTCGACAAGCTTGCGGGCGTCTTCAATGCGTCCGGCTGCGGCCAAAACTATGACACGGTTTGTATCGCTGGCCGGTAATTTTTCGATTGCGGCAAACGCTGCGTCAAGGTCACCTTTTTGCACGTTCGCTCGCGCGACCAGGCCGAGTGATGTGGCGTCGTCCGGATATTCGGCCAGAATTAGATTGGCTTGCTCGATCGCCTTGTCAGAATTTCCCCAATAATAATATAGTTCAGACAAATTCAGCCGGACGCCAAAGGACATCGGATCGAGTTCGCGAACCAGCAAAATCTCGCGTTCCGCTTCTTCAAATCTCGCCTGAACAGTGTAGTTATTTGCCAGCCAGAGGTGCGCAGTTCGGTAATTTGGATTTTTGGCGAGAGCCCTCTTGTAATAAGCGTTCTGCGTTTCCAGATCATAACTGCGCATAGTCTTGGCAACACCTAACGCGATATAAGCACCTGGAAGCGAATCGTCGATATCTAATGCCTTTTGAGCGTGAAATTCGGCTTTTGCGGCGGCTGTGCCGGGAGTAAGATGCGAATTGGATTCCATGACCGTATATACGCTGGCCAAACCGTCGTGGGCTAAAGCGTAATCGGGCTGAATGCTCACGGCCTGCTCATAAAACCCAATTGCTTTATTTAAATTTTCTATGGACAATTGATTGCGGTGATACAAGCCTTTCAAATAGAGCCGATAGGCTTTTACATTTTTTGTGTAGCGCTCGGCGGGGGCTATATCGCCACACAATTTTACCCGGAGTTCGGTGACGATCTGACAGCTTATAGCGTCCTGAACTGCAAATATGTCGGACACGTTGGCCTGCTGCGAATCTATTGTCCAGAGAATACCGCCATCCCTCGTATTTACCAGACGGACATCGACACGCATTTGGTCCCCACTCAGTCGCAAACTGCCCTCAAGAACAGTCTCGACACCGAGCTTCTCACCGATTTCACTCACCGAAACCTCTTTGTCCTTAAACTGAAAGGCCGAACCGCGCGAAATTACTTTCAACGCCTCGATTCGAGAAATGTCGTTGATCAGACTTTCAGTTATTCCGTCCGATAGATAATCATTGGCTGAGACACCCGTTAGATTTTTGATCGGCAGGATGGCTATGGACCGTCTTGTCGCCGCGGCTCCCGGCGGGGTTTTAACCTCGGTAGTCTCAGCCGGGCGTCGGTATGCAAATAACCCAAAGATAACCACCAGAATCAGCGCCGCAACGGAACCGCCGATAATAAATTGTCGGTTTCGGATTTTGGAATTTGGAATTTGTTTGTCATCTTTTGTCTTGTGATTTTCGTCGTTCTCAATCTGCTTTTTGCCATTCAGTGTTTCTGACAGTTGCAAACCGCCGCCGACAACCTCGTCTTCTTTCGAAATTGCGCCGACAAATCGATACCCGATGCCTCGACGGGTTTCAATAAAACGCGACGATTCGTCCGTGTCATCGATTGCCCTGCGGATCGCTCCGACACATTTGTTCAGGGCCTCGTCATAGACGTCGTGACCGTCCCAGAATTTGTCAAGCAGTTCGTTACGGCTCACAACAAATTCCCTTTGCTCAATTAGATACAGCAGAATTTGAAATGGACGCTTTGGCAGATGAACTTCGACGCCTCCACGCAGAAGCATCTGCTTTCCTGCATCAAGCCGGAAATCAGCAAATCTGTAGCAACATTTTTCTAGATTTTCGCCCACCATCACAAATTTGCCGCCAAATTGCCCCTAATTTTCCTGTTTCGCCGGCCGCAATTATGAATAATCGGTATTCAACAGAATAAATTTTTTTGCATCCGGTTATGCAAAGAAGTCTAAAAGAAATTTTCGAAATTAACAAGTGTTTTTTTTAGATCCTTATTATTTCAGACCATGGGTACAATGAGGCGAATTTAAGACGCACATTTGAAGTTTCATCCGGTTGTGAAGGTTTTAAGAACGGCAGGGATTTGCAGGAGAACGGACATAATGACATATTCACTTAAACTCATATTAAAAACTTATTTGCTGGTAGTTTTTTGCTTATTTTTTATGAATTCAGCGAGAGCGGCAACATTTTTCGTGACGAATACGGGCGACAGCGGAGCTCCGGGTTCCGGCAGCCTGCGTCGGGCAATTTTTGACGCAAATGCTGCGTTGGGAAGTGACGTCATCGAATTTGACGCAGGTGCTTTTGCGACGCCGCAAATAATCACGCTGACCGATAACGGCGACCCGGTCAGCACCCGAATCCTACGTATATCCCGCTTTGGCGGGGGGCTGACGATAAATGGCCGTAATGTTGTGACGATTACACGAAGCAATGCACCCGGCACCCGCGACTTCGGTATTTTTGACATTGACAGCGCGACCGTCGTTGTCATTAATGATCTGACCATAACAAACGGTGCAGGCGGGGGTGCTAATCACGGGATAAGAACCAGTGGCATTCTTACTTTGAATAATTGCGTTGTTCGCGACAATCCGGGCGGCGGCATTGCCGGCGACGGACAGATCACGATCAATAACAGCAATATCACGGGTAATAGCAATGGGGGCATTAACACCGGCGGAGCGCTCACGATCAATAACAGCAACATTGCTAACAACACACTCGCAACAACCGTTGGTCCCGGCATTTTTAGCAACGGGACGATGACGATCAACAATAGCAGTATAACGGGCAATTCGAGCGGGACAGGAACCGGCGGCGCTATTGCGATATTCGGTGGAACCGTTATGATTTCCAATTCGATCGTCAGCGGTAATGTGGGCGGCGGTATCTTTACCAATAATGACACGAGTTTGACAATAACCGGTTCGTCGATCAGCAATAACATGACAACACGCGGTGGCAGCGCGATTTCCAGTTTTGCGTCCGCCGGTTTCACCAGGGTTTTAAATTCGACGGTAAGCGGCAACTTAACAAACGGGACCGATCTTATAGGCGCCGCCGCGATTAACCAGCAAAATGCAGCTCCATTTTTATTAGTCAATTCCACGGTCAGCGGGAACCGGGTTATCGGTGGTCTCGCCGATTATGCCGGCGGCATTTATAACGGCGGCAATCTGACCATTACAAACTCGACCATCACCGATAATGAAGTGATGGGTGTGAGCTCGGCGCGAGCAGGTGGTGTAATCACCGTGGTGAGCGACGCAACGGTCAGGGTTAGCAACAGCATAATCGCCGGAAATCGTAACAATGGTGTGATTGCGGATGTAAGGGTCGAGAACGCCGGCAGCTCGTTTACTTCGTCGGGATTTAATCTGATCGGCAATCGCGGCAACGTCCCAGCCTTTAACCAAACCGGCGACCAAACCGGAACGAGCGCCGCACCGCTAAATCCGCAGCTTGCGGCGCTGGCCAATAACGGCGGCCCGACGTTTACACACGCCCTGCTTGCGGGATCGACGGCGATAAACACCGGAAGTAATTCGCTTGCCCTGGATCTTGATAATCAGCCACTAATAACCGACCAGCGGGGTCCCGGATTTGTACGCATATCGAGCGGCATAGTAGATATCGGGGCGTTCGAAGTTCAACCTATCGGGCCCGGCCCGACCCCGACTCCAACGCCGACGCCGACTCCAACTCCTCCGGCGTTAACGCCAACTCCGACCCCTACTCCGACGCCAATGCCAACGCCGGCACCGGCGCCGGCGATGTTTGACTTTAACGCTACCCGCAATCCGTCGTTTTTTGTCTGGGATCCGGCCTTGACTGCCGTCGGTTGGTATATTACGCCGACTGTTTCGTTGAATGTGACGCAGATCCAAACAAACTTTAACCCGGTTATGCAGACAGGTTCACAAAACCGAACTGTCACGATCGAGATACTGACCGACCGTCGCGCCGTTGGAGGGACGCTGATTCGTTCCGCGACGTTCGATTCTGCTATCGCTCGCGGACGTCTCGGCGGCGGTACTTTCGCGCCGGTTGTGCTGACGGCGGGCACGAGATACTTCATCGGCTTTCGGAATATAGCCGGAATCGGTACCAATACCACCAGCGACACGGGCGCGGTCAATTGCGGCGCGTGTCTATTCCTCGACAACGCCAGTTCCGCGGAAGGACAATATCAAACCCGCGGCGGCACAGACCAAGCGAGCGTGGTCGATCAACCAATCCTTCGCTTGATCGGAGCGAGCGCTGCAACCCCAACGCCGACGCCAATACCAACGGCCACTCCGACTCCGGCTCCGAGCCCCACACCGACGCCCGATCCCACTCCGACACCGTTGGCGGACATCACGCCCGAGACAGAGCCAAATAATACCCCGTCGTCCGCACAGTTACTTATTCCAGGCGCTCAAAACTGCGTCATCGTCGGCGGCCAAATCAACCCGCAGGCAGACGTCGATTTTTACCGGATCGACGGTGTCGCCGCTGGTTCAAAAATCAACATTCTGGTTGATACGGGCGGAGCCCAAGGGCAGGGCGCGAATTCAGACGACTCATTACTTGATCTTTTTGCCGCCGATGGCACAACTATTATCGAAACGGATGACGACGAAGGCAGCGGCAACGGCGGCGACTCAACGATTGAAAATCAGAGGGGTTCTTTGATCGCCGGTAGAACGCTGACTGCCGGTGGAACTTATTATATCCGCGTCAGGGCATTTTTTGCGGACAGCGTAATCAACCCGTACCGCCTCTTCGTGGTTGTAACGCCGAGCAATTTGCCAATCGCGGAGGTGGAGGGAAATAATAGTATAGAGGGTGCTAATCCAATTGTAACAACTACCTCCACAACCGGCGTTCGGACGGCCGCCACCAGCAGCGGAGACGTTGATTTTTACTCGGTCGCCGCAACTGCCGGGAGCAGCCTTTTTATTGCCGCCGATCAGGACCCTGGACGGATGGGAAGTACGGATATAGTTGTTGACCTGCTTGCTCCTGACGGGACTACAGTCTTGCTCAGTATCGATGGTTTTATAGAGGCGACCAATGGGGCTGACGGAGCTAACTTCTTCGTCCTGGCAGATGGTACTTACTTCGTAAGAGTTACCCCGTTTGAGGCGTCAGACACCGGGTCTTATGACCTCATGGTTTCGGCCTGCGGGAGACCTACGGCATCGACGGTCTCCGTTTCGGGACGAGTCACGACGCCGAGCGGTCTCGGCCTTAATAGTGCGATGGTGTCGATCACCGATTCAAATGGCGTCAGACAAACGGCGCGGACTAGTTCATTCGGTATTTACCAGTTCGACAGCGTTGTTGCCGGGCAGAATTACACGATCAGCGTTTCGTCAAAACGCTTTCGTTTTGCGTCGCGTGCCGTACTTATCAACAACGCGGTGTCAAATGTCGATTTCGTAGGACTAGAATAAACGCCGGAAATTTTCCATAGAAGTTATCTGGATGTTATAAAAATCTGAGTTCCAGCAACTGGGAAGGGAGGCGGGCAGCATCGCCACTTTTGCAGTCAGATGTTTCCTGCACGAAAGCACAGAACGGCATCATACGATTCGGCGCGAAGGCCCCCGGCGGTTTCAACTTTGCAGGACTCGATTGCGGCTACCTAACAACTATATTCACAAGACGCCTGGGGACGACGATGATTTTTACTACCGTTTTACCAGCGGTGTATTCGCGGGTCTTTTCGTCCGCAAGTGCCATTTTTTCGAGATCTTCGTTTGATGTTTCGGGTGAGGCCATTATGCGCGATCGGAGTTTGCCGTTGATCTGCACGGGTATTTCGATCTCGTCAGACTTGGCTAGATCGGGATTGTATTCGGGGAATCTTGCGCCATTAGCGAGCATGCCGTTTTCGCTGCCGATGATGGCAGAATATAGTTCTTCCGCGGTGTGCGGCGAAAATGGCGTCAGCATAAGAGTCAACGCCGTCAGAGCTTCGCGAACGGCAAAAATTTCTGTCTCGCTGGCCGTATTCGGTTCAATGCCGCAATCGGCGATCGCGTTTGAAAGCTCCATCAATGCCGCGACGGGAGTATTAAATTGCAGGTTTTCGAAACTTTCCCCAACCCGCTGGATCGTTTGATGCGTCTTACGGCGAAGCAATCGCTCAGATGCACCGTCGTCGCTAGCTGGCGGCATTGGCTCCGTTCGTAAAATCCCACCGCCCGCTGTGCCGCTGCCCGCTGGCGAAGCAGGCCAAGCCGGCGAGCCCGTATTTTTGCCGGCAAGCGCCGACCGCCATCGATAAACAAGCCGCCAAACCCGCTGTAAAAACCTGACCGCTCCTTCGATTCCGGCTTCATTCCAGACCAATTCATTATTGATCGGAGCTGCAAAAAGGATAAACAAACGTGTCGCGTCTGCACCATATATCTCGACCATTTCGTCCGGGTCAACACCGTTTCCCTTTGATTTGGACATACGCTCAACAGCAAATTTCAGCGTTTTGCCGCCCTTTGAGACCGCTCCTGTCATCTTTCCTTTCGCATCACGCGTGACGAGGACATCGGCCGGCTGATAATAGACCCGCTTGCCGCTTTCGTCTGCAAAGAGTGTTTCGCCGACAACCATTCCCTGCGTGAGCAAACGTCTGAACGGCTCGTCAAAACTAACTAAACCAATGTCACGCATTACCTTTGACCAGAATCTCGCATAGATCAGGTGCATCACGGCGTGGTCGTCGCCGCCGATGTATTGATCAACCGGCGTCCAATACGCCGCAATTTTCGGGTCAAATGGAAGTATCTGATTTGTGGGATCAGTGTAGCGAAAGAAATACCACGACGAATTTACAAATGTATCCATCGTATCAGTCTCGCGCCGTGCCGGACCCTCGCATTTAGGGCATTTGGTTTTGTAAAATTCCGGCACCTTTGACAAAGGAGATTCACCCGAGCCGGTTATGGGTGCGTTTTCCGGCAATTCCACAGGAAGATTTTCGTACTTTTCGGGCTGGACGCCACAGGTGTCGCAGTAAATTATCGGTATTGGCGTCCCCCAAAATCTCTGCCGCGAAATGCCCCAATCGCGCAGGCGAAATGTCGTCGCTGCCTCGCCAAATTCATTGATCGCTGCAAATGCGGCCATTTGTGTTTTGGCGTCCGCGGAGGATTGTCCCGACCATTCACCGGAATTTATTAGAAATCCGTAATCGGTAAAAGCAATGCCAGAGGTGTAGTCCGCGGCCCACGCCCCTTCTGTGGGACTACCGACGTCATGTTTCGGAGCACTCGCCCGTCCACCCTCCTCGGCATTTAGCGGAATTTCGTCTTTCGCAATTACCGTTTTTATCGGCAGCCCGAATTTCTGTGCAAATGCAAAATCGCGTTCATCATGCGCCGGAACGCTCATTAACGCCCCCGTGCCGTATTCCATCATCACGTAATTACCGACCCAAACGGGTAAGTCTTCGCCGCTGAAAGGGTTTATGGCGATCAAGCCCGTGTCTATACCATCTTTCTCGGTTTCCGTTTCGTGATCGGCCGGTTTTGCATTCTCGGTGCGGATAAACGCGATTTTGCTTGCAACTTCTTCAGAAAAATTGTCTATGTTAGCCTGGATAATGGGATGCTCGGCGGCCAGAACAATGGCGTTTGCACCGTAAATCGTGTCAATTCGCGTCGTAAAAACACGAACCCGTCCTCCACCGTCGTCGGAGTAACTGGTCATGCCGTCAACAACCGGACAGTAAAACAAAGTCTCGCCCGAGGCTGTCACTTCGAAATCGACGTATGCCCCTTCGGAACGCCCGATCCAATCGCTCTGACGTTTTAAAACATTGTGCGGCCAGCCCGCTTCGATGCCGGCCACATCGTCGAGAAGTTGATCGGCGTAGGCGGTTGTTTTTAGGAACCATTGCTCGAGGTCTTTTTTTGTAACCGGATTTCCGCACCGCCAACAGAGGCCGCCGCTTGCCTGCTCATTCGAGAGCGTCGCCTGATCGTGCGAACACCAATTGACCTGCGTCATACGCTTGTAGGCAAGTCCCATTTCAAACATTTTCAAGAAAAACCACTGATCAAATTTATAATATTCGGGCCGGTGAGCATACATCTGACGCCGCCAATCATAGCTCAGACCCAGCCGTTCAAGCTGCCCGCGCATCACCTCAATATTTTCATCTGTCCAGTTACGCGGATTGACTCCGCGTTTTACAGCTGCGTCTTCGGCGGGCTGTCCGAACGAATCCCATCCGATGGGATGCAGAACATTAAACCCTCGAAGCCGTTTATACCAAGCCATTGCATCGCCCGCCGTATAATTACGGACATGCCCCATATGCAGATTGCCGGACGGATACGGGAGCATCTCGAGCTGGTAAAACTTTGGCTTTTCGTCATCGATCTCAGCGTGAAAAGCTCCGCTCTCGTCCCATTTTCGCCGCCATTTCTGTTCTGTCTTTTTTGCAAAATATTTCTCGTCCATCTTTTTATTAAGTCGATTCAAAATCTGCAGAAGCTAGCCCACTTTCGACTATTTGAAATGCCTGCGATTTTTGAAAAAGTGAAAAATCCGTCCAAATTGATACAGGCGTAAAAGCCATTCCGGCGAATAAACACTGTCTATTCGCGGTACAAACATTTCAAATTGTTCGATCTATGATTCCGCCGCATCACCACGTCGGTGAGCGGCTAAATAAGGGCGAGGAGCTTAGCAGAAAACTTCATTAAAGTCAGTCTAAAGCATTAAAATATTTTTGTCCATTTTGGCGTCAAAACTGGCAGGCATAAAATATTATGTCCTGGGTTGCAGCAAACAAAACGTTCGTCTAGGGCGATGGGAGCCTTTTGGTTATACTCATAATACGAAAACGCTTGCTTAGGATTCACTGCAGTTTCTGGCGGTGAAATTTGAAAAAAAACTTAGCAATCTAAATTTATAACCTATAAACGTCTCATGAAAAAGGCCTGTCGGTAGTGTGCCGGCTTAAAAAATGTTACAAGCCGATCGAAGCTTTAAGTTCGTTCCGGACTGATATAATGACTGAAAAAAGTATTTCAATCAGAGATGAAATCGTTGCCCTGAGAGACGAAATCCATCGGCATAATAATCTGTATTATCAATCCGATTCACCCGAAATATCAGATTTCGAATTTGACCAACTCCTCGAACAGCTAAAACAACTCGAATCAGAATATCCAGAGATGATCTCGCCCGACAGCCCGACGCAGCGTGTCGGCGGTAAGGCTGCAAGAATGCGGCCGTTCATCCACACCGTGCCGCTAATGTCTTTGGACAATTCTTACAATTTGGAGGACCTTAGGGCTTTTACCGAGCGGTGCAAAAGACTGGCCGAGGGCCGGAAACTGCAGTATGTTGCAGAGCTAAAGATCGACGGCCTGAGCGTTTCCCTGCACTACGAAAACGGAATTCTTGTGACCGGCGCGACACGCGGTGACGGCCTTACCGGTGACGATGTGACGCAGAACGTTAAAACGATCAGAACGATTCCGCTGAAATTAAAGACGGACGCCCCGGAACATGCCGAGATTCGCGGTGAGGTTTTTTTGTCGCGTTCGCAATTTGCTCGGATCAATGCCGAGCTGGAAATTCAGGGTGAAAAAACCTTTGCAAATCCGCGAAATTGTGCTTCGGGAACCCTGCGAATGCTCGATTCCGCAATTGTCTCTTCGCGGCGGCTGGATATTTTTCCGTATGACGCCTTTACAAAAAGTCAAAAAATGTTTGCAACGCATTTAGAGGTGTTCGAGTGGTGCAGACGAAATGGTTTTAATGTAAATCCGAATCATCGGCTGTGTGCCGATTTTGATGATTTGGCTGCATTTATAGCCGAGATGGAAGGCCTTCGGGACGGCCTCGATTACGAGATTGACGGTGTGGTGGTAAAGGTTAATTCGACTGCGCTGCAGGACGAATTTGGAGTAACGACAAAAGCACCGAGATGGGCGATCGCTCATAAATATCCCGCACGACAGGCAACTACGCGGCTGCTCGGTATCGGGATTCAGGTTGGCCGCACGGGTGCTTTGACGCCGGTCGCACACCTCGAACCGGTGCTGCTTGCGGGGACAACCGTCGCCCGTGCGTCGCTTCATAACGAGGATGAAATAAAGCGGCTTGATCTGAAGATAGGCGACCACGTGACGATCGAAAAAAGCGGTGAAATAATACCACAGGTTTTATCGGTCGTGACCACAAAGCGCAATGGCAGCGAGATCGAATTCGATTTCCCGAAAACCTGTCCCGTTTGTGGTTTCGAGGCTGTCCGCCCCGAAGGCGAGGCCGTCCGGCGCTGCACAAATCGTGATTGTCCGGCAAAGTTAAAGGCACGTATCCTCTATTTTGCATCGCGCAAGGCAATGGATATCGAGGGTTTGGGCGAGGTTATGGTAGAAACACTTGTCGATAAGGGGATGATCTGCGACGTTGCCGATCTTTATTCCCTTACAATCGAACAAATAGCCGGCCTCGACCGAATGGCCGAAAAATCGGGTACAAATCTGATCGAGCAGATCGCCGCAAGCAAAGAGCGTGGGCTTCAGCGTTTGCTTTACGGTATCGACATCCGTCATGTCGGTGAGCGTTACGCGAAGATCCTTGCAAATCATTTTAGAAGCATCGACCGGCTGTACGAGACGAGCGTGCAGTATCTCGACGACATCCACGAAATCGGCTTATCGGTCGCCGAGAGCGTTTACGAATGGTTCCGCGACCCTCGAAATATCGGCGTCATCGAACGTCTCAAATCGGCCGGCGTCAAAACCGAAACCGACGCCGCAGCCGTCGGTTTAATTGACGAACGCTTTGCCGGCAAAACATTTGTGCTTACCGGCAAACTCGAAGATTACACCCGTGACGAAGCCACGCGCCTTATCGAAGAACGCGGCGGCCGCGTTTCGTCATCGGTCAGCAAAAAAACCAGCTACGTGATCGCCGGCAGCGATTCAGGATCGAAATTGACAAAGGCTGAGAGTTTGGGCGTAGCGATTTGGAGTGAAGAAAATCTGAGAGACCTTGCTGAAAGAGAATCCTAAAAATAGCGTTTTCGAGACGCCGGCGCGCGTTGTAAGAAACGGCAGACTGCCGCTCGCAATGCCGACCAGTTTTGCGACGCTGGCAACACGGTATATTCAGACATTACAGACGATGCCTGAGAATATAACGCTTATTCGTTTGACAACACGTATCTGATATAATACCTTTCACGTGAGAATAACGATTTGTATTCACGACAATTGTTTAAATGAGTATTTCAATCAATAAAATCAGACTTTCCAGGTTGTCGGTTTTTACCGGCAAGCGCGATATCTGTTCGGTTTTTGTAAAGTTTTACGTTTATACATTTCCTTTTAGGAGGTGATGATAACGGGTTGAGTATTAAACTTGCTGCTTGGGTCATCATCGAAATAACGGTGGTGGCCTTTTTGCTTTTGGAGAAGTTTTTAATTTGAACCGAATATTCTGTTGACTATGAACAAGGGAACAATTAACAATCCGCGTGCAGAGATCGACGCGATCGACGGCGAATTGCTGCGGCTTTTGAATAAGCGTGCGGAGATCGCTCTGCGGGTCGGTGCGGCTAAAACAAGTGTTGAAACCCCGCTCTGTGACTCACGCCGTGAAAAAGAGGTTCTGTCTCGCCTGCGGATGAAAAACGCCGGCCCCTTTGACGAACACAGCATTGATAACATCTTTCAGCGCATCATCGATGAATCATTATTACTTCAGCAAAAGACATATAAAAAACCTTTTGAAAACTCCAGGCACACGGAAACCGAGGCCTCGCTTCTAACCGGAAAATCGCGTGTCGCTTTTCTCGGCGACAGAGGTACGTTTAGTGAAGAGGCGGCCCTCGGCATTTTGGGCGATGAATGTCAGACGGTTTCGTTCCCCACTTTTGAGGATCTGTTTACGGCGATCGACCTCGGCAAAGCCGATCTAATATTAGCTCCGCTCGAAAACAGCCTGATCGGCTCGGTTCACCGCTGTGTCGATCTGCTCCTGGACAGTTCGTTAAAAATTATGGCCGACGTTATTTTACCCGTCTCTCATTTCCTGATCGGCTGTCCCGACGCAGCATTTGAGACGATAAAAACTGTCGAATCGCATCCGGCCGCGCTGGCCCAATGCCGACGATTTTTTGCGGCTTATCCATATCTAGAAAGCGTACCGGCAGATGATACGGCCGGAAGCGTAAGAAGGGCGGTCGAGAGCAACGATGTTACGCGGGCAGGGATCGGCGGAAAGCGCACGGCGGCGATTTACGGCGGCAGGATATTGCGCGAACATCTCGAGGATAACAGCGAAAATTACACACGATTTGCCCTTCTCTCGCCAACCGTTGATGAGACGAGCACGGGGAACAAGCTGTCTCTCGTCTTGCGGCTAAAAAATGAGCCGGGGTCGCTGCACAACGCTCTCAGGCCGTTCGTACGCCGCGGTATCGATTTGCTCAAGATCGAAAGTCTGCCGATCAGAAATTTGCCCGGCCAGTTTAATTTTTACCTCGACGTGCTCGCTCCGACTATCGAGGGTGATTTAACAGGCGCACTTGATGAGATACGCGAACAGGCCGAAGAGGTTCGCGATCTCGGACGTTATTCGACCACGAAACTTGCATCTGCCAACTAAAAAACAATTATATGATCCTTGTCCTAAAACCAAACATCGATGAAAAAACCCGTGAATATCAGCGGATCGAAAATCATCTCAAAAACTTTCAAAACATTGAGATTCTTGTCCATAATTTTCAGGGAACCGAAAAATTGCTGACCGAGCTTCATCTGATCGGGAACACAGCGGCTCTTTCTGTTGACGAGATAAAAGGCTTTCCCGGCGTCGAACATGTCATTCGCGTATCTGAGGTTTACCGTGTGCTCGGGCGGCACAAGGATGACCACAGGGCAAATAATTTTATCTATAACGGCGTCAAGTTTAGTCAGGACAATCTCAATGTCTTTGCGGGATTATGCGCCGTCGATTCGCCAGAAAGTGTCGAGAGGATGATGAAGGCCCTCCGGGAAAACGGCCAGGTTTGCACGCGAATGGGTGCGTATAAACCGCGGACCAGCCCGTACTCGTTTCAGGGACACGGTCGCAACTGTCTGCCGTACGTTTTTGAACTGGCGGGGAAATACGGTATCAAAGTAATTTCGATGGAGGTCACGCACGAATCTCATGTTGACGAGATCAACGACGCTCTCGACGCGACCGGAAATCCGACCGGCGTGATGCTCCAGATCGGGACACGAAATACGCAGAATTTCGAACTCTTAAAGATCGTTGGGCGGCAGCAGGAATATCCGGTTTTGCTAAAACGCGGCTTTGGGATCACGCTTGACGAATCACTCCACGCCGCCGAATATCTGGCGAGCGAAGGCAACCAAAAAGTGATCTTTGGACTTCGCGGGATGAAGACGAATATCGGCGATCCGCATCGTAATATTGTTGATTTTGCCCATATTCCGGTCGTCAAACACTTGACCCGCATGCCAGTGTGTATTGATCCGTCACATTCGGTTGGCAGCCGTTCGCGTTGTTCGGACAAGATCCTCGACATAATGCACATAACGGCTCAGGGTGTGATAGCGGGTGCAAATATGATTCTGGTCGATTTTCACCCCGAACCGGCGAAAGCTCTCGTTGACGGGCCACAGGCATTGCGTTTGAATGAACTGCCGCAGTTTTTGGAGGACGTGCGGATAGTCAGAACGGCGTTTGAGCAAAGACTCGCGCTCTATAAGGATCAGGTACCCAATCAGAGTTAAGCGTGTTTCGAAAGGGAAAATTTACAGATGACGGGCTGTTTTATAGTCCGATATCCCGCCGGTACTGCATCCCGCTAAAGCTGATCTTATCTACTGCTCTATAGGCGGCGGACAAGGCGTCCGTAAGATTAGCGGCGACCGCTGTAACGCCCAGGACCCTACCGCCCGCCGTTGTAAAATCGCCGTCTTCGGTCCGTTCGGTTGCGGCGTGAAAAATTTCGACGCCTTTGATCGAAGCCGCATTCTCGACGCCGTTAATACGGTCGCCGGTTTGCGGTTTGCGGGGATAATTTTTTGCTGCAAGCACAACACAAGCCGAGCTTTCGTGACTCCATTTTATATTAAGATCCGACAGACTGACTGCGGACGAGCGCGGGTTGCCAAGGCCGTCGTCGGCATTTTCGCACGTAATGTCCCCGCTTTCGCGACTGAGCAATGCTTCGCAGATGTCAACAAAGTCCGTTTCAAGACGAATAAGGATGGCCTGCGTCTCAGGATCGCCAAAACGAACATTATATTCGAGAAGCATAGGCCGAAGCCCGCGGTCGCCTGCTGGTGCCGCGACCATCATCAGACCCAGGAACAGTATTCCGCGAAAAGACATGCCTTCGTTTACGCATCCTCGGAGCGTTGGGCGGATGATCGTGTCTTCGATCTCCCGCAACTGTTCATCTGTAAGGATCGACGTCGAGGTTACAGCACCCATACCGCCGGTGTTAGGCCCGGTGTCGCCTTCGCCGATTCGTTTATGGTCGCGGGTCGGCGGCATCAACGCGAAATCTTCGCCGCCCGCAAACATCAACAGCGAAACCTCTTTTCCAATAAGACATTCTTCGAGAACGATCTTTTCGGATGCACTGCCAGCGAGTGCGCTCATATCATCGATCGCGGCTATGGCGTCGGTGCGGTTTTTCGTCACCACAACTCCTTTTCCCGCCGCGAGGCCGTCGGCCTTTACAACAACCGGGCTATTTTTATCACCAAATTCGCCTCTCTCCAGAGCATTGACCGCCGCTCCTACCGAATTTGCAGTCAAATAACGGGCCGTCGGAATTCGGTTGCGGGCCATAAAGTCTTTGGCAAAAGATTTACTCGCCTCGAGCTGAGCCGCCGCCCGATTTGGCCCGATAATTTTCAATCCGTGAGATTCAAACTCGTCAACGATTCCAAGCGCGAGCGGTGTCTCGCCGCCAACAAAAGTCAGATCGATCTCATTTGCCAGGGCAAATTTCGTAAGCGCATCAATATCGTCCGGCCTGATAGGAACACAAACAGCCGATTGGGCGATTCCGGCATTGCCATCAGCACAGTAAAGCCTGTCCACCTTTGAGCTTTTACTAAACGTCCGGCAAATCGCATGTTCACGACCGCCCGAACCGATGATAAGGACATTCATAAAAAATTCCTAAACTTGCTTTCGATTTCAAATCCGGCCTTTGTCTCCGCCGTTATAATTTCGTTACCCCGCGAACACCGATGCCGGATTTAGCGATTGCTGGCACTGTAAATGAACTTTACAAAAATCACGCAGATCTACGCGGATCGCTGAAATCGAAAAATGCATCCAAAAAGCCTAAACGCCAACCGATGTTTCCTCCGTCCGCCTTGCCGTCCGTCGCCATTGGCTTGACACGAAAACACGATAGTTGTAATGTCAGGACATTCGGGTTATCAATAATTCGAATGTTTTGCGGTCAGCCTCAACTGTAAAATCTAATCCATAATTCCTAATATGACGATACTAACGTCGGCTAATATGGAGTATTTTGATATGTCACTACGCGATATTGAAGGCATCTCTGAAGCCAAAATAGCATATGCCGACCCGCATAGTGAATTCGAGGACTCTCTTATCAGGTGTATCGATTGCAGCCAGGATTTTATCTGGACGGCCGGCGAGCAGATATTCTTCCGCGACAAGCAACTTCAAAACCCGCCAAAACGCTGTAAAGACTGTAAAAAAGCAAAGAACCGGCGTCTCGAGGACATTGAGATATCCCGCACGACGGGGGTAAAGATCCGCGTAGAGGTTAAAGCCGAATGTGCCTGTTGCCTGATCCCTACGACCGTTCCATTTTACCCGTCCCAGGGCCGCCCCGTCTATTGCCGGACATGTTTTCAGAATATGAAAACCAGTCTTCCCGGCACGGCTAACGGAAATATTTAGCCGCCGACGTGTACATTTGGCCGCATTTCCGGATCTTCCTCTGCCTGTCTCAAAATCTCACGCGTAACCGGTGCCGTGTCGCCTTCGCCAAACAGAACGTATCTAGCCAGATATATCAGCGGGTTGCCCTCACTCCAGCCAAAATAGACGTGCGGTATCTTGCCAGTCCTGTCGCGCAGATAGAGTAGGAATCCGGCAATCGCATTCGGAACTGCCGGTGCCTGCGTTCTCAATATCCTGTAACCCTCGACATCCACACCGCGAATAAATAGTTTGCCTTTAAACTCCGATGCGTCTCCGGTTTCGACCTCATAAAACACGATCGGATCGGACGAAGGGATGTGGTTGTCGACCCGCTTCTCGTGTTCCTTAAAGCGGTACTCCGTCATATCGCCGGTCTCCTTGCGGTTAGTGACAATGCGTATCTCGCCTTCGTTATTAAGATCATCAATAAAAGCCTGTGCCGCCTCATCAAGCTCAATTTTGTCGATGCGTATCTCGGTCGAGCGCATTGCCCGCGAGATAAAAGAGGTCGCGATGATAGCAAAAATAAAGAATGAAGCTATTTTTATTCCGCTTGGCTGTTCAATAATGCCGACAACAATTGTATAGACAAAGATTGCCGTAACGGCTGCAAAACCGATCCAAAGTTTGCTCGACCGTCGCCATTCGGAGATGGAAACGGCGACCGCGGCAGACGCCATCAGTACGAGAACGCCGGTCGCGTAGGCTCCGCCCTGCGAATTAACGTCAGCCTCAAACAGGATCGTGACAACGCCGCAGATTATAGTAAAAACAAATACCAGAGGCCGTGTCGCCCTTGCCCAATCCGGCGCCATTCCGTATCGCGGAAGATAACGCGGCACAATATTTAATAAACCGGCCATGGCCGAAGCTCCGGCGAACCAGAGGATCAAAATTGTCGAAACATCATAAAAAGTTCCAAATACGTCGCCCAACATCGAATGAGCCAGAAATGAAAGCGCCCGTCCGTTCGCTTCGCCGCCGGTTTGAAATTTCTCAGCCGGGATCAGCATCGAGGTTACAATGCTGCTGCCAATAAGCAGAACGCTCATTATCAATGCGGCGGTACTCAGCAGTTTTTTTCCGTTTCTGATTCGCCCTTGCAAATATTCGTTTTCCGAAAGATCCTCATTGGTCATTCCCGTACGGTGAATATCGGCACCAGGATGTTCCGGCTGCTTCGAGTCGCTTTTGACCAAAGGCATGACGACGACGCCGGTCTCAAAACCCGACAGACCGAGTGCGAGTTTGGGAAAAAACCAGAGCGAAGCGATCACCAAAAAAAATAAACTGCCGTTCACATCTGGATCTGCCCAGACCAACGCTTGCCAGTTTGTAAAAATTTCCGGACGCAGCCAAAAAATATCGTAAAGGCCAAGCGAGATAACAACAATATTGAGCGACAGATACAAAGCGACGATACCAACCGCGATGCCAATTGCCTCATTAAACCCTTTTAAAAAAACAGCACCGAGCAGCAAGATCAATACAAGGGTCACGATAATTTCGTGGTACAAAAATTTCAGATGATCGCGGACCAATGGGTTTTCTACGATGTGAGCCGTCGCATCGGCCGTTGATAAAGTGATGGTGATGATAAAACTTGTCGCCACAAAACCGAGGAGAATGAGTACAAACATCTTCCCCTTCCAGCGCGAGAGCAGCTTTTCCAGCATGGAGATCGAGCCGTCACCGTGCGGGCTTTCTTCGGCCACACGCTTATACATAGGCAGAGCCCCAAAAACAGTAAGGAGGACGAGGACGAACGTGGCAAATGGTGAAAGCACGCCAGCCGCCATAAAAGCGATACCGGGCTGATAACCCAATGTAGAAAAGTAATCGACGCCGGTGAGGCACATTACTTTCCACCAGGGGTGCGTTTGATGCCTGCCTTCCGGTGCATGTGGCCCCTCGACCTCGGGAACACCCCGGTAAAGCCATTTTTTAAACCAGCCGCCGTCGGTTGTTTTCATGTCGTCAAAATTAAAAAGACCGCCGTGCCTTACAGGCACTTGCGGCTTTTACGGAACTCGTTTGAATAAAGATTTGCAATTGACACCAACCGGAAATGCTACTGTTCCGGTAAAAAAATTTGATTTTACGCGGATTCTTTTAACGTCAACTGTTACAAAGCCAAAAAATAAAAGTGGGGCGACGTCTCCCACACCGTCGCCCCGTGGCCGCCGAAGCGACCGATGTTCACCGGGAGGTGAACAATCCAATTATCCACAGGTTTAGAAAAAACGCAAACGCAAAAAAGAACTTCTTGCAAAAATACCGCAAGGCTGATCTTCTGAGGCCTATCGAACGTTTAACGCGCCGATCAGGGAATTCATCGTTCCGTCCTTACCGGTCGCAAAAATACTGTAAACGCCACGCGGCGTTTCCGCGTGAACCGCTAAGACAAAGTTAATGACCGAAACGTCTTCGCCAAAATCCTGCTTTGTCAAAGTTTCGGGTGAAACCGTTAAAAAAGGTGAGTTAAACTCAATAGTTATTTTCGCCGCGTCCAAATTTTTACCGCCAAGATAGACAGTGTACTCGCGTCCCGAATCAATAGCTACGGCCGAATCAGAAAGTTGGCGGTTGATGCCAACAAAGTTTAATCTGACGTCCGAACGGCCAACCGATACTTTTTCAAATAAAGTTCGCGTTTCGTCCTTTTCTATCGTGAACGCTCCAAGGCTGCCGACGGGTGAAGTCAATAGACCGCTGTCTTTTTGCCAAAAAACGGAATATGTACCCGCCTGTAAACCGCCAAGGCGAAAGCCGCCGTCCGGCCCCGCTTCGACCTGTGCGGCGACACGCCCGGTGCGGCTCTCCTCAGCCCAAACCCGAATGTCTTTAAAAGCCTTAGCCGAATTTGCCGTGAGTTTTCCGGCAATTGCCGCACAGCACGTTTCGCTTCCGACACCATAAAGCTCGCGAATCGCAGCTATGTCGGTCTCGGCCAAAGTGCGGCTGTCCAGGCTGGAAAGGCCAAACGTGCCGTTTTTAGAAAGGCTGTCCGACATCGCGGCACCTCGCACACTCGAATGCCGCAACCCGAGAAGATGGCCTATCTCGTGCGTCAATGTTGATTCGAGATCAAACGTGCCGAATGTTCCATCGGTCGAGAATTGCTGAAACGGATTTAAAACAATATCAGCTTCGGTTACAAAATATTTGCCGTTTTTCCCGTTGTAGAAAACTCTTGTCTTTGCAGATTCGGCCTGTGGGTCTTTCGAAAACAATAGAACGTTTTCCGCTGACTGAGCAATAGTGACAAGGCTTACGCCGTCTCCGTTAACTGCCGGGCTAACCCCGTCCGGGCCAATGGCCGAACTAACATTTTGCTTATCCGAGAATTCCAGCTGAATTTCAATATTCGCAACGCTTTCCCAAGCCGCGATGCTGCGCTCCAGGGCTCCGAGTACGTCACTGTCGGTTTTAATATTTGTATTTGGTTCAAGAAGCGAGCTTGACGCCGCAATTTTAATGGTTCCGCTCTTCCAACGGAGCTGCTGCGGTTCATTTTTGCCGAGCGCTCCAGTAAGGAAACCGGCAAACAAATTTGTCGTCGCCAAGGAACCTAGCAAAATCGCAATAATTGTGAAACGCAAAGATCTCATCAATAAGCCTAAACCCCCGATCGGGTCTCATCTCCGTCAACCCTGCCGACAGCTTCAAGATCGGCAAATCCGACAATCAAAAGTAAAGTCACGATCGACAATGTCGCCAGCACATAAAGTATGGAAATCTGCTCGTAGCCGATCAATACACCGATGATGATCGCTACAACCAGCATCCAAATTAACGCCGACGTGCGCCTGCTAAGTTTCTTTTTCGCTGCCATTTTATTATCGAGGCCGCCTTTTTTTCCGAAGCGTACCTAATTTTCTAACCAATCATTGTTACAGCATTCGCCGGCAAGTGCAACATCAATCGACGATGCGTAACGGCAAGTCCGGTCCAGTTCTATTCCGGCTCTCGTTTGCGATCACCGGCGGAAATCTGCGTTTTGCCTTTCCCTTTCCGGCCACCTCTATTATATCAAAAGGCCGCAACACTTCGTCAATAGTTTCGCCGCGTTTTATTTTGCCTAAATCTGCCTCGATCGACCGCACTTCAAGCCCTTCACGGCGATAGATCGAAACTTTATCGCCATCGGCGTCTTTAGCGGTTCCACCGGCCGTTGCGACGACCCGGCTAACCGTCATCTGGTCGCGTGAGTAGATGGGACCGGGGTTGTTTACGGCACCGATTACATAAATCGGCAGTGCGCGTGTAACCGTTATAATGTCTCCGCTCACGATCTGCGGATCCGCATCTTTTTTTCCGCTAAGTAACTCGCTGAGTTTGATGTTGATGGTAAGCAAGCCGTTGTCTTGCGGCAGTAAAGATTTTTTGCCGTCCGTGTGAGAAACCGGTGTGATCGAACTTGCGCAGCTTAGATCCTTCCGTCTAAGGATCGAAACCTCGCCGCTTGCCCCATCCGTGAGGCCGCCGGCTAGCACGAGCAGTTCGCGCAGTTGAACATTTCGCTTCAGCCGAAAGCGGGTCGCCGTTCGCACCGCACCGTCAAGACGGACGACGGCTCGGTTCGATTTGTCGATTATTTTGACGACGACCTTTGGATCGCGCAGGATTTCACTAAAAACCCTTGTCACATCCGCAGCGATCTGAGCCTCACTTCTACAGAGGCCGTATATCGGCTCGCTAAAGCCGTCGAGCCCGTTAAGAAAACCCTCGGCCGTTAATGTCCCGCGCCAGTCGAATTCAAATCCGCCGACAACATCAACATCAATGACGTCGCCAAAATGAGCAAGGTCATCCTGATAAGCCTGAGTTGTTTTTTGATGCGAAGATGCTGGCCCCTGAGCCTTTGCAGAGCTTTTCAAAGATATGAAAACAAAACAAGAAAGAAAACACAAAAATAAGAGGTACTGCTTCACTTTTTTTATCCGACCGGCATAAAAATACAAATGTCACCGTTTATTTCGGCTTGTTGACCGGCTCACGTTTTCTCTTACGGCTCGAATGTGTCTCGACCGTTCCGGGAACCGCAAATCCTTTAAACTCCCAGTTGCATCCGTCACACAAAAGGTTGTAGCGAAAAAAAATTTTCGAGAAAACAGAAGTCGGGCGATAACCGCGCCGGATGCGTCTGCTGTTACATTTTGGACATCGCTGGGAAATCATATAATGCAATATAAACCCTACTATGATCGCGGCTCCCGCCATTGCGAAATCGATCGCTTAACCCCTATGAATGCGTAAGTAAATTGATTCGTTCGATTTTCTCATTGATTCGCATTGCGGCCTCGGCCCGGCCCTCATTTTCACCGCTGTCGTTTTGGCCTAAATCAAAAAGGGCGTCGCGGTAGAGACTCTTTGCAAGGGCATAATCACCATCAAACGCCGCCCTATCGGCCTTCTCGATCCAATGAGAAACCTTGATCGAGACAACCATATCCCGAAGCAGGTCGCGCGATTCCAAAAGGCTCGGTTCCGACGGATACGACTCTAAAGCCGATTCGATAACAAAAAGCGCATTTTTAGCAGCCTCGATCTTTTCGGCTGTATTTGCCCTGTGTTTGGCGTCGGCCGTCAAATTTCGTGACTCGATTTCGGCCCACCGGAGCAAATGATAGCGGTGATATTCCGCGACCTGCGAACGGCCCTTTAGCAGCGGCGTCAATCTTGGAGAGCCATTACCAACCGTTTTTAATTCGTTCTCGCTGCGGACAATGTATTCGCGGCAAAGTTCAAAAACTTCCCGATGTCCGGCAGAAACTTTATTTAGCACATTGGCCGCATCCGATTTTTGCCTGATCTCGTTTAAAATCGCGGCGTTTCTCTGAAGCGTCAGCTTAATCGCATTATGCGAATCGCCGGCCCGGCGATCAAAACCACCGTGATAGCTGCGGTTTTCCATCATCCTCTGCTGCAGGATAAAGCGTTCACGCATGCGTCTGAGTATTACCTCACGTAAAATGACCGCCCCGCCGAGTATGATGCTCGCCCCGACGCCGGCTGTCACCCATGGTGTTTCCTCACGGTCTTCGTGCAGTAAACCCCAAACCAAAAAGAAAAACGCGGTCGAAATTGCAACCGCGAGCACATAATAATTTGACGCCGGAAGCCAAAATGGCCGACGAATTCTATTTATTTCTGCCCGCATCTATTAAAATGAGTATAAAACAAACCGACTTTTAATATCAATTTAACCTGTATTGTATGTCAACCGGCCGATTTTCGGTATAATTATAAACGTGCCGCATAAGAAAAAAGTAAAAAAGCCCGAAAGACCGGTTTTTGACTCGATTCGAAAGCCCACGGCGCCGCCGACCCGCAAATTCGGCGGTGATGTGCCCGAAGAAAAACTTCGCCCGTCGCTCCGGAAAGTTAAGCATAAAAAGGAAATCGACCCTGAGGCCTGATATGGGACAAAATGACCGCGATAATAGTATTAACGGAAACATCTGGGCACGCCCCGAAATGAACGTTACGTTTCGAGCCGAGATCATGCCGGGTGTTCCCAGAGACGAGCGGACCTTTCGTATTCAAACGGTCCTGCCAAACGGACGCGTTACCCTGCATGATTTTGCCGGCGAATTTCGTGAGACGGCATTTGAGGAAATTAATTTTTTGCGCGAAAAAATTTAGTAACGCTAGAATTCGTAAATCCGTCCCACTTCCAGGATTTCAACCTGCGTCAAACCGGCCCTGGCAATCTGCTCTATCACCCGAGTGCGATACATCGGCTTTATATTTATTACTAATACCGAAATATTTTTATTGTCCAGTTTTTCAAGCTCGTTTTTTAACCTGAGTGGTGTAAGATGATCCGAAATATATGCAAGTTCCGCAAGCTCATCGGGAAAGGCACATTCGACGAACACAGCCTTTAGGCCGGGTGTATTGTTGCAAATTTGCCATATCTCATCTGTTTCTGCCGTATCACCTGTGATTGCCACCGAAACATCCCGGTCAGTGACTACAAAGCCGTTTGACGAGGCATTATGATTCACCCCGACACACTGCACGCTAAAATCCCGCACGTCAAAATTCCCGCCTCTTACAAATTCACGATATTCAATGACCGGGCCGTTGTCATTTTTGAGCTCGGAAAAACGCGGGTATATCGACCAGTTAAAAATATCGCGTTCGAGGACCTCGATCATTTCGGCTGTCGCATAGATCTTTATCGGTTCGGTGAGCGTTGCAAAAAGATCGTCGATAAAGATCGGCAATCCTGCGATATGGTCAAGATGTGTGTGTGTCAGAACTACATCGCGAATCTGATCTCTTTGAATGTCCGTACACGACATCGCCAGACAACCGGCGTCGATCGCCACCTTGTCATCAATCACGATCGACAACAAATGCTGGCGCTCAGACGCCATGCCGTTCTCATCGATCGAACTTGGTAGCATCTGGATCTTCATTACTTTTCCGTATTTGTCCCGGTTCCAGGTTTGTCGATTCGTGTCAGAATTGCTCTCTTCGGCCCCGAAACATGAAAATAACCTGCGATCCGAAACCCCGAAACTATCTCGCACACGTTTGAGCTCGTCCGCCGTCGATCTGATATGTTGAACCGGTTATCCACGACGCTTTTTCGGAGGCGAGATAATAGATCAACTCGGCGACTTCCTGCGGAGTTCCTACTCGTCCTATCGGATGCGTTTCTTTTGAGTGTTCCAAAAATCGATCGTATGATGATTCGTCCATACCGCCGCGTTTGTGAATATTTGTGACAACCACGCCCGGATTTACGGCGTTGACACGCACCCCTTTTGCGGCAAGCTCGAGCGCAGAGCACCGCGTCATCTGATCCAACGCCGCCTTTGACACGCTGTATGCCAAAATATTAGGAAACGAACGCGTACCGGCAACACTCGATACGTTTACAATGTTCCCTTTTGTTTCGACCAAATACGGCAAACATTTTTGTGACAAAACAAAAATCGATCTGAGATTAATGCTAAACATCTTATCCCAATCGTCCAAAGTCGTTGTCTCGGCCGTGCCGTTTTTTATCACGCCGGCGGAATTGACCAAAACGTCGATCTGGCCGTGCTTATGGACCGTTTCCGACACGATGCGTTCGAGCTGCGTCATCTCGGTAACATCCGCGAGGTGGACGTTAACCAGGCCATTTTTTGATTTTACGCTTCTTGCAAGTGTGTTTAATTCCTTTTCGTTTCGTCCGACGGCGACAACGGCCGACCCCTTATTTGCAAACAATAGTGCTGCCGCCCGCCCTATTCCGCTGCTCGCACCCGTGACTATCACCACTTTCCCCTGCATAGATTCAGTTTTTGACGAATGAATTTCGTGTTAAGAATAGCAATGAAACTCGATTTGTAGCAAATCGGCATCGGTGTTCGGCCAGCGGTTTGCACGACCAAAAAAAAGCGGCTGTCAGGTGACAGCCGCATTTTTATCTGAATTAGAGAAAATATAAATAACGGAAAATTTTATTTAAGATTCATTTGGCCTTTGATTTGCTGCAAACAGCATATCAAATGCCGCCTTTGTCTCGTCTGATTTTCGCTGTCTAACGTCCGAAACCCAGCCGGTAACGTTTGATACGATCTCACGCGCCGCCGCTCTCGAACTTACGACCTTTCTTTTCACCGATTTAGCCGTAACCGCCTCGGTCTTTTTTACTATCTTTATTTTGCTTTTATCTATCATGGCTCACCTCCGCCTTATTCACCGGCGTGTGGCCGGTCACTTTTCGCATTTTGCAAAGAAACTAAATTAAATTTGCGAATTGCAAACAATATGATTACGACAAACGGACTGGGGTTGTTCCAAATTTTTTATTTAACTCAAAGTTTACATACACTTGCGACCGCCGGTTGCGGAGGCCATCTGAGTCGATGGCTGCGGCATACATATTGCTTGATCAACAGCAGATGAACCTTACCGACCTTATTATTATTTATCTCGCGTGCGGAGCTCCGTTTGGTGTCTATCAAATAACAAAGCGGCAGGACGTCGGCTCTTCTGCTGGATGGATAAGCATCAGCTCATCATTTCTGCTTTGGCCGGCTGCGGCGGCCTCTCTCGTCATTGGACGTATTTTTTTTAATAGCGGGCAAACGGAACTCGACCGGCGTACCCGAATCGAAAAAATCCGTATCGAGATCGAAAACGCCGCATTTTCCGGTGACGCGGTTTCGGCAGTATTTGAATTCCGCGAAATTTTTTATCGCTTTATCGGCCTTTCGGAAGCCGCCTATACCATGCCGGCGGGAAAGTCCGTAAACGAAATATTTAAAATAAGCGGGCACAAAAACGCAGTTCTGGCGTCCCGATGCCTTAGCCGCCGCAGTATCGAACGTCTGGCGTTTCATCAGGATAAAGCTCAGGACGAATTCGTCGAATTGGTGAAAAGTTTAACCGCCCCACAGCAAGAGCGAATAGTAAGACTCATTTTAGAATTGGCCGATCATCTTCCAAATCGGTATCCGGCAGTCGATCTTGTCGATGCACTCACCGTGCAGAAAAAGCCGCACACTCGTCAAACGCCCGATTTGGAAAAGGATGTTTGGAAATCCATCACCCGCTCAACTCAATTATCAACCGATCGCGGATAAAATATTCTTTTAAAAAAGTGATCAATTTATCGTTTGCAATGCAAATGCCGAGCCCCCCTTAGAAAAAGCGCTTAATTCTATCCGTAAATCAATTTTGTTTCAGGCCTGATTGGCTTTAAGATTTACGCAATGCTGGTAGTTCTTCATCTGTTTGCTCTGTTTCTGCTGGTGGGTCTCGGCTTTTACGTTTTCGTCGCAGACCCTCGGAAACGCGCTCATCAGACATTTGCCGCATTTATTGCCTTTCTTGCGATTTGGACTATAAAAGATCTTATTTTTTGGAATTTTTACCCGCGTAATTCGACAGCCGGCTGGTGGGCGTCGGCAAGTTTTATTACGGCATTGATGATGCAGTATGCGCTCATCGTATTCGCGTGGGTTTTCCCTGAAAATGCCCGAACGCCGCGGAGCCGTGCCGCGATTCTCTTTGCTCCCGGCCTTATTCTGATTCCTGCCGCTCTTTTTGGCTTGTTATGGCAAATGGCCGGTTTTCAGGACGGCCAATTTGTTATCGACCTGACGCCGCTCGCCTACGCGTTTGTCGCATACGTTTATTTCGTATTCTTTTTCGGAGCGGTTATTCTCTTTCAAAAATATCGCCTATACAGAGGCACGCAGCAGGGGCAGCAGGTCGGAGCTATAATCTGGGGGCTCGTCATAACGGGAATTTTAAAGACCCTCGCAAACATCGTCTTACCTTTCTTTGGCAACTACGACCTGCTGCAGATGAACTCGATCTTTGTCCTTCCCGGCGTTCTGATTTACGCATACGCAATCCTGAATTTCAAGCTTTTTTCGTTTCAAACGGCCCTCAATCAGTTTCGTCTTTTCCCGATAACGTATAAGGTTGCCCTTACGATAGCGTCGGTGGCGGTCGTAAGTTTTGTATTATTTCAAATACCGATCGCGTGGTGGGCGTTTCGCAACGGGATGGATTTCGAAGCTTGGCGCCGGTATCTCGTTTTTAGCGTAATATCCGCACTCATCCCCAATTTGCTGCTGTTACTGCTTGTTTTGAGAACGGTCTCGCGGCCATTGCAGCGCATCACTCTGGCCGCCGTAAAAGTGGCAAAGGGCGGTTACGGAACTGAGGTCGATCTGCGAAAAAGCAACGACGAGATAGGGTTGCTGGCCGATTCATTCAACGAAATGAGCCGCAAAATGGCGTCAGATATAGACAAATTGCAGCGTCTTAACGACCAACTGATACGTGCCGAAAAACTCGCCGCAATGGGTACGCTCGCCGCCGGTGTTGCACACGAAGTAAACAACCCGCTCGCATCCATATCGTCACTCGTCCAGATGCTGCGCTCACAACAAGGCCATCTGCCCGAAACGCGCGAAAAATTAAAAATGATCTCAGACCAGATCACACGAATAACACAGGTCACAAAGGATATGACTAATTTTGCGAGCGCACGCCCCGCCATAAAGGAAAAGACGAGTATCAATGAAATAGTCCGCACCGCCCTGCGTCTTGCAAGTTTTGATACGGCGTTTCAGGATTTTGATATAAAGACCGATCTCACGGCGGGTCTTTCGCCTGTTTTTGCCGATGAGGATCAGCTTCAGCAAGTTTTCCTGAATTTATTTTTAAATGCCCGCGATGCGATGAACGGCGGAGGCCGTCTCACAATAAAAACTTCCGAAAACGGCGGTGAAATTTTTGTCGAGATCGCCGACACCGGAACCGGTATTGCCGAACCTGATAAATCGATGATCTTTGATCCTTTTTTTACCACCAAGACTGCCGGAAAAGGTACAGGTCTCGGTCTTGCCGTTTGTTACAATATCGTCGTTGAGCACCGCGGCCGGATCGACGTTGCCGACAATAAACCAACCGGAACAAAATTCACAGTTGTTCTGCCAACATTTGGTTCTGAGCCGATGCTTTAGAATTCTTCTGCACCTTGCGGCACTATGCGTCATTAAGCCAAAACGCAATAAGCCAAAACGCAATCCTGTGATCAAAGTGTTTCGGGGTAAAATTTTGCAGAGGTCTGTCTTTCCCGATTTACGGTTAGATGCAAAACGTCGGGTCGTGAATAGTGGCCGGTCGGATCAAAATTTTGACGTTCCTCTCTCACCTTTTGATGATCGATCGTTGCCGTGAGCAATCTTTCTTCGCCGCAGAATGGTTCGATTATCCATTCACCGTCAGGCCCAGCGAGGCATGAGCCTCCGTCCGCCATAAAATCAGGGGAATTGGCGATTACCCTTTCAATATTTTGCAGATGAAGCGGCAAATCTCCCTTTCGCATTAGGCCCGAAACAGAGGCGACAAAGGAACGTGATTCCTTTGCGATAAATCGTGTCAGGTCGTCGGTATTGCGGCGGTTGCCGGGCCAGACGGCGACGTGCAGGTCTTCGCCTTGTGCATATAAGGCGGTACGGGCAAGCGGCATCCAGTTTTCCCAGCAATTGAGGCCGCCGACGGTAAATTCATCCAGTTCGTGGACACGCAGCCCGTTTCCGTCGCCGATCGCCCATGTCATTCGCTCATCATATGTCGGCATTAATTTGCGGTGAACCGAACAGATTTCGCCATTTTTATTTATATAAACAAGCGAGGCATATACGCTTTTGCCGCCGCGGTCTATAGGCCGTTCTAAAATACCGAGATAGACGGCGACCTTCTCCTGGCGGGCGAGATTACAGACGTCGTCCAGGCCGCCGCGTTCGATACAGACGGCCTGATTCATATATTCGGCGTGAAATCCCTTATGAAACGCCGAATTGAACGCAGTCACGTCTGAATACTCGAGCCAAAACGGATACCCGGGAACGAGACATTCGCCGAAGACGATCAGATCAGAGCCTTGCGCGGAGGCTTCGGCGATCCGGCCACACACTTTCTCGAGAGTTTTTTCACGGTCAAACCAAACGGGAGCGATCTGTGCAAGGGCGATTGTTAATGTCATTACCGAATTCTATCAAATATTTCCCCAGCCTTTCTATAATCGGCAGCTACTCTCTTGGAAAAGGCCGCGAAAACTTCATCGGAATAGTTTTGCAATCCAGGCCGGATATCGTGAAAATAGATTTGTTGCGCAGAGGAAGAAAAAGATGACATTAAATACAATTAAATACAACTTGCCCGAGGCATTACAAAAAGCGGTTGATTCAGAGATAGAGCAATGGAACACGGGCGATAAGGTGAGCCGCCTTTGGGCAAAGGACGCAGGCCTCTGGACAGGCGGTGACGAGGCTAAGTGGCTCGGTTGGCTGACAATTGTCGATGAGGAACTGGCAAATGCTCAGAAATACCGCGATCTCCGCAACGATATTGAAAATGCCGAATTTACCGACATCTTGCTAATGGGCATGGGAGGGTCGTCGCTCTGTCCGGAGGTACTTGCGATGACGTTCAAGAAAAAGAATTTTCACATTCTCGATTCGACCGTTCCCGCTCAGATCAAGACGGTCGAAAATAAGATTGATCTCGAAAAGACGCTTTTTATCGTCGCCAGCAAATCAGGTTCGACGCTCGAACCAAATTGTTTTAAGCAGTATTTTTTTGATTTACTCGCAGAAAAAGTCGGACGCGAAAAAGCAGGAAAACAGTTTATCGCCATCACAGATCCAGGATCAAAACTGGAGCAAGTCGCTAAGGACGACGGCTTTCGCGATATTTTTTACGGTAAACCGGAGATCGGCGGGCGATTCTCAGCCCTTTCCGCCTTTGGTATGACGGCGGCGGCGGCGATGGGTCTGGACGTTGAGAAATTTCTAAAAAATGCGCTTGAGATGGCCGAAGCCTGTAGATCGAACGACGCGCGCCAAAATCCGGCAGCGCTTCTCGGCGTCATTCTCGGAGTTTGTCAAAAATACGGCCGGGATAAGTTGACGATCGGGACGTGGTTCGAAACGCACCCGTTCGGATACTGGCTCGAACAGCTTGTCGCCGAATCAACCGGCAAAAACGACGTCTCGATAATACCCGTTCACGGCGAGCAACAGTATGAAGCATCGGAATACGGAAATGACCGCGTGTTTGTTTTTGTAAATTTAAAGGGCGTACAGCACCATCTCAATATCTATGAAGTTCTCTCGGCGGCGGGTCATCCGGCGGTTACGATCGAACTTGAAACGATCGATGATCTGGCTCAGGAGTTTTTTCGTTGGGAATTTGCCACCGCCGTCGCCGGATCGGTTATGGAAATAAATCCGTTTAACCAACCGGACGTTGAGGCCGCCAAGACCGAATCACGCAAGATCACCGATGAATACGAACAAAGCGGTAAATTGCCGAACGAAAACCCATTCTTTTCGGCAGACGGCATTTCACTTTTTACGAGTGATGACTATGCCGCGGTTCTAACGGACGGAGCGGGCGAGGACAGCGTCGGGGCCATTTTGACCAGCCATTTTAAACAGATATCCGAAGGTGATTACTTCGCCGTACTCGCCTATGTCGAGATGAACTCTGTAAATCGCAACCGGCTGCATAGCATTATCGAAAAGGTAGTGCATCGGCGGCGCGTTGCCGGCTGTCTCAATTTCGGCCCGCGTTTTCTCCACTCAACCGGACAGGCGTATAAAGGCGGTGCAAATAACGGCGTCTTTTTACAGATCACATCAGACGATGAATTTGATTTGGATATTCCGGGACAAGAATACACTTTCGGCGTCGTCAAAGCGGCTCAGGCGCGTGGTGATTTTCAGGTTCTGCTAGATCGCGACCGACGGGCGCTCCGCTTACATCTCGGAGCAGATGTAGAAAGTGGTTTGGAAAAGCTTTCGTCACTTTTATAATCACCGATAAATAAATAGCAAAATACCAGTTACTGTTTTCCAAACGCATACAACCATCACTAGTTATGTTTAGCATCCAAATACCGATATACTAAATGTTGCTGCTTGAGTAACCGCGAAAGACTGTATGCACACCGAAAACGTATTGGAACCTGATTTAACACGCTCCGAAATTCAGGAAACCAGGTCTAAATCAAACAAAAAAAGTATATTGATCTGGATACATGCCGTCACCTTTTTGATCGGTTTGTCGCTGCTTTCCTTTGTAATTTACAGGATCGGTTATCAGAAGATCGTCGAATCGGTAACGGCCGTAGGATGGGGGTTTTTTGTTGTCATAGCATTAAATATTTCGAGACATTTTGCACGCGCGGCGAGCCTGTATATTGCGGTCAATCCGGAACATCGATCCTTTAAGTACCGGAGCGCCGCCGCCGCCCGATTTGGGGGCGAAGCGGTAAATTTCTTTTCATTCACGGGCCCGTTTTTGGGTGACGCGACAAAGGCGATCCTGCTTCGAAAAAACCTGCCCCTGACTCACGCAGCGTCCGCCGTCATATCTGACAATATTCTTTACTATATGTCCGTTATTTTAATGGTTTTGGCGGGCGTGGCGGCTTTGCTCGTGACATTTGGCAGCGGCGGAGCGGGTGTCGGTAATGCCCTTGCAGTGATTGTCATACTTGCGGCTGCCGGATTTTTGGCATTTATCCTGGCGATAAAATACCGCGTGACGCCGTTTTCTTATCTGATAAAGATATTGGCCAAGCGAAATCTCGCGCCAAACTTTATTGTCAAAAAACAGCATAATATACTCGAGGTCGAGAACAATGTTTTTCAGTTTTACCACAACCGGCGGGCCGATTTTTTTAAGGTATTTGGTATCAGTCTCGGCG
This sequence comes from Pyrinomonadaceae bacterium, assembly GCA_041747575.1. GTDB lineage: Bacteria > Acidobacteriota > Blastocatellia > Pyrinomonadales > Pyrinomonadaceae > OLB17. Next base: position 118,601 of record JBGTEX010000010.1, read on the forward strand.
TCCATGCCCTGAGTGTGGCGGAAGTGGTTTTGGCACTAAAATTTCTCGGCTTTAGCTCTCCTGTCTCAACGGCATTTATCATCGAAAGCCTGACAAAGGTCATCAATGCAGCGTTCGGCTTTATTCCGGGGACGATCGGGGTTTATGAGGGCGGCAACGGCGTCATTTTACAAATGCTGGGTTACACGGCCGCAACGGGTGTTGCTCTTGCCCTCGTCCGCCGCGGAGCGATACTTTTTTCAACCTCGATCGGATTGATCGTTTTGCTATGGAGAGCCGCCGAAGGCGGAGCCAAACATCTCGCCAAACCTAACGAATAATCCCAGATTACGCTTGCGCGGTGCACCGGCGGCTCGAATTTAGCGACTTGAATTAAATTAGTAAGTGCAACTCTTGAGTCGTTGAAGAAGGGCAGGCTGCGGCAGCATCTTTGCTCTTTGATGGTGACATCGTAGAGTTAACATGAAAGAGTGCAAACAGCTTACCCTTACATAAAAACAAGGTCATTAAATAATCTCCCCGACCAGGTCATATTCGTGTGCTTCGGTGATTTTCACGTCGTAAATGGCGCCGATCTGAGGTTCTAAATCTTCGGGCATGTCGTTGATGAGGATGTAGCCGTCGATTTCGTAAGTTTGGCCTTCGAGTCGGCCCTGGAAGAGAAGATCGGATTCTTGCGAGAGGCCTTCGAAAAGTACGGGAAAAGTCTTGCCGATCTTGGCGCTGTTTAGCTGTTTGCTTATTTTTGCTTGTTCTTTCATCAGGCGGCGGCGGCGCTGTGTGGCAATTTTAGGATCGACCTTATTTGGCAGAAGGTATGCGGCAGTTCCCTCTTCGTCCGAATATGTAAAAACGCCTACGTTATCAAATCGGCAGTTTTGGACGAATTCTATCAGTTCCTCAAAATCTTCATCCGTCTCACCAGGGAAACCGGTGATAAATGTTGTGCGGATCGCAATGCCCCGAACGGCCGTACGAACACGCTCTATCAAACGCTCCAGACTCTCACGTGTTCCTCCGCGTTTCATTAGTTTTAAGACATTTCGCGATGCGTGTTGGAGCGGCATATCGAGATATTTTACGACCTTTGGCGTCTCGGCGATCGCCGAAAGAAACGCGTCGGAAATATGCGTCGGAAATGCATACATTGGCCGTATCCATTCGACGCCGTCGATTTCCCCGAGCGCCCGCAGAAGTGCCGCCAGAGCATCGACTTCGCCGAGGTCTTCGCCGTATCGCGACGAATCCTGCGCGATCAAAACGATCTCTTTGACGCCTTCTTTTGCAAGCATTCGCGCCTCTTCGATTATCGAACCAAAACGGCGCGAACGAAAGCTCCCCCGCATAGCCGGAATAGAGCAAAATGCACACGGACGGTCGCAGCCTTCGGCGATTTTGATAAACGCCGAGTGCGATTCGGTGGCGCGCATCCGGGGCGTGTATTCGTCGTAAAGATAAGTCGCGGATTTATTGCCGATCGGCGAGATCGTCAAGGTTTTCGAGTCAAAATTTTCATCGGCTGCTTTTAGAATATCTTCGATCTGCGAGGTTCCGATAAACGCATCAACCTCCGGTAGTTCATTCATCAGATCGTCGCGATAGCGTTCAACAAGACAACCCGCGACGATTACGCGGCTCGCCTTTCCTACGGATTTCCAACGGCCGGCCTCGAGTATCGCTTCGATCGATTCCTGCTTTGCCGATTCGATAAAGCCGCATGTGTTGACAACAACCGTATCCGCGTCATCGGCATTATTCGTGATCTCATAGCCAGCCTCGCGAAGCTGGCCCATCATCACTTCGCTATCGACCAGGTTTTTCGGACACCCAAGACTGACAAATCCTACTTTTTTCATAAAACTCTGTTCGCCTGCGTGCGCGACTACGAAAAAGGTTAAAAGGCCTTACCGTTTCCAATAATTCTGTATTTTCAGATCGAGCATCGGAAATGCGCAGTACTCGACGTTTCGGCCGGACTCGCGAAGTTTCTGTACCATCCGCACGGCCGCGTCGGCGTTTCGGGTGTGGACGATGATCGTTGCGGCGCGCTGTATGTCCGGGTTGTCGTGGAGCCATTCGGCAACGGCGTATCCGGTGGAGGCAAAATCGTCGTGGTCGTTTGATTCGTAATGATGCGGCAGGAGGTCGTGATCGAGAAAAATGGCGTCGTAGGTGGCGTCGTCAAGCAGTTCCTTGGCCTCGGCAACGTTCGCGGCGATATACAGGTCGTCTCCGTCAAATCTTTTTTGAAACCAACGGTGCCGCCGCTCGTCGTCGTCAAGCAGCATAACACTGATCGGCGTCCGTTCAGCACTCAAATCCGCAAGGCCCAGCCTAATCATCAAACTACGAAACACGCTCATATAATCTATTGCAATTTACACTTAAGAAAGGCCGGGGCCCGACGCAGCCTAAGCATTTTAACCTTTAACCATCTTACGCATCCGGCTTCCGGCTGAAATAAATCAGCCGGTTCGACCCGGAATACATCAATATAGCATAACAAACAAGCATTGCCGATTAAACCTTGATTTCACATCCGCGAGTGATATAATTCTTGCTCTGGACAAAAACCCAAACCCCGATGCCCAAGGAAAAAGCAGAAAAAACAAATTTAACCGCTGTTCCAAATCTCGTTCCGTTCCAAGGCCTGAGCAACCAAACCGCCTCAATAGATACCTGCCCAAAGTGTTACGACACAGGTATGGAGATCGTTCGCGGAAAAGGGGCGAGAAAATGTTCGTGCCGGAAATTAGGCTCGCAGCACAGACAGTTTGAAAAGGTTCGTGTCCCAAAACGATACGACGGATTTCACTTTAACACTTACAAACCGCAGACATCTTCGCAGGAAGCGGCCTTTCGCTTTGCGACCAGGCTTACGATGGAATATCCCGCGGTCGATCGGGGCTTATTGCTGATGGGTACTGTCGGGGTCGGTAAAACTCATTTGGCAGTTTCTATTCTAAAAGGCCTGACCGAGCGCGGTTTTACATGTCTCTTTTACGAATTTCTCTCGCTGCTCAAGGAAATACAAGGATCGTTTAACGCAGATACGCATGGGTCCGAACTCAGTCTTTTGGCTCCCGTGCTAAACGCCGACGTCCTGGTCCTCGACGAACTCGGAGCGTCAAAACCGACCGATTGGGTTCGCGACACTATGGCACATGTCATCAATACGCGATATAACGACAAAAAACTCACTATTTTCACGACCAATTACCTGGACGAAAGGAAAAATGAACGCGATGACATTTTAGAGGATCGTATTGGTGTTCGACTGCGTTCCCGCCTCTATGAGATGTGTAAAACAGTTATGATGGACGGGAAAGATTATAGAAAAAATTTTGACAGGGCTCTGGTTGTAAAAAAATAGTGCGACGCGTGTTTCACAGTACAAAAAATATTGAAAAACGGCCTAATAATTCCCCGCCGCTGACGTTGATTTAATGCCGCTGGCTTCCTGAGCGATCTTAACGCCGACGGAAGCACCGATCCGCGTAGCACCCGCCGCAAACATTGCTCTCGCATCCTCAATTCCCTTTACACCGCCCGAGGCCTTTACACCCAAAGCCGTGCCGACCGTCCGGCGCATAAGGGCGACGTCGTTTACCGTTGCTCCGCCCTTTGCAAAACCGGTCGATGTTTTTACAAAATCGGCGCCCGCATTTTTTGCTGCGATGCAAGCTCGAATTTTTTCATTATCTGTCAGCAAGGCAGTTTCGATGATTACCTTGCAAAGCGTCCTGTTTTCATGGGCCGCCTCGACGACTGCCCGGATGTCGTCCTCAACCAGGCAATCGTCTCCTGATTTTAAAGCGCCGATATTTATGACCATATCGACCTCACTGGCTCCGTTAAATATCGAACGCCGGGCTTCGTAAGCTTTTACATCCGCAAGTGTCGCTCCGAGCGGAAACCCGATAACTGTACAGACAGGCACGCCGGAACCTTTTAAAAATTCGACCGCCTTTTTTACCCAGCCAGGATTTACACAAACCGACGCAAAACCAAACTGCGCCGCCTCATCGCAAAGTTTGCGAATATCCGTCTCGGACGCCTCCGGTTTCAACAGCGTATGATCGATCAAACTTGCCCAGTCGTGTGCCGTCGCGGTCTCACCAAGCACGATCCCGATCCGTTCGGCCCCTGCATCAACGATCCGCTGAACATCGGCACGGCAAAACGTCGGACAATAATCATCACCGCCCAGCTTCTCCAAAACCATATCGGTGATCTGCTCGATCAATTGTTCGTAGTTACCATTTGTCGGGTTCATTTTCATCATCCTCAATCACGCAGAGAACCGGTGATCCATACGGCTAACTGTCCTCGTAAATTGCAGCATCTATCTTAGATATTGCCTCTCGACCGCCTCGATCTTTCCCACTCGTTTCTTGTGCCTTTCTTCAAAAATATCAGTCGATATAAAGGCCTCGACGATCTGTTTTATTTCGTCAAACGTATTGTGACCCGCCCCGAGCGTCAAAACATTGGCTCCGTTATGTTCACGCGAATTTTTTGCGAGCGAGGAAGAATAACATGCGGCAGCCCGGATATTTGGGATCTTGTTCGCGGTCATAGCGCTGCCGATTCCGGCTCCGTCAATAATGATTCCGACATCGGCCTGCCGTCCCGCAACAGATTTAGCTACGGCGTGGGCAATATCGGGATAGTCCACGGCGGCTTCACTATCTGTGCCAAAATCGCGCACCTGCAAGTCAAAATCCGTCAGAAAAACTTTTAACTGTTCCTTTAGTTTAAAACCGCCGTGATCCGAACCGAGTGCGACCGTACGCACTTTAGTCGTATTCTGCCGTAATTGTTTACGGATCAGTTCTATTTTACGCTCGTTTATGATGTCGTGCGCAAGGGCGGTAAATTTTACATTTGCTGCGACACGCAGACGCGATCCGGCTTCGAGTCCGCGCAGATCGTCCTCGGTAAGCAGTGATTTTGACGATTCGTCGCGGTCAAATTCTTTGCCGAGCTTATCCTTGAGCGAATTTACGACGACATGGTGCGGTTCGTTTGCAGCCCCGTTTAACGGCATTTGCTCGCCGTCCGTCGGAACCGTCTCTAAAACCTGACGTACCAAAGCCCGTACGCGGTCCCGTGTCTCTTTATTTTCATCGGTCATAATCTGATACCGCAAACCGTGCGTGGAAAAAATTCTCAAAATGCGGTTTGAACATCAACCTTTATTTGAATAGTATTTCTAAATACCTATTCTATCAAACCAACAACAAAATATGGCCGTCGAATCAACACAACTGGCAACAAGCGAATTCGCAAACCCCAATCTCGAAAAACTATACTCTGAAAATCAAATAAAGGAGCGTATCAGCGAATTAGGCAAACAGATAAGCAGCGATTACGCCGGCAAAGACCTCGTTTTGGTTGGCGTTCTAAAAGGTTCATGCGTTTTTCTCGCCGATCTGATGCGGGAGGTCGATCTTAGTCTTTCGATAGATTTTATGTCTGTGTCGAGCTATAAAGACGGCACAAAATCAACCGGTGACGTCGAGATACTCAAAGATCTTAGCAATACGATTCGAGGCAAACACGTCCTGGTCGTCGAGGATATTGTTGATACAGGCCTCACGCTGTCGCGGCTATTGGAAATACTCGGCTCTCGCGGTGCTAGCTCGATCAGATTGGCCAGTTTTCTTGATAAACCAGAACCGCGCATAAAGAAAAATCTGGTGATCGACTACACCGGATTTGTTGTCCCAAACAAATTCGTCGTCGGCTACGGCCTCGACGCGGCCGGCCGTTATCGAAATTTGCCGTTCATAGCTGTGGTAAAGGATCCAACGTCAGCATAGGTGAAAAAAACGGCGAGTTGAGAATGTGTCCGGAGCCGCTTTTGAATAAACGCAATTCCCCGCATCCTGATTTCTACATACATGATTTGACCACTCCTCAGGTTTTCCGTATAATTTGAGGTTTTCGACTTGTGCGAACGGCAGCACGGTCAGGAGCGAACACAAAAATGAGTTACGCAATTATTAAAACAGGCGGAAAGCAGTTTGCGGTAACGGGCGGCGAAACGCTTCGCGTCCCAAAGATCGACGAAAAAGCAGGGGCGAAAGTCTCGATTGACGCTCTTTTATCAGGCGAAGGCAAAAACGCCAGGATCGGCGGCGGTGCATCGGTCGAAGCAACAATTGTCTCTCACGGCAGAGGCGACAAGATCATCGTCTTCAAAAAGAAACGCCGAAAACAGTACAAACGCAAGCAAGGCCACCGGCAAGGTTTTACCGAAATAACGATTGAGAAAATTTAGCTGTCAGCTGTAAAAGCTGCAGGCTTTAAAAAAAGAATATGGCACATAAAAAAGGTGTAGGTTCATCCAGAAACGGCCGCGATTCGAACGCTCAGCGGCTTGGCCTCAAGAAATTTGGCGGCGAGCATGTCCTCGGCGGCAACATCATTGCGCGCCAACGCGGTACAAAGTGGAAACCCGGCAACAATGTCGGCAAAGGCAAAGACGATACGCTGTTCTCCCTGATAGAGGGCTTCATAAAGTTTGAAAATAAAGGCCAAAAAGGCAAGTTTATCAGCGTTTACACCGAAGGATCTCCCGAATTGGCGAAATGACTTACGCATCATTTTGCGTCAGGACGAAATCGATAATGCATTGTTGATCTGCGCTTAAGGGCGTACCCTCCACGCACAGGCGTCTACCGCAAAAAAAAAGAAACGGACAAGTCATCTATTGATGCCCTGTCCGTACCAACCCGTACAAAATATTAAATTAGTCTGTAAATTCGAGTTCTAAGTCCTCTTCGCAAAAATCGAATTTGACCGGCTTGGATTCGGATTTGTCGGCATAAACCGCTTTTACCCATTGCATACAGCTTTCGCTGTCGGTTGACGAGTTCCATACCAAAGTCATCGATTTGCCGGCACCGATGCCCGCTCCGATATCAAAAAAACGATATTTTTTCCCTGTTTCGGACACGAGTATTTTCGTGATCTTGGTATCCGTCCGGTTAAAAACCTTAAAAGAATACTCACTGTCCTGTGCGTATCCGGCCGAAAAGCTCATCAGCACCAATGCGGCACTGAGCAAGCCCATTCGAAAAAATTTGCCTTTGCAATTCATAAAACAATTTCTCCTCAAAGATGTAAAATAAAAAACAACGCGAATGCGTCTGTAAAAGTTTAATCTATTATCGCAACAATTAGCAATAAAATAATTACTGTAATTCTTAAACAATGTTTGGCGTACTTTGCAGCGATGGGAATGGCAAATAAACACCGTCGGGGTTGGATTGCGCGGGTTTATATGAAGCCTCTACAACATTGGCCAATGCTTTTCTGTTCTCAGTGCCGAATCCGTGAAATTACAGTTATTTTAAAATTTGGTTTAGAATTCAAGCGTTGTCATCCACCTTCAGATAATGGAATTAATTTAATGCGCTCTAAAAAAATGAGAATATTTACCTGTCGCTCTATTTGTCTGTTTTTTATCCTTTCCTTAAACACCGTTTTTGCTCAATCGATAAACGACGGCCTCTCAGCTTATAACGAACCTCCGTCGCGCCTGCGCGGGGTGATCGAAAAGTTTAGCGAGAATTACGGCATCCTGAATCGGTTTTATTCGGCCGGGACTTCTCCTCTTAGGTCGGCCCGATTCAAACAGCTTTATTCGGACGAAATCAGAGTGCTGGCCGGACTAAATTTTGATCAGCTAAATCATGATGAGCAGGTCGATTACATACTCTTTAAGAATTATCTCGAGCATGAGCTAAAGGAGCAAGCAAGATTTGACGGACAGCTTGCAGAAATGGCTCCGATGATGCCGTTTGCGGCAACGATCAGCGGGCTTGAGGATGCTCGCAGAAAGCTCGAGAGTATCGATCCCGCAACTTCGGCGGCCGTGCTGAATGATCTTACGCAGACGATCGTGGCGACGCAGAGGTCATTTGACAGCGGTTTGGCCACAAAGCCAAAACGAACCGTCTCAAACCGGGCTGCGAAGACAGTTAATGAACTCAGAAATACTTTAAAACGCTGGTACACGTTTCACAACGGTTATGATCCGTTATTCACCTGGTGGTGCGAATCGCCGTATAAACAGGCTGACGAGGCTCTGCAAAAATATTCAACATTCATCTCTGAAAAACTGGTGGGTATAAAGCCGGATGACAAAGTTACGATCATCGGCGATCCGATCGGCAGGGAGGCCCTAATTCAGGAATTGCAGTACGAGATGATTCGCTACTCACCTGAAGAACTTATTGAGATTGCCAACAAGGAGTTTGCGTGGTGCGTAGTGGAATTAAAAAAAGCCTCGCGTGAGATGGGTTTTGGCGACGACTATTTGAGGGCGATCGAGGCCGTAAAACAAAAGTATGTCGAACCGGGCAAGCAGCCGGAATTGATCAGGAAATTTGCTTATGAGGCAATCGAATATGTCGAGAAAAATGATTTGGTGACCGTTCCGCAGATCGCCCGCGACGGCTGGCGTATGGAGATGATGACGCCGGAACGTCAGCTCGTTGCACCCTTTTTCCTGGGCGGCGAAACGATACTCGTCGCGTATCCGACCGATGGTATGACGCATGAGCAAAAATTGATGTCGCTGCGCGGTAATAATCCGCATTTTGCACGCGCCGTGACACATCACGAACTGATTCCGGGACACCATCTACAGGGATTTATGACAAGCCGCTATCGGCCCTATCGCCAGATGTTCAGCACGCCGTTCTGGGGCGAAGGCTGGGCTCTGTATTGGGAATTTCTGCTTTGGGATCGAGGGTTTTCAAAAACGCCCGAGGATCGAATCGGAGCGCTGTTCTGGCGTTCGCATCGTGCCGCGAGAATAATTTTTTCACTTAACTTTCATCTTGAAAAATGGACCCCTCAGGAATGTGTCGATCTCCTTGTAAACAAGGTCGGCCACGAACGCGACAATGCCCTGGCTGAGGTAAGGCGTTCGTTTTCGGGTGATTACGGGCCGCTTTATCAGATGGCCTATATGATGGGCGGCTTGCAGTTCTATCAACTTCACCGTGACCTGGTCGATTCCGGGAAAATGACCGACCGCCAGTTTCACGACGCCATCCTCAAAGAAGGCCGGATACCGGTCGAAATGGTGAGGGCAATTTTAACAAAGCAGAAATTAACAAAAGATCACACGGCGAATTGGCGATTTTATCAGGGATTGGCAAGGATAAAGGGAATCTCGAAATACTTCCCGTAAAATATGATCCTAAAAAATTGTCAACAAAAAAATTGATCTTGCGTAATAAAAATATCAATGAACAAATATATTTACACGAAACAGCTTGGGTTGATCTTTGCATTTGTGCTTGCGGCAAACGTCTTTTGTTTCTCGCAAACCGGTAAAAACTCTGCTATTGACGAAAAAAATGTCCGCGCCGGGATGACTTTTCTTGCCGGTGACGCGATGCAGGGACGCGGCAGCGGAACGATCTTCGAGCGCATCGCCGCTGAGTATGTCGGATCGCAGTTTATGCAGTTTGGCCTCGAACCGGCTGGCGATAAGGGCGCCGGCGGCATAGCGACCTACGTTCAAACAGTCGAAGTCCCCGGCCGGCCGGCGCTTCAGAATCTACAGTTTGGCCGCCTTGGCAATCCGTTGGAACTCGGTAAGGATTGGATCGTTATTTCGATCTCAGCTAAAGACATAACCGGTGATTTCAAAAAAATAAGTCTTTCCGAATCCGCGCGAGCGGGCGAGGTCGTCCTTATAACGCCGAATGAGGATGATAAACTGGAAACGATCCAGCCGCGTATTAACCAGTTTTTTGCTGACGGAGCTGCCGCCGTTCTCGTCACCGAAACCAAGGAGCTTCGCGAACGCTGGGCTGAGATTGCAGCGCGAAAACCTGCGACGTCACGCCGCGGAACCTTGATCGCGGTATCAAAAGCAACGGCGGGGCTGCTTTCGAGCATGTCCTGGCAAAGCCCGTTCGAGATGCACGCCACCTTTTCTGATCCCCCAAACGGAGCAACCTGGAATGCTGTGGGCAAGATCACCGGATATGACAAGACGCTTGGCTCCGAAGTAATCGTTTTGAGTTCGCATCTCGATCATTTGGGAGTGCGTGAAAACGCTCCGGGCGATGACAAGATCTTTAATGGAGCGGACGATGATGCCTCGGGGACGGTTGCGGTTCTGGAACTTGCCAGAATCCTGGCCGCCGGACAGAAACCGAAACGCACCATTTATTTTGTCTGCTTTGGCTCGGAAGAAGCCGGAGGTTTCGGGTCGCGGTTTTTCGCAGCCAATCTTCCCTTCCCGAAAGAGAAATTCGTTGCAAATTTACAATTTGAAATGATCGGACGCCCCGACGCAAAGGTAAAGTCGGACGAACTGTGGTTGACCGGTTACGAACGTTCAGATCTCGGCCCCGAGCTTGCAAAACGCGGTGCAAAACTCGTCCAGGATCCCCATCCTAAACAAAATTTCTTTCAGCGCTCCGACAATATCCACTTGGCACGTCAGGGAATTATAGCTCACACGGTTTCGAGTTTTGGCTTACACGCCGATTATCATAAGGCCAGCGACGAGATCAAAACTATCGATTTTGCTCACATGACGCGGTCAATAAATTCAATGATCGAACCGATCAAATGGCTTGTAAACTCAACCTTTACACCGGCGTGGAACGAAGGCGGACGCCCCTGAGAGCCGTTTCCTTAAAATAAATCTATGTAGTGGTTTTTTACTTCGCCAGTTTATGGCCGAGCAATGTTATCGGAATATAGATCAACAGGCTCAACAAGACAAACCATATCGGCTGGCCGGGCAGCAGCACAAAGAAATTCAAAATTCCGGCCATCATCAGTATAGCCCCGACCAGCAGCGCCAGGCTCGAACCGGAGCTTTCTCGGCGACTCATTTTTGTGACGATATAACCGCCTGTAAATGAGCCTAGAAAATACCCCACGAGAACTACAACATAGGCAGTCATCGGCAGCGTGGCCATAAATTCGCGAAGTCTGGCAGGGTCGTTCATCACGTCCGCATCCGGCGGCGGCACCACCAGTGAATTTAATATCTGTACGATCGAGATCACCGCAAACGCCGCAATCAACGCCACAATAACAGCCAAAATCTTACGTCCCATAACGATTCTCCTTTCTCAAAATTTAAAAATTCGGATTATACTTTGTAAACCTAAACGAGACCTAAGTCAAGCGTCTTACCGAGATCGAACGCAAAAAAGATCGCCCGCGTGATCATATCGACGCCAAGGTTCGGAGATACGATCGCAGTTTCAACGTTTTTACAAATTGCGAGAAGCGTAAAAACAATTTGCATTTCCCGTAAAATACGTGCATCATAGTTTTGTTAATCCTTCTCTCGCGGCCCACATGGGTTTCGCGCTTCGTCTTTAACGATTTTTGGATAAGTTTGAGAGCAGGCCCGGTAAGTAAATAGAAGTCACTCTCAGAGTATCCGAGATCGTTTCCTTCGCATTTGATTTTATCAATCGCAAGTTCACGCGATCCGACGCTTCTTTAGAATTCCCGAAAAGGGAAAAGGTAAATATTAAAAAATGTCAATGAAACTATATGTAGGAAATCTTTCCTTCAACACGACCAATCAGGATCTCAATGACCTGTTTGGCGAAATCGGAACCGTCGAATCAACAAATATCATCGAAGACCGCGAAACAGGCCGCTCTCGCGGATTTGCGTTTGTCGAAATGTCCTCGCAGGCTGAGGGTGAAAACGCAATTGCCCAGCTCAACGGCAAAGAAGTCGATGGACGCGAACTCAAGGTCAACGAAGCTAAACCGCAGGAAAAACGCGGCGGTTTTGGCGCCGGTGGCGGTGGCGGTCGTG